>JBCBZT010000103.1:0-12212 GCA_039815185.1 Cyanobacteria bacterium P01_A01_bin.123 | reverse complement strand
CCCCGCGCACGGTGTAGAAGGGCGATGTGCGGTTGGCACCGCTGGAGAAAAAGGTGAAATTAGGCGTTCTGTCGGCAATGCTATCTAAGGAATTGATATTGGCATCTTCGATCTGTTGCTCTGTAAACGTAGTGATGCTGATAGGGACATCCTGGACATCTTCTGGTGTACGTTCAGCGGTCACAACAATCCGTAGCGTGTCGCTTGCTTCTGACTCAACGGATTCAGCGTCTGGAGTTTCTATTGCTGGATCTTGGCTATCTTGTGCCCAACTGGGCTGAACACCCAGGAGTAGGATGATCCCCGCACCCCATAGTCCTCGACTGATTAAATGTTGTTGCATAAACTTGCTTACAGAACTCACACCAGATCAGAGAAGAATATTTGTGGAGAGCCAGCACCAGGCACAGCTCCTACATCATCAACGTTTATTAAGAATTCTTCTCAATGACCACTTCGGATAATACTGAGTTCGCTCTAAAACTTCTATGACCAAGCGGGCGTTTTTTTAGTCCAAAACGGCGTTTCTGGTTATGGTTACTATCAGCGCTTGCCTAAACAGGCGCTGGGTAAGACGCCAAACTGCCGTTTGAAGGCGGCGGTAAATTTGCTCAGGCTGCTGTAGCCAACTAACTGGGCAACTTCGGATACGCTCATGTGTCGGTCGACTAGGAGCTGGCGGGCTTGTTCTAGGCGGTGCGATCGCAAATATCCAAATACCGTCATCCCAAACGCCGTTCGAAAATCCTGCTTCAGCTTATAGTCACCGATCCCCACCTGTTCCGCCAGCTGCAGCAACGATGGCGGATCGGCCATATTACGAACCAAAATTTCACGGGCCTGGTAAACCCGCTCTCTATCATGACCGTTTAGTTGCCGCCTGGTACCGTAGGTCTTTCTAGACTCCCCCTCCAGCGCCATTTGCTTAATCTGCGCCAGCTTTAGCACAATCAGCTCAACCGCCTTGCTTTCCATATATAGAGTTTGCATCACCCCGTCATAGGGACAGTGCAAATATTGATGCAGCACCATCTGCATGTCAGGCGTAATCGCCCCCACATGAAAGTAAGGCAGATCAAGATTTTCATTTAGCCGTCGTCGCAGCCTCACCAAAGCAGCCATCGACTCATGATCTAAGTAGGTCGCCAGCGTTTGAGGTTTTACAATTATCTCCACTGTCTGACTCGCAAGCCCATAGGGACAGATCCAGGTGCCCTGCTTACCTAAGCCATTAAGCATCAGCAGGTTGTGACCTGCTTTGACCTGGGTTTCACAATGGTAGGTAGAGTCGCGATGGGTGGCCTGTAAATGGCCCTTGAGCAAAAAGATCAAAATGGCAGGATGGCTTTCTAGACCAGGTTCAAACAGTTCTAGCCGTTCTAAAAATGTTTGATTCCAGTCATAGATTTTGAGATCGGAGCGCAGGTTAAAGAAACGATTGTGCCCCGCAATAAAGGGAGAATGCCAATCAGTCTGTAGGGCGTTGCCATCTCGGCGAGTCGCAATCCAGCGATTTTGACGAAATTCGTCTAACAGCGTGGCGTATTGGTTATAGGAAACGTTGATTCGCATGGCAGGATAGCAGGCACTGACAGGCTACGGCCCAGTTGCTGTTCATGCTACTACAGCTTTTTAATTATTGAGAATTATTCCTATTCTTTAAAGAAGCGAAGACAGTGTTTGGACTGTAGATCATCAAGCGGTCTGGAAGTAACACAGACCATGACAAGACTGTAGTCAACTAAGTACCGATTGCCGTGCTTGCTGCAGGGAAAGAAAGACGCCCCAATGCGCTTGCCAACCACAGGGTTGGGTAAAGCTGCACAGGTGCGATCTCACCCCGATCTGATCGACCCTGAGCTTCTTCGTCAAAATCGACATCACCTCATTCGGCTGGCCGGTCGGCAACAGGTAGTTTTAGACGATTGCTATGACCTAGTGAATCTCAACGAAAAGACATTGGCGAATTTCTTTTTCTTCGTCTCAGCGCATAGTCCTATCCAACTTAATTCCCCTCAAACTGCTACCCCCTGGCTAGCCAGCTCAAAATTGCTATGGTAAATTTATTGCAACTATTTCTCATTTAATTGTCTGCCAACCTTGCCATGTCCCTCACCCTGAATCAATCTGATTGGAACGAGCTGTGTGAGCAGGCAGAAATTACCAATGTTGCCGACCATATTGATGAGTTTGAAATCTTGAGCGGGGTGCCCGTTGCCCTAGGGCAGGGATATGCCCGCGACATCACGCTTGCGCCCGGAATAGAGCTGAGCTTTTCAGAGTACCAGTTCCATCAAGATTTTCGGCGAAGTGTATCCGACCATGACCATCCGATTCAGATCGGTATTTTTCCTGTAGGGACAATGGAGTGCAATATTCATCCTGTTCTGGGGGGAACCCATGGTTATTTTTCCGGTAGCGGAATTTCTCCAGGCTACACAGAAACCTTCCGGACAGGACAGCTACTTAGCTGTGTCAATATCGAAATTCAACCGGAGGTGCTGGAATCGACATTCTTAACTGAGCAACAGCGACACCAAGAACCAATTCAGCAGCTATTTAAGCAGGAAGCTTGGAAAGTGTCGTTTTATCCTAAAGTGACATCGCAGATGAGATCGCTCGCTCATCAAATGTGGCATGCCCCTTACCGAGGAGCGGCCAAGCAGCTGTATCTGCAGGCCAAGGTATTTGAGCTACTGGCGCTGCATCTGGATTTGCTTACGGTCGAGTCGCCGTCGTTTGCATCTAGCCTCAGACCCGATACGCTTGCACGCATTTACTATGCCCAAGAGATTTTGATAGCACAGCTGGAAAATCCGCCCTCGCTATTGGAGTTGGCCCAGCGGGTGGGGGTTAGCGATCGCACCCTGCGTCGAGGCTTCAAAAAACTCTACGGCACAACGGTCATCGGCTATTTAAAGCAGCAGCGTATGGAACGAGCCAAACAGCTACTGCATGACGGCGAATGGACTGTCACAGAAGTAGCCCGCACGGTGGGCTATGGCCATTTAGGCCACTTTGCCGCCGCCTTTAAGCATCAGTTTGGTATGACGCCAAAGCAGTGTCTCTCAGGCAAGCTTTCTAGCTAATGGAGTAGGCTATCACGTCCGTAAAGCTGTCAGATCAGCAGCATTACGGATAAAAGTCCATTTTCGGATCACAAAAGTCCGTTTACTGCATAGACGTACCCGGCTCATTTTTTTATACTACTTCCACTGCAATCAAGAATGATTAGCAACAGTGGTGTTTGTGTGAGGAACTAACATGGAACAGGGCTCTGCACGACTGGCGTTGATGACGATGCTGTCAGGTTTATTGATATTACCAGCCAGCGCTTTTGATGAGGCGGCCTTGGACACTCAATCGTCTCTCACAGATGCGAGTCAGATCGTCCAGACACCACTGGTGCAGATTACCAATGTGCGGCTAGAAGAGACCGACATTGGCATGCAGGTAGTGTTAGAAACGGCAAATGGTGAACTATCGACAACAACAACATCCATATCTGGCGATGCGTTGCTTGTTGAGATTGCAAATGCGATACTAGCCGGGGAAGACTTTGAGCAGTTTGAGCCCGCCGAGGGAATTGCTGTAGTACAAGTTTCTGAACTGTCGGGTGACCGGGTGCAAGTAGTGATCACAGGCTCCGATGCGGCACCAACAGCAGATATTGGAACCGATGCAGCGGGACTGACGCTAAGCTTAGTGCCAGGAATTGCCCAGGCGAGTGAAACTGATGAACCACTTAGACTTGTGGTCACTGGGGAAGAGGACGAGGGCTACAATCCATCCAATGCTAGTACAGCAACACGAACAGATACGCCCTTACGGGATATTCCCCAGTCGATTCAGGTCGTACCGCGACAGGTGATTGAGGACCGTAACGTTCGCACCGTTAACAATGCCCTAGAAACAGTTCCTGGTTTTCTTGATGGTGGAGACTCACAGTTTAGAAGTTTTAGAGGCTTTGCAACAAACGATACGTCCCAGCTACGCAATGGCAATCGTCTAGGAGATACCTATTCGCTGATCCCAGAGGAGCCTCCTGTATCCATTGAGCGCTTAGAGGTTCTGAAAGGTCCTGCATCTGTTTTGTTTGGAGCAATAGACCCTGGTGGTGTTATCAATGCGGTTACCAAACAGCCATTGAGTGATCCGTTTTACGAGCTGGGTCTTGAGGCAGGGAATCGTGGATTTTTCCAGGCTGACTTCGATGTGACAGGCCCTTTAAATACTGATAAGACTGCTCTCTACCGGTTGATCGGTGCATACAGTACTTTTGATGGCTATTTCAGAGGTGGTGGCCGTGATAATACATTTATTTCGCCTACAGTTAGCCTCAGCTTTGGCGACAGAACAGACCTAGATCTGTTCTATGAATACAGCAGATATGCAGGCGATCTTTATGGTGGTTTGCATACGGCGGTTCGTAGCGACGGTAGTTTTCTGCCAAGAGACGTCAATGTATGGGGTAATCCAGATCTTACTTTCCTCGAAAGAGTAAGTCATGAATATGGATTTAGATTAGAGCATGACTTTGATGACAACTTGCAGCTACGTACCACCTTCTCTGGAAATAACTTCAATGTTCCAGAAGAAAGATTTGCAGTCCCGATTGCTCTGCAAGACGATCGGTTTGTTGATTTTTTCTATCTTGATCGCACTAACTCAAACGATGTTTACTTTGGTAATATCGACCTACTGGGGAAATTTAATACCGGCTCAGTTTCGCATCAGCTCTTAGTTGGCGTTGATTATGAAAATGCTTTTGAGAGATACAGTGAGCTTAACATTCCAGCACCACTGCCTCTCTTGGATTCACAGAACCCAGATTATGACGTGGCAAGACCCACGGACTTAGTTCAGGGCTTTGAATTTGAATGGCCGACCGAGTCCCTTGGTGTTTATTTGCAAGATCAGATCGAATTTAGCGACCAGTGGAAAATGTTGATCGGCGGTCGATTTGACTGGGTATCCAACCAATTTGAAGTTCTGGGAGATGATGTTGATACGCCAGAGGCCAATGATAGTGCGTTTAGTCCACGCATTGGCATAGTCTACCAGCCTAGCGATACCGTTTCTCTCTACGGTAGTTATAGTCGCTCATTTTTACAAACTACATCGTTTAGTCCAGATGAGATATTTGAGCCAACAAGGGGTACTCAGTATGAAGTAGGCGTTAAAACAGACCTCTTAGATAGACGGCTATCGGCCACCTTAGCCGCCTATCATCTGACAAAAACGAATGTGACTACTCCTGATCCAAATAATCCATTTTTCTCTGTTCAGACTGGCGAGCAGCGGAGTCAGGGCATTGAGCTGGATGTTTCTGGTGAGATTCTGCCTGGATGGAACATAATTGCATCCTATGCCTACACCGATGCTGAAGTCACTGAGGACAACTCTACTCCTGTAGGGAATCAATTAGCGAATATTCCCTTTAATCAGGCAAGTTTATGGACGACCTATGAAATTCAAGAGGGCGACTTTGCCGGTTTGGGATTTGGTCTAGGACTGTTTTATGTGGGTGAGCGTCAAGGCGACCTAGATAACTCCTTTGAGTTAGATGACTATCTCCGCACTGATGCAGCCCTTTACTACCGACGAGACAGGCTTAAAGCAGCAATCAATGTGCGAAATTTGTTTGATATCGACTATGCTAGCTTTTCCAGTAGTCCGGTATATATCGAAAGAGGTGAACCTTTTACCATTTCAGGATCTCTCAGCTGGGAGTTTTGATAACCCCAAAAGCCACTGTAAATTGTTGCAAAGCATCAAACATCATAACCATGAGAGCAATCAGCACTGCAATGCGTCATTGGATAAAGCCATTGTTACTGGTGGCTTTATCCTTTACTCTAGTGACAGCTTGTTATCAGCCAAGTAGCCAAACACCAAGTTCACTGTCAAAAAATTCAGATGGCACAGAAACCTGTAAAGTTGTTCAACATGCCCTAGGCGAAACCTGTATCCCGGCTAATCCTCAGCGAATCGTGATATTAGACGAGTTTTATCTGCTGGATGCCCTATCGGCGCTTGACGTCAAGCTAGTTGGATATACTCCTTGTCAGGCATGCATCCCTTCAGAAATTCTTAGCGAATTTGTGGCCAATATTCCTAAGCTGGGGAATGTGACCGCGCCATCCTTAGAAACGATTGTTAGCCTTAAACCCGATTTGATTTTAGGATTGCCATGGCAGGAGCAGTTTTATCCGCGACTGTCTGAAATCGCGCCAACCGTGATAGTAGAAGACCCTGATCTTAATGGCTTTATCCCAACTCTTAGGTACCTTGCTGAGATTCTAGATAAAAATAAGTTAGTGGATGACATCGTGGCTGACTATGATAGAAAAGTATCAGCGTTTCGACAACAGTTTGGAGAAAAATTACAAGACAAAACAGTCTCTGTGATTGGCGTTGATCAGACTTCATTTTACATCGAGAAACTGGGCACTCGAATTTACAATCAGGTCATGGATGATGCAGGGGTACAGTTTAGCCCTGCCCACGCCACTATCAAAACCATTGGCTACCATCCCATAAATATAGAAGCTCTACCCCAGTGGGACGCTGATTTTTTGTTTGTTATTCGCAACTATAAAAGACATGCCGAAGACTTTAAGCTACTGACTCAAAAGCCAATTTGGTCCACCCTGAACGTAGTAAAAAATAAACAAGTACATCCGATGGTTTTAGATGTATGGGGACCCATTACCGTTAATCAGTTTATTGATGACCTCTACGAGTATTTCAGCAATAATCTCTAATCTCTGTGAATCAAACTAGCCAATGAGCACTTGCCCACCTTGGCCTCTAATGCATCTACTCCGCTACGCTAAACCATTCCAATCTCGCATCGTCGCCGCAACTCTCTGCTCCATCCTTCGCACCCTTTTTGACCTCGCCCCACCTTTCCTCATCGGCATCGCCGTCGATATCCTCGTCCAACAAGACGCCTCCCAACTCGCCCGTCTGGGCATCCAAAGTGTCCACACCCAACTGCTGATTGTCTCTCTCCTCACTATTTTTACCTGGGGGCTCGAATCCCTAACCCAGTACAGCGCTGACCAGCTGTGGCGTAACCTGGCTCAAACCCTCCAGCACGAACTGCGCGTTGATGCCTACGACCACCTACAGCGCCTAGAGATCAGCTATTTTGAAGACCGCAGCACCGGCACCCTGCTCTCTATTCTTAATGACGACATCAATCAGCTAGAACGCTTTTTAGATACCGGTGCCCGTGACCTGATTGGCTTTTTTACCCGTGTCATCGCTGTCGGTCTCAGCTTTATAGTTATCGCCCCCAGCATTGCCTGGCTGGCCATGGTGCCCATTCCCTTTATCCTCTGGGGAGCACTGGCCTTTCAGCAACGCCTGGGTCCTCGCTACAGTGAAGTCCGTAACCACAGCGCCCAAATCAGTGCCCGGCTGGCCAACAATATCTCCGGTATCGCCACCATCAAAAGCTTTACCACCGAAGCCTACGAACAATACAGAGTCGAACAAGAAAGCGATGCCTATCGCACCAGCAACCACAGCGCCATTGCCCTGAGTACGGCTTTTCAACCGCTGCTGAGATTTCTGATTTTGCTCGGCTTTGTCGCCACGCTTTATCTTGGAGGACGAGCCGTACTTGTCGGACAGCTCAGCGTCGGCACCTATGGCTTTATGGTGTTTATTGTCCAAGATCTGCTGTGGCCTTTTACCGAGCTAGGCGAGATTTTTGATGAGTACCAGCGAGCCATGGCGTCTGTCCGGCGGGTGATGCGTCTGTTGGATAGCCCGATTGAATCATCAGTCTCTTATTCAGGCATCCCACAACCATCACTACGCGGTGAGATTAGCTTTGACCAGATCACCTTTGCCTATCAGCCGCAGCATCCCGTTATCAAAAAGCTCTCTCTAAAAATTCCAGCTGGCTCAACTATTGGTATTATCGGCGCAACCGGTTCTGGCAAAAGCACCCTGATAAAACTGTTACTGCGGTTCTACCAACCGCAGCAGGGAGACATTTTAATTGATGATCAGGATATTCAGACCTTGGGCTTAGCACATCTGCGTCGCCATATTGGTTGGGTCAGCCAGGATGTGTTTTTATTCCATGGCACCGTTGCTGAAAATATTACCTATGGTAGCTTTGAGGCCAGCCATGACCAGATTATCCAGGCCGCAAAAGCAGCTGAGGCCCACGACTTTATTCAGCAGCTGCCCCAAGAGTATGACACCATTGTGGGCGAACGGGGCCAAAAACTCTCCGGCGGACAGCGACAGCGCATCGCCATTGCTCGCACCATTCTCAAAAATCCGCCTATCCTGGTTCTTGATGAGGCTACCTCCGCAGTAGACAACGAAACCGAAGCGGCCATTCAGAAATCGTTGACTAAGATTACGCAGAATCGCACCACAATTGCCATTGCTCACCGACTGTCGACCATCCGGCGGGCTGACTGTATCTACGTCATGGACAAAGGCCAGCTTGTGGAGCAGGGAACCCATGAAAACTTGCTGGCCCAAAATGGAATCTATGCCAACCTGTGGCGAGTGCAGTCAGGAGTGGAGTGGGTTGAGCAACCGTTAACCGGCAACTGATTAACGATTGTCTATATGTCCTAACAGCTTGACTTTTTAGGTCGAATTCGGAATTATTGAGATTAATTATCATTAACTACTCAGTTATTCCAGCGTCCATGAGTCTAGAATTGACAGGTGCAAAACTCGATAAGATCTATGCAGAAGCTGAGCAGCACTGTCCTCCAGTATCATCAGCTGACGGTGTGGAAAGCATCCACACACTGCCTGCGCAGCTGGGCTATGGCTACAGCCGCAAAATCGAACTGTGTTCAGGTTTAGAGCTGTCTATCTTTTACGAAATTTACCCCGATGGATTTATCTACAGAGGCGTTGAGAATGCACATCCAATACAGTTTATGGTGCATCTGTCGGGAACTGTAGACAGCGGTAGCTTTCTTTATCAAGATTCAAACCATAGCTACATCGGTGGCAGCGGCATTCAACCTGCTGTAAGCAACTGGCACTCAGCCAATCAACTCGAACTTGGAGTGAATATTCATCTGCAGCCGCAACTGCTGAGGCAGCTATTTGCAACCCCAACGGGTGAACTACCGCCTGAATTTCAGCTTCTGGTGCAAGGAGATGATTGGCAGCAGGTCTTTTCGCCAAAGGTGACTGGGGCAATGCGGGCAGTGGTACAGCAGATCATCGACTGTCCATTTACCGGCACCACTAAGCGACTGTATTTACAAAGCAAGGTGTTTGAGCTGATGGCGCTACAGCTTGATGGGATGCCTAAGAAGAAAACGACCGCTCCATCGGGTTTGCTTAAGGCTGATACGACCGCTCGGATTCACTACGCGGCAGAAATATTGCGATCGCACTTAGAAAACCCACCCTCTAACACCGAGCTAGCCCAGCGGATCGGCATTGGCCCTACCACTCTAAACAAAGGATTTCGGACGGTGTTTGGAGTGACCCCGTTTGCTTATTTAACCCGCCATCGCATGGAACAAGCGGAACGACTACTGCGGCAGCTAGACTGCACAGTGGCGGAGGTCGCCAATCAGGTGGGCTACGCAAATCCGGCCCAGTTTTCGGCTGCGTTTAAGCGTCAGTTTGGCATCACCCCCCGTGAATGCCTGCGCGGTTCGATTCGCCATCAACCCTGATTTTTTGCCTCAGACGAAGTCTTGGGGTAATTGTGAAGTATCGGAGTGGATCTCAGTATTGCCCTGCTCTTATTCTCATGCCTAACAAGTAAGAATTCTTCGCAATAGAAGGATCATGTGTGAGGACATGGTAGTGATGACTCAGTTTGGGGCAACGATACGGCTAGCAATGGTGCTGGGTTTGGTGAGTGCGGTCAGGGCTTTGCCGGTCCAAGCCCAGGTGTCCGCTCAGGAGACAGCCCCGGCAACGGCGGTGACAGATTGGGTGGCGCAGATTGAGGCGTCACGGGTGCAGATTACCGATGTGCGGGTGGAGGCAACCGATGCGGGCTTGCAGATGGTGCTAGAGACGGCGAACGGTGTACTAGCAGAGCCGACCACGTCGGTTTCAGGCGATGCGCTGGTTTTGGAGATTCCCAATGCGGTGCTGGTGGGAGAAGGGTTTGAAGAATTTGCCCCGGCGGAGGGCATTGCCCTTGTGCAGGTATCGCCGCTGGCGGGTGACCGGGTGCAGGTGGTGATTACGGGAACCGATGCAGTGCCGGATGTGGAGGTGGGGACGGATGCGGCAGGGTTGATGCTGGGCATAGTGCCGGGAATTGCCCAGGTAGGTGAGACCGATGAGCCGCTGAGACTTGTGGTAACCGGGGAAGTGGGAACACGGACAGATACGCTGCTGCGCGATATTCCTCAAGCAATCCAAGTGATCTCTCAACCCGTAATCGAGGAGCAAAATGCTCTGCGGTTGGGAGAGGTGCTAAGAAATGCCAGTGGCGTTGTAACCACCACTGGGCGTGCCCAGGAAGGAGATGGAGTCTATATACGAGGATTTGGTGGGCCGTTCAACTCGTCGTTTCTTAGAAATGGAATAAGAGACGAAAGTGGTCCATTTATTATCGCTGATCCGGTCAATATCGAACGCGTTGAAGTTTTGAAAGGGCCAGCGTCTGTTCTATATGGGGAAGTCACTCCTGGAGGAACAGTTAACATCATTACCGAAAGGCCACTTCCAGAGCCGTCCTATGAAGTTGAAGCTACAGCTGGAAATTTCGATTTTTATCGAGGCACTCTTGATTTTACAGGGCCACTCAATGAGTCAGGCAGCGTTCTGTATCGTCTAAACGCGGCCGCTCAAACTACAGATAGCTTTATTGATTTCTTCGATGAGGAGCGTTATTTTATCGGTCCTACCCTTGCATTTCGTTTTGATGATCGCACTGAATTAACCTTGGAAGGGGAATATCAAGAAACCGACAGTCCAGGTACTTTTGGTATACCTGCCTTCGGAACTGCGATTGATAATCCCAACGGAGACCTTCCATTAGATCTATTCACTGGAGAGCCTGATGAAAGTAAGTTCAATATTCGAACGTACCGACTTGGGTACGACTTAGAACATCGCTTTAGCGATAATTGGCAAATTCGTAATGCATTTCAGCTGACCGACCGAGACTTTGACGGGCTACAAATCGGGTTAACAGGTTTTCGACCGGATAACCGAACTGCTGACAGATTCTACTTTGAAAACGTAGAACCATTTTCAGTTAGAACCTATGCTCTAGATACCTATGTCACAGGTGAATTCTCAACTGGAAGTATTGATCATCGGCTAGTTGCAGGATTTGAACTAGCCAGATCAGAAACTAATACGAATGGTCTTTTTGGTGATGCCGGTCCCCTAGACTTGTTTGACCCAGTTTATGGGCAGCCTCTAGGTTCTGGTACTCTCTTCAACTCGCTTCAAACCAACGATTCATTAGGAATTTACCTTCAAGATCAGATTGATCTCACAGACAATTTTATCTTGCTGCTGGGGGGACGATTCGATATCGTGGACCAAACTTTTGAGGACTTTGTTACTGATTCAGAGACATCTCAGCAAGATGAAGCGTTTAGCCCCCGCATTGGCATTGTTTATCAGCCTATTGAGCCGATTTCCCTCTACGCCAGCTACAGTCGATCGTTTCAGCAAGTTGTTGGAAGTGCACTTGACAACAGTACTTTTGATCCAGAGCGTGGAACTCAGTATGAGATTGGTGTCAAAGCTGATATAACTGATCAACTGTCAGCAACATTAGCACTCTACGATTTAACTCGTACAAATATTCGAACCCAAGATCCAAACGATCCTATTTTTTCAATCCAATCGGGGAAACAACGAAGCCGTGGCGTTGAGTTAGATGTTGCGGGTGAAATCTTGCCGGGCTGGAATATTACGGCAGGGTATGCTTATAACGATGCTTCTGTAGTTGAAGACAATACCTTTGAAGAAGGAAATCGCTTAGATAATGTCCCTGAAAATAGCTTTAACCTCTGGTCAACCTATGAAATCCAGGAAGGCGATCTTGAAGGCTTAGGATTTGGTCTGGGCCTATTTTTCATTGGCGATCGAGAAGGTGATTTAAGCAACACCTTTGAACTTGATAGCTACCTGCGAACCGATGCTGCAATATATTACAAACGTGACCGTTTTAATGCCGCAATCAACTTTAAGAACCTGTTTGATGTTGATTACTTCTCAAATGCAAT
>JBCBZT010000059.1:0-43852 GCA_039815185.1 Cyanobacteria bacterium P01_A01_bin.123 | reverse complement strand
GTACCTGGGAGATAAGCTTTTGGGGGGTGAGCCTGTAGCCCTTTTAGAGGGGGCCTTGAAGATCTTGACAACTGATTCAGGAAACAGCATTGGTCACCCTTGGAAGACTCGACTGAAAACTGCCATTTCGCTAGTCGTGGCTGCGATCGCGGTTGTTTTGCTGATCTTCCAGACAACAGTTTTGGCCCAGGATCCAGCTGAAATGATGCCGATGCGTGCACCGATTGTGCTGGATGGGCGGGAACTCTTCTCTGTGGGGGATCTAACCCGGTTTACAGCGATCGAACGGGCTGCTTTTGCCAATCAAGTGTTGCAAGACCAGGTGCAGCGCATCCCTGCTGAAAGGGAGATTCCGATTCGACAGTTTAAACGGGGTTCTTTAATTACGCTGCGAGTCGCTGGACGACACCTCCTGACGCTGACAGAAGAGGATTTGATCGGCGGGATTGCTGCGGAAGAACAGGCTGAACTTTGGATCACTCAACTCCAAACCGCTCTGAACCAAGCCCAGTATGAGCGGACAGCAGCTTATCGACGGCGGGTGGGTTGGCATATTTTGTTGGGTGGGTTGGGCGTGGGTGGTTTACACGTGCTGCTGCAATGGCTGCGACGGCGTTTGCGGCGACGACGTAATCTCACCCCGGACTGGCGCTTGCGTTGGGTTGAGACGGGGCTTTGGCTCGTGCAGTGGGGAGTCTGGATCGGATTTGCCCTTGGGTTAACGAGCATGTTTCCTCAGATCCGTAGCGTGCGCTATCAGGGGCTAACGTTTCTGCAAGACACGTTTACAGCCACGATTGTCACCCTGGGGGGGCAGGGCTACTCGGTGCTGGGTTTAGGCAAACTTCTAGCGCTACTTTTGGGGCTCTGGTTGGCGGTTAGGGCAATGACTGGGCTGATTCGGGCTCGGGTGTTGCAGGCAGTGGGAGCTGCCCGTGAAGTGCAAGACGCGATCGCGCTGCTGATTCAAATCACCCTGACGGCCCTGGGAGTATTGGTGCTGCTGCAGGCCGTTGGCATAGACATTAGCTCCCTGGCGATTTTGGTTAGCGTCATCGGCGTTGGGGTTGGGTTTGGCCTGCAAAATATCGCCAACAACTTCATCAGCGGAATCATTATTTTGCTAGAGCGCCCGGTGCAGATCGGGGATTTCGTGGAATTAGGCGATCTCACCGGCACCGTAGAACGCATCGGCATTCGCAGTACCGAAATTAGCACTTTGGATCGGATCACCATCATCGTGCCCAACGCCGAGTTCATTGACAGCAAAGTGATTAACTGGAGCCACGGTTATCCCGTTTCTCGGTTGCATATTCCCTTAGGGGTCGCCTATGGGTCAGCGATTAAGCAAGTGCGTCAGGTCGTGCTCGAGGCCGCTAAACGCCATCCCCGCGTGCTGCGCTACCCGAAACCCCAACTCTGGTTTGAAGGGTTTGGCGACAGTGCCCTCGACTTTGAGCTGCTGGTTTGGATTAATGAACCCCGACTGCAAGCCCGGATCAAAAGCGATTTGTACTATCTACTAGAGGCGAGCCTCCGACATTACCAGATTGAAATTCCCTTTCCCCAGCGAGATTTACATGTACGGACTGGGGAGGCATCTGCGTTGGTCAAGCCCGTTTCCGCTGACCCCGGTGACCAAGCACAACGTAGCGCGACTGCATCCGCTCCTTTATCGGATACCCCGCTTGATTTGGCCGATGTGATGGACTGGTCTGACATCCTGGAATTAAAGGATGAGCCTACCCCCGATGAAATCGACGAGTTGGTTGCCCAAATGCGGGGCAGTGACGGTGTCGATCTTCGCGATCGCCGATTTGGGCTACACCTCTACCGCCACTGTTTTATCGGCAGTGACGCTGTGCAATGGTTGATGCAGCACCAACTGGCATCTCGAGAAGAGGCGGTGAGACTCGGCAGAATCCTAGTCATGCGCGGCATCATTCACCATGTCACGGATGAACATGATTTTAAGGATGCTTATCTGTTCTACCGTTTTTGTCAGGATGAGTCTAAATCATCTCCTAACTCCTCCTGATGTTAGTGTTTGGATTTTTGATTTTGGCTTCTGCCGTTTACAGCCCTTTTAGGGCTTATGTCAGATACCTTGATTGATAGGTGTTCAACTGTTGGGCCCTTGTTTGCAAAAGGGCGAGTTTTTGAGCTAAATCAGCGTTGGGTTGTGTTTTTAGAATGCGACGGATGCGATCGCTCATTAGGTCATGGTGCCGGAGGGTGGTTTCTCGATCGGCCTTGAGGCCCAGTAGGCGTTGATTGATTTGAGCCTCTGGCAAACTGAAGAAAACGCCGCCATTGGTGTACTGAATGCTGCCTTCTAGCAGGTCAAAAATTCGAGCGTTGCCAGTAATGGTTTCGCCAATCTGTTCACAACCATAAACGTGGAGACTGAGGAAGGGCCGGGCTCCGGCATTGCCCATTTGATGAATCAGGTTGTGATCAACCGTATGCACCATCCTAGGGCTATAGTGGGCAGTCTTGAGTGTACTCAAAACCCCTTCGGCGAAGCGATAAATGTAATGTTCTGCGGCTCCAAAGCATTGAACGGCTCCCCAGTCGGTTGCCCCGTGATCATGAATGGCGCTGAAATCTCCCGGCATCCAGGACATTACCATAATTTCAAAGTGCCCCCCGTGAAATACGAGCTGACGACCGTAGCTATCTGCAACGGGATGATCAAAATTTGCCCAAGGCATCAAGTCTTCAGTAGAGATCTGTGCCCTTAGAACTATCTCTCTAATTTGCCCAGGGGTAAAATCGCACGCTTGTTGAAGGGTTTGAATGAGCCTTTGAAGACGCTCAGGATAAGCATTAACAGGATTAAGCATTGTCGGATGAAAAGTGGTCTGGATCATGGTAAAAACCTCAGAATTTAGTCATGGGATAAGTGACAAGGAGTAATCAATATTGTTTGGCTCAGTCCCAATAACGTCAGATAATCATCCTCCTGCAAAAAGCTGTGTGAAAAGTTCTAGTGTTGTTATCCAAACATTTTTTTTCCTAAACCCCTCTCATAAAGGCGGGTTCTGAGGCTGTCTATTCCCTTTTTAGGCAGGGCAGGGGTTAGGTGCTGAATATCAAAGTCAATCACCTTTAAGGCAGCCTCTAAAAAAAGGGATTTTCAATGATTGAAGTCTGACTGACTACTTTTAAGGAGAATTAAAGAATAGTCTTGGCCAAACAGCCTTAAAGGGAGCGATTGCAATGTATGAATAAGCTGCATCAAGTCAACTTGAAAGCAGGTTGTTCACGCTTGGAATGGCTCTTGATTTAAAGTTACCAAGGCTAGATTGGTTGGAGGTGAGAAACAATTGAAGAAGCACTGCTTCTTTTGAGAAAAATCTTAAATTTGTCTAAGAAACGACGGCTCTGATTTTCGATAAAAGACACTGCATGATGACAACGTCATGCCAGGCTCCATTGATAAACCCAATGTCTTTTTGGGTGCCTACAATTTCAAATCCCAACCGCTGATGAAATTGAACACTGCCCCAGTTTGCCGCTAGAATCTTTGCCACGATGTGGTGGTAGCCGTAGTCTGCAACCTGTTTCATTAACGCTTTTTGTAAAGCGCTACCGTAGCCTTTTCCAGTTTCTGCAAAGGTGAGATAGATCGAAGTTTCGCAGCAAACTTGATACCCGATGCGATCGCTGTAGCGTTTGATAATCCCCCAGCCAATTGCCTGCCCAGAGACTTCCCCCACCCATAAGCCTTCCCGGTGATTCATCTTTTGGGCGATCGCCTGAATATCTTCCACTGTGTAGGGTTGACCGTCCATGGTGATGCCTCCATGGGCAATGGCTTCGTTATAAATGGATGCGATCGCAGGGTAATCTTGCGGATTGGCTGGCCGAATGTTCAACACGGATTGTTCGGGAATTGTCGTCAGGACTTTAAACATCAGGTTACTCCCATCATGGCTGAGTCAGGCGTCTGTGCGATCGGACTCTGTGCGATCGGATCCAGGGGAGGTCGCTGGGCATATTCAATCAACCAGCTAATCAGGCGGTCCATCATGGGTTGCCCGGTCAGCAGTTCTAGGCGAGCAAAGCCACCAATGTTGCCAGCGTTGATTTCACTGATGCGCCAGGTGCCATCGTCGTCCAACAAAAAGTCGTAACCCAGGGTGTATAATCCCAACGCCTGATAATGCCCGACGGTATGCTGGATGGCCTCAACCTCGTCAGCGGTGAGGTCTGCTAGGGTGCATGCCCCGTCGCTGCTAACATTATTGACCCAATGACCACTTTGAGATCGGCGCAGATAACTGCCATAAATTTCGCCATCCACGACGACAACGCGTTTGTCTCCGGCATGGGTACGGTGGAGATAGCGGCAGAACTGAATGGGTTCAGATTGACCAACTTGGAGATACCCCATCACCGCTTGAAAGGTTGGGAATGTCTGCGTGCTTGCCAAGACGTTGTCAACTTGAAAGGCTCCGTTTTGATACCAAATCTTGAATACCCCGCGCCCGCCGCAGCTATTGGCTTGTTTGGCGACGATGATTTGAAACTGTTCAAAGAAGGTCAGGGCCTGCGTCCAGTCGGAGGTGACAGTTGCCGCTGGGATATAGTCCTTGGCCACTTTCAGTAAGAAGTCAGATTTAATTTGTGCTTTTTTGCTGGCGGGTCGATTGACAAAGCGGGTAAATTTTTCCCATGTGTTTAACACATCTAGGTAACCCGGTGGAAACGGTTTTAGCGTGCGGCAAAAGATCACATCAATGTCTGCCAGGCTGATCCAATCTTGGGCTGCTGCCCCCAGGACTAAAAATTCTTCATAGGTGAGTTCACCCGCTGACAGCACTGCCTGGACTTTGGGTAATTGCCCGGTAAAGACTTTGGGCGTTGGGATGTGGTAGAAGGTCACTCTAGAATCGCGCGCGAGGTGTTGATAGAAGGTGGGCACGTCCAAGGGGGGACTGCTGTATCGAGTCGGATCGCAAATGCTTAGCAGTTTCATAGGATTTCAAAGTAACCAAGGCCCGAGGGTCGACAAATCTGCGGTGTGATGGCCCTTGAGGGCTGGTCTCAGATCATCGCGATAGTGGCGTAACTGCTGAAACAGGACTTCTAAGTCTAGGGTTTGCATTAGAGCGTCTCCTGTTCTAATCGGTGGCCGATCGCGATTAGGGCTTCAAAGAATGCCTCAATATCTTCTGGATGCGTCTGGTTGTTGCAAATCACCAGGCGAAAGACGACTTTGCCCCCGATTTGGGCATAGTTCACCATTGCTACGCCTGCTGCTATCAGGGCCTGGCGGATTTTCAGCGTCAGGTCGTTGGGGTTTCGTTGGGGATTTTGGGGGATGTATTGGAAGCAGAGGTTGAGGGATTGGCGGGGAGTTACCAGTTCTAGGGATTCGTGGGTATTGATGATGGCCTCTGCCTGGGCGGCCAATGCAAAATATTGGTCAATTAAGCTGGCCCAGCCGCGATCGCCCAAGTGTTTCCAGGTCAGCCAGAGTTTGACGGCATCGACTCGCCGACCGCAATGCATCGTGCTGGGCCCTAAATCGACGGGGCCCAAATCAACTGGGTTTACTTCAGCGGTATGAAACAGGTAATCGGTGCCGTGGGTGGAAAAGGTACTCAGCATTCTGCCCTGCTGTTTGACCAGCAGCACTGAGCACATCAGGGTCATGCCCATCATTTTGTGAGCATCCCAAACTACGGAATCAGCCAGTTCAACACCCTGCATCAGATGCTGATGGGTGGGGCTGAGCAGCACGCTCGCTCCCCAGGCCCCATCGACGTGGAACCACAGCCCTTCTCGCTGGGCCACTGCGGCGATCTCAGCAAACGGATCGTAGGCTCCGCGCACAGTGGTGCCTGCCGTTCCGGCGATAAAGAAGGGATGAGCCCCCTGGGTATGGGCTTTGGCGATCAGCGCCTCCAATTCGGCCACGATCATTTTTCCGGCTTGATCGACGGGGACGGGCCAGAGTTGGGCGGTGCCTAATCCGAGTAGATGTGCGGCTTTAGCGAAGGAGTAGTGGGCATCTGCGGAGATGAAGGCGATGAGTTGGGGGCCATTGGCCATGCCCATTTGCTTGAGGATGGGGAGGGCTTGATGACGGGCGATCGCCATGGCCATTAAGTTGCCGTTGCTGCCGCCGGTGGTGAATTGACCTTCTGGATTGGGGAATCCCACTAATTGGCCCATTTTGGCGATTAGGGTTTTCTCAATCAGAGTGGCGATGGGGGCAACTTCATGGGTGTACATGGAGGTGTTGGTGGCGCTGGTGAGCATGTCTCCCATGAAGCAGGGGGCGCTGAAGCCGCCCCAAAGTTGGTTGAAGTAACCGGGGTGGGCCGTTTTGACGGCGTAGGTGAGGTAGTTGGCAATATCGGTTTGCAGGTCTTCTAGGGATGTTCCTTCGGTGGGGAGATCGAGGGACACGCGATCGCGCAATTCGTCTGGATCGAGGCGCTTGGTGATGGCGTTGGGGGTGGCAGCATCGGCAAAAAAATTCTCAATCTGTTGCAGGAGGTTGAGGTAGTCGGCGGCTTGGAACATCGGCGGATTCCTGGGATTTGTGTCGGGCACATCCGTATGAAAACCCAGAAATATGAGGATAGTCTTTGGATAGCCCGATTGATGGATTAGAGGATGCCAAGAGAAATTAAATTCGATATACGCAAATGGCAAGTGAGTTCATATGAACTATAGTCGAATCTCCTTAAAGGAGAAAAAATTCGGACTTTGACAGTTCTAATTTGTTGACCAAATTGAGGCGCGCTATGTGCTCTCGACCAGCTTGATGCAACGTTTAGTCGATTTACAACACAAAATCGGAAAGGATATCCGCATTGCTTTTGTGAATAACAGTGTCTACATTGCGATTCCCTATGAGGAGGATTTATTTGAACCGCCAATTTTTGCCAGTATCCTTACCTTCCAGCCAATATTGGAGTACTGTCAAACTTTACAGATGATGATCGGCATTGTCGAAGATTTGAATCTAAACCGACGAATTTGGCAGTAGTCCAATGATGAGAATTCAGCAATATGAAGTGGCATCGAATCTCGCGATCGCCATACCGCTCCTGTCTAGACTAGAGGTACCGAAGCTGAACGTCAGTTTTCTTACTAATTCCTGATTTCTCTCCCTTGTCAAGCACCCTATCCCTACGGTGCCGACGCCGCATTTTCAGGTTCATGCATCATCATCTCCGCCTTAGATTCCGGTTTCTTTTGCCCGCCTAAACTGGCAACTAATACCCCGATAATCACAATAATTAACGTCACCACCTGAATCCCAGAAGGCCGCTCACCGTTCAACAAAAACGCATAGGTCACCCCAAAAATGGGGGATAGCACCGTCAATCGCCCTACCGTTCTGGAGTCGAGATTGTCAACCGATGCATACCAAAGCAGTTGGGCAAATACAATCACAATCAGTGCGTAAATCGACATCAAAATCCACAATTTGCCGCTAAATGCATCGCCAAAATGCTCAGGCCCAAACAGCTGCATGGCAATGAAGAAAAAGATCACCGATGACAGCAGATTGCGCGAAAACACCACTGAAGACAACGTTGCGGCTTTCGCGACCATCAGCTTATTGACCAGGGCTGATACTGCGAATACGACAGTCGAGAGCAGGATTAAAAAGTCCCCGCGATTGATTTGAAAATTGCTGGTTTTAAGCGCGATCGCGACCACACCCACTCCAATCAGAGAAAACCCAAACCATTCCAATCGTTTAATCTGCTTACCCAGCAGCAGCGCTCCGACTAGGGCAAACAATACTGGCCCCAATCTTCCTAATAAAACCGCATTGGTCACGCTGGTATATTGCAAGCCAATAAAAATCAGCGCCGACAGCAGCGTGGCCAAACACCCATTGAGAAACAAGCCAATCAGCGCCTTGGGTTTGAGCGCCTTCAAATCGCTGACAATATTGCTAAATCCAAACCAAAAGCCCACCACCAGTGCTGCACAGAGATTGCCCACAAAGAGGATGTTGCAAAACGAGATCGGCTGGATTATCCCGCCACTCAACTCCGACCCCCGGGCGATCAAAAATCCAATCAAAGCGGGGCGGGAAGCGGATAGGGCGCGGGATGCAACCAACATCGCCTTTGGACTGAGCGGGTTGGAATGGTTATCTAGAGTTTCGTTCATTGTGGGCGAATTGGGTTGTGTCAGTGGATAGATTACGGAAGAGTTTACTGAATTGCGTATCGTCAAGAATGAGGTGGAGATGACAGTAGGGTGAGGTTTTTTGGAAAGCTGAATACTCTCCTCAGGCCATCCTCACCGACTACCCAGCTTGAACCGAAATAATCATAGAAACACCATAAATCCCCTGCCCTCCCTGCCTTCCCTGCTCCCTCTCCCCCCAGCCCTCTTGCCGCCCATGCACTCCCTCAACGTCCTATTTCTCAACTGCACCCTAAAAACCTCCCCAGAACTTAGCAATACCGAAGCCCTCTGGGCTCTCGTCGCCCCCCTTTATCAACAACAGGGTTGCAAAATCCAGCAGCAGCGCATCGCTGATATGCAGATTTTGCCCGAGGCAACCCTAGCGGCAGGGCCAGGAGCCCCGTTTCTCGACGTGTTCGATCGCATTAAGCAAGCCGACATTTTAGTTTTAGGTACACCCGTGGTCAGCGGCATGCGATCTTCAGAGAGCCAAAAGCTGATTGAGCGCCTGCATGGCATCTGTCGCACCCATGCGAATCCCGCCACGGGGCAATCTCCGCTCTACAACAAAGTGTTTGGTCTGGTGCTGGTGGGAGATACCGCAGGCGGGAGTCCATGTATCGCTCAGACCTGCTACGACTTCAACCAACTTGGCTGCATCAATCCACCCAATAACACCGTGGCCTGGTTTCCATCCTTAGATACCACCAATGAAGGCTTCATCGAAGCAAACGGCAAATATTCAGTCACCGCCAATCGAGACGCCCGATTGCTGGTTGACCATTCAGTCGCCCTAGCTAAACTGCTGCGTCAAACCCCATTGACGGTCAATATCCGCGAGGCTACCGATCAGGCAAAGGCGATCGCGGCTAAAAAACCGCCTGCGATCGCCACCCAAGCCACTGCCAAAGCTGCAACCCTGATCACGCCTAACGCGATCCGCACCGAAGAAAACCTAATGGCTGACGGCATCGACTATCACCACCTCACCAAGCGGATCTGGATCATGATGCAAGCTGGGATGCAACGGGGATTTGAACTCACAATCCTCAATCTAGAGGAGCGCATCTTTCGGGCAGCGCGAGACGGGAAGGGTTTCATCTCGGATGAGGTTCATCTAGATCATGTAAGGATGTAACGAAGTTTACGTTAATGAATCCGAATAATTACTGCTGATGTATGCCAACTTCGTAGGTGTGACTACGTAAGTTATATGGACATCACAGATACTATATGCGTCATAGCAGTTCTTTACAGCGGACATTGACCCTAACGGCGTTGCCAGTCGCGATCGCGTTTGGGGGAGCTCTCAAAGCCGAAGCGATTTCCTACTCCCTTGGCGAAGCCGCCGACTATAACGTCGTCGTGTTTGGAGACTACACCCTCACAAACACTGACGTCCAAGGCAAGTTGGCAGTCGGAGGCGACTTCACCGCCAATACTTTTGGCGTCGGGGCCAAGCTCCAGGGCGATGGCCACGGCGACACCCTGGTGGTGGGTGGTGATGTCAATTTGAGCAACGGTAAGGTTTACGGTGATGCAGTGTATGGGGGTAGCGCCACCGTGACTGATGATGTGGGTTTCGAGTTTCGTGCCCCCGACAACACCATCATTCGCCGAGGCGAGATCCGCCAAGATACGCCCGTTGATTTTGCTGACCTTGAGCAATCGTTAAAAGCGTTGGCCAGTAGTATTGCCACCAGTGCAATGGGGTTAAATTACACCACGCTGGTAGAACCTATTGGCGGGGGCATGGCCACCACGATCTCCAACGCGACGACGAGTATTCTCTACGAACAGTACGATGATGCTACCCTGGCAACCCTGATCGGCACCGATGAAAACGAGAATGTATTTAACATCGAAGCGGGTGCCTTAGATAACCTTAAAAAGCTGGTTTTCGATGTCCCTGAAACAGCCAAAGTGATTATCAACATTGAAGGCAACGCCGTTGACCTGAGTGGGTTTGGCATCTTCTTTGGCGATCAAGACTGCAACCCTGGTGCGACTGACACGGTGCATTTTTGGTGTCGTGAGCGGGGCCGCAACGTGTTGTTCAATATCGAAGGAGCCAGCACTCTAAATATTTCAGAGGTTGGCTTTATGGGCAGCATTTTGGCTCCCAATGCCGATGTGGATTTTAACAATGGCCACATCAACGGCACATTGATTGCAGGCAAGCTCGAAGGGACAGGGGAGTCTCACCTGCATCTATTTAAGTCTGATACGCCTGAAGCGCCTAAAGAATCAGTCCCTGAACCAACTGCTTTACTGGGTTTGGGTCTGTTAGGTCTGGGGTTCACGAGACTTAAGCAGAGCGCCTGATATAGCCGTAGCCACAAAGCTTTGTGCGCTACGGCGAGCCAGATTGCTTGTGTGCTGAGCATCCCAGCGATACTCGGTGCATTAAGCAATCTGACCAGCGCTATAAAAAATCCCAAAATCAGAGATTCCCAGCGATCGCCACCGCCTTGGAAAAGGGGGTGGCGATCGTTATTGATGCCCCCTGACCCTGGGAGCAATCTATCTAGAAGATCTGGAGAATGCGATTCTCTTTAGGGGGTGGTTCATTGGCGGATTGATGCAGAATAGTTGAGTTGAAGGAGAATTTTCTCCGCTGTGCTTTACTGCCACTACTCCCTAAATGATCTGCGATTGATATGGCTAACGCAAAATCCTTTGTCCCCGTTAACATTGCCGTGATGACCGTCTCAGATAGCCGTACTGAGGAAACAGATAAGTCGGGTAAGCTGTTGTGCGATCGCCTGCTCGAAGCGGGACACAAGTTGGCGGAAAAAACCATCGTACCCGACGATATCTACCAAATTCGAGCCGTGGTTTCACGCTGGATTGCAGATGAAACAGTCCAGGCGATTATCACAACCGGGGGGACTGGGGTGACAGGACGAGACGGCACTCCCGAAGCCATCCAGCCTTTACTTGACAAAGAAATTCAGGGATTTGGCGAAATCTTTCGGATGATTTCCTATCAGGAGATCAAAACCTCAACGATTCAATCCCGAGCATTATCTGGCGTTGCTAATGGCACCTACGTGTTTTGCCTGCCTGGTTCGTCTGGTGCCTGCCGCACAGGTTGGGATGCCTTAATCCAAGATCAGTTAGACGCTCGCCATGCGCCCTGCAACTTAGTTGAGTTAATGCCCCGATTACGAGAATAAGTACAATAAGCGTATCTGACCCAACCTAGATAAGCCATGGCAATCACCGCTCAAGAACTGGCGGATTTAATGCCAGATGCAACCCAGCTGGAGAGTAATGAACCAGAAATGGAAAGTTCGCTCCACTATGCCCAGTTGGCGCTTTTAGTATCCTGTCTAGAATGGTTGTGGCGTGATCGATCTGACTTCTTTATTGGTGCAAATCTGACGATTTATTTCAGTCGGGAGCAGCTCAAAAACCGAGATTTTCGAGGCCCAGACTTTTTTCTGGTGAACCACACTGAGAAGCGCCCCCGTAAATCGTGGGTTGTGTGGGAAGAAAGGGGACAATATCCTGACCTGATTATTGAACTGTTGTCGGATTCGACCGCTAAGACCGATAAAAATCTCAAAAAAGAGCTGTATCAAGATCGGTTCCGCACACCAGAGTATTTTTGGTTTTCGCCAGAAACCCTGGAATTTGAGGGCTATCGATTGGTGGATCAACGGTATGAAGCGATTTCCCCCAATGCGTCGGGGTTGTTCTGGAGTCAGGTACTGGGGTTATATCTAGGTGTTCAACAAGGGGTATTGCGCTACTTCTTAGAAAGTGGTGAATTGGTTCCGACGCCTGACGAAGCGGCAGCTCAGGCCCAAGCTCAAACCCAGCAAGCCGAGGCCCGAGCAGCTAAGTTGGCGGAGCAGTTAAAGACTTTGGGGATAGAGCCGGAAGCATGACAGCTGCGATCAAAATCTGGTTTTGGCGCGATCGCCCTGCGTGCTGTCTGCCAAGCTTTTAGAATATCCATGTAAGTAATCCTAGATTGGGCATAGGTGCTTGTTGTCCAGGTATCTTCTCTATACGAGCGAGATATAGCCGTAGCCACAAAGCTTTGGGCGCTACGGCAAGCCAGAGTGCTTGTGTACTGAGCATCCCAGCGATACTCGGTGCATTAAGCAATCTGGCCAGCGCTATATAGGCACCTGCTTCCTGCCTCCGTTGGATTGCTGTAGTCACAGAAACAATGAAGCGTAACGGTTGTGTCGAGCATCTTTTTAATCGTCGGACTTTTCTTTGCGGTGCTGGCGGCCTGTGTCGCACTCTATCTGATCTCAGCCCGTACCTATCAATCATCAACCTCGGTCGCTGACGCCTACGACCAGTGGACTGAAGATGGCATTTTGGAGTTTTATTGGGGCGACCACATCCACTTGGGGCACTATGGTTTTCCCCCACGGCGGAAAGATTTTCGAGCGGCTAAAACCGATTTTGTCCATGAAATGGTGCGTTGGGGTGGGTTAGACATACTCCCTAAGGGGACAACGGTTTTGGATGTGGGGTGTGGGTTTGGCGGCAGTGCTCGAATTTTGGCACGGGATTATGGGTTTTCAGTCACCGGCATCACCATCAGTCCTAACCAGGTCAAACGAGCTCAACAGCTGACTCCAGAGTCACTCGATGCAAAATTTCAGGTGGATGATGCGATGGCGTTGTCGTTCCCAGACGAGAGTTTTGATGTGGTCTGGTCGGTTGAAGCGGGGCCTCACATGCCAGATAAAGCCGTATTTGCCCGTGAGCTGTTGCGTGTGCTCAAACCTGGGGGAGTACTGGTTCTTGCCGACTGGAATCAGCGAGACGATCGGCAGAAACCGCTGAACTTTTGGGAGCGTCCAGTCATGCGACAACTCCTGGATCAGTGGTCTCACCCTGAATTTGCCAGCATAGAAGGGTTTTCTGAACTGTTGGCGGAAACAGGGCTGGTTTCGGGCGATGTGGAGACAGCAGACTGGACAGTGCAAACTTTACCGTCTTGGCTGGATTCGATTTGGCAGGGGGTGGCCCGACCCAGCGGTTTGGTGCGCTTTGGAATATCTGGGTTGATCAAATCTTTGAGAGAAGTGCCTACCATCTTGTTAATGCGACTTGCCTTTGGTGCAGGGCTGTGTCGATTTGGCATGTTCCGAGCTACGCGGGCTGACGCTATGCCCCAATCCCAAGAAATTTTTCGGGCCGAAGTGGGCGTGAACTGATTGAGTACACTGCTTAGAAGCCACGCGTTATCAGGAGCAATGGCAAGCGAGTCGAGATATCAAACCGTTACACCATCTCTATCCCTGCGGGATTTCATCAGCCACTATTGGTTGAGCTTGGATAATCCCAATACCACCTATGTGGCCTTGCCCGATGGTGCGGTGGATTTAGTCATTCAGGTGAATGGCGCGTCTGTAGGCAGTTGGATTTACGGCACAACTACGGCTCGGGTGGACATCACCCTGGCGCAGCCCTGCTACTACTTGGGGATTCGCTTTAAGGCGGGGCAAAGCCGCCACTTTCTCAACGCCAGCGCTCGCGAGTTGACTGATCGCGCTGAAATTACCGATGGCCTGCTCCAGTTCGGATTAGGAGAGGTTCCTGAACATTTAACGGATAGTAGTTTAGCCGATCGGCTTAATCATCTATTAGAAAGTCATTTGGCGAAGCAACAGCCCAGTCATCATCGGATTGATGATGTGATTCACTGGATTGCCATAAATCATGGTCGGGTCAGTGTGGGTGAAGCGGCAGAACTGTTTGGCAAAAGCCGTCGCCAATTTGAGCGGGTATTTCTAGAAACCGTTGGGGTATCGGCCAAGTTCTTTGCCACCGTGATGCGGTTTCAACAGGCCACGGCTTTAATGACACCCCCTTTTAGGTTATCTTTAGCCGCGATCGCGGCAGAACTAGGCTATACCGACCAAAGCCACATGAGCCATGAGTTTAAGCGATTAGCCAATGTCTCACCTGCCCGGTTCATGAGTGAGGGTGTCGCTTTCTTACAAGACCGTCACGGCCATTAGCCAGATACTGGAGTCTCCTTTACGCGAATTCAAGGAGATTTGCCATGAAACTCTGGTCTGGTGTTGTGACTGAAAATATCAAGCAGTCAAAGGATTTCTACGTGCGTTTGTTTAGCTGTGACGTGCTTTTCGAGGCGGACTGGTTTGTTTTGCTGCGACTCGGTAGTAGTGAATTAGGCTTTATGCTACCGGGTTTAGAAGCTCAGGCTCCCCTCTTTCGTTCGGCGTTTCAGGGGCAAGGGCTATGGGTAACGATTGATGTGGATGATGTGGATGCTGAGTACAATCGCATTAAATCCATAGGGATGCCGATTGAGGTTGAACTGCGGGATGAACCTTGGGGCGATCGCCATTTTGCTCTCGTCGATCCTAACGGGATTGGTGTCGATGTCGTGCAACGAATCCAGTCCTAATCAATTTTCAAAATGGAGCGTGCAGCCGCACGCTCCGTGCAAAATGCATTGTCTGGCCCCAGAGAATTAGCACTCTGTGAAGAGGCGTTGCTAGATGTCGTCAACTTTCAATTTGTTGATGGTGGTAAAGGGATGATGTGATGCAATGACATGATTCTCCACGTCGTGAATCATGGTACCTATCATCGAGGCTTAGTCAGCGACATGATGTATCAGGTGCCTGCTGTTCCTAAGGCAAATGATTTAACGGTCTATCTCAAGGATTGGTGTACGGGCGTTAGCTGATCCGCTAGCCCGAAATCAGGATTTATCTCCGCTTCAGCTTGTGACCTAAAAATTGGCCACCAATGGCACTACAGATAGCTGCACCTGCCACGATCAGTTGATCGGCAAAAGGATGATGGCGATGGGGCGTATGCCCATCCAGATAGGTAATAGCGTCAAAATCAATGCCGCGATCGCCCACTGGAATTCTTAAGCGATCCCAATGGCTGTCTTCCCCAATCTCAACAGACCACTCCCCGGCAATGGCTGGATCTGGATCAAAGACAAACTTACCGCTTTCATCAGTTGTCCCTTCCAACCAAGGTGTGGTGGGATCCTCGGGTGAGTAAACGACAATGGGCGCATTCGGGAAAACTTCGCCAGTGCTAAAGACTGATTGAATTTCTAACGACTGAATTTCGAGTGAATCATAAATCAGTTGATAGTCGGTTTCAATCATATGGGCGAGGGCACGTCCTGGACTGCTAACTAAACCCAGGAACAGGATCGAACCAAAAATGAACGGTTTCATTTTCATAAGCCTCTTTCAAGAAGGTTATCTCACGAGAGTTGAGCACAGATTTAGGCTAGCGCTGACGCACACTATAACAGTTGCGCTCGATGAAGGGGCGCATCGTCCAACCTGACTCAACATACAGATAAGACTCGCATCCTCAGGAATTATGACTAGTGGCCGTCAGGAAAGTGCCTGCGCTTCGGAAACCACTGGATCGGATTTAAGTATCTTAAGGCACAAAATAAAGTGGATCTTTACTGAAAGATACGTGTTTGCTGGCAGGGTTCTTCGGGCGTTAACCACTAAATTCGTATTAGGACAGGTGCGAAATTTAACGCGAAATATGAAATAGAGGAACTTGGCTAGAGAGATAAAAATGAGACATTCAAAATTTTCCCTGATACTGAGCTCCGCTGTTGCGATTACAGCAATGGGGGGTGTTGCGACGCCAAGCTATGCTTTCAGCCTTAATGGCACATCGGCCAGTTTTGACAATGCGTTACTGTCGAACGGGACAACCGTAGGCAAAGCAGCTACGAACGATGCCTTCGGTAACTACGAGCAAGCTGCCTCCAATTACAGTGATGACAACTACGTTGAGTTTATCGAAGTCAACGGCGTCACCCAAGTACGCTGGGGTGATCCGGTTTACAGCTCTTACAATTTCAATAGCGGGTGGTGGGACTACACCCATGTTGATACCCAACAGGGTGGCTATGGCTACACCTGGGATTATGGTGATGTGCACCTCAACGGTAGTGACCACACTCTCTACCACGATGACCACGTTGACTTCACGGCTAACAAGAGCGGTCTGGGTTTTGCCGGGGTCAACAGCTTAGATCTCACTGTGGGTCAGGTCTTCAATATTGGTACGCTCAAGCACTACAACAACACAATTTGGGGGGATGGTAGCGGTCGCGATGCCACCAAGGCTGAATTTAGTCTTAATCTGGATTTTGATGATGCCAGCATTGGGCAACAGAAATTTGACTTCTCACTAAGCGTTGATGAAACTAACAACGCTGCCAGCGCTCATGCCGGGGGCGTATGTCCTTATGAGACAACTGGCCATGGCTGTTCTGACAAAATCACTTGGGATTTTGCCATGAATTCTCAAAATTCATTTGAGTATGAGGGTACGCAGTACACCCTTGAGCTTGTCGGCTTTAGCGACAATCCTGACTTTGAGTTTGATGCGAATACGTTAGATAACTTTGCGCCTACGACACAGTTTATCTCCCAAGAGAGAGGAACCAGCCAGGCTAGCATTTATGCCCGTATCGTTGAGATGGGTGACTACTCCGATATACCTGCAGATGTGCCCGAGCCTACGACTATGCTGGGTCTAGGTGTAATCGGTGCGTTCTTTGTGAAATCTCGTCGTAAGCGCAATGTGCAAGCTGCTTAGGTTCTTGCAAAAGACACCTACAGAATTTTGAATGCGACATCCAAGAGTCCATGGACTCTTGGATTTTTTTGTTGCGTCGCTTGGGCTGATTGACTACGCGATCGCGTAGTCAATCAACTTCACTAACCGTTGCCGCAGCGTTTCAAGACCGGTATTCAGCTGGGCTGAGATGAAAATAGCTTGGGGAAACTCTTCACGGGCGATCGCCAGCGTCTCACTATCCACCTGATCGAGCTTATTGAACACCAGCAAAATCGGCCCTGGCGTAATCGGCATCTCGCCCAAAATTCCCATCACCGCCCGAATTTGACTCTGCCAAGCTGGATGAGACAAATCCACCACATGTATTAAGGCGTCGGCTTCGGTTACTTCTTCTAGGGTGGCGCGAAAGGCGTCTACCAGAGAGGGAGGTAACTCATGGATGAATCCAACCGTATCCGTGAGCACTAAGCTGCGCGGCGTTTGACTCTCGGGGTCGATTACTGTCAGACGTCGGGTGGTGGGGTCGAGGGTGGCAAATAGCTGGTCAGCGGCGTACACAGTGGCGTCGGTCAGCACATTCAGCAAGGTAGACTTGCCTGCATTGGTATAGCCCACAACTGCCACAGAGGGTACCTGCTGGCTTTGCCGCTGTTGTCGCAACCGAGCCCGGTGGGCTTGGAGTTGGTTCACGTCTTGCTGCAGCCGCGAGATCCGCTTTTGAATGGTGCGGCGTTCGGTCTCTAATTTGGTTTCACCCGGACCACGGGTGCCAATTCCACCCCCTAGTCGAGACATGGCTTGACCCCGGCCAGTGAGACGGGGCAGTTGATATTCAAGCTGGGCGAGTTCTACCTGGAGTTTTCCAGCCCCGGTTTTGGCTCGTTGGGCAAAAATATCCAAAATCACCTCGGTTCGATCCACCACCCGGATGCCAATTTGAGCCTCCAGGTTGCGCACCTGGGCGGGGGATAAATCGCGATCAAACACGATGAGGTTAACCCCAAGGGTCTGAGCCGTTAGGGCAATTTCTTGCACCTTACCGGCACCGACAACAGTTTGGGGATGGGGCCGCGATCGCCGCTGGTTTAATATTTCCAGGACGTCACCCCCAGCCGTTTCCACCAGCCGCTGGAGTTCTTGTAGGGTATTGTCAAACTGCCCCTTTCTCAGTGTGGCTGTCATCAGCCCCACCAGCAGCACTCGGTCATGATCTAGATCGACCTGCTGGGCTACATATTCTCGCCGAAACTCGGCTTCTAGCCCTTCTGTCAGATCCAAAAAGTCTTGTTTTGAAAGCACATCCAGACTCAATGGCGGCGAAACCGTCCATTGTGCTTCTGGATGGGGCACCAAATGAGCCAGATAGGTTTCTTGGATGTAGCCTGTGGCTCCCCCGCCTCGGCGCTCAAATCCCTGTCCAGTCAGGGTCAGCAAGACTAAGGCGTCAAGCCGCTGCATGGCCATGCTGGTTAACGTGCTGTCGCTGGGCACTTTGGGCTTGAGTTGGGTGGCTATACAGCGAATGCCACAGAGACGTTCTGCCCCATAGCGCGGCAGTTCCAGGGGAGGGATGCGGGTTTGATGCAGGCTACCGACCCCCACCCGAATCACTTGGCCCCGGCGGTTGAGGTAAGCGCAGATGGGCTGATTGATATCGGTACTGATGGCAGCTAGGCGCTGAGCAAATTCAGCCGTTGTGATGCGATTGCCCGGTAACCGCTGATGGTAGAGCCGTTGAAGTTGCTTGAGCTGACTAGATTTGAGTCCTTTGAGTGGGCCGTAGATAGTCTCGATTGACACGCGATGCAAGACAAATCAGATAGGTTGTCCCTATTGTAAGGTGACGCCTCAAAATACTTAAGACTGCTTTACAGAGGCAAGCCTGTTGATTAATCATCCGTTACAGAAATGGACATTGTTGCCCACCCACGTCAGGATAGAACTTATGGACTAGTTAAAAAAGCTACATCTCAAATTTGTTTAATTAGCGATCTCGATCTATGGAGACAATTCAATAATGGGCAGTAGACAGTCGCGTCATCCCCAAAATCGCTCGGGATTTATTCAAGTTCGCAGATGTGTCATCAGTGTCTGCAACCCGTCAACCTGTTCCCGATTAACAACCTGTGACCCGGAAGTTGTTATCGATCGCGATCGGCTGCACCATTCCCTCGATGCACTAGAAAGCTTTTCTGGAGAGTAGTCATTTTTTCCCGTTTAGCAGCAAGCTAGATAAATCTATACATACCGCGCTAAGTGCAAAATGAAGAACATCGGAGAGGGCATTCAGAATTGCCCCTGATCCCCGATTTTTCTTGACTCAACACCTTGTCAGGATCAAAACTCTGCCTTAGAGTCAGATTGAATTAGATAAACTTTGACAACAATAGCAACCCATTTGGGCCAGTCAGTTTGAAAAACAGATCAATTCAGACTATAACTCTGCTATTGATAATGCCCATTGGGAAATTATTTAGCATAACTAGTCTAGGTCGTGATTCAGATGACGTCTATGAGCACCGAAATACACCAAGATCCTCCACTCCCCGATGTGGATACCAGCACTACCGCTAACCCGTTAGAGTCATCCACCAGTAAATCTGGTGGGAATGAACAGTTCCAGGAAATTTGGGGCAAGGTTTCTGAAGTTCTTGCTGCCCCAATCGACTACTTGACAGATTTCTTCAAAAATTATCGGCCATACATTATTGCCGTGTTGGTAGTTGCGTCTGCTGCGATCGCAGTACGGTTGACCCTAGCCATCCTTGGCGCGCTCAATGGTATTCCGCTGTTGCCCGCCCTACTCGAGCTGATTGGCCTGGGCTATACTGCGTGGTTCGTTTATCGCTATTTGTGGCGGGCTGCAAACCGCCAAGAGCTGGTGGAAAATTTCAACAGCTTAAAAGATCAAGTGCTTGGCAATAAGGCTTAGCGATCATCGACCCTGGTGACCCCAACCTCCAAGCCTAGTCTTTTGAAGAGAGACAATAACCTGCATCGGTCTGAGTGGGTGATGGGATTAGAGATTGTGAGCGCTGCTTTAAACCACATCTGGTTTGAAGCAGCGCTTAGTTCTGAGGATCGGTTATTTGTAAAGTCATTGGACAGACGGCGTTCCTATACTAGAGAGAGAACATTAAAAGACGCCCCCAGGGGTTAGTCAACGGGGAGGGATTATGGCCTTGGAACCTGCTGTGATGAAAGCAGTGGAGCAGTTAGATTACCGCGTTACGGTTGGGGATGTGGCTGCCCAGGCGGGTCTAGATATCAAAGTGGCTGAGCAGGGGTTGTTGGCCCTGGCATCGGAAACTCAGGCCCACTTACAGGTGTCTGAGGTGGGCGAAATTGCCTACCAGTTCCCCAAAAATTTTCGCGGTATTTTGCAAAGCAAATACTGGCGGTTGCGGTTTCAGCAGGCTTGGCAGAAGGTGTGGGACGTTCTGTTTTACCTGATTCGCATTTCCTTTGGGATTTTGCTGCTGGTGTCGATTTTGCTGATTGTGGTGGCAATTGCCATCATCGTCATCGCCGCTAGTTCCTCCCGTGGCGACAGTAACAATAACCGCGATCGTGGCTATGGGGGTGGCGGCATGGTCTTTCTGCCCCGGCTGTGGATTGGCTACAACCCTTTCTATCTATTTAGCCCCAATTATTACCAACGGCGGCGCTATCGGCAAACTGCCGTCGGGCAGGTCAGTAGAGGGCAAGCCAGTCGAGGGCAAGACGGCAAGCTGAACTTTTTAGAGGCGATCTTTTCCTTCTTATTTGGGGATGGCGATCCGAATGCTGACCTCGATGAGAAACGTTGGAAAGCCATTGGTAACGTGATTCGCAACAATGGTGGAGCGGTGGTTGCTGAGCAGATTGCACCCTATCTTGATGACCTGGGAGAAGGCTGGGCCAACGAATATGAAGACTATATGCTGCCTGTGTTGAGCCGCTTCAACGGGCGACCTGAGGTGAGTCCAGACGGTCAAATTATTTATCACTTCCCCGAATTGCAGGTCATGGCCGAAGAGCGCGGCCGGGCGTCAGTGTCAGCCTATTTGAAAGCGAAGCCCCAGTTGTTTAGTGAAGCGACCTCTGGCCAAATTACCATGGCCATTGGCTTGGGGGCTGTCAACCTGATTGGGGCATTAGTGCTGGGTAGTTTACTCCGCGATCAATCCCTAGTGGCTGAATTGGGTGGATTAGTGGCCTTTGTAAACTCGATTTACTGGCTACTGCTGGGATACGGTACGGCATTTTTGGGATTGCCGCTAATTCGCTATTTTTGGGTGCAGCGGAAAAATCAAAAAATTGAATCGGGTAACGAGCAGCGCCAAAACCGGGCGGTCGCACTGAATGATGCCAAAGCAGCTCTGCAACAAAAGCTGAGCTACGCCCAAAAATTCATTAGCCAAACCGTAGTGGACAAAGCAGACTTGGCCTACACCACTGAAACGGATCTGACGCAACAAGAATTTGAACAAGCCGATAAGATCGATGCCGAGTGGCAGCAGCGATTGAAAGGATGATCATTGCTGACCCAGATCACCCCAATATTGTGCTGACGTTTAGCTATCGAGGCTTTACGATCCAGATTGATCAAAGTGACTTTGACGGCCAAACGCTTTATGCAGCTTGGGCTGACTATGCCTATGGGTGTGCTGTGGCCGTCCCTTGTGCGTTGACCCGTCAAGCTGCCGTCCGGAGTGCTCGTCATTGGGTAGACCAGCGTTTGAGATAGTCTGCAACGTTCGCCTCAGCCATCTGCCAAATCTAGGCTGGCCGATGTTTCAAGGGGAATCACTTCGTCGTAGGTAAAGCTATAAAGGGGGCTTACCCCTGCCTCATCGGTGTAGAAGGTGTTGAGGTCAATGTCGTATAAGTGCACAATGACCTCACCCGGATTGTTATTGGTTGCTCTGCCTGGGGGAATGATGCCGATGACTTTTGCATACTGATAACGTCTCAACAGCTTGACTTCGGGTTGAAACGGATGTTTGAGTTGAACGCGATCGCCTGGCTTCATTAGCGATCGCTCCTATATGTCGGGTCTAAGGGTTTTCTTCGTTTGTTTAAGGGTCTTCCAAAGGGTTTGAATCTGCTGGAAAGACTCTTCTGAAGAGAGTTTGCCAGCGGTTTGGAGATTGGCAATGTAACCGACGCGCTGGGAAAATTCTTGTAGATTGTGATTGAATAACAGACTGTCTGGCGTGAACTTGCCTTGATAACCCGCTTTTTTATAAAGAAATTCGTCTCGATGTATAGACGTCATGATGACCCCCTGTTTTAAATCAAAAAGTGTTACTTGGGTTTGAAGCTAGGGTTTGGCGCTATTTCAGTAATCGCCTTGCTGAGGATCGATAGAGCTTTTAATCGATCCTTAATCTAATGTTAACCTTGGCGACTCACAAGCTGCCAACACAAAATGTAACTTCTCTGACATTATTCCCACTGGCTCAACGCTGCCTGCCATCGCTGGGCCAAGGACGACCACTGCTCGCGACGGCGTTCAAAATCGGCAGCAATCCAGATGAGCAACACACCCACCACCATGCCCACCACCCATTTCGTCAGGGGGTATTCGCCATTGAGCAAGACCAATTGGTTGAGCACGTTGAAGACCAAAATCGCGGTGCCCACATAGAGGAACGCGCGGACTTGCATGACTAGGCCAAGGGCAATCGCGCCCAAGCTCATCAACCCGACTGGGATACCCGTCCAGCGATCGCTCACGAGGGCAATGCCCAAAATTAAGCCTGTACCCAACAGCCTGAGTGCGTGTCGTTGACCAGAAGACTGACGTTGCTGAAACCGTGGATCAACCTGGGCGATATACAGCAAGAGCAGACCCAACGGCAGGATGTACGCCATGACATCACTAATCCGCTGTTCAACCAGCCACTGATAAATTGCGATTAAGATTAACAGACCACTGAGATAAGAGAGGCGGATGCGGCGCGATCGCCATGATAACCCCCCATAAAATCCGGCGATTACCCAAAGATTGACGACGTTGATGCCGGCCCAAAGACCGTAAATGGCGGTTGTAATCGGCAACGCGATCGCAGTTTGACGCCACGGACGCTGGGGCCAGCCCCAGCGGGTCCAAGCCCCGTAATAAAACAGTGATGCAACAACAGAGGCCAAAACACCTATCCAGCCACCTAATACTTGCAGTCCAGGGAATAGCAGTCGGGCATAAACCGCCAGGCCCAGCAGTTGACTAATGCCGACCCAGGTCCAAGCAACCTTCTCGCCAGTACCGGGGCGAATCGTTCGACGTGGCGCTGACTGGGGGCTTGTCTGGTTTGTCGCTGTAGAATTTGCACCGCCGTTGTCGGTAGCAACTGGGGCCGATATTGCTGCGGTCCCCCCTCTCTGGTTAGACCATCGACCGTGGGCGAGGGCATAGACGACCAAGGCCACCCCAATCGCAAAGGCCAGGGGCGCTGTCTGCAATGCGTCATTGATCAAGAATGCCGACTGCCACAACAACCCGGTGCCGATGAACCAGTGGAAGTGGGCGGCCCAGCGAAATTCTGCGGGCGGTAATCCAAGGTGTGATCCAACGCGCGAACTGAGTAAGCGGGCGAAGAGCTGGTAGGCTCCCATAATCACCGCCGCTACCCCAGCCAAAATCACCCAGCCATCAGCCGGATTGCCTTCTGGCGCTTGGAGCATCTGGTAAATCACCAGTTCATACCAAGCAATAGACATAATGATGAACGCGATCGCCCGTAGCCAACCTTGTCGCTGTTGGCGACCCACTTCTAGGGCAATGAGGCCAGCAGACAACGTTAGGAATCCCGTCCAACTGTTGAACTGAGCAACCCGCAGCATGAGTGCCAGGGCACTATATAGGATTGGCCAGGCTTGTAAACTCACCGGGAGGGGGCGGAATCGCCGCGACAACAGCGTGCCTAGGCCCAAACTAAGCGCACCAAGAACAATATTGGCGATCGCCAGCGTGAGCGCATCCGGGCTCTGCTGCGCCAAAACTTCTGCAACCGTTAACTCTATAGCCCAGCCGATCGCCAGCAGGGCTGAGTCATTGAGCGATCGCCCATTGCGAATTAATCCGGCTAACACCAGTCCCCCAGCGGCAAAGGCAAAGGTGGGTTGAAACGCCCGTAGATCTAAGTAGTGCAGGTAAGCTTCTAAGCTCATCACGATCAGTAAGGCGAAGCAGAGGCTAAATCCCCAACCGTTGACAGCAATCTGATAGGCCGATACTAGCGACTGCCGATCTTCAGCCCTGTGTCGTCGCAACCCATGCCAAATCAACCAGAGAATGCCACACGCGATCGCGCCGATCAGGTACCACTGCATTCGAGTCAGGGGCGATATCGGAGACGGCAAATCGTGAATCAGGCTGGCAACCAGCCCCAAACCTAACCCAACCGTTAAGCCAGCGGTGAGGCGACGGGAACGCATCACGCTCAAACTCCCCATGAGCGCTGTGGCAGTGCCTAAGCCCATGAGTCGATTAGCGGGGGTAAAGAGGCAAAGCAGGGTCGCAAACAAGAGTGTGATGACGGCTAGGGTATGGCTTGCCTGTCGCCGTTGCAGTGCTGGACGCGTGCTGATGAGGGTTAACACTAAGGGCGGTACAAAGCCCAGTAGCATCCAGCTTGCCTCGAATCCTTGGGCCAAGCCATAGCCCAGCAACAGCAGATCGCTCAAGCCCAGCAGTCCATTGCCCAACAGCCAAGCGCTGCGTCGCCAGGGGTTACGAGGCCCAACGCTCAGCCCCAACTCCACTGCCGTGCTGCCAAAACAGAGGGCTAAAACCGATTCGATTGATAGCGTTGGGAAGGCATCCGCGATCGCGACAAATATCGTCAACAAGCCCAACCCGTGGGTGCTATAGACTAAAGCTGAAATCCCAGCAGCTTGTTGACGTCGCCGCAGGGTCACAATCAAAAGCGTGATTGTCGAGGCAATCAGATTGAGTGCTAGGACAGTGGTGTCAAATGCGCTGATCAAAGTCAGATACATGCCCAGCACTAACCCTAAGCCATAGGTCAGTTTGGCTAAGGGTGATTTCCGTTGCCGAACCAGCCAGTCAGCAATCGCGACCATCGCCACTACATAGGGGAAATAGGCAATGCCCAGCAGCACCCAGTCCATCCCTGCTGTGCCCGTTAATCTGGTGGCTAGGGCGATCGCAGGTTGCCGCATTGTCTCAGGCAGTCCCCGCCAGCCCAGCCAAATCAACTGCAACCCAAGACCCAAGGCCACGACTAAATCTCGCCGCAACCACAGTCGTCTGAGACGATGGGTTCGTAGGGATAAGCCCAGTAAACTGACCCCCAAAGCCTGGACAGGTAGAGTGCCAACGGCCATTAGCCAACCGATCACCATCAGCCCCCGACCGATCACAATCCAAAGCTGGGTGAATGACGGTTTTGGTGTGGGTGTTATCGGTGGGGTATCCCCTGGCTCAGTGGTCTCGCGGGACTCGACGTTGGGCGTGAGGGGGCCTTCTCCAAACGGATTGGGGGTTGTTTGATTAGTTGCTGATGCCTGGCTTAGACGCGGTTTACTAGATCTCTTTAAGCGGGGAGACCAAGCCTCAAGGGCCAGGGCGCACAACATTGCGCCACAAATGCCCACGGCTAAGCCTAGGGCCTGAGGTTCGATGGCTGGATTGGCCAACCCCCGCATCATGACAATGCCCAGAGCATAGAGCACTAATAGTCTGGGGCCATTGAGTATGGGTGAATCTGCTGGAGTATTACTGTGCCACTGTCGACGTAAAGGAGATTGGCTTAAAAGTGCGATTGCGGTGGCAATCGTGCCGCCATACACCACCCATAGGGGGAGGGTTTCACCATGCCAAAACCAATGCAGCCCCGCTAACCCTAGGAAATTGAGCAGGCTGAGTTTTGGGAACCCTCCGGCTATCCCTCTGGTTGGATCGTCATAGAATTTGAAATTTCGATAGCTGGCTAATCCCAGTAATAGCGTTGCCCCAATGGCCACGAGTAATCCCAAATTGGCCTGGATAATCTGTAAGCCGTTCATGGCCCAAAGATTAATGGGCACCAGCAGCAAACTCACAGTTTGCAAGGTTTTAGCAGTCAGTGCTAAGCGGGATTGGCGACTGGCCCACAAGCCAATCCCCCAGAATACGCCAGTGTAGGCAAACAGCACCAAATACTGGGCTGTGGGCGAAAAAATGCTCCATTGGGCTGCTGCCAGCAAGGCTGACGACACGACCACGAGGAAGACGCCGAGGCAGAGTAGCCAGACGACGCTGAGTTCGGCGACGAGGCGGCTGAGGGTGGTGTTGACTAAGCTGGGTTTGGAAGGTTTGGGGGGTGATGAGGTGGGGGTGCGATGGGGTGATGGGGTGGGGATTGCATTGGTGTTTGCAACTGTTGTCCTGGTGGGTTGGCGGGAGGGGGAGGAGAGGGTAATGACTGGGACAGGGCAGGTGAGCGATCGCTGGCAGAAGGCTCTGACTTGGCGATCGCTGATTAGGCCTAATTTGAGCCAGGTTTCCAATCCGTCCAGTAGGGAAGGATGGTTGGCGGCAATTTCTAATTCAAGTTTGATTGGCCGATCGGGATTGGCGGGGGGCATGGTGGAGGGGGGGACGTGCCACGGGGATATCAATGCCTCATGATGATATCGTTGCCCCCACCCTTCCTCAGAATTGGGACAGTTCTTTAAATCGGTGCACTGATACGGTGATACGCACCCATCTAGTTATTGAGGGTATAGGGGGTCTTTTTTAATCCTATAGCTTGTTTTGCTGGTGCGCCAAATCCCTTGCAGGCAGAGGCTTTTCAAATACGGATGTGGCTAACCTCTTGCCAGCTTAGCGTGATTCGCGGTGGGCTCGTTCTGTTAGGGGCCAGGAGTGGACTCTGCAAAAATTGTCGCCCTGTAGGTGCAGTCGATTGGGTAGTTGATTGGGGCTGCGTTCAACGCATGTGCTGCAAGACTTCACGGGTGGTAGAAACGCCCAAAAACTGTTTAAGTCGGTGGGGGTTGACCATTTCCATTCTTTTCTCTATGCGCTCATCGAAGTTAGGCATTTCTTGATGACAGTTGTTGCAATACCAGTACACGCTGCCTTGGCGAATGTGGCGCAACAAGGCTGTAGAGCAACAAGGACATCCTTTCATAAGCTTTTCTCCAATGGGTACTGATTGAAAACCAAGGATGCCCTTAGGGTGTGCTAAGGCATTCCTTCTGGGTTCGCCTTAGATTGCCCAGGGTGTGTCGCTGCTTTGATGAAAGATATAAAATGCAACATTGATCCCGAAACTGCAATGTTTGCCCAAGCCTGACAAATTTAGGATCCTCAAGACGCTTTTAGGAAATCCATTGTTCTCTACAAGAATACTTCTCTTGGCTTTCAATACCTACCTCGCTTCTGCACGGTCTATCCCTAATCTAGGGCGTTAGAGATATATAGCGCTGGCCAGATTGCTTAGTGCACCGAGTATCGCTGGGATGTTCAGCCCACAAGTAATTTGGCTTGCTGTATTGCACAAAGCTTTGTGGCTACGGCTATACCTGAAGAAAAACCTGAATAAATCTGAACAAACCTGAAGTTTTCGGGATTTTTTCTGCTGCAAATTTTCGCGACGATAGGAAGAGTCCAAGCATCTTTAAAGCACCCGCTTAGCTGTAGAACGAGAATTGAATATGAATCTAGAGTTTCAAACAAAAAAAGGTGGAACCTCTTTAGTTATTAGTCAAAAAGATCTAATGATTTCTCTAAGAGATCTAAAAGTATTAAACAATCTCAATCCGACTTTTTTCCTGTTTTGGGCATCCATCTTTCTATTAATCTTGTCAACATATGGATTTTGGTGTTGGCAGTGGTTTCAAGGGGAATGCTTTTGCATAAACTTACTATCACTCTATTTTCTCGGCACCAATTTGCACGAAGCAGCGCATCAAACCGCACATCCAAATCGATGGGTTAATGATACGTTAGGGTATATTAGTGCGTTCTTATTATGTTTCTCCTTTTCAGTCTTTAAACGAGTTCATATTCAACATCATGCCCATGTGAACGATCCACTTTACGATCCGGACTATTTTGTATCAAAGGGAGGGCCACCATGGCTGATGCCAATTAGATTCGCTGCTACTGAGGTTTTCTTCTTCAAGCATCATCTTTGGCGTGGCAATGATTTGATTGAATGGTTGTTCAATCGCTTAGCGATCGTAGGTATTGTTGGCCTCGCTTGTTATTTCAAATTATTAGGACTCTTGATGGGTTTGTGGTTTTTGCCAGCTTTCTTTGTGGGTCTGATTCTGGGAATAATTGCTTATCTCTCTCATCATCCTTTTGGTGAGCGTGATCGATGGAAAAATACTAGGGCGTATCCCAATACTTGGTTGAACTGGATTCTACTAGGGCAAAACTATCATCTGATACATCACTTATGGGTATCTATCCCTTGGTACCGCTATCAAACTGCTTATCGGATTAGTCAGCCGCTTCTAGCGGCTAAAGGATGTCAGGTTCCTCAGCGTTCTGTGTGCACTTGATGCTTGCTATCTGCCTGTGTTGGAGTCTGCTTCACAAAATAATTTCTGCCTTAGGCATTTGACTGCGTAAGCGCTAGAAGCAAGGGGAGGATATATAGCGTCTTATTCTGTATAACTCTGTTTACACCACCGATGGGGTATGAAAAACGCTTAGGGTCTCTACCTGGGGCTGATCCAAAAGCTGCCAAATTTTCTGCAACAACGGATCCGTTCCCATCTGAGCGACTGCTGAGATGCGAAACACCGATGCTTGACACTCGATTTCCAATTCACCTGCGATCGCGTCCAAATCCGCTTCACTCACAGCATCAATTTTATTCAGCGCAACCAACTGAGGACGCTCTGCTAGGTTCCCACGATAAGCCATTAACTCCGCTTGAATCGTGCGATAGTTCTCAATTGGATCTGCCGCCGTGGCGTCCACTAAATGTAACAACAATCGGGTGCGTTCAATATGGCGCAAAAACTCATGGCCCAGCCCTAAGCCCTGGTGTGCGCCTTCAATTAATCCTGGAATGTCAGCAAACACCGTGCCATCCCCCGTGGGCTTCCGCACGACCCCGAGATTGGGCACCAATGTCGTAAACGGATAGTTGGCAATCTTGGGTCGGGCAGACGAGAGAGCCGCAATCAGCGTCGATTTACCTGCATTTGGCAACCCAATAATGCCGACCTCGGCCAACAGCTTCAGTTCTAGGCGAATCCGTCGGATTTCGCCGGGTAGACCCGGCAATGCCTTTTCTGGGGCACGGTTGCGGTTACTCAAAAAGTGCTTATTGCCCAGGCCACCTTTGCCCCCCTGGGCAACGCGTAGGGTTTGACCAGGGGTGACCAAATCCCCCAGTATTTCCTCAGTATCGGCATCATAGACCACCGTGCCACAGGGCACTTCCACCACGCGATCGCTCCCGCAAGCTCCCGTACAGTTTTTATTGCCCCCCCGCTGTCCATTGTCGGCTTTGAACTGGTGAGCATATTTAAAGTCGAGCAGGGTTTGCAAATGGTTCGCTGCAACGAAATCAACCGAACCCCCATTCCCACCATTGCCGCCGGCAGGCCCCCCGGCAGGGACATACTTTTCGCGACGAAAGGCAACTATGCCATCCCCGCCGTTGCCTGCGATGACGTCAACTTCAGCCTGGTCGATAAACTGCATAACGGAAAAATTACTGCTGCAACTCGATCATAGCTTGGCGAATGCGTTCAGCCAGGTCTGGATTTTGGCGATGCGCAGATGTGATGTTGTTAAATCGCTCTGCCTCTAGACCATTGTCCGCAACAATGGTGGCGGCGTTATTACAATAGTCGACGATTACTCGCCGCACCTGCCTACGAATGCTGCGAGGAATCTCTGACAGGCCAGAATTTGTACAGGAAATCTCGAAGTCGCCAATGTTTAAGCCGACCTCGACCATCATGTTTTTAATTTCAGTGTAGGCATTGTTGCGGTTGGTTTCCATTTGCAACACTGAGCGGGCATAGCTGACCACTTCCTCATCGGTGATCGACGATTGCGCATAAACCACGCTGGAATGTAGGGTAGGTGCCCCATGCCACGAGAACGTGATCCCCGAAAGCGTGCTGGTTAAGGTTAAGGCCCCGAGCAGCAGAAACCGACTCAGGAAAGGGCGAAATTGGGTGTTAGCCCTAGAACGAGCAAATATCATGGTTTTTTCAAACATGCGGATGGACAAGCAAAGATGATTAATAGTGTAAAAATTCAATTATTGGGTGACGGGGGCAGACAACCCTTGAAACATCCGACTATTTTAATCAGAGTAAGTTTCACACTGATGTCTGGGTTCCTACTTTACTGAAATAAACGCGTGATTTCTACGACTTTTGTCTGAAAGGTTGACAACGGCTCTGCCCCTCGCTTTAAACCGGTTTCTAATTCGAGTAACAACGCCATGGTTTGACGCAGTTGAGCTAGCCCCAGGGGGCGCACTTCTTTTTGCAAAAAATAGATCCGTTTGGGATTGTTGACCTCTGCGGCTTGGGCGATCGCTTGAGGGTTGCGCTCCCCTAGATCGCTTAGCAACTTCACCCACAGCCAAATGCGAAACTGACCCACTAGGGTAGAAACGATGCGCAGGGCAGGTTCATTGCGGTTGAGCAAATCAGTCACCAGTCCTAATGCCTGAGCAGTATGGCCTTGGCGTAGGGCGGCCGCTAGTTGCAAACTGCTTTGGGTACTCACCACCACCAGTTGAGAGACGGCCTCTGCGGTAAGCGTTTGACTGCGGTTCCCTGCGGTTTTTTGGGGGCCACCGGGGTGGTAGAGGCTGAGCTTTTCCAGTTCGTTGTAGAGTTGGCGGGTATTGTTGCCAACCGCATCAACGAGTAGCTCAGCGGCTTCTGGGGTGATAGTCAGGTCAAGGCTTTTAGCCGCCTGATTCACCTGCTGAATCAGTAAGTCTGGCTTCCAAGGGGGAATGGTAGAAAATTCTTGAACTTTGCCGTGCTTTTGCAACAGCTTGGTGGATTTTAGCCGCCCATCCGGTTTGCTACCCTGGGTAAATAGCAGAACAGTTTGCTCAGGTACGACGGGTAGGGTACGACCCAGCTCGGCTAGAACCGGATCGGGACAGCGTTGAAAGATTGTGGCCTCTTGCAACCAAACAAAGCGACTGCCCAGGCCAAAGGGGGGCGTCATGGCTTGGTTGAGCGCCTGAATGGCCGCATCGCCGGCCTGACCATCGATTTTGTCAAAGTTGAAGCTTGCCCAGTTGGCATCTAGGGCGCGATCGCGGAGTTCAGTCGCCGCTCGATTAAGACGAAAGTCGTCGCTGCCCCAAAAGAGATAAATGGGCATCGGCAAGCCCTCCCCCCGATTGAAACCGCTTTAAACATAAACTAGGGACGCCGCTAGACAACGTCCCTAGAATTAGCGCTGATTGAATCAACCCGTCTCAGGGAGATTATTCTCTCAGCAGGTCAGCCCAGCCACAATGCCAACATCCCCAATCCAAAGCCACAGGGAAGCTGAGTGTGGCCAGTTGTGCAGACTCAACTTACTTGAGTTGCAGATACTTCGGGGCTTCTACCATGTGAATGGTGTCTACAAAACGAGCCGTGCTGGACTGGTTAGAAATCACCAGGCTTTGAGTCCGAGCACCGCCATGGAAGAAGCGTACGCCCTGCATCAGGGTACCGGGGGTAATGCCGCAAGCGGCAAACAAAACGGTTTCCCCAGAGGCTAACTCTTCGGCATCGTAGACTTTATCGGGGTCATTAATGCCCATTTCGCTAAGACGAGCCAGGTTGCTTTCTTTACTTTCCCCAATCAAACCCGTTTTTACAACAGCGGGGTCATAAATCAGCTGGCCTTGGAAGTGACCGCCTAAACAACGCATAGCAGCAGCCGAAATCACCCCTTCAGGGGCGGCACCAATGCCCATCAGCGCATGAATGTTGGTTCCCGAGAAGGCACAGGAGATAGCGGCAGACACGTCACCATCGCTAATCAAACTGACCCGAGCTCCTGCGTCACGAATTTCTTTAATCAAATCATTGTGACGTTCCCGCTTCATCACCACAACCACGAGCTCATCAATGCTGCGATCAAGGCATTCAGAGAGAATCTTCAGGTTTTCAGTAGCAGACTTGTTGATGTCAACATGACCATGCGCTTGGGGAGGCGCTGCCAGCTTTTTCATATAGAAGTCAGGTGCGGCAAACAACCCACCCTTCTCAGAAATCGCCAGTACCGCCATCGACCCATTTTGGCCGTAGGCGACAAGATTGGTCCCTTCGCAGGGGTCAACAGCAATGTCAATTTCAATCAGTTCGTCAATGGTGCAGACTTCAGAAGCATTGGGCTGAGTACAGATGCCAACCTCTTCCCCGATGTAGAGCATCGGTGCGTCATCCCGTTCCCCTTCACCGATGACGATGCGACCCCGCATATGAATCTGGTTCATCCGCTCCCGCATGGCCTCTACGGCAACTTGGTCAGCAATGTTTTTCTCGCCTTTCCCCATCCAGCGAGCAGATGCGATCGCGGCCTTTTCAACCACCTCAATAATTTCTAAACCAAGGGTACTTTCCACGGGATTAATCCTCCAAACTGCCGTTTTCTCGTTGCTTCTTTAAAACCAACCTCAGTCTAAAAGTCTATCAGAGCAGGGGATCGGGGGATAGGGGCAAGCTTGGTCGACGACTATGCCGACATCCCAAAAACGCTATCGAGATAAATCCGGTTGATTTGGCGATCGCTGGTGCCGTTTTGCATCAAAAACAGCGAGAGGGCAGCACAAAAAGCCCGATCTTGGCCCCAGGTCGAATGGGTTCTCAAATAGTCACTTAAGGACTCGTGCAATTCCTCCGGAATCTCTACCGATAGGCTAATGGTTTGTGTTGTCATGGCGGGCAAGTTCCTCACTTCAAAGACAGCACAGCAAATGCGCACAATAAACCTGCACCCATGGAAGTCGAACCTCGCCCGCCCCGCTGTCGGGGTGGGGTGTGAGCGTTACTCCAGAGCGCTTTTGCTGGTCGCATCATTGTGCCTCAAGGTGGGGGAGATCTGTCAATTGCCCTTTCCGACCCGCTGCAGTTTACAAAAATTTTAGAATCACGAAGGTATTAGGCTTTCCGGGATAATTGGGCTACATTGCTTCAATCGAGGTCGGAGATGAAACTGTAGTCTGAACTACCAAGACTTTTCCACAGAAACAGCGGGGATCGATAAAACTCATCCTCAACCTGTGGAAAAGTTTTCCACAGCGGTTGAAAACTCCAATCTAGGTAGGGAAAATCTAAGGGAAATGTAAAGAATTGTAAAGTTCGCCATCCTTGCTCAAACCCATCAGGATTTCTAATCAAATCTCTAATCGGCAATTACGTCGGTTGGGTCGGGTAGGACTCGAACGCGAGCAAACTTGAGACCGTTAACCCCTTGTAATGGCTCTACTGCGCCTTTCTCGATGTCAGCGGTAACCCAGCCTTCGCGGTGGAGATAGTGCAAATATTGCTGATAGGCTTCCCATTCGGTCGGAGTGGAATAGACGATGGTGAGCATGCCGGGTTGGGTAATGCGATCGCGGTTATGAGTATCCACTGCCTTGTCGATACGTTTCTTAACAATCTCGTAGCGGGTGTCGCGGGTGCCTTGGACATCAAAGAGTCGTTCGGTATCTTCGTTGTGAGTGATGTCCACTGTAGAGTCTTGCACCAGCACTAGGTGGGTGACTTCCATCTGGGTATTGAAGCGCTGTGGCAGGTTTAAGCAGATGCGGGCACAAAAGCACACGGCCCGGAGCTGCTCGTAGCGCAAACTGTTGAGTTGAAACGCCGAAAAGTTTGGATCAATTGACTTGCCCGCATAAATCATGTGATCGATGCCGTCGGTAGCCTCCACATCGCAGTAGTGGGGGGTGATCGCCTGCATCGTCGTTTGCCAGTGGCCCCAGGTTTCTCGCAGTAAGCTGTTGATCTGCTGAATCGTGTGATCGTAGATGCCTCGCGCGGTGTAAACGCACTGCTGTTCGTTGTTGCAGGCCGCTTGGTAGGTTTCAATGGCGATCTTGACCGGATCTCCCCACCGAGCGAAGGTGGCAAAGTGAATTTCAAGGTTGTCCTGTAGATATCGCACAAAGGTGACTTCGGCCTCGACGGTGATGCCTGCCTCGAGGGTGGTTTTTTGGTTGATCAAGTCGAGCCTGAGCTGCTGGGCGTAGGCATTGGGTTGGGCCTCGCACACCGCATCCAAGATTGCCAACGCTAGCTGAAATTGAGCCAGCAGGTCGCTCTGGATGGCGCGATTGCGTTCGTCAGATGAGCCCCGAATGTCAGAAATCCCGTAAAGCGGAAACACTTCTGTGAACACGATCGGTTCTGGGGGGAGGCCCCAACTGCGCCGCTCGGCCTCTTGTTCAAACCGCCAGCGGACGGAGGGGTGAATGCTAGTGAAGCGATCGCGCATGGTATTGCGCATGGCGGCAGCCAAGGCTGGCGCTAAGGCGGTGGCGTGGCGATGGTCCTGGGGATGGAAGGCATAGGGGCGATCGCTCATCAACCCGGCCATCCCTAGCAGATTGCATTGGGCGTTTTCTGTAGATAGGGCTTTGACGACTAACGGAATCAGCAGCAGCGATCGGCGTCCCTGGCGATACAACAGTTGTTCAATCGGGGTACGCTCAATCATCTCTAGATCAGGAACGTTGAGCACCTGGCCCAATTGAGCTGCGCGGCAAAAAACCGACTGTTCAAATTGCTCGCTGGAGTAGGGGTGAGGCTCCCAATCCGGCTGGTCTAGGCTCAGAAACAAAGTCGCGTGGTCGTGTTCGGCATTGAGAATCAAGCTGTCATCGGCGCGAAACAGTGCTTTCATTAACTGATTTGCCTGGTTGAATTTTTGCGGTTGCAGTACCGACTCTGGGCTGAGCAACAGTTCGGCTAAGATTTGTAGGGTTTCCCGTTCGGTGACATCAGCCCCTTCGATCAACATCAGTCCTTCGGCCACGTAGCGATCGCGTTCTAGGGTGTGTTGCACTCGAGTCAAAGCCGAGTCTGGATCAAGCAACTGGGCCATGACCTCAGCAGTAGTCGGCGGTTGGGCAAAGCAAGCTTGTAAATCGGCGATTAGATTAGGGCTAAGACTGACAATCCGTACGCGATCGCTAGAGAGATGCAGCTCAATTGCCCGTTGGGTCTCAGTCTGGTGAAAGCGCGGCCCCTGCACCAAAATTGGCTCAGTCAGCAAGTGGGCATCAACTAGATCAGGCATTTGATAGTAATCAGCCAACACACGGGCCAGGATATGCCGGCGAAACAGCATTCTCAGCTTGGCTTCATCGCTGGGTTGCAGCAATCCCAGTAGCTTTAATCCTGCTGAAGGGGCCGCGATCGCGGCCCCTTCAGTCAACCCCAAAATTTTCCGAAAGGCATCATTAACGAACTGCACCGCCAAGGTTTTGACCGTCACTAGGGCCAACGGCAAGCTACTTTGGTGTTGGAGCGTATCCAGCCAGGCTTCAATGGGTTGTGGTGGAGTCGGGGGGATGGCGTTGGGGTGATCTGTCTGCCCAGGCTCAAGCTTGACTGCTGACTCAGCAGCAATTGCAATCGGCTGTTCTGAAACGGTTTCTAGATGCGGAGAAGACTGGGTTGCCGACAAACCAGCAGCCTCTCCAGCAAGGTTAGAAATTGGCAGATTGGAGGTCTGTGAGGATGACGGATGCATAGGATGCTCCAGAGGGGGATAAGACACTCAGGGGATAAAAGGGTTTAGCTCCTTAGCCAAAGCATCTAGAATAGATAAACCGTGTGAGTCAACCTGACCCAGTGTCAGGCCGCTCACTTTTGCCATGACGAGTACTCGTATAGCAAAAGTGCCGGTCTTTAAGCTGAACTGAGTTTAGGCAAACTAGGCTGAGATTAGCCGTGGGGGGTCTGAGCCCCCATGACCACGCTTAGCTTTCACAATTATCACAGTGTGCTAACAGCTGCTGTGATCTAATCCAAATCTTTAACGCAATCTCCCTTGATCTATGTTTGACGCCCTTGCAGACCGTTTAGAAGGCGCTTGGAAAAAGCTCCGTGGCCAGGACAAAATTTCTGAAGCCAATGTCCAGGAGGCCCTAAAAGAGGTACGGCGTGCCCTGCTCGAAGCGGACGTCAACCTGCAAGTGGTAAAAGAATTTGTCGCTGAAGTCCAAACCAAGGCCGTTGGGGCCGAAGTTGTCAGCGGCGTTCGCCCCGATCAGCAATTCATCAAAATCGTTAACGATGAACTGATCAGCGTCATGGGTGAAACCAACCAGCCCCTGGCTAAAGCCGATCAAGCCCCCACTATCGTTTTAATGGCTGGGTTGCAGGGGACGGGTAAAACCACCGCCACCGCTAAATTGGCCCTGCATCTGCGCAAGCAAGACCGCAGCGCTCTATTAGTGGCAACTGACGTGTATCGTCCGGCGGCGATTGATCAGCTGATCACCCTGGGTAAACAGATCGACGTGCCCGTGTTTGAACTGGGCAGCGATGCCAACCCAGTAGAAATTGCCAAGCAAGGGGTTGCCCAGGCCCGAGCCGACGGTGTTGACACGGTGATCATTGACACGGCAGGTCGCCTACAAATTGATCAGGCGATGATGGGCGAACTGGCCCAAATTAAAGATCAGGTGCAGCCCCACGAGGTGCTGCTGGTGGTTGACGCCATGACAGGTCAAGAAGCTGCCAACCTGACCCGCACCTTCCACGAGCAGATCGGAATTACGGGCGCGATTTTGACCAAGATGGACGGTGACTCGCGGGGCGGGGCGGCCCTGTCGGTGCGCCGTATCTCAGGTCAGCCGATCAAATTTATTGGGGTAGGAGAAAAGGTTGAAGCGCTGCAACCCTTCTACCCAGAACGTATGGCCTCCCGGATTTTGGGCATGGGGGATGTGCTTACCCTGGTGGAAAAAGCCCAAGAAGAGGTGGATCTGGCCGATGCCGAAAAGCTGCAAACCAAGATCCTCGAAGCCAACTTTGACTTCGACGACTTCTTGAAGCAAACCCGGTTGATGAAAAACATGGGCTCCTTGGGCGGCATCATGAAGCTGATTCCGGGCATGTCTGGCAAAATTTCCGCCGAACAGCTAGAGCAAGGAGAAACTCAGCTTAAACGCTGTGAAGCGATGATCAACTCCATGACCCGAGAGGAGCGCAAAAATCCAGAACTGCTCTCTAAGTCTCCCAGTCGCCGCACCCGCATTGCTAAGGGAGCGGGCTACAAAGATAAGGATGTGGGCAAGCTGGTCAGCGACTTCCAAAAAATGCGCACGATGATGCAGCAGATGGGCCAAGGTGGCTTTCCCGGTATGGGTGGCGGTATGCCCGGTATGGGCGGTGGCTTCCCAGGGATGGGCGGCGGTTTTCCGGGAATGGGCGGTGGCATGCTAGGGATGGGCGGTGGCCCTCAACCCGGATTTCGCGGCTATAGCGGCCCTAGTGGCAAAAAGAAAAAGAAAGCGAAGAAAAAGAAGGGATTTGGTCAGCTGTAATATCGCGAAAATTTGTGTTCGGGGATGGCCTATGGCACGGAGAAAAGTGACAACTTAATCCAATGCATTGTTGGATTCTGTGCCTCAATACAATCTACATCTAGACCATAGGTCTATGCAGGCTATGTTAATCGCAACAATTTGATTTTTCGTTCATCTGATTGCACTCAAGGTCTCTTCACTTACAGCAGCATAATGGCTTTGAGTTGTGCAGCAGCAGATGTCCTTGAATACTCAACCGAGATCTGCAGGCTGTCCGCATCAACGAAAAGTTAGGTGTCAGTTGCTGATAGTCTAGCTCTGTAAGATGGGACTAGATAACAAAACTTACGCAAAATCTATGAGCTCAGCAACTAGCTTGTTAACTCGCATTACCCAAACGCCTGGTCAGTGTGGAGGGCGTCCTTGCATCCGAGGCATGCGGATTAGAGTGACTGACATTTTAGAGATGTTAGCTGAGAACGTTAGCATCACAGAGCTCCTTACTGATTTCCCAGATCTAGAGCTAGCTGATATTCAAGCCTGTCTTCTCTTTGCAGCAAAACGCACTGACTTTCCTCGATTGACAGCATGAAAGTTTGGGTTGATGCTCAACTCCCTCCAACATTAGCCAATTGGCTACATATCAACTTTGGCTTAGATGCTTCTGCGCTAAGAGATTTAGGACTTAGGGATGCTCTAGATATCGAAATCTTTGATGCAGCACGTACCGAAAATGCTGTCCTGATGACTAAGGATAGTGACTTCGTTGACCTTGTCTGTCGCTTAGGAACACCGCCTCAAATTTTGTGGTTCACTTGTGGTAACGTCACAAATCGGAATTTACAGCAACTACTAACAGCAACTTTGCCCGTTGCTCTAGAAAAGTTGAATGAAGGAGAAATGGTTGTAGAAATTAGTTCTGCTCCATAAGTTGCTGGACATAGACATGAGAGTGACTGAATTGAGCCTTAGGGAGTTAGCTTAACCCTTGAACCACAGGCAGCACAATAGGTAGCGTTTGCTGAGCGAAGTGTTTACCACAATTTGGGCAGTCAGGGCCGTAAAATGAGGCTAAATAGGATTGATATTTGTTTCCTTAAAAACCTCCTTCGCACCAACCCTGATACTCGTGAACTCGAGCGAGCCATAGTTGTCCAGAGGTGAAGTGATTGACGTTTTGGCTGCTTGACGCGATCGCACCAAATTGTAAAAAACATTACATTTCGTCTCCGTCGAGACTTGTTCTCTCCATCGTGGCATATAGTTTTTGGGGGATTCCCTGTGTCCCAATTTTGCATCTTTCTTTTTAGTTAAACAGAGATATTAGAGATCTCTTTATTAGACAAGCGTTTCCTGTAGAGGCACAGCGCTAGCTGTGCTGCAATGTTGATTCATATTCAGCACTTGGGCATCTATCCCGTTGGTGCCAAAGTGCGGTGTGCAGTTTTTAGGGTTGGGGCGACTTTGTCGCGTCGATGCAATCGACTGCTCATCGTCAACGCTTCTTAGGAAACATTATGACGAAGGCATTATCACCCGCGTTAAACTGTCGCGTCCAGCAACCATCGGTTTGGAAAATTGCATCTGTACTGACTGTTGGACTCGTCGCCTATTCATCGGGTGCCATTTTTATTCGCCTGGCTATTTGCGACAACCAGACCCCTACAGTTGGGTTTAGTTTCTTTTTGGCTGCATCTCGCATGTTGATCGCGATGGTCTGTTGCATCCCGGCTTGGCGCGGATTCAGCCAGGCAAACTACAGCAGGCGTGACGTATGGGCTTCCTTGGTAGCAGGCATTGCTCTGGCGCTTTATTTTGCCACCTGGATCACGTCCCTTAATTTCACCTCTATCGCAGTATCAACCACGTTGGTGAATCTGAATCCCCTTTGGGTGTTGCTGGTATCTTGGCTCTGGCTACGCCACAAACCCACAACGCTCACCCTCTGGGGAATTGGTATTGCCATCCTTGGCGCAGCTCTGATTAGTGGTGCCGCAGCATCCCCTCAACTTGGCGGTGGGGCGAGCGTCTCGGTTGGCAACGGGCTAGCGCTGGTGGGTTCCTTCTCAATTGCAGCCTACATCCTATTTGGACATACTGCCCAGCAAGCTAAGATCAGCAGCCAACACCACATGGTATTGGTGTATAGCACTGCGGCACTGGTTTTGATACCCACGCCGTTGCTATTGCATACCCATTACACAGGCCATACCTGGCGAGCCTATAGCTGGATGGCGCTGATGGCATTGATCACACAGATGTTGGGACATACCTGTTTGAATTGGTTGATGAAATGGGTAAAGCCGACCCTTTTATCAGCAGTGCTCTTAATGGAGCCAATTGTGGCTAGCGGCTTGGGATATTTGACGTTTAGAACCATTCCATCTGTGGGAGTTTTGCTAGGCGGTGTGATTGTAATCCTGGGTGTGGCGATCGCTGTTCTTTACCAGCGCTCTACCTTGCCAAACAAAACACACAGCTAGTGCGCTCGCTGCTGGCCTATCCTACGATAATAGTGAATGGCCTCCTTACCCTAGCCTCCTGTTAAGCGAGGACATCAGATCACCCTATGGTGCAAATTCTTTCAGTTACGCTCAAAAATTTCAAAACCCACCGCGATCGCTTTTTTGAGTTTCAACCGGGCACCAACGCTATCTGCGGTGAAAATGGGGCGGGTAAGACGAGCATTCTAGAAGCGATCGCCTGGACGCTGTTTAACTACCAGGGCAACTACAACAAAGAAGATCTGATTCGCAACGGTAGCGGCAGTGCCCAAGCCACCGTCGCGTTTATTTCCAGCCGTGATGGTCGCACCTACGAAGTGCAGCGCTGTACCCAGCGAGGCTATACCCTCTACGATCCGCAGCTGGATCAGCGCTTACCCTACACGCGTATCAAAGATGAAGTGATGCCGTGGTTGCGGCAGCAGCTCGGCGTGCCAGCCGGGACTGATTTGGGGCAACTGTTTGCCAACACCATTGGTGTTCCCCAAGGGACGTTCACTGCTGACTTTTTGCTCAGCGCCGACAAACGCAAACCGATTTTCGACACGATCTTAAAAGTCGAGGAATACCGGGAAGTGTATAAGCAGTCCAATGGGTTGCGTAAGTATGCCGAAGGTCTGGTGGCGTCGTTGCAACAGCGGATTGCGCAATACGACGACATACTGGTTCAGTGGGATGACCTCAAAACCCAGCGGTTGACCTTAGCCCAGGCGATCGCCACCGATGAAGCCCAACTCCAGCAGTGGCAAACCACCCTAGCCACTTTGCAACAAGAACGGGATGCGATTCAAGCTCGTGCCCAAACCCTAGGGAAACTGCAAACCCAACACCAACAAATTACGACTCAAATCGAAGCCAAACAGCAAACGAACCGTCGATTAGAGCAATCCCTAGCAGAGGCTGCCCGCACTGTAGCCCTATGCCAGACCCATCAAAGCGCTTACGATGCCTATCAAGCAGCGGCGGCTGGGCTAAAAACCTTAGAAACCCAACAACAGCAGCGTCAGCGACTCTTGTCCCAACGCCAAACCCACGAGCAGCAACTCGCCCAGCAGCAAACGGCGTTGACTCGACTGGCACTACAACGCGACAGTTTCAAACAGGCGGAAGCTGAGTTAGCCCAGCTCGTGCCCAAGATTCAGCAGCAGGTTGCCTTGGAAGCGGAACAACAGCGGTTGGCACAACAAGGACTGGCGCTACACCAGCTCACCCTAGAGCACAACAGCCTGCAACAGCGGGGTCAACGGCTCAACCAGGAGATCCAACAGTGCCAGCAAACCTGCGATCGCCTTAAAAATCTCAAACCCATTGTCGAAGCCATCGCTGAGACAGAACAAACCCGCGATCGCTTGCAGGCTCAACTCAGCCGAGTTGATGCGGCTAAACAGTTTCAGGCAGAACTCATGGCCCTGGTGGAACAAGGACAGACCGATGGCGATCGCTATCAAAAGCAAGCCGCTGAAGCCCTGCAACATCTGGAAACGCTGCAAGCTCAAATGCCGCTGTTAGCCACGGCATCGGTGGAGTCAGTCCGTACCGCGATCGAAACCGGGGTGCAGTTGAGTCAGTCCACCCTGTCTAGCCTCGGCCAAATCCTTGAAGATCTCTCGGGTCAGGTTTCTGTTGCGGCCCTAAAACAGCAACTCCATAGCCTACGTCTGGATCTCGAAAAGGCTTATCGTCACCGAGCCGAATATGCCACGCTCGATCAGCAACAGCGCCAGCAGGAAGCCTTACAAAACCAGCAAACTGAGTTAAACCAGCGTCTGAGTGCATTGGCTATCCAACTCCAGGCTGACGCCCAACTTAAGGCCCAGCAGGTTGAGCTGACTCAAAAACTTCAGACGTTAGACGATCCGAGGGGACGCAGTCAGCTGTTGCAGCGCAGCCTCGACCAGCAGGCTGCAATAGAAGCCCAATATGCCCAACGGCAACAGGTTCAGGGAGAGATTCAAACTGCGATCGCGGCCCTTGATCAACAGCTCGAACCTTTTGCTGAATTAGAAGCCCAAATCACCCACCAGCGCCAGCAGCAGCAAACCCACCAGGCTGGCTACTTGCAAGTGCTGCAAAACCAAAAGGCGGCTGCAGCGCACCCCAAGTTAGAGGCTGAACTGTCTGAGGCGATCGCGGCCCTCGATACCCTCAACACCCAACAACAAGCGCTGCAAGCAGAGATCGAACAGCACACGGAAGCCTTTGATCCACAGGAGTTGCAAGCGATTGAAGCCCGCTACAGCGAAACTAAATCTCAAGCCGACCAACTGCTGGGGAGTTTGCCCCAACAGCGTCAGCGCCTTGTGGAACTGGATCAGCGCCTCGATAGTTTGCAGGCAACCGCCGACCAGAGGACTGTGGCTCAGGCTGAACTAAAGCAAAAAGAACGGGTCAAGCGCTTTATCAATTTTGCCCGTAAGGTTTACCGCGACGCGGGGCCTCGCATTACGGAACGCTATGTGCACACGGTGTCGCGGGAGGCGGATCGGCTGTTTCGTGAACTGCTAAATCGGCAAAATGTGGCGTTGCAGTGGACGCGGGATTACGAAATTTTGGTGCAGGAGGGGCAGCACAATCGTCGGTTTATTAACCTTTCTGGCGGCGAACAAATGTGTGCAGCGTTGGCGGTGCGGTTGGCGTTATTGAAGGTTTTAGCTGATATTGACATTGCCTTTTTTGATGAACCGACAACGAATATGGATCGGCCCCGGCGGGAGAGTTTAGCCGAAGCGATCGCACGGATTAAGAGCTTTAAGCAACTGTTTGTGATCAGTCATGATGATACGTTTGAAAAGGTGACTGAAAACGTGATCTTCGTGGAGCGATCGGTTTAGATAAGAATGTAGTGCATCCCACTTCTGTAATTGCCGTTTCCGCCTTGCCCCTCATCCCCTAGCCCCTTCTCCCGAGGGGAGAAGGGAAACTTGATTCAAAGTCCCTCTCCCGGCGGGAGAGGGATTTAGGGTGAGAGCTGCAAAATTGGGATGCATCCTAAGAATGGGCGTTGGAGATTTTTGTGATGAAGCCTGACTTCAACAATGCAACGAAATCTGAGCTGAGAGCCTATGTCGTTGCTCACCCTGACGATAAAACTGCATTCCGCATGTTTGTTGATCGCTTTACTGCCGATGCCTCCCCAGAAACTTTCGATGCGCCACAATCAAAAGCTGAGATTGAGGCGATTGAAAATTTAATTCGACAGAGAGTTCAAAAATGAAAATGAAATATTAGAGAGAATATTGTGCGAGTCTTAGTTTGGCAGTTCGCTGACAAAGGCTTGGGAAAAACACAAAGATCTAGTTTATTGATGCAACGCCATCCAGCGTTCTAACGTGCAAGACTTCATCGTTAGCAAGAGGCTCGATCTGAGGTTCAGATACGGTAACCACTGCGATGGTGTCACCAATAGCGTTGAAAATTTCCAGGCTGTAGCCATCTTCCTATCCTTCTCAATCATCCATATTGTTACTACAGATAGTACTGTGCCATTGATGTCAGTGAGTTGTCCGCGAATCTCGTAGCGATCGCCAAACCGAGTTTTCTCCAGAAAAACAACTGCATCTATTGCATCTATTGAAGACTCTGAATTTGATTCAAGGCATTTTGATATTGTTCAGTATTGCCCTGCTGCTCATATAAGTCTGCTGCCTTTTGATAATCTTGAATAGCGCCAGCCTTATCGTCTAATGCACGCTTGGCAATTCCCCGGTTGTTGTAGGCATTAGCATAGTTCGGGTCGAGTTCGATGGCTTTGGTGTGATCGTCGATCGCGCCCTGGTAATTTTCTAATGCACGCTTGGCAACTCCCCGGTTGTTGTAGGCAAAAGCATAGTTCGGGTCGAGTTCGATGGCTTTGGTGTAATCGTCGATCGCGCCCGGGTTATCGCCTAATGCACGCTTGGCAATTCCCCGGTTGTTGTAGGCAAAAGCATAGTCCGGGTTGAGTTCGATGGCTTTGGTGTAATCGTCGATCGCGCCCTGGTAATTTTCTAATGCACCCTTGGCAACTCCCCGGTTGTTGTAGGCAACACACCCCGGCTGCACACGCTTGATGCTGTGCGCGAGACACACCGACCGCGCAACATCACCAAGCGCCGAAGGCCGCACTATCAACACCCGCCG
>JBCBZT010000058.1:0-48128 GCA_039815185.1 Cyanobacteria bacterium P01_A01_bin.123 | reverse complement strand
TTTTTGGCGACTTACGGTCGCTCCCTGGCAAGGCCGTCACACCTTCGCCAAAGCATGACCTTAACCACTGTCTGCCGGACACGTCTGATCGCGCTACCGTTTCACAAAATCGTCAAAAGTGACTTTTTCAGCGAGCCCTACTTAGCCACAATAGAGTAAAGATTCAACCCATGGCGGGGCATACTACAGGTGGGTTTGCGTCTGCTTCAGAGAACTTAGGTCGTATCGCAACTGCCTGATGCTTTTTGGTGCCTTAAGCCAGGTGACCAAAGCTATAGCAGTAGCCAAAAAGCGTTGTGGCTACTGCGAGTCAGATTGCTTGTTTGCTGAGCATTCTGGCGACACTCGGTGCATCAAGCAATCTGGCCAGCACTATTTATCAAGAAGATTGAAGATTTTGCGTCAGTGATGAAGGAAAAAAGACCAAGGTTCCGGGGATGGTTCCGGGGGCGATCGCGATGGCTGCCTCTAAGTTGTGCAGCCGTTTTAGTCATGGTGTTGGCCAATAGCTGTGCTGCATGGCTGGGTGGACAAAGCCAATCATTGTATAAGCCTTTGGATACCAGTCAAGTTGTGATTACGTCGGTCTATCCCGATGCTGGGGTTGAAGACTTTGTTCGCGAAGCGCTAGGGGAAGCGATTTCACGCTATGGTCAACCCCGTGTGCCAATACACCGCGTTGAGGTGAAAGCCATCGATTCCAAATACGCCTACACGGTCTTAGAAGATGAGCAGCAAGGCTTATTTGCTATCTACATGTCGCGCCACCCCAGTGAATATGGCTTTTGGGGACTGTTGGCCCACGAAACCTCCCACTTACTCAATGCTCAATTTTTTGATTGTTATGCTGAAGGGCTAGCGAATCTGTTTGGTCAGGAAATGCTGGCCCTGAATGGACTAGATCGCAAGGGATGGGAAGAGTACTTCAACAGCAATGTTGATCCGTTCTATTCGACCACCTACTTCATGGTGCGGGAGCTTGACGCGGTAATTGATGCTGACGCCCTGCGGACGCTCTTGAAATTCACCACCGATCTGGATCGTTCTGATCCGTGGATGCTGGTGGATATCAACAATTGGGTGGAGTCTTTATCCCCTGAGATGGGCGATCGTGTGAGAACAGTAGTGACAGCCCACTATAACTCCGTCAAAAACGTCATCGATACTGTGGATGAAAGATACGACTGTTTAGCCCCCAAATAAATATCGTTAACTATGCCCTCGCCTTTAGCTCATTCAGTCACTGGATACGCCCTCGCTCAACTTGGGGTAGCTGGATCCATCCAGAAACACTGGGGAACGATCACCTATGCCTTGTTCGTGGCGATCGCGCCCGATTTCGACTTTGCGCTGCAACTGCTGACTGGTGAAAACTACCACCGTGGCGCGACCCACAGTTTGCTGTTTTGCTTAGGCCTCAGCGCGATCGCCGGCATCATCAGCTACGGGGTTAATAAACGCAAAGCTCACGTTTGGTTTGGGCTGACCCTGATCATTTATGCGTCCCATTTGCTACTGGATTATCTTACCCGCGGCGGTTCCGGGATTCAGTTTTTGTGGCCGCTGCCAAATTATTATCAATCTCCCATTCTGATTTTTCCCAGCGTCCGCCATTGGGAAGGGCTATTTCACCGTAGCCATCTGGTTTTTCTGGGATTTGAAACCTTATACGCGGTGTTGTTGCTCACTTTGAGCCAATGGATTCGGCAAAAAGGCTGGTCGACACAACCCAAGCCGTAAAACAGTCCTATCTTTGTTGTGGGTGTTGTCGATTTTCCAATGAGCAAACCCGTCGTGAGCGAAACGTAGTGAGTAGAAATGAAGTGCTGACGAAAAACGAACATCAGAGCTGCACCATTATAAACCCAGTAGATTTATCTACGTCCAAGAATTTAAATAAAGTAGACAGACAACACCGTTAGTAATATCTTTTGTATCTAGTATTTTGTCAGGTAAACTTTATTTTCTACGCCCCCAAATCTAAAACAATGGGCGTATATTTGTAATTGAAGCGAAGAGCTTCCCTGGCAGATTAAACAGCCAAGTTAACGTTAGTAAGAGAGGTAAAAGCGCTGTTAAATTCTGAATCTGTCTCGTCAAGATGCGACAGCATCCAACGCATTAGTTGATACTTCCCAAATTGTGAAAAAGGGAGCAATGTCTAGAATTCTTCATAGTCTTGAAGGATTTCGATGGCTATCTCCAGATACTATAGGCAAACATGTGGAAGTAACTCAGCTTTTAGTCGGTTGGGTGCTGTTGCAGTTTAAATGGGACAGGTAGAACAGCGTTATGGCGATTATTGCCCTCAAAGCTTGGTATCTTGAGAATTATGAACCTGCTCGTGAGTTAGAGCAACGGCCCCACGATCTTCGCCTCAGTAAAAACAGCTTGCTCAAATCTGCCTTACGGGCCGACTTCTTAGACGACAGTGAGGTTGTGCGAGAGAGCGTTTGGTTTCAGCGCTACCTGCAAGGAGATGCGGTCGAGTTTTATATCGAAGGCAGTGGCGGCTACGTCATTGCCAATATTGACCTAATCAGCCACGAGATTTATTTCACCAAACAAGAGGTGATGGCCCATCTGGATCCGTCTATCTTTCTCTGTTATCAAACCGAATATGACGAATCGAGCGATCTGCTGCGCGATGCCCTCAGCACTATTATTGCCAAACTCAACAAGCGATCGAGAGTGCCCATAACGCTTGAAGAATCTCATCGTCTTAGCGAAGGCCCGATTCGACTCAACAGCAGTTTGATGCGCAAGCTGCGCAAGAGCCTACTGTTTATTGCCGATGGCACCCCAATTTTGTCCATTGACGGTACCCCGCCCCAACTCATCCCCAGCCCTAAGGTGTGTGTCGAGGTTGGTTATGCCCTACAATGCAAACGCACCGACCAGATTTTGCTGACCCAAATGGAGCGGGGGGCAATGCCTGGCCAGTTTCCTTTTGACTTACCTAGCGGCAATCGTTTGGTATTTGGCAACAAGACCCAGCTAAATAAAACGTTGCCCAGCCTGGTTGAAACCCATTTGCAGCGATTTAACCTATTTGCGTGATCCTCATTGGTGTAACAATGAACCCGATATTTCGTGGGAGAAAAAAGCGCTAGGGTGATTTTGAAACTTTCATCGCGTTATGGATCAAGCTGATAGGCTACATACCTGGGTTTTATACTCCGATGCAGATTCGCTGAAGCTATCTGCATAGTACTCAGGAGTGGGTGTATTATGCAGAGCAAGATCAGGCTAAATATCCTATCTGAAAGTGTTATCAAGACTTTGGTACACATAACACGATAATTGAGCGATATAGCCCGATAAAGATCTGTATAACACCCTATTTAGGGCAGTTATGCTGACAATTTTCAGGCTAATCTCCCTCACGGCAGGTGATATCCCACAGACCTCCTCACCCCAAGGTCCGCCATTGAGATTGAACGGTTTTGTATGACGTAACCCGAACAATATGAACAAGCAGCGCAGTTGGTTTTGGCAAATCGAGGAGATAGGAAACGGGCCAGATTACTTTTTCTTCGCGACATTTGATAAATCCGATGCTGAACGTCTTGCAGTTCTGGTGCGTCATCACTTGCCGTCTATCTACGTTCATAATGCAGAACGGATTTTCCCTAGCAATGCCTATTTCAGCGATTGTGTGGTTTATGAGCGTTATTACGATCAACACACCTATGACCGGGCGCTGCAGATGAAGAAATCCGGCATACAAGAGAGCATTTATTATTATGCTGAGATTCAAGTGTGTGACCATCAACTGTGCATCGACCATGTCTTATCAGGCGGCATATATGACGACACAGCGTTAGTTATTGCCCTCGCTCAATCACCAGATCTCACCTTGAATGAGTGGAAGGTAGGCTACAACGGCTACTCCTGGGGTGAAGTGGCTGGTGGCACAAGTTCGTTATCGCTATTGGCCTATCTACAATAATCTGGTACACCTAATCCGTAGATCTTGCACCATCATTGGTAAGACTTGTCGAAATTTTTGAGATTCAGCATCTTTCAATGGAGTCTTGAGATCGCTTGCAAAGATTGCCAAGCCTACCGCAGCCTAACAAGTCTTTGGAGGGGCGCTTTGAAGGTTTTGCGCTTCATTGCAATACCCTCGTCGCCGCTCAACTTTTTCGTTATCTTGCTGGCAAAGAACTATAGCGATTCTGCCAAGTTTCCTGCTATCCGAGAACTTTAAACAAGGGGTCGGTAATTCAAAGATTGGAAAAACCTGTGTAGATTTATCTGTCTGGCGAGTGATCCCATATCTATAATGTGGCCGAGCAGGTGCTTACCCACACACAGGAAATCCTAGGGCTTGTGTTTATCGTTTCTGAATTCGCATTCCAACGCTATCTTGAATCCTTGAATCAAACGACTCAGATTTTAAGTCAGACCCAGTGCCCACGCTGTGAAACAGATATCGCGGCGGTGGTTCACCCATCCGCGATCAGTTTGCTCAAACGCATCACTGACCTCGCAGGGGCACTAGTGGGTTTGATGATTACCGGGATGTTGTTCATTCCGATTGCGATCGCGATTCAAATTGATAATCCAGGCCCCATTCTCTATAGCCAGCTCCGCTGTGGTCATTTGGGGCAAACTTTCCGCATTTGGAAATTCCGCTCCATGGTTAAACATGCAGACCGCCTCACCCACATCGTCAAAAATGAGGCTAGGGGGCTGATTTTCAAAAATGAAAACGACCCACGGATTACGCGAGTCGGGCGGTTTTTGAGAAAAACTAGCTTGGATGAGTTTCCTCAATTTTGGAATGTTCTACGGGGCGAAATGAGTTTGGTGGGTACCCGTCCCCCAACGATGGGGGAAGTTATGCAATACGCCCCCCATCATTGGCAGCGCCTTGAGGTAAAACCAGGTTTGACTGGCGAGTGGCAAGTATATGGTCGTTCTAGCATTAAAGATTTCGAGGACATTGTGAAGCTTGATTTGCGCTATCAACAACAGTGGTCTCCTATGTACGATCTACAACTGATCTTCAAAACCATTGGTGCAGTATTGCAACGCAAGGGGGCTTGTTAGCACCAGATGGGGTGATTTGAGAGCAATTCCGTTGCTTGTTGACTAGAGAGGGGCGCAGAAAATAGAAATCCCTGGCCATATTCACAGTGGACTTGCTGTAAAAGTGCCATTTGAGAGTGTCGTTCAATCCCTTCTGCTACGATATTCAAACCTAGCTTATGGCCTAGGGCAATGATGGTATGAACAATCTCCCGGTCTTCATTATTGTGGTCCATACGACTGACAAAGGATCTGTCGACTTTGAGCAAATCCATGGGAAAACGATGTAGCAAGCTTAGCGATGAGTAGCCGGTGCCAAAGTCGTCAATACTCAGTTGAATGCCGAGGGCTTTGAGTCGCATCATAGTGTTGATCGTGTCTTCAGCATTATCCATCACCATACTTTCCGTCACTTCTAGGCGAATGTAACGACCATCAACCTTACTTGTGGTCAGTGCCTGTTCAATTTGTTCAACCAACTCTATTTGCCGAAACTGTCGTCGTGATAGGTTGACGCTGACAGCAATGGGATGTTCAGGAAATTGTTGCTGCCAAAGTTTGAGTTGGTCACAAGCGGCTTGAAATACCCACTGTCCCAGCGGCATGATTAAGCCAGTTTCTTCAGCGACAGGGATAAATTCAGTGGGGGACACAAAGCTGTGATCTGGCCTTTGCCAGCGAATGAGTGCTTCGAATCCGCTAATTTCGCCAGTTTGAAAGGAAATGATGGGTTGATAATACAAAACGAACTCTTGATTCGTCAGGGCATCTAGCAGTGCACTTTCTAGATTTAGCCGATGGGTGGCCTCAGCTAGCATGCCAGAGGCAAAGACTTCGTGGCGAACTGCCCCCAAAGATTTGGCACGATACATCGCTGTGTGGGCATCTCGCAAAAGATATTCTGGCTGATAAGTATGACCCGGTTGGGTAATTACCAAACCAATGCTCGTGGTAATGGAAAAACGCTGCTTATTTAAGCTGAAGGGTTGAGAGAGTTCTTGTTGGAGTCGATCCAAGACTTGATCAACAGCAGGTTGCGGCATTCGTTCAAACAACAGGGCAAACTCATCGCCGCCAACACGGGCAAGCTGAGCTGTTGTAGGCAAAATATTGTGTAGCCGTTGAACTAAGGTTAATAAAACGCGATCGCCGACGGAGTGGCCCAAACTCTGATTAATCAACTTAAACCGATCGATGTCCAGAAAAGCCACAATTACAGGCTGATCGTGCGTTGTTATTGGCCAATTTTGAAGTGCACGACGCACATACTCAATGAACATTTCTCGCTCTGGCAGATCGGTTAACCAATCGTGAGTGCTGCGATATAGGAGCTTTTGAGTAATCACCAGTCCACTCGCTAGCATCACACCCAGAGTCGGCTCTGCCAGTGGCATCCAAACATTTTGTCCCAGCCCCAAACTGCCTATCCCCCAGAGGAGTGTGAGTGTGCTGCCGAGCCCTAACACGAAGACGGTAGGTCGCTTCAAAGCCCACGCAGTGCCACTCGCGACCCCACTCCAAAACAGGAGCCAGAAGGGTTCACACCAGGGGGGCAAACTTGTATACAGTGCGCCGCGATCGCCGTTTAAGGTATCTAACAGTTGGCTAATAATCTGAGCGTGGATCACGACGCCCGTCATACTGAAGTCGTTTCCTCGACTGGCACTATAGGGTGTATAAAACTGATCTTTGAGGCTCAGTGCCGTTGCGCCCAAAAGCACAATCTTGCCTTCAACCCAGCCGGGTTCAAAGCGATCGCTCAAAACTTGACTGACTGAGATCTGATTAGCGGGGGTATGGCGAGAGCGATAGCGCAACAGGGTTTGGTAGCCACTGTCATCAATGGTTTGATACCCGCCTGAATAGGAAGTTAGCGCAGGAATTTGATGATCCCCAATGGATAATGATTGGGCATCAAATCGAACCTCCAAATCACGTTCATCGAAATATGCCAAGACAATCCGCAATGAAAAAGAGTAGAAGGGACGCTCAGCCGCCTCTGCCCCTACGAATAGCAGAGCTCGTCGTAAGGTGCCATCTCTATCAATCACCATGTCATTGAAGCCAACTCTTTCCCAAGGAATCGTCGGCGGGGGCGGCACTTCATCGGTAAACGGATCGCTACCGACATTCATAATGGCAATCAGATTCTCTGCCTGAAGCTGGGCCAACAAAGCCTGCGATTCTGCTTCTAAGGAACTGCGGTATAAATCAAACCCAATCACTTTAGGATTATGAGCCTGAAGCTTTTTGAGGATAACGGCCAGAATCTCATCAGACAGGGGCCAACCGTACTGTTGCAGATCTTCTTCAGTAAGTCCGACAACCAGCAGCCGGGGATCAGACGGCTGATCGGGTTGCCATTGCGTTAACGCATCATAGCTGAGTAATTCTAACGGCTCTAAGAGACCAAATTGCTTGATCAGCGTTAGAGAGGCTGTGGCAAGTAGGCTCGAAATTAGGATAGTACGTCCCCAAAAATTAAGTAGGCGTGACCATCGCCTACGATATTGCTGTGATCTTTGGGAGCCACGGAATAGATGCACCATAGTACCAAACGGACGGGGCGAACAACGGACTGGGGTTCAAGGCATAGAACAACAATTCTGACTACCCATCTGCACAGCCATTCAAGAAAGTCAGCAGGGAATCCGGATCGGCTCACAATCGGCCATGCAACGACGATAACCCCCAACAACTGGATCGAGATGATCAACATAAGCCTGCTAAGAAGACTCAGTTATCCTGTGATCGCAATCTTGGGCAGTTTCCCTAACACTGACAACAGCAGTAGTTCAGAACAACCCCATCACCTATGACATCAGCACCTGAACACTCAGATTTGTAAAAGCTTCGAGGGCGGTTAAAGCTTCCATAAACTGCACGCTTCTATGTATGGAATCGTACTCTAGAAGTAAAAAATACAACTATGACCCCCTGAGCTACGGCTAATTGGTTTTAAGTTCAGTTTGCCCTAGTTCACTCGATGCCCCGCCAATGAGTAAGTCAAATAGCTGTTGATTCGTGCGGTTAAGGTTGTATGAAAGCATTATTCATCCGTTTCTCTACATTGACCTATGGGGTCACACTCCTCACCGGAGTTTGTTTATTGGTCACAATTGCAACTCAAATTCCACAGTTCACATTTGATGGAACGGTAAGTTCCGATCGCAATCAGTTTCCTCAAGAAGATGAACGCCGGGGGGCTGGCACCCGCTGGACATTGCCTCTCCTTCCTAGAGCTTAAAAGCGGTTGCAGCTCCTAAGTTCGCAACCGCCACAATGCGGGATGCGGCGGTTGCGATGTGAAACTACAGTGCTGCTTTGGTAACGTATTTATCGATACTCAGTACCTTAAGCAATGTGGGCAAAGCGCTGCTAAAAAGGCTAATTCCGATATCTTTTGGCACGTCTCAGGGTGTTGAGCCAAAGGGAAGGGGTTGAATAGCCAGTTCTGCTTCTACGGCACTGTACAGTCGTTCAGCTAATCGTCGATTAGCATCATCGGTCAGTTCTATGGGACTTTGAAAGGCTTGTCCTTCAAATGTCTCATAGAGCTGGTAAAGATCTATAGCAGTGGCATTTTCAGAAAGCTGGGCAGCGGCGGTTGCGGCGCTCGCCAGCTTGGCATAGCCCTTGGGAATTTGGTCTGCATAAGGTTGACCTAGGGCTTGAATCATGGATGATTCTTCGGGGGTGCGGGCTTCTTCAGTCCGGCCTGTGATTTCTGGCTGAACTGCGATGATGATGCGTTTGCGAACCCCAGAAGTCCAGCGAACCATCTGCACAAGGTGATGTTGATAGCGTGCAACCCGCTGATCTATTTCAGCGTCATCAACGGCTAGGGCTGCGTTCAGATCAGGACTATGAGCAGCACCTGCCCAATTTAACGGTTCGACGATGACTTTATCAGACACTCGTTTAGGGACTAGATAGCGCTTAATAATTCTGACTAGGTAAAGCTGGTTAAATCCGTCGACAACAGAGCCTGAAAGACGGCTACTAATCGATTCTGGTTGAGGATTTAAAGCAGCGTCTAACTTGGGGATATCCACACCGCCGCGATCGCTGGGCAGCATCAGATCGGCATAACCATCGAGCACAATCAGCACATCAGGATCATAAGCCGCGACGTGTTGCATAAGCAGGGATAACTCGTTACCGGAGGCATAGCCCGGTACAGCAGCATTGATTACGCGATATTGCCCCGATTTAATTTGAGGAGGTAGGGCTAGGGCCGCATCCACCTGATCGGCTCGATAGGGAAGCACGCTGGGTTGAAATTCACCTGGCTTAGTCTGTTGATCCTCGATTTTCTGGTTCAGTCGGGCTTCTAGCTGTTCGGTTACGCCTGTTTGGTCACTGGTGCTAAGTTGACCAAACGCGGTGGATCCGCCCAAGATCACCAGGCGAATTTCACCGTTGGGTTTATCAACGGGGACGGGGTCTGGGTCACGAAACCCTTGAGCATTGATGGTCCAAAAGTCGCTTTTCTGCCCGGTTAGCAGTTGGTAACCCAAAAGTGGATCGCGAGCTGCGGCTAGCGTCCCCTCTGACGGCAGGCTCTCATAGGGTTGGCCGTCAGGGCTGACGAATTGGAGCTGGTAAGCCTGGACAATAGCAGGCACTTGTTCAGGTTCAAGTTGGGCCGTGAGTCCAGTCGTGTTGAAAATCAAACGAGCGCACAACTCTAAACCAATCGGTATGCCTAGAATCAGCAACAACATTGGAATCCAATGGAGTCGCCGTGATTTGCGATCATAGCGACTGCGATATCGGCTGCGACGTCTAAATAGCACCATTAAATAAATCCTCGTCTCCCTTCACACTTGTCCTGCGGCTTATAGACGCAACAACAACGGTTTGTGTGCCAACACTTATACCCCAGCAGGGGATCAAACGCGAATATGGATTACCTTTTGATGATTCTGGGGCAAGCCGTCCTTTTCCGGGCAAAGTTGGGAATCCCTCTATAACGAAGGCTTCCTTCCTTCCCGTGGCGCTAGGGTGAATTCAAATCAGTAGCTGAGGGTTCAGGAGGTTGAGGCAGGGTTAAAACCTGCACTGCAACTTGCTTTAGCTGAGTTTGGAGCCACTGGCTAAACAGTTCATTAAGCAATCGCTGACGCATTGCTTCATCCATTTGTGCCGGGACAAATTTTTCTAGCCGCACGATAATGAACCATTCCCCAATACGTGTGGGAGACCAGATTTGATTGGGTTGGCTAATGGAAAGCATCTTGGCCAAAGTGGGATGAGGTACGCTGAGTTCTACGGGGCCGATCAGCCCACCTGTTTGCGCTTCTTGACCTTCAGAATATTGTCGCGAGAGATCACTAAAGGATTCACCATCGTCGTGGATGCGAAAATAAAGCTCCTGGGCTAACCCTGCGTCTTCAGTTCGAATCAAAGAATAGAGGACTCGGTCGAGTTGGGTTTTGCGCTGTAGAAAATAAGATTCAACCTGCGTTTCCCAGGTTTGCGCTTTGTATTTTTCTAGCTTTAGGTCACGCAAGATCAACGCTTCAAAAGCGTCTGGAGAAACCCCCCGTTGCTGCCGCCAGGCATCTTTGTCAGCTTCACTTGCAAGTTGATGCTTTTGGTAAAAGGTTTGGTGGGCGATCGCCACCTCTTCTGTATTACAGTCAACCGATGCAATGGCTTCGTCAATCAACAATTCCTGGATTAACCGAGGCATCAGTTGGTGCCGCGTCAGACAATCAACCAATTCGCTAGCAGTTAAGGTGCGATCGCCAACTTTGATTACAGGGGTCATGCAGACTACTTTTTAGGATTTGTTGCCTTATTGCAGTTTGATTTTCGCATTAAACTGCCTGCGACACCAATCACCCCTATGAGGCCATGCCCCAGTATCGCTGAAGGTTCGGGAATACTAACAACTGGACCACCGCCGCCATTGCCGCCGCCATTGCCGCCATTGCCGCCGCCATTACCGCCACCACCGTTGCCGCCACCGCCATTACCGCCGCCGTTGCCGCCACCGCCATTACCGCCGCCGTTACCGCCACCACCGTTGCCGTTGCCACCGCCGTTACCGCCACCGCCATTGCCGCCATCAACTATAGGGGGCGTGAACTCAGCATTCATAATGGCAAGACCGGATGAAACAGCCACATCCCCCACGTCAACCACACCAATTGCTAAGTTATAAGTCCCGATATCAAGCGATTGGCTGAAAGACCCCATCCGTTGGTACTGATAACCTAATGGCGAGCTCACAAGCGGCTCAAACGCATTCGCAATCGAGGTAATTGATTGATTGATTGAAATAAACGCATAGTCAGGAAAAACCGGGACAAAGAAATTCTCATTGGTAAAAAATACCCAGTCAAAACTGAAGGTCGTAGGTTCCGTAATCACGAGTTCGGTGTAGAGACCTGACCCTTCGTAAGCATCAAAATCAGGTAAATTAAGGGCCATGGATGGTAGCCCCAACTCGGTTTCTAAAGTATTGATATCGACAGCACGCTCACCAGAAAAGTTAACCGCCGCATCCGTTGCGGCATCGCCATCTTCACCTAATAGGCCATTATTTGACAGCCCAACATTCTCATCCTGGACAAGAACGTCGCCTACCCTATTCCAATTGTCGAAGACAAAAGTAGCTGCTTGAGCATAAGGAAGTTGCTTGCTGCTCCACCCTATTAGGGTTGTGAGTCCAGCTAAGAGTGCTGCATGTTTGAGAGTGTTAGCACTGAGCATAGATTGCAGTCTCCAGTAGGATGGAGTCATCAAAGGCTGATGTACTCAAACAAAGTTAATCTTGGGCTTCGGAACAAACACACAGAAATTTTGGAACACACACGGGAGCTAACGAAAACTGAGGGCTTTTACCCACTAAGTAAAGTTGCTGTCGCTGAGGTCGCCTGCGGAGACGCCTTCTAAAATGACAAGTGTTCGGCCAGTACCGCTGCCACTGGCATCAAACCGCAACCAAGTTTCATCTCCCCGTTCTTGAACAGACAAATATCCAAGGGAGATCGCGTCTGTAAATGTAGATGCTGAAATATCAGAGGCTTGGAAGAGTTGAGTCAATGCAATCCGATCATGCAACGGTGAAAAATCGCTGATGCGATCGCCCCCGTCGCGCATTGAGGTATACACCAAGGTGTCATAGCCATCACCCGTCGTGATTAAATCTCCACCGGCTAAGCCAACAAATATTTCATCGGCTGCCGTACCTACCAGGGAATCTCGCTGCTGCGTTCCTTCAATCTTCGTTCGCTCTAGCGTTAAACCGACAATAAATGCTGTTTGGCTAGGAGCAACTGGGTCGCTCGTATCGTCTTCAATAGCCTCAGAGCTGAGTTCAGATTGATTGCTTACACTAGGTTCGCCCGTAGCAGGCGGCTCTGAACCAGAGACGCCTATCTCAGGCTCCTCGATACCCGGATCTGTAGGGTCAAGTTCGAAGGGTTGGCCATTGACACTCGAGACCTGTCCTGTCAGGGCTGCATTGCTCAGGGCAGAACTGCTAGAAACAGGGGCTTCAGGATCAGGCCTACTTGGATCAAATTCACCCGGCTCAGAGGCAGATATTAAGGGGGTATAGCCTGCCGACTGTAGCGTTAAAGTGGGTTCTGCTTGCGGGTTCTCATTGAAGTCACCCAAAATCAGTACATCTGAATCAAAAACCTCGGTCGGATTCGTTGCTAACCAATCAGCTAGTTCTTGAGCTACCTGAATGTCAGTCGTGTCATCTACCCCTTGAGCTGAAAGATCCGTAATCACTGTAGTGAAGACTTCCCCTGTGGCAATTTCCTCAAATGCCTGGGCCAGTGGAACCTGCGTATCACTTTGAAGCGGCGTCTCTACCGTGGTAGCAGTACCGTCATTCTCCTGTGGGCTAGAATTGCTCACTCCATCGGGAGCTTCAATTTCTTCTTGGGCGAAGGCTCCAGTTTCTAAAACGGCTGTTTTGCCCAGAGGACTTACCACTGCGGGTTTGTAAAGGATGCCAACTGTGGTTTCTTGATAACCCAGATGGGGGCGCTCCAATACAATCGCCGTATAAACTTCTTCTCCCAGTTGAATATTAAGAGCATTGACTAAAGCTTGTAGAGTGCTGGTTTCGCTATAGCCATCATTGATCAATCCCGTCAGCCCTAGGATGTCAGCACCTGACGCTACGATTGCATCGACAACCGCCTGTTGAGACGAATCCAAGCTTGTCGAGACTTGGTTTTCTGGAGCAGGGTCAGCGATTACTGCTTTGTTTTCCTCAGTTCCAGGGGCTTCTGTTGTGTCGTCAGCTCCAGCATCTGCGATTACGGCAGTGTCGTTACCTTCTAGAACCCCATCTGGTGCTTGAAATTCAGACACGTCGAGAGTTGCAACTTTGAGCTGTTCCTCCGCCACCTCTGGGGTTAAGACATCCTCATTACCTTGTTGATCGGATTGCTCCAAAGGGTCAGCCAATGGCCCAGAACTTTGGGTTGTACCGCCTGAATTTTCAGCTTGAGCATCAGACGCAGAGACTATTTCCATCCCTGTCAAGGGGTCTGGTTCTGTTGCGGCAATATCGTCAGGAAATAATACAGATAAAAAGGTGGGATCAATCGGTGAACTATCGGAAAACGAGGACGTTGTAGCCATGCCTAACACATCAAAGATCTATGCTTTGAAAAATCATGGGAAGTTGTGACCTTAGATGCACCGTGAGCATTGCAGAAGACACAGCAGTTTTACACACCTGTATAGTTAAGTCCCGACAATACTTGACTTAAACGATCCGCAATTTCCATTAGAATCGTGCCTTGATGCCCGCAACCATGCCAAGATCTACGGTCGAAGTTCACTCAATCTTCATCTCAGTAACATAAATTTAGAGAAACCAATCGGATCAGTGCAGGTCTGTAGTGATGGGGAACTATAACTATGCGGAACTCTCTATCCAACGATGAATGAAAGATTAGTGGTGGAAGGTGAGATCTGCCTCAGCTCTTGGGAAAGATGAAGACGATAAGTACGCTAACCCTTGAGATTCCTTCTTAGCTTTTGGATACAAACCTATGACGGACGGAACGGTGATATCAGGCTCTGGTTTTAGTAAAGATGACCATTCAGGTCAAGATTGGTGGATTGGGGTCTTCCTTTTTTTGGGTATCACGTTGTTTCTATTGGCCTTTTTGAAGCCTGGAATTTGGGGCTTTGATGGCAACGACATGTTAAACGTGTCCAAATCACTTGTCTTAGAGGGCAACTTCTCGATTCCTGAAGGATCGGGCGGGGCTTTGGGCCAAGATGGGCAATACTATTCCATTCGTTATCCTCTCCTACCCATTTTGGCTACGCCGTTTGTGTTTATTGGTCTGTTTTTAGGGGATTGGCTGAATTTACCGACTCATTACACAGCAGCAGTATGTGCCTTGGTGGTATCGGTACTCTTGACCGGATACTGTACGGCAATGGTGTTTTTCCTATCACGCCGCTTGGGGGCACGGCGAGAGGGGGCCTTTGTGGCGGCCCTGTGCTACGCGTTTGGTACCACTGCACTAGTGTATTCCCGAGAATTTTTTGCAGAACCCTTACTATCGGCATTAACAGCCACCAGCCTGTATCTGGCCCTGGGTAAAAGTTGGAAAGCTCATATTGGTGCGAGTACTTTAGCCGCGCTGGTGATTACTGCGAAACCGGCAGGGGTAGTGGTTGGGCCAGCGATCGCGTTTTATTTTCTGGTCAAACGCTATCCCCTATACCGGGTCGTAATGCCATTCTTAGGTACTTGCGTCGGCATGATGTTTTACTTCGCCTACAACTACATGCGGTTTGGCGACATCTTCTCTAGTGGACAAGACGCCTCACGATTTACCCTAGATGGCCTTGCCGGGCGCTTTATTGGATTGGTATTAAGTCCAGGTGCAGGGGGGGGATTATTTTGGTATTGCCCACCCACGATTCTGGCCATCATCGGTCTATGGAAGCTATGGAAGCATAAAGGCTTTGCCGATGCTGTTGCCGTGGCAGGTGTTTTTAGCGGCTTTTGGATTTTGCACTCTTTTTGGGAATTTGGCGGTTGGAGTTGGGGGCCTCGTTTTTTAGTGCCTGCCCTGCCTGGTTTGATGGCTGTAACGGGCTTGCTCGATGCCCGGGGACGGCGATGGCTGATTGGACTGACCTGTGTAGGATTTTTGGTGAATGCGCCTAGTTTAATTACGTTTTATCAACGCTACTATGCTGAGGCTGCCGATGCTGGGCGGATTGTGCAGGCCCTGTCGCTTTGGGGATACTGGGGTGATGCGCCGCTTTTTAACGTTTGGGGAGCGACCTTTCGCCAAGTCAGTATCGCCATGACCACCGATGTTAGTACCGTACTGCAGAGCGCTGGTCAGCCTCCTGACTTAGGCAACTTGAGCAGTTCTGACTTGTTGCAAATTATGGCAGTGTGGTGGTGGGTACTGCCCGCTGCGGGTATCCCCATTGCAGTCGGTGTTGTTTTCGCGTTGTTGCTGGTTGCTGCTGGTTTATGGTGCTTTTGGCATGGGTGGCGATTGGTGAAAGTTCAAGCAACTGCCCCTAGCCAAGCGGTTTAGCCTCTTAAGAGAGTTACTTCTGGGGGGGTACTTTTCACGACCGCACAATGGCTCCCAATCTAATATTTTCTTCTTGGTTTGCTTTATCTTACGGTTGTGACGTCTCAATCGCTTGTCTACCAGACCTATTTTCTTTATTATCGCGCTGACTCAAGATGAAACTGATTATTCAAATCCCTTGCTATAACGAAGAAGCCACTTTGGGGATTACCCTGTCGGAGCTCCCGCGAGAAGTTCCGGGTGTGGATGTGGTGGAGTGGTTGATCATTAATGACGGTAGCACCGATGGCACGGTGGATGCGGCCCGTCAAATGGGGGTTGATCATATTGTCAGCTTTGATCACAATCAGGGCCTAGCCAAAGGCTTTATGGCGGGCTTGGAGGCCTGTCTCAAGGCCGGAGCTGACATCATCGTCAATACTGATGCAGACAATCAATACTACGCCGGGGATATTCCCAAATTGATTGAACCGATTTTGTCTGGGGAAGCGGAGATTGTGGTGGGTGCGCGCCCGATTCGACAAATTAAGCATTTCTCGCCGATCAAAAAACTCCTGCAAGCGTTGGGCAGTTGGGCGGTGCGGGTAGCTAGTAACACCGACGTTGCCGATGCTCCTAGTGGCTTTCGCGCGCTCAGCCGCAACGCCGCAATGCAGATGAATGTGTTCAACGAATATACCTACACCTTGGAGACAATCATTCAGGCAGGGCAGCGGGGCATGGCGATTGTATCGGTGCCGATTCGCACTAATGGTTATCTCAGGCCGTCACGGTTAGTCAAAAGCATTTGGTCCTACGTACAGCGATCGCTGTTTACGATTCTACGTATCTTTGCGACCTACCGGCCCCTCCAGTTTTTTACGATTTTGGGCAGTATCCCCTTTTCTCTAGGTTTCTTGTTGGGGGTGCGTTGGGTTGTCTTTTTGCTGTCAGGGGCAGAACGGACGCGAATTCCCAGCTTAATTTTGGCGGCAATTTTACTGCTGATTGGGTTCCAGCTTTGGATATTTGGCTTTATGGCCGATTTGCTGTCAGCTAATCGCAAACTGCTTGAAGATATTCAACTGCGCGCACGACAACGGGATATTGAAGCGCACATGCAGCGCAAAGCGGTTAGTCGCGATGGTCAAAGGCCGACCTCAGAAAGCTATCGCGAACCCGTTTAAGCGGCCCTATTCTGCCATCTTTCCCCGGCTCCCTTGTTCTCTTACTCTCTTTCCCATTACGCCTAACGCCCCATCTCCCCCCGCTCACCATGACCCTACGAGATCCCTTCGCCCATGCGGCCCTTGCCCAAATCCCGAAAATTCTGACCCTGCAAGATCGCAACCCCCACAGCCCCACCTACGGCTGCTTTGATCGCAACTTCTGGCAGTATAAAATCATCGACTTTCCCAGCGGCATGTCCCAGGAGTTTGTCTGGCCCCTGGCTTTGGCCTACGAGACCAATCTGCCGGATAACCCCTTCTATCAAGAACCCATTTTGCGGGAGTGGGTGCAGGCAGGTATTCTCTACGCAGCCCGCAGTGCCCACCGAGATGGATCTTGTGACGATTATTTCCCCTTTGAACGGGCCAGCGGCGCAGCCGCATTTTCGCTATTGGCCTGTCTGGAAAGCTATACCGCTCTGGAATTGAACAACCCTGAGGCGCTAAATTTTTTTGATTTGCGGGCCGACTGGCTAGCTCACCACCTCGAAAGCGGACGCTTGACCAATCACCAAGCTCTGATTGCACTCTGTTTAGAGTTAGTGGGGCGGTTGTTGAACACCGATAAGTGGGAACAAGCAATTCGCGATCGCATCGACTTGGTCTTCTCTTGGCAAAATCCAGAGGGTTGGTTCCAAGAATATGAGGGCTGTGATCCGGGCTATCACACGTTGACCATTTCTTGTTTGGCGCGACTTTATGAGCTACGTCCTAGCGATCGCCTCAAAGCTGCTATCACCAAAGGTGTGATCCTAACCTCCTATTTTGTCCATCCCGATGGCTCCTACGGTGGCGAATACACCAGCCGTAATACCTACAACTTCTTTCCCCATGGGTTTGAATTGGTGGGTAAATGGATGCCTGAGGCCTTGAGTATCAACGATCGCTTTTTAACTGGCTTATGCAAAGGATTGGGTGCCTGCTACGCCGATGACCACATTGTGGGCCATCACACCTGGAACTATTTGCTCACTTGGCGAGATTTTGTCAGCGATCGCCCACCGACAAAGCCACCGACACCGGGACGAGTGTGGCTCAAAGAAGCCCGGATTTTGATCGAACAGCGGCAAGATACCAAACTCTATCTGGCCCTCAACAAAGGTGGCGCCTTTAAGTTTTTCCGAGGCGATCGCCTAGTGGTTTCAGACACCCAGTTTTCACTGCAGGTTAGCCAGGGCAGCAAGATGAAAAATGCTGTGGGTCATCTGGTAGGCCCCTATGACCTCAAGGTTGGCGACGATGAAGTTTCGATTCGGGGTGCTTTAGGCTGGGCCAAACAAAAGCAAATGACCCCAATGAATCTGATGATTTTGCGGGTAGTGATGTTAACCGTGGGTCGGTTCTTCCCCAATTTGATTCGCAAACTGCTGCAAAAGGTACTGATCACCGGTAAAAAGCCTGCCCCGTTTGAGTTTGAGCGCACCCTACGCTGGCACAACGGCACCTGGAATCTTACTGATGAACTCAAAGCTGACACCTGGGATGCGGTTGTCTCAGCCGGCATTGGTGTCGATCAAACCTCAATTTATGTGGTGATGAGTCGTACCTTTCAACAGGGGCAACTGCAACCGTGGCTCGATTTAACCCCCCAAGTGAAATCGCTGGGATCAGGTCAACCTCTCAAAGTTGAACGGACGCTGTAACGTTTGGTGACTTTTTATGAAGCGCATTATCTCTATCATTGTCAGCCTTGGGATTTTGGTAATCATCTACACCCGCATTGATTTTCAGGGATTGTTAGGGGTATTTCGCAACTCCGATCCCTTGTGGATGACTATTAGTCTAGGGATGGTGATTCCGATTACGGCTTTTACCTCTTGGCGATTGCAGCAGTTAGTCCCAAAAGAAACCACGCTGAGCTTTGGTGAAGCCAACAAGCTGATTTTGGCGGCCAGCACGCTGAACATGGTGCTGCCCTCCAAAATGGGCGACATTGCTAAGGCTTATTTCATGCGCGATCGCGGCCATTTGAGCGGTTCTCTCTCGCTGTCTATGGTGGTGTTTGAAAAAGCCTGTGACATGTTATCGCTGCTGTTGTGGTGCGCCTTTGGCCTGATTCTTTACCCCACTAAAGATGCCTTCTTTTGGGTAATGACGGTAGGTATTGTAGGTGGGCTTGGTTTAGGGGTGCTGCTGCTGGGATCCACAGCATTTGCCAACCTCTTCTTTACTATCGGCAAAAAAATTGCCCCTAAAAAGATCAAAGAAAAGCTGCATAAACTCCAGGTGTCTTGGCGCGAGATGCATGATTACTTTTGGCGCGATCGCACCCAACTGCTCAAAATCACCCTGACCTCCGTCTTTATCTGGTTTTTGCATCTGTTGCAGATTTGGTTTTTCATTTTGGCACTGAATGCATGGACCCCATTTTTGATCAATCTGGCCCTGTCCCCGTTGGCGATTTTGGCCGGTCTGCTACCACTGACTTTTGCCGGTGTGGGGACTCGCGATGCCGCACTAATCGCCTTCTATGCGCCGTACTTTGATGCGGCTACTGGGGCTGCGTTAGGCCTGTTGTGTACCTCACGCTATTTCCTCCCTGCCGTGGGCGGACTCCCCTTCCTTGGCCAGTATATGGCAGCGGTAAAAGCATTTCGGAAAAAGCCGCCCAAGGTGAACCCTCAATAAAAAAGAGAAGCTTGAAAGTCTCCGGGAGTGGGTTAATCGTTTGTGAGATAAAAGCTGTTTTTTTTCATTCAAGAAGCCCTATACTTCTGAACGGAGACAGGACTTACTGAAAAGATATCTAAATCCGCAAGTCTGGTTGAACTGCACCTATGACAGTCGTTTCACAGAAAAAAGCATATCCCTCCTGGTGGTTAACCTCTGCCGTTGTGGGCCTAACCTTAGGTCTCTCTGCCTTGCCTGTCTATGAGATGTGGAAAAACTGGCAACAAGAACAGCAAATTGTCTTTGTGCCTTGGCTTCACTTTAGCGATCGCCTCGCGCCTATAGCCCTTCAGGCATTACCGAGTGATTTGATGTTGCCCCCAGCGACTGAGCAGGTTGAACTAGCCGCATTTGGCAACAGTGACTTAGAAGAAACCAACTGGCCTGATAATGGTGCGGTGTGTCCTCGCCCAGTCGTGTTAGCAACAGCCAATTTGGGTGACAATGGCCCCTTAGGACTGTCTCTGATTGATCCGCTTGCCCCACAGTTCAACCCCCAGCCGCTGACTCAACGGCTACCGCTACCGTCCCCCGAAATCCATCCCCAAGCGCGACTGGCTAAAGTGCCTGTGATGATGTATCACGACGTTTTGCCGGAAAAAGAAGTTTACTTCGATCTCACCCTCGCTGACTTAGAAGAAGACTTTCAAGCCATCTATGACTGGGGGTTGACGCCGATCAGTATGGATCAACTCACCTATCACCTCAGAACGGGTGCTCCTCTGCCTGAAAGGCCAATTTTACTCAGCTTTGACGATAGTTATGCGGGACACTATACCTACGTCTATCCTTTATTAAAACGCTACGGTTTCCCGGCGTTATTCTCAGTTATTACCGGCAAACTCGACGGTGAAATTGGGGGACGTTCAACAATCACTTGGGATCAGGTCAAACAGATGGCAGCCGATCCTTTGGTAACAATATCGGCCCATACGGTGACCCATCCCTCTGATTTAAGAGCGTTAGACGATGAGCAGCTACGATATGAAGTCGTTACCTCTAAAACGCGTTTAGAAGAAGAGCTGGGTATTCCGATTCGTTACTTTACCTATCCTGAAGGCTATTACAACGAACGGGTCGCTGATGTGCTCAACGAAGCGGGCTTGATTGCAGGCCTGACTATGAGCAAAATCGAGGGAGAATATGCCAGCAATTCTGATTCAATCTGGGGCATTGCCCGGTTTGCCCCCGCACGGCTGACAGAAATGCTTGAGAAGGCTTGGGCAGGGCCACCGTCGAATCCTCAGGCGAGCCCCGTGAACTTTGATGAGCCGATTTACATGCAGCGCATTGAAGTCGATGACACGAAGTTGATTTTGGTGCGCGGGGGCAAGAGCATTACGATTCACGCTGCAACCCGCTACCCCATTGCTGAAATCACGCAAAATACAGACGCGATCGCGGCAGTAGACGGCACTTTCTTCTCACTGGAATATCTTGACTCCAATACGTTAGTTGGCCCAGCCTACAGTCAGACTTCCGGCGAATTTATTCCCGGCAACAATGGTGATATACCCGTCATGGGTGGACGCCCCCTAGTTCTAATCAGCCCTGATGATGTCGACTTTATCCCCTTCGATCCGGAAACCCACAACACGCTCGAAGGCATCAAGGTGGAGATGCCAGATGTAACTGATGCTTTTGTGGCTGGGGCCTGGCTGGTCAAAGATGGCCGAGGTCGTTCCTACGAAAGCTATGGCGACCTTTGGGGCTTTGATTCCACCCGCAACCGTGCCTTTTGGGGTATCGATCACCAAGGTCGTCCGGTGGTGGGTGTTTCAGGTCAACTCGTGCACACCGTCCATTTGGGTGAAATCTTAGCCGAAGCAGGGATTCAGGAAGCAGTAATGCTCGATTCTGGCGGTAGTACTTCCGTATCTTACAAAGGAGAATCCCTTGCCCCCTATGGTGCTCGTCCTGTCCCCCACGCGGTTGCCTTAGTGCCACAGTCTCCCTCAGATGTGGCTTGTGATCCCGCAGCCAGTAATTATGAGAGTCCACAGGAGCCATAAGTTTCAAGCTATAGGATTGACTCTTGTTTCTGCGATCGCTTGTCTTAGAGTATCCAAAAATGCAAACACAGCTGGAGTATGTAGCGAATCAGCCAACACAGTTACCCCAACTTGCCGCGTTAACGGACTAGGCAGTTCAGCTAGCTTGACCTCTGGCGGTACCGTATGGGCTGAAAGCCGAGGAACAATCGCTGCCCCCAATCCCTGCGCCACCATGTTTAAAATCGTAGAGGTCTCTCGAAACTGATAGCGTGGCTTCAGATGATATCCGGCTGTTTGGAAATAGTCGTTGACACTGCGAAAACAACTGTTGTCATCCGGATACAAAATGAGTGGTGTTGTGGTCAGAAAGGTCCAGTCTACTTGGGACTCAGACCAATCACTATTAGGTGATAGCAAGACTAAATAATCATCTTCAAAGCTTGTCCACGTTTCCAAATCATCGGCAGCAGGCAATATGGTGACGCCGACATCGGCAGTGCCTGCGCGCAATGCCTGCTCCACATAGGGGGTGTCGTAATGCTCGGTAATTGTAACGCTAATATTCGGCAAGTTGCGGCCAAAAGCAGCGACGGTTTCGGGTAAAAGCTGGGCAGCCGCAGAACGAAATGTTGCCACCCGTACCTGCCCGCCTTGGAGTCCCTTGTGACGGTTGGCAGATTGCTGCATCAGGCTCAATGACTGTAATACTTTACGGCTATGCGTCAGGATCTCTTCCCCTGCTGGCGTCAGTTTTGCGCCTTGACGACCGCGAATCAGCAATATGACACCTAACTCGGCTTCTAAATTCGCGATCGCGTGGCTGACCGTTGGTTGAGTAAGTCCTAACTGCCAAGCAGCTTCGCTGAAATTACTGCAATCTGCTACGGCGATTAGTGCCCGCAGTTGTGATAACTTGATTCCCGAATGTCCCAGCTTTTGCATGGCCCTATCGTGTGCTGTTGCCTTGATTATGGCGGAGGGTCCGGCAATGAGTCAGGGAAATCCTATAGATGCCATCAATGGGATCAATTCAGTCTATCGTTTGTTATTCTCAAGCCGCGATCGCTACCGTTGAATCAAATCAGGCTGATTCAAACGATTTTGCCATTGGAGACCTCAATCCCATGAGCTATCTATCCCTACGCGATCGCTGGCGAATTTGGCTATCTATCCGGTGTACTGTGACCCAGCCAAGCTGCCGTTATCGCGTTGTCACGATTACAGAAGCGCCTGTAGGAGAATTTCGGCGAGGGCCAAAACAACACTTGGAAATCCAAGCGATTGCTGAAACGCCCAAAGGCAATAGGTAGCTTTGGCGGCATTGTTGCTGATTCGAATGTTGGGCTTTAGATTTTGGGCCTCGGCGTGAGTATGGTTAAAACTCAGCCGAAGGGGGTAAGTGACCTGACCTCAAAAAGGCGTTAACAGGGCATAGGCATCGATATCGATCGCTTGCCCCAATTGCAGGATCTGATTTAGCAGCGCTAACTCTTGACTTGAGGGATGGAGCCGATCGGCAATTTCCCCAGAGTCTGTCGCTGGTGTCCCTGTGTCTCGGTTCAGCGCCGGTAGTAGCTTTTCGCTAAGATACTGGAAATATAGCTCTTGTACCCGATCTAGGGAGAGATTGAGGGAGAGGCGATCGCCCAGTAATGTTAACCGCTTCAGCCATTCAACATCGGCGATCGCAGTGTCTGCGTTAAAGCTATGGAGAAACTGCCATAACCCCCGTAAAATCAAACGCTCCAAGATTACCTTGGCATCTGGAAGTTTGAGTTGACAATTTAATTGGCTAGCTTCGGCAGCGATCGCTTCAAGCTCACAAATCTGATCGATCCCCGCTTGCAGCAAGTCATTATCATGATCGCTGGCGTCTCGCTCTAGGGAACGCACCGAATTCATGGCTCGATGGGTCAGGGCAATTTCTGCGGCCACCTGTAAGGCTTGGGGCACCGGTAAACGATCGCGATGGAACGCCATCAAGACCCCATAGTTATCGCGGTAAACCTGGGTATAAAGTTGGTTGAGGCGAGTCAGGGTTTCCTGACTCAAAAGCTGCATAATCCGGTGACGGTCTTCTGCAAACAGATCTTGGAGACCGTAAGCGCGATCGCCAAAGTATCGATTCATCGCCAAAATTACTTGGGCTGAACTCGCCTGTCCTAGGGATTCAAACATTGCATCTTTGGCTTGATTATAGGCCAGTCGACCTTCAAATCGTTGAATACAGCAATGAAAATCCCAACCGCCCAAATGCAGTACAGCGAACACTAGATCCACCACTTCCCGCGTGATCTCAGACACAAGCTGTAGTTGCCCAACAGCCAGAGTCATCGACCCCATGCGCTGGAGGCGATAGTCAAGCTGGTGCACGGTATAGCAGTAGATTTGTTGTTCTCGATAGTAGTGGGTAAACAACGAACTCATGGCATAGTGGGCTGCCACCTGTTCCAGGCTAATTTGCGATGAAGACACCAACTGACGGTAAACGCCTGCACCAGTTTTGAATTGATCGACGTTGCTAGGGGCACGGTCTAGGCGGGCGATGAATTCATCCTCTAGGCACAGGCCTGCCACTTCCCCAGCGAGTTCAATAGCCCGGCCAGCGTAGCGCAGAATCTGTGTGCCTTCCGGCCGAGAAATTTCTTCAAAAAACCAACCGCAACTGGTGTACATCAGCAGAGCATGGCGCTGCATCTCTAGTAGTCGCAGGGCGTCGGTGCGTTCTGCGGGGTTCAAGTCATAGGCTTGATGGGTTTGAAAGAAGGCATTGAGACTGCTGTCACCGCGATCGCGAATCACAGACACATAGGCATTCCGCGCTTGCCACAGATCTTTTAGCAGCCTTGATCCGTGGCTTTCATACACGTCAGTCAGTTGATCCCGCAGCCAATCCAAGGCATCCCGCAGGGGTCTACGCCACTGCTGATGCCACACATGACCACCGCCACAACCGCAGTCATCCTGCCAGCGATCGACCCCGTGGGCGCAGCTCCAGGCTGTTACGGGTTTGAGTTCTACTTCCCAAGTGGGGGGGCTGAGACTGAGATAGTGCGCATAGTTCGTAATGGTCCAACCCTGCTGGGCAAAGACTTCAGTAACGGCATAGGTCAGGGCCTTTTCAGCCCCGTGCCGATGATGGCCGAAAGTTTCACCGTCGGTGGCCACCGAAATTAACTGGGTAGAACGATGATCCCCGCGCACAGCTTGCCCCAACCGTCCGGCAAAATGATCAGAGCTGCTGAGGATATCTTTAAAGCCCATGTCCCGAGAAATGGGCCCGTCGTAGAAGAAGATATCGACATGTCGCCGGGGTTGCCCTGCTTCAGTTGGGGGCAAAAAGCAGCGATAAGGTCGGGTGGGATCAATCTGACTACCTCCCACTTCCAACCAATCCCCAGCCCCATTGCCATCAATGGTCAAAGGACGGCAGCGCTGGGCTTGTGAGGGTGCCAGGATAATAAATCGAATCCCTTCGTCGGCCAACACCTCTAAAGTTGGATAGTCTACGGCAGTTTCAGCTAGCCACATACCTTCGGGATCACGGCCAAAACGGGCTTTAAAGTCTGCCTTACCCCAACGAACTTGTGTCACTTTATCGCGCTGATTGGCTAGGGGTAGAATGATGTGATTGTAGGCTTGGGCGATCGCGTTGCCATGGCCATTCAACCGCTCGCAACTACGACGGTCGGCCTCCAATATGCGTTGGTAAGTCTGCAAATCATGGCGCTCCAGCCAGCTCATCAGCGTGGGCCCAATGTTGAAGCTGATGTATTCATAGTTGTTGACGATGCGCAAAATTTCGCCTTTGTCATTCAGCACCCGAGCAAAGGCGTTGGGGCGATAACACTCGTGTAAAATTCGCTCATTCCAGTCGTGGAAGGGATCAGCGCTGGGCTGTTGCTCAATAGTATTGAGGTCAGGATTTTCACGGGGCGGCTGGTAGAAGTGGCCGTGGATGCACAGGTAAACCCCTGTGGCCTGTCGCAAAGCCTGAGGGATAGATTCAGCGGGGCTTTCCCACACCTGGTCAGCCTCGGGATGCATCGTAAACTGTTGGGGATCAGACATTGTAAAACCGCAGAAAGAACAAAAATGGAGCAGCGATCAAACATCGAAAACTTGATTTTTCAACGTTTCATTCCTAAAGGGCGTGTTCAAGCTTGAACCACTACACCCACCACTGCTGCTCCAACGAGACTGACAAAGTGACTTAGGCTAGATATTGCAAATCAGATAATGCTTCAATCAGTAATGACTGCACGCAGGCTGAAGCGAATTAGGAAAATTCTGCGACCACAGTGAATTACTCTTCCCACCATACGTAACATTCTTGCCTAGGTTCAATGCAGTGGGCTCGACTTCAAAAGACTTTGAGCTGCTTAAAACAACGCAATGAAAGCTTACATTGCCATCAGAAAGCTTTGAGGTATGGTAATGCAACGCGTCAGCATTCCAAAGCAGTGCCTAAGGATCGCAACTGACTAATCGGGGATCAAAGGGATACCCAACAGATTTTGCGCCACACCACTTTCCGAAAAGCACCAACTTCTGGAGCAGCTGATCCCCAAGGTTTAGCTGCCGCCAACGCGTAAACCTCATTTAAGTGATTCAAGGCCTACGGTTATCACGGCTATAGCGTTGACCTCACTACTTAAAGTAGGGAGTGTCACTGAACTGCCATTGTTTTATAGCGCTGGCAAGATTGCTTAATGCCCCGAGTACAGCTGGGATGCTGAGTATACAAACAATTTGGTATAGCAGTAGCGCACAAAGCTTTGTGGCTATTGCTATACCAGAGCCGCCAGACTGCTACGCACCCGAAAAAATCACTCTGGCGATGGCTATAAATCAACACCAAGGTATGTCTTGCCCATATATCGGGTTAAACGTTGTAATGGATTCTGGACTTTGCTACCTTTCGCATTAGCCGAACCCTCTAAACCCAACACCTTAGCAAGGTCACTGTCAGAGAGTTGCCCCGATTGGTGCTGTTGAAACGCATCCACCACTGTAACCAAATCTTCAACGGAAAATGGATAACCGTTTTTAGCCGCGAACTCAGCCACCACAGGGGCACGCTCACCTTTGAGGGCTGCACTTTCCTCGGGATCAAGTTCAGCTTCACTGCTAATGTCACCATCGCCAACGCCGAGGAGCACTTCTAATTGCTGGCGTAGCGCTTCGTCAGCAGCGGTTTTCTGCATGAATTGCAAAACAGTCGCAGTTGCCATAGAAACCATTCTTAAATGGGAGGGTTACACTTCTTGTATAACAACCCCTAGGGAGATTGTCCGTTAATAAAAACCGAAGTTTATGGATGTCTGGCGTAAGCTGGGAAAAATTGATCAAAAAGGCATACTTGACGAGAAGGAGATAACCCTACAGGGTGTAGAAGCCATAATCCATGAGGAATTAAAGATACTAGACCGGTAAAAGCGATCGCTGACAGGTTGGACACACCGCGTGAATCGTGAGCTGGCAGTCCAGTAGGTGATATCCCGATTTTTCAGCCGTCTTAACGCCCGCCTTGAGAACCGAATCATTCTTAAACTCAATGGTTTTGTTGCAGCGTACACAAATCAAATGGTGATGGTGATGGGGCGCAGGCTGGTTCAGTTCATATCGTTTGTGCCCTTCAGCCAGTTCTAATTCTCGCAAAATTCCCATGCGCGCCAGGAGCTTTAGATTCCGATAAATCGTCGAAAGGCTCACTTGTTCACCCGCAGCACCTAGCACATCCCGCAAGTCCTCAGCGCTAAGATGCTCCCCCTTAGGCAGATGTTGAAATGTACTGAGCATAATCTCCCGTTGGGGTGTCATCCGCCAACCCCGCTCATTTAGCTCAGCTTTGAGGGCAGATGCTGTGTAGGCGACCATAACTTTATCCTCTCAACAAACCAGCATTATTGAGAATTGTACTAAGAACTTCTGGTTTTTGCAAGAAAAATAACTTATTGAGAATGTGTTTATTAAGGCGATCGCGTGGCGATGCCAATCCGCACGCCTTCAATTTGACGCAGGGTATCCATCACGGTAATAACACGCCCATGGGTGACGGATTCATCGGCTCGCAAAGTGACCTGGGGTGACTGTCCCGCTGCCATGAGTTGGCTAATATCATCCCTCAAAGTGGTGATGTTAACGGCGGTATCGTTGAGAAAAATCGCCCCATCAGCATTGAGGCTGACAACAATGGTTAAATCTTGCTGAGGCTCTGAAGTTGCTGCAGAAGGTAAATTGACCGGTAACCCTTCAGCCCTGGTGAGAAACAGGGTAGATAGGATAAAAAACGCCAGAACCGCAAAAATGATGTCAATCATCGGCACGATGTTGATCTGAAAACGGCGTTCCGGTTCTTCAGGTAAGTTCATAATGGCCGCATCAACTAGTCATTCCCATTCTAGAGGCTGGTTTCACAACCCCCAGCGCTAGAATTCTAGGATCATCAAGCCGCTTTAATCCCATGATTGGTAGCCATTGTGTTCAATCTCAATATTCTTGATAAGTTTTTGGATTTTGTTGAAAACTATTCCTATTAAGATAGAATGAACCGTAATGGTGGAACTCTTGGCAGAGCACGAAGGCTGCTTTGTTACATGGGTTCTCCTCTCAACCAGTCGAACAATGGGCCAGATAATCTTAGAAATTGCTAAGGCTTCTGGCTCATTTTTTTGAGAATTTTTCTTGATTGAATAGGCTGAAACTACCATAGTCAATGGCAACTATGCTCGGCGACGGTAGCCATCTTAAAGGCGACAGGACTTTGAAGCCCTGCCGCCCATTCGCTTGACCGTCATCATTGTTATCTACAGAAATTAATGAGGGATCCCCTTTCAGGATTTATCCTTTGAAGAGATTACTGAACCCTCTGGGAAGTCGTCTGCCCAATACGGTTGATCACCTGGCGCAGGAAAAAGATCTGTTCATTAAATCCCTTGTGACTGATTTCATCTACTAAGGCCTCACTGATAGATGAACAGTGTGGGGTGATCTCAGGGCGGCTAATTTTTCCCTTAGCCATAGCTTGGGCCAGTCGATACCAGAGGGCCAGCCTCATGTTGGCATTGAGGTTAGCGTAGGCTTGGCTAATACGGGTTGGTTCGCCTGCCACAATATCTCGCAGAGCCTCAATCTGATCAGTACGGCTTAGTTGTTGCACTTGGACAAAAACGCCTTGCACCATTTGTGAAAGCAAGGCTGTTGCTGCTGCCCTGAGCACAGCAGGATCCATGCGTTGGTACACTATCCACAACAGTCCTAACCGCTCATCTGCTGTGAGTTGCTGGAGCTGATCTAAGCGTTGAGCTAGCGCTTGCCTTTGGGTCACGTCAATTGCAGTCATATACCTGATTCCCTATAAAGCTTTACAAAACCAAAATTGATCCCTCAGTGACCACACGGCGATCCCAAGCGATAGCTAAACCTTGTGCCCATCCAGATTCACCGTTTTCTCTGCAGAGACGCGAGGCCCTGCGCCCATAATCAAATTTGCAAATCGGCTGCGGTTTATTTCACTTAATTTTTTGGAAAATCTCAGAAAGTCGGGGATCGACCTTCTCCTATTGATCCCCAGCCTTTAAAGAAAGCTCACATTTCTTTGGATTTTCTTTTGGTTTTGTTGACGATTGTGTCGAATATTTAAATAATCATCTTAGGCAAAATAGTGGACTTCTGTGGAGTGCGTGATTACCGCTGTTCAAAGCCCATCTCAGTGGTGTTGAGGCAGTTGTGTCAGCGATCGCGTCAGCCAGATTATGAATCGATGGCACTCTGATCCGACTTAATGTTGTGAGCAAAGCACTCGGTTTTTATGGGTTATGGTTTAGTGGATAGTGTTGGATATAGGCTTGGGGTGCTGTAAGGCCTTGATACGGATGCTGTGCTGACTGGTCTTCTTTAGCTGTAGTTCTAATTCCCTATGTTTAGACGCAAATCACCAACGCCCCTATTAACTTATCTCAGTCAGGCTAGCGAATTTGAAGGAATCCTCCATGTCGAAGGGATGCTGCGGGTAGATGGCATTATTCACGGCACCGTTGAGGTGCAAGGCGACTTAGAAATTTCAGCGTCGGGTTTGATTGAAGGCCCAGAAGTCAAGGCCCGCAATATTGTTGTTCAAGGCCAGCTAAAGGCTCGCGTGTTAGCCGAAGGCAAGTTAACACTCAGTCGGACAGCCCGATTAGAAGGTGATGTTGTTGCTGGAGCGCTCGAAATCGAAGCCGGAGCCTCTTACACTGGCTACATTGAAACTCGCGATACGAATAAAACCCTGCCCCCGACTCGGGACGTTCCAGAACTCTATGGCACGACGGATCCTGAGCTGCGAGCCAATGGCTAAGGGGCATAGCCCTAGGGAATTCAAAATCTAGAATTCAGTAGGGGTTGGCTCAAACTCATTTCCTTAGACTCTAGGGTGCCTTAAAGGGCTGTGCTGTCTTTTTTAGTCACAGGGCGAATGACCTGAATTGTCGTTGAGGATTGTTGGTTAATCACACTGGTGGCTTGGGCAGACAGGCCATAAGGCATCGCGCTTAAAACAACGCTAAACAGGCTAGAGACCAACACCAACACTAGGTAATCCAGCGCTTTGGTGGAATAAAACAGCTTGACCATCCCAGTTTTGACCATCCCAGTTTTGACCATTCCATAACTATCCAACAATTTGCTTGTGGTGCTCAACTTGCTAAGGGAGCTAGCCTAACAGCAATTTCTTCGTTAATCCTGTCTGCACCCAGGATTTAAAGGTTCCCCTTAAGCTAAAAATTTCTCCTTCGGAGACGCTGCGCGAACAAGTGTTTAAATCGAATGGGGTCTCTTTAGGTACAAAATTTTGAAGCCCCTCAAATCTAGCCTACCCGTTTTTTCTGTTGATCCACTTTCCAAAAAATACCAAACGCTAAAATACTCCCCTGTTCTCCGCTCTATTCTTTCCGGCTTCTTCTGTCAACGACTGTCCCGTATCCCCATCGAAGAGGTGTACATGTTCTGGCGCGATCGCTAGCCAGAGCTCATCTCCAATATCTAAGGCCTGGGTACCGTCGATTCTGACTTGTAGGGTTTGTCCTGCAAAGGCAGCGGTGATGTAGGTTTCACTGCCCAGCGCTTCAATTCGGATAACTTTAACGGGGAGATTTTTAGGCGCGGGCAGGCTGAGGTTAAGGTGCTCTGGTCGAATGCCCAGGGTTAAAGTTTGGCCATCGCGAGAACTCAGCAGTGTTTCCCAATACCCTGGCAAGGTGAGTCGAAAGCTGGGATGACTGACCATTAGAGGCGATCGCACCTGTACCGTCATCAAGTTCATGGGGGGTGACCCAATGAATTCAGCCACAAATCGATTGGCGGGGTGGTGATAAAGGGTTAACGGCGAGGCAATTTGCTGAATTTGGCCTTGATTCATCACGGCAATGCGATCGCCCATGGTCATCGCTTCTACCTGGTCATGGGTGACATAGATAGTGGTGACTGCTAACTGTCGTTGTAGATTGACGATTTGAGCCCGGGTTTCCGCCCGCAGTTTAGCATCGAGATTAGAGAGGGGTTCATCCATCAAAAAGGCTTGAGGATTGCGTGCCATCGCTCGCCCTAGCGCTACTCGCTGCTTTTGTCCCCCAGAAAGTTGGCGAGGCAATCGCTCCAACAAGGGTTCAATTTGCAGCATCTCAGCGACCAGCCTCACCCGCTGTTCAATCAACCTTTCTGCTGCAGAAATGAAGCGTAACCCCTTGGGTAACGGTTGGGTCACAGACATCAGCATCTCTTGCCACCAAGGCGTCATTAACAAAGTTTGCCCTAAAAAGCGATTTGACAGATTGGAATCCAGTTTTTCGTCGTCAAAAGAGATGCCATCTGGGGAATGCAAATCTGAGTCTAAGGCATCGTCCTGAAGCCCGGATTCATTGGATAGGGCAACGGCACTGTTGGTTTGACTACGCCCCATGCGCCGCAATCCAAAGGCCAGATTGTCGTACACACTCATATGCGGATATAGGGCATAGCTTTGAAACACCATGGCAATGTCACGCTGTTTCGGGGGCAATTGATTCACCTGGCGATCGCCTACCCAGATATTTCCTGCGGTCAGCGTTTCGAGGCCAGCAATGAGGCGCAGTAGCGTACTCTTACCACAACCCGATGGCCCGACCAACACCATAAATTCTCCATCTTCGATGGTTAGGTTGATGCGTTTCAGCACCGCCGTTGCCTGGATCAGGTTTGCCTCAGACGCAGCCGATGACTCCCGATTTTGGCGGGGAAATGGCTCCCGACTTTGGCGGGGAAATGCCTTATAAATGTTTTCTAGAACAACTCGCGCCACGGTGACTTTAAGGGAATAAGGACTCTGAGAGAATGGAGACTCTGAAAAACAGTTCAGCTTATTGTCGCCGATGACGTTCAATCTGCAACAGCTATGTCCTTCAAAGTGATCGCCAAGAACTTTTCCCAAACCTTCGATCGCTGGACAGATGCGGTCAACACCGCTAACGCCCTCAAACCCAAGCTCAAGGGTTGGTTCAGTGATATTCGTATTGTCGAGCAAGAAGAGGTGGTATGGGTGTATGGCAAATCCCATGCCCATCCAATGTATCTAGGGCCTGGCACCTATGACCGACTGGCCAAGTTGTTTGTGCAAGAAGCGATCGCAGCAGAATCGGCCAAGCGCTCCCAACAGCCTTGGCAGATTCGCCACCATCGCTTTGATTGGGGCAGCCGCACCTATCTGATGGGGGTCCTCAACGTAACACCCGATAGCTTTAGCGACGGAGGGCAGTTTAATACTCTCGATACCGCTTTAGCCCAAGCAAAAACGCTCGTCCGCGCAGGCATCAATATCCTCGATATTGGGGGGCAATCTACCCGTCCAGGCGCTGAGCAAATTTCGCTGGCAACGGAAATCGACCGGGTGGTTCCTGTGATCAGGGCTATCCGGCAGGCTTCAGATACCGATCTCCAGACAGCAGTGATTTCCGTAGATACGACTCAGTCTGTCGTTGCTGCCGCTGCTGTCGAAGCTGGTGCCGACATGATCAACGATATTTCCGGGGGCATGTTTGATCCAGACATGTTTTCAACGGTGGCGGCGCTGGGGGTGCCCTATATCTTGATGCATATTCGGGGGACTCCCCAGACCATGCAGCAAATGACCGACTACGACGATGTGGTGGCTGAGATTGTGACGTTTTGCCAGCAGCAAATCCAACAGGCGATCGCGGCTGGTGTCTCTCCCGACCAAATTTGTGTTGATCCTGGCATTGGCTTTGCCAAAACCTATCCCCAAAATTTAGATATTCTCCGCCGTCTATCAGAATTGAAACCACTCAACTGCCCAATTCTGGTGGGGCCTTCGCGTAAAAGCTTCATCGGCTGGATTTTGAATCAAAGCGACCCGCAGCAGCGAGTTTGGGGGACGGCAGCAGCTTGCTGTGGTGCGATCGCAGCCGGGGCCGATATCCTCCGCATCCACGACGGCCCAGAAATGGTGGATGTGTGTCGGGTTGCTGACGCCATTTGGCGACCCCAGGTAGATGAGGCAAGTTCCTAGTCCCCAGCATGGCCAATCCAGCCCTGAAAATCCTTCAGACTAAATAGCTGTGTACTCAAAAAACAGTACACAATAGAAAAGCAGTATGGCGCATAAAAAAAGAAGGAATTAATAATGATGACATGGCTTCGATCATTGACGGGATTACTTTTGGCTGCGATCGCGGTTTTAGTCATCGGCTGTAGTGCTCCTAATGTCAAGGTGACCACGTATACCCCAGAGCAACTGGGGGGCATTAATACCTACGCCACTAGTGTGTTAGCACTGCGCGATCGCATGCCTGAACTTGAAACCTACATCGATCAAAAAGACTGGGTTGACGTTCAATATTTTATTCACGGGCCACTGGGTGAACTGCGAGTAAGACTAGATCGGCTTGCTCGTCAGCTCTTGCCGGATACGCAAGACCAGGCCAAGACCCTGGCGAAGGATCTGTACAAACACCTCGTCAAAATCGACGAAGCAGCAGACACTCGGGATACGTCTTTGGCATCGAGCCAATATTATGAAGCGCTCAGTGACTTTGATGCTTACTTAGACCTGTTGCCGGCAGCTAACCCTTGATCATCAACGACGACTGGAAAACAAAACCGATTACCTTTAGCCTGTTGCGATGACTTCTCCCTTCCGAGTGGCAGTCATTGGCTGTGGGGTGGTGGGTGCTGCGATCGCCTATGAATTGAGTCTTATCCCTAATCTTGACGTAGCTGTCTTTGACCGAAATCTTCCAGCTCAAGGGGCTACCGGAGCAGCTTTAGGGGTAATGATGGCAGTGATCAGCCATAAAACCAAAGGGCGAAATTGGTACCTGCGTGAGATCAGTTTGCAACGCTATGAAACGTTGATCCCCGAATTGGCAGCTGCTACGGGGCAAACGGTTCCCTACAATCGCCACGGGATTCTGTCCCTGGTGTTTGATGCCGAAGCTTGGCCAAAATGGCAACGATTGCAGACGATCCGACAGACGCAAAGCTATCCGCTGGAACTTTGGTCAGTCGCTCAAGTGCGCGATCGCTTCCCTGAACTCAACTTAGCGCGAGTATATGGTGCAATTTACTCCCCCCGCGATCGCCAAGTGGAGCCCATCAGCCTGAGCCAGGCTTTAGTCACAGCAGCCCAACAGCAGGGCGCTCAATTACACTTAAATCATGCCGTCAAAGCGATCGCCCAATCCAAGCAAGGTCAACACGGTCAAGCCCAAATTATTCAGACTGATCATGGCGATTTCACGGCAGATTGGGTTGTGGTCGCAGCAGGATTAGGGACACCCACCTTAACGTCTGCGCTGCCGATGATTCCTGTCTTGGGACAGGCGATGAAAATTCATTGCAAATCGCTGATGATGCCCACTGAGTTCCAACCCGTGATCAATGGTGATGACATTCATTTAGTGCCGTTGGGAAATCATCAATACTGGATTGGGGCTACTGTTGAATTTCCGCCGCAGGAGAACTTTGCTGATTTTGCCCCACTTGTGCCCCAAGCCAAGCACCTAGAAGCCCTTCTCCAGGGGGCGATCGCCTATTGCCCCGCCCTCGCACAAGGAATTGTCAATCAAACTTGGTCAGGATTACGACCCCGACCCCAAGGACAAGCAGCGCCCGTGATTCAGCCCCTCAAGACCAATCCACGGATGATTTTGGCCACGGGCCACTATCGCAATGGGGTACTGCTGGCTCCGGCCACAGCCCTTACCGTCAAATCGATGATTACGTCATAATGACGCCGCAATCGTGACGTCGCAATAATTACGTCACGCGCATAAATTCTACCTGAGGCACCAGCGGATCTTTGACCAATCCGATGCCTTCAAACCCCCATCGATCAAGCAATGGCTTGAGCTGAGTGCCTGCGAGGGTTTCTACCTTAAACTGACTAGCAACTTCAGCGCCGTGGGCATTGACGTAGCTCAAGGCATCATAGTCAGCAGCAAACAACATCAAAAAGCCGCCACTGCTAGGAGTTTCGCCGATACGAGGTCGCGCCACTAGGTATTGACCATCCACCTGCGATCGCAGTAGGTAATACGTTTGAGACAACATGATCTTGATCTACAGCCCGTTTGAAAACTGGAGCTTTTATCTCAGGGAAAACTATCTTAGGACAATCAGGAGACGACTGACTGTGGCCAAAGTTTAGTTCATACTGCGGAGCTTAATGCGGGGATCAACAAAGGTTAAAGCAAAATCGGCCAGCAAATTGCCGATAATCAACATCGTTGCCCCCATCATCAAACTAGCCATCACCAAATATAAATCTTGGGCCTGCACCGCTTGCAAAATCAAACTCCCCAACCCCGGCCAGCTGAAGTAATTCTCGGTAATAAACGCACCGCTAAGCAAGTTAGCAAACTCGAACCCTAGTAAGGTAATCAGTGGATTAACCGCATTGCGCAACGCGTGGACATACACCACCCGGTTTTCGGGCAACCCTTTCGCCCGCGCCGTCTGAATATAGTCTTGCCGCAGCACATCCAGCAATTGGCCCCGCATAATTCGCTGTAATCCGGCATAGCTAGTCAGGCTCAGCGCCAATGTCGGCAAAATCAAGTGCCACAAGACATCCAGCGTCTGCCCAATCCAGTTAAGTTCAGCATGGATGATGCTAGTCCGTCCGCCGATGGGAAACAGAGGTGTAGTCAGTTGGGCAAAAAACAGCAGCACTAGCCCAGTAATAATCGTGGGAAATCCTTGCCCCAAATAGCTAAAGACTTGCAGAAACCGATCGGCCAGCTTATTTTGCTTGACTGCACCCAGAATGCCTAAGGGTAGCGCGATCGCCCACGTCACTATAATTGACGCTGCCGATAGCAAGAGCGTGTTAGGAATGCGTTCCGCTAAGATTTCAGCGACTGGCCGCTTATAGGCAAAGCTAATGCCAAAGTTGAACTGAGTGATAATCTGCCAAAGCCAGCGGCCATACTGCTCTATGATCGAGCGGTTTAGGCCAAACTGCTCTTCAAGCTGTTGTAGCGTCTCCGCCGAGATTTCAGGGTTTTGTCGCTGTTGAGCTAAAAAATCCCCCGGGGCCAACTGAATAATAAAGAAGCTCAAAGCAGATGCCAGGAGTAAGGTCAGCAGCGCTTGTAACGTACGTTTGACTAGGTAGAGCGTGGTATCGCTAGTCAAAACCTGCTGAATCCGTTTAGCCAGGGACACCTGAGCGGCATGTTCTGAAGGCTGGGGAGTCGAGGTCATGGCAAAAAAGGACGTGGGTTAATGGCAGCGTATTGAACTTTAGTACTCCACTAAAGTCACAATGGGGCTATCTTGAGGCAACTTTGCGCGCCCATTTAAGAAGCTTAGTTCAATAATGAAACCAAATCCGGCAATCGTGCACTCAGCCTGCTGAACCAAAGTCGTCGTCGCCGCTGCCGTCCCCCCAGTGGCAATCAAGTCATCAATGATTAAAACCCGGCTGCCTTTTGGGAACGCATCCTGATGGATTTCCAGGGTGTCTTTGCCATATTCCAGCTCGTATTCCGCAGCGTAAACTGCAGCGGGCAACTTGCCCGGTTTCCGCACGGGCACAAACCCGAGCCCCAACTTGTGGGCTAAAGGCATACCAAACATGAACCCACGAGACTCGATCCCGGCCACATAGTCGGCAGACAAATCTGTACAGCGTTCGGCCAGCGTATCAATCGTGTATTGCAACCCCTCGCCATCGGCTAGCAGGGTGGTGATGTCACGAAACAAAATGCCAGGTTTGGGAAAATCCGGAATGTCTCGAATCAGTGCTTTGAGATCCATAGGGTTTCTGAGGAGTTGCGGGGCGTCAATCTGCCAGAGTTCCTAGAAATCCTAGCATTAAGCCCCCCTCTCTAAGCGTCAGGCTTCATCGGTTTGGGTTGCAAACGGTGGACATTGCCGGGCTCCTAAAGGGTATAATTGTCAATCGTGCGAATTCACTGATTAAAAAAGCTGGAGAATCCCATGTCTCGTAAATGCCAATTGACCGGCAAAAAGGCTAACAATGGCTATGCTGTATCCCACTCTCACCGTCGTACCAAGCGCTTACAACATGCCAATATCCAAAGTAAGCGGGTTTGGTGGCCCCAGGGCAAGCGCTGGGTGAAGCTCAACCTCTCGACTAAAGCCATCAAAACCTTACAGACTAAGGGCATTGAGGCAATGGCCAAAGAAGCCGGTATCAATCTCAATAAGTGCTAGGGCTGAGCATTTGTAATCTCAGCTATGTGACATTCACCACCAGCTTTACATCGGCGTAGGAAATGGCCTCAAACGAATTCCCACCGTCAGAGAATTGGCATCGCTCTCCGTAATAATACGTATATAGGACGTGTGCTGACACACGTCCTATTGCTTTTGCTGGGGAATTCTATGATCTAGCGGCAAAAAACTCCATAGGTTCTCTGAGGTCAAAAATAAAGCTTTTGTATACGATAGGGTTTGAGAGGGGTTAGACCCCCTAATACGTAGATCGCTGTTATTAGCCAAGGCTTGAAATGTCTGGGTAGCCTGATCGCTTTTTTGGCGGTGTGGGGTAACCTAGCTTTGAAGCTTGGAATGTTAAGGATCCTTCACATTTTCCGGATCTAAAATCGAGGATGTGTGGGCTACTCTAGCCGCGATCGCATGCATTACCTGATACCGATTAGGTGATTGTGCACCCAATCATAGGTTTCTCATTGATTTCTCACCAGAAACCATAAATTTTTCGATATCTTTGTTTTCATCATTCCGCTTAAGGAAGGCAGCTATGTCAACCCGCAACTTAATCAGGGCGATTCAAAAGCTACCTCGCCGAACTCGCAAGCTATCGGCAAGGCTAACTAAAGGATTTTTTACTTGGCTTTTGCGGCGTTTATACGTGCTCTGGCACAGACCCACCACCTCTACATCGGGGTTTGTGTTACCCACCACAATTTTGCTGCTGTTAATGGTGGCTCTCACTGCGGGGGCTCTCACCTATCGTTCGTTTAGTCGGAGTGAACAAGCGATCGCTAAGCGCCAACAGCAGGTGATTACAAATTCTGCAACCCCTGCAATTAACCGGGCTCAGTCAAAGCTTGAATTCCTATTTCAGGAAGATGAACGCTTTCCGGGTGGGGTTCCTTCCAGTGGATTTTTGCTGGGCATGATATTAGACGATGGCAGTGGCGCCGTTCCCCAGCTGTTTACTGGAGTTGGCAATACGAGTGCTGAAAACCCCTACACCCTGCCAGATGAAACTCAGCTTGATATCAATAATGATGGCACTTTAGACCCAGCTTGGTCATTTAATTCAGATATCAACAAAGATGGGACGATAGGTGCCGACGAGATCGTCGTTTACTCTATCTTGGCTAACCATGAAGCTGCTGATCCGGTCACCAGTAACACTAAGGAAATTAATCAAGGGGTTGATATTGAAAAGGCCAGGGCACTAGTCACCCGTAATGGCCCAATTAGCACAACGGAAGCAGGTACCAATTGTCCGGGTTCGACGCGATCGCCCGGATTAGGGTGGCAGTTAGTCGGTGCTGCACTGCAAAAGAACTTCCAGATTGATGCTTTTGTATTAAATGACAGTGATGTCAGTCGAACGGTCGAAACCCTCGAGTTTCAGCAAGCGCGCGAAACTGCCCAGGGCAACAAATGGGGAGCTTGGTTCCGCTATGACCTAGAAACCTTTCCGGGTGCGGATTTAAACTGGAATGGGGCGATGCATACCGAAGGCAGCTTTTTCTTGAGAGATGATTTCAATGCCCATCTGGTCAGCTCCTATAACTCCTGTGTGTTTGATGAATCGGAGATCACTTTAGGCGAGCATGAAGCTGGCGATAATGGCGGAGAGGCCTTTGAAGGCCAACTTATTTCTGGCAGACTAAGAAACGATGGTTTCGGCGGTGAAGACGATCCTGAATTCCATCTCTACAAAAACGATGACGAAGCACCAACTTTAGGTGCAACATTGACGGCAGCCAAGGACTCGGTTGATGAAAGCCTCGACCCTTCTGAAATTGCGCTTGACCCCATTAAGCTGTTTACAGAAGGTATCTATGAGCACAATAATGCCGCTAATAATTCGAGTCATGATGCTGGCTTCGATGGTTCTGCCCTGAATCGACGCATCTATCCAGAAGGCTCCAATAACAGGTTAGACGATTCTTACCGTGCCGATGACCGATGGGGACCAATTGCGACCTATGACATTGGCCCAACGACGACAGTCAACGTGGAGGATGTCGGGAAAGATATTGGTGAGCCGATTACTTCATCCGATCCGGGTGGTGATGATGTAATTAACAACGGTGCCGATGGCTATTGGGAACGGCAGACGATTCCCGCTGGTTTGCGACTGATTGTGGGGCAGCGCTTTGACTTTGGCAACGCCTTTGGCTGGAGAACCGATTCTCCAGCAGCTGGAGATCGTGATCCGCTGTATCCTGCGACGGGCTATGGTGCCCAAGTTCAAGCTGCGGGCACAGCACCTGGCAATAATGCTGCGCCGAGAGATTATCCTGGTCAACACGAGTCTTTGCAGTACCGCACCCTGCGCGACAACCTGGCAGCGGTGCAAGGGATGGTGGTTTACCACTACGAAGGTGGTGGCAGTGCCGCAGATGGGACGACCCCACTTGCCTGCTACGCTTTAACGGCTCACCCAGGAACGCGCTACACGGTAGGCTACAGCCGCACCTTTGAAGACTACGGCATTGACCCAACTGGTGCTGGTGGAGCAGGCCCACTGAAAGTGGATTTCCTTTCAGGTTATGGCACCAATGGCTGGGAGTTTGACTTCCCAATCAGCCTCCCGAGTGAATTAGATACCGCACTACAAAACTTGGCTGATATGACGGGTGACCCGCTGGGGGGGGCACCTTCTTTCCCCGCAACTCAAGCCGCAGCGGGGGGTGATATTCATCCCAACCCAGACTTAACCATGTGGGGCGACTTCTCAATGTTGAACCGCGTGTTGGCGGCTGGTAATGGTAGCCCCGCAGACGAATCAACTGAGGCTTCAGCCGCTTGTACGTTAGGGTTGTTAGCCTACAACATTGACACGCTGAACGATTTAGCAGCGGGCGTGATTGCTAACCCGGCTGATACTAACTATTCGCCCTATACCTTGGATGAACTGGCAGATGCGGTTACCGCTGTTGTGGCTGCTCCACCAGCTGGCACAACTGTGACGGATTTAGCGAACTATACCTCGGAGCAATGGTTCAACCCAGCAGCTGGACAAGGCGTCACAAATACTGACGGCCCCCTGAAAGCTGAATTTGATGCCAATGCAGGGGCTGAGGAGCTTTTTGTGATGATGTCTCAGAAGCTGCAGGTCGATCGCGATCGCAAATATGGCTTCAAGACAGATGTGGGTTTGCCTGCTGCAGGCGGTGCACCTGTTGGCATATACTCGGCTAGTGCTAAAACTTATACCTCGGATGCTTCAATCACAGCGCCTTATTCGAGTGCAACGACATACAGTGTCTCCTGTGATCCAAATAGTTTTACAGGCACTAGTGACGAAGCCAGACGCCTCAGCTTGGCGATCGCCCTTTGTCCACCAGTTACCAATACAGCACCTTACATTTCTGAAACTCAAGCAGTGGTTCGCTACCCAGCATTGTTCTATGTATTTCCGGTAGAAAACCACGATTTGGATGGTGACGTTGCTGACGATAATGATCAGCCTGCTGAAGATTATGTCACCAACAATACAGGTGGTGATGCTGATACAACCTACGAAGAGGTTAGCGATGCTGATTTGGACACCATCGCAGCTGATTTCCAACCCCGCGCCATCGGGTCTTGGGTCTTGCCCGCACCCACGGTTGCATCTGCCAATGATGATTTAGTGTTAGACGAGATTGCTGGCGTAGTAGCCGCTGACCCTGTCTACGACCCTAATGATGATAGGGCTGGGTATGACCCACTCGATCCACAAGCAGAAGACATCACCATTGCCTATGGCACAGACGTTTATAGCGTTGCCTTGGTAGATAAAGGCATGTTTGATGGTCGAGAAAACATGAGCGTACGCGTCTTAGATCTTGACCTCAGCCTGCTCACTCAAGACAAAAACGACACCGACTTCTGGATTACGGGGATCAGCGATGGTGCCCAGGGGCTTGTCTATGCCTTCCGCGAAGATGCGGTGCGTGAGGATACGATTGTCCGTCCAAATTCCACCGCTTGGTCTGCTTGCGACAGCGTTGCTGATATCGTCACTGCCAACTGCCGCATGTCTGCTTTGCCAACACCTCAAGACCCCCCCATTAACGATACGACTGGCATCAGTGCCAAGCCCGTTGATTTCTATCCTGACCCCATGCGCAGGCCCCATGGCTTTCGCCTGAAAAACGGTATCGATTTGAGTGCGCCCAGTGGTGCTACCCTGCAAAGGGAAGTGGGGATGACCTTTGTAACGGACAACTCGGTCTACATTCAGGGCGACTTTAACCTCCACAGCACCGATGGCACAATCGGGGGGCTATTAGAGGAATTTACCCAAACACTAGGCGATGGCTCCATTGCCTACGAGCTGCCGTTTTACGATGATCGATTCACGCTCAACGAAGCTGACTTCGCCGCGCTTGCCAATGATCACTGGCGACCGACCGAGATTTTGGCGGACGCGATCACCATTTTGTCTGAGAACTTCAGAGATGGCTCGATTGACGATACGTTTCGGATAACTTCAGTTACCACACGTGGCGGTGGCAAAAGCTCGTACACCAATCAAAATCGCCCTTACTTTACAGCCGGAGGCAGTTTCAATGATGAATGGACCCGAGAGAATCCTTTAGACGACAGAACTTATATCAGTCACGGGGGTACCCCACCCGGTGACACCCATTTACCCATCAACTCACCCGTGCTGGTTCCTGCCAATGGCGATTATTGGGAATCTAATTTTGCACAGAGAAATAGCGAGCGCCTTGGCTACTACGATGCTATCGTTGGCGCCAACATCCAGTCTGAGCGATATAACAATCAAATATCACCGACTACGACCTATGTGAATGCCGTCTTGATTAGCGGTATTGTGCCCTCTCGATCTAGACAGAGTTATGGTGGCCTGCACAACTTCCCCAGGCTCTTAGAAGATTGGGGTCGGGGTCCTTCTGTCGATGCGGAAAAGCTGTTTATCACTGGGGCGTTCTTCCAGTTCAACTTTAGTACGGCAGCCACTGGCCCTTACGACCACGATTCTTGGGAGCCAGAAATTGCCCCAACTAACGATGAGTGGAACGTCAACTACACCGCCCCTGAGCGACGTTGGGGTTATGATGTCGGCCTGCTGTATGTGCCACCGGCGCCAATTTCTAGCCGATTTGCGAATTCTACCGAGCCTCGTAGTGAATACTATCGCGAGCTGCCAGCCGATGAGCCCTATATGATGCTGCTCCGCTGTGCCAGACCGGATGGGACTAATCGCGTTGATCCAACTGCCGATAGCGACCCCACTTCAGCAACGTCATGTACCGGCCTTGGCCTGTAAGCCAACCCTGCGTTATTCCTAATAGACGGAGATAGACTCGTGATTACTCAACAGATTCAGCAATTCCTTAAGGCTTATGGCGTCAGCTGGCTGCGGCAACCCATATCGAGCAGCCATCCTGACACTGAGCAGGGGCTGACTTTAATTGAGTGTTTGGTAGCCCTTGTCGTTATTGCGCTGACCGTGGGCAGCGTTACCCCTGCCCTGGTAATTTCTGTCGCGACGCGAGTTCAAAGCCAAAAGGCCGAGCAAGCCATTGAAGTTGCGCAAGCTGAAATTGATGCTGTCCGCATTACACTAGAGCGCGGTAATTACGACGCGGCTAGCGTGCCTCAATCTGTAGCCGCCTTAGATGATACAACCTACTCTACGACTACTAACTCCGTTCAGGGTTACGTCGGCCCAGCGTACGGCGTTCTTAATGATGCCAGTACCCCTTACAATGCCCTCCCAACTGACCAGGCTCGGGCTGTTGATGTTGATGGGGATGGCACCTCAGACTTTGGTGTTCAGGTCTTTCGCACCCCTGGTCAAGATGATAGCGATGGCAACCCCATTGCATTTAGCATGGGAGTCCGGGTTTATGACGTTCGGGCCATCAACGCTCAGTCTACAGGTAATTTAGTGATCGATGAGGCTCGTATTGGTGCCACCGGGACTGAGGGCCAACGAGGTGAGCGTCCTCTGGCAACGGTTTATACCGTTCTCGCTAAGGGCGATGTGGAGGAGTCTTATTGCCGCTACATCGAGTTTCTGGGGTCTACCCCATCTACGGCGTTGAATTGCTAATGAAATTAGAAAAGTTGCATTCGCTGATCGCTAAGCTATTCTCTATTCTCAACCTATGGCTACTCGACCCTCTAAGATTTGGCTTTATCGGCTGCTCCTAAAAGCAAGCCAAACTAGTAGTAAGCACGGTTTCACCCTAATTGAATTGTTGGTTGCGATCATCATTTCAGCATTAGTGGTGACCGGATTACTTTTCCTGGTGGTTGAGATGCTACAGCTCGATCGTCGTGAGTTTGTGCTCAACCAGACTCAACAAGATATGCAGCGATCACTGGCGTACATTACCAACGATCTAGAAGAAGCCGTTTATGTCTATTCCACACCGACAACCGTAACGGATAATTTGAACTTTGCTGCTGATGAAGTACCAGTGTTGGCATTTTGGCGTCCTGATCCACTTTCAGCTAGCGAAGAGGCCGAACTTAATGCCTCAGCTTGTGCTACGGATGAATGTGAGGTTTTAAGAATCCGGCGCTACACCTTTTCATTGGTCGTTTATCTGCTCAAACCCAATCAAGCTGGAGATGTTTGGGACGGTCAGTCTCGAATTGTTCGTTACGAACTCCCCAAATATACAGGTATTGACCCCTTAACTAGCACTACGGGTTACGTGGATCCTTCTTTGCCCGGCAGTAGCTTTGCCAACTGGGTGCCTGATCTCAATCCTGACGGCAGAACTGCCGTGCTTACAGATTATGTCGATGCGTCTACCGTGGCGTTGACTAACTTGCAAACCTGTGACGACTTTGGCACCAACTACTATAGATCGCCAGCAAGTGCAACTAGCTTCTTCTCTTGCATACAAGATAATGATGCAGCTTTAGGTAATGTAAACCAAGAAGTTTTTGTTTTCTTGCGGGGTAACGCTTTAGATGGGCGTCCTGGATTGATTAATGAGCAAAATGAGGGCAGTGATAATCCAACCCTCCAGTCAAGGGTTCAAGTACGCGGGGTGCTTGACAAGCAGTGATTGATTAAAGTGTTTATTGAAAGCGTGATTTGAAGCCTGACTGTTAGTCGTTTATTGCAGCGGTCTTTGCCCGTTAAAGCCATAGGAAAACCCACATGTTGAGCAGAAAAGCATCCTCCCAAGACAAATCCACTGCTGGCTTCACCCTACTTGAAATTCTAGTGGTCGTGATTATCGCTGCTTTGCTGGCTGCCATTGCTGCACCTGGTTGGCTAGCGTTTATGAATCGTCAGCGGATGAATTCCGTTCGCAGTGATTTATTAGAAACCCTACGGCAAGTTCAAGCAGATGCTCGCCAAAATCGCGAGTCAAAGACGGTGATTATTGATCCGACAGACCCGATTCCTACTGTGCGCGTGGGGTCAACGGTTGCTGATAGTGATGCCTTTCAGCTGGGTAATAACAACATTAAGGAAAACTACCTCCAGCTATCTACAGAGGCCAGCACTGCAGGGGGTTGGGATACGACCATCACTAGTGTCACCTTTGATTATGAAGGCGTCGTTGATCGAGACGATGATGTTCCTTTTGTGATCTCGATTTCTCCTGTGGGTAGCGATGCTCAACGTTGTGTAGTGATTGCTAATCTCTTGGGTAGCCTGAAGACACTCAATGGTGATGCTTGCAATCAACCAACTCTCGACTAAGGCTATGAATCGCGTTGATTAGTTCAAAATTGGGTTTGTAGTACGAACGGCTTTTCCAGCATTGGAGGGGTCGTTTCTGATTTAATCCCGCAAAATCACGCGATCGCGATGGTGGTGTTGCATCCAACGGAAAAAGAGTTTTTCGAGTTCGACCCAAATAAACATCAAAGAACTAAAGCCAAAGCAAACGGCTAATTCGGTAAGGCTCAACACTTGGGTGCCAAAGAAGTTGCGCAGGGGTTCAACGTAAATCAGCATCAGTTGCAGCACCGTAGTCAGGCTGACGGCAAACAATACAAAGGGATTGGAAACGAGAGACATTTCTAAGGTGAGTCGGGTATTAGAGCGAACCGCGATCGCGTGGCCCATTTGTGCCAAACAAAGGGTTGTAAATACCATGGTTTTCCAACGGTTGGGATCGCCAGGAGTGGCTTGGGCGTAGTGATAGGCCCAGTACATTAACGTGATCGTGACCACGGTGAATACAATGCCGATGCGAATCATATAGGCCCCCAAGCCTCGGGCAAAAATGCTCTCTTGGGGATGATTAGGCGGGCGTTGCATGACGTTGGGTTCAGCGGGTTCCACCGCCAAGGCCAACGCTGGAAAGCCATCGGTGACTAAGTTCATCCACAAAATTTGCAGGGGTGTCAGGGGTACATCCAAAATCGGCAACAAAATTGGTGATGCTGCAATGGTCAACACCTCGCCAATATTGGAGCCTAGAATATATTTCACAAACCGTCGGATATTAGCGTAAACCACTCGGCCTTCTTCAGTCGCGGCGACGATGGTGGCAAAGTTGTCGTCAAGCAACACCATGTCACTGGCCTCTTTGCTGACATCAGTCCCGGTAATCCCCATGGCGATGCCGATATCGGCTTGCTTCAAGGCAGGAGCATCATTCACGCCATCCCCGGTCATTGCTACCACCTGATGTTGGGTTTGTAGGGCCTGGACAATCCGCAATTTGTGTTCAGGAGAAACTCGGGCATAAATACTAACCCGGCTGACAGCAGCTGTTAATTCGTCTTGACTCAAGGTTTCCAACTCGCGACCGTTGAGCGCTTGAGTATTGCCTTCGGCAATGCCAAGATCTTGGGCCACGGCTAGAGCGGTTAGCTGGTGGTCTCCGGTAATCATTACCGGGCGAATTCCCGCTTGGCGGCAACGGGCTACAGCTTGGGCCACTTCTGGGCGGGGGGCATCGCGCATCCCGACTAATCCGAGCCAAACCAGATCTTGCTCAATCGCATCTGCATCGCCTTGGCCTGGGACTGCAGCTAACCTCCGATAAGCTAGTCCTAATACCCGTAACCCCCGGCTAGCCAGTTGTTCATTTTGGGTGAGACTACGCGATCGCAGATCGTCCTTCAGTGCAACGATTTGATCACCCGCTTGACAGGCAATACAACGCGCCAGCAAGATTTCGGGGGATCCTTTGGCTAACAGTAGATAGGGTAGCTGAGGCTCTAGGGCCTGGGTGAACAGGTTGCGATCGCCATTGCCACCCTGCCACTGCACCACCACACTCATGCGCTTGCGTTCTGAGCTGAATGGATACTCTGCGACTCGGGGCCAGACATCGCTACTGCTCGGTTGGGGAAACCCCCCTTTCCCCGCTAGGGCCAGCAGTGCCCCTTCGGTGGGATCACCTAAAATTGACCAGTCTCCCTGTTCTTTTTGCAAAATAGCATCGTTGCACAGCAGGCAAGTCAGTAGCAGCAGTTGGAGTGCGGGATTTTCTTTAATCGTCAATGCTTGATCGGCCTTAGCCTGATCAGAGATCTGATGAAATTCTCCATCAGGCGCATAGCCCTCTCCCGTCACTTGGCAGTTGAGAAACGGCGTGTGCACTTGCTGCACTACCATCTTGTTTTGGGTTAAGGTACCTGTTTTATCAGAGCAGATGGTTGTGACGGAGCCCAAGGTTTCTACCGCAGGCAATTTACGAATCAGTGCTTGCCGTCGCACCATCCGTTGAGTACCAATCGCTAGGGTAACGGTGATCACAGCCGGTAAGCCTTCAGGTACTACGGCCACCGCCATACTAAGCGAGACTTCTAGTAAACTTTCAAAGGCTTGCCAGCCGCTCTGAATCACACCGCCAATGACCACAAGGGCAACTAGGGTCAGAGACCCGATGACGAGGGTATTCCCTAGCTGATCCATCCGGTTTTGCAAGGGGGTGGGCTCAGTTGCCACCGACTGCAGTAGGGTGGCGATGCGCCCCAGTTCCGTTTGCATCCCGGTTTCGGTGACTAATACTGTGGCTCGCCCCTGCACCACTTCGGTGCCTTGAAAGACTAAATTATCGCGATCGCCTAAGGGTGCTTCAGCCTCTAATAAGATTGCTGCCTGCTTGTTGACCGCGTGGGCTTCTCCCGTCAGCGCTGACTCTCGTATTTGCAAGTTTGATGCTGCCAAAAGCCGCCCGTCCGCAGCTACCTGTCCCCCAGCTTCGAGCAGTAAAACGTCTCCAGGGACTAAATCCTTAGCAGAAATTTCTTGGGGATCGCCGTTGCGAATGACGCGGACATTGGGGGCAGCCATTTGCTTTAAAGCTGCCAGGGCTTTCTCGGCACGGCTTTCTTGAAAGTACCCCAGCACAGCATTGAGCAGCACGATCGAAAAAATCGCGATCGCGTCCTTAGGAATTTCACTGTCTCGAATGGACAGCACCCCAGACACAAGAGCTACCGCGATCAGCATTAACAACATAATGTTGGTGAACTGATCCAGCAAAATGCGCCAACTGCTACGCCCTGCCGTTGCTTGAATTTCGTTGGGGCCATACTGCTGTTGTCGTTGGGCCACCTGTTTGGTATTCAACCCGCGATCGCAATCGCTTTGCAGCAGGGATAGCGCCTCATCGACATTGACAGTATGCCAACGTCCAGGGGCATGGGGTTGCGCATTATTCATCAATCTTGGCCTAGTAACTGGTAAAGTGAGCAGCAGTTTCAATCTGAGCTATCTAGTAATAGTTTGCTCATAACTGGCTCATAACTGGCAGTCCGATCTGTTTAAACTGCCATTCGGCGCAAAAATGATCCTAATGCTTCACTCACCTTATCGGCCCAGTCTTCTTGAGCATAGTGACCCACTTGATCTAACTCGGCAAACTCCCCATCCTTCAACCCTTCAGCAAAAGCTTTAGCATCCGCCATCGATAGCCACGGATCGCTTGTCCCCCAGGCCACCAGGGTTGGTTGTTGCCAAGTTTTGAACCCGGTTTGGATTTCGGTCGTCACATCTGGCAAGTTCA
>JBCBZT010000017.1:0-136347 GCA_039815185.1 Cyanobacteria bacterium P01_A01_bin.123 | reverse complement strand
CATCGGCAAGACAAGTGCAAGGGATTGAACCAATTATCGGCTTTTTCCTTGCACTTGAATCTCGCTTTTGATTCCCTAAAGCTTTGTGCTGAAACTGTTACAGCTTTTTTCAGCAAACCCTACATAAGAAATCTATTCTACGATCTCTCTCATCCAACTCATCTTCAGGATATGTTTCCTTTAATAATTTTGAATAAGTTATTTCATCTCTGAATTCTAGTATTCTTGGATCCAAAAGCCATGAGAACTGTTTAAGAAAGTTATGTAAAGTAGGTACTTCTCTTGTGTCAGACTCAATATACTCCTCAAACTTATTGATAACTTCTATACGGGCAATAGCCAGATCACAGTACTGGCGTGATTCAACCATTTTCCAATCTTCCATTAACTTAAGAAGTGTTGGAATCTCTTCTGGCTTATTAAGATCGGCTATATTAGATGCATATTGTTTGAAAGTCTTATTTTCAAACTTGTCTATAACCCCTCCTATAATTTCGCTCGAATCATGAACGTCAATAGTATTATTTTCTAGTATAGAGCCAATGATTTTTTCGCTTAACTCCTTTTCGTATGATGGTAGTTTATTTTGCCAGCTTTCTATATCAAGTTTTTTAGTAGTTTTGATATCTTCTTTCTTCCGAGCAGCTCTCTTCCTTTTCCACTCAGCTGCAATCTTTTTTATAATAGCCTGTAGGTACGTGTATAAATCCTTCGTCTCGTCATTTTCCCAATTTAAAGATTGTCTATCTGTTGATATTACATCTTCTTCTATCTCATCAATAAAGTCGACTTCCAAATAGCCAGTTACATATGTATGAAATTGGTCAGTATCTCTCAAGCCGTAAAATTCAGCCTTATTTACAAGTTTTCCGCGTGAAGTCAAATAAATCCCCTTCATCTCTGTATCTTTAATAGGAGTTTTAAGCGTTATAACACTACCAGTTATCCTCGCTGATTTTGAGTAGTTGATATCGCTGAAATCCAAGGGAAAATCCCATCTAAATTCTTCGTTGAAGCCTTGAAATTTTAATTCATTTGTGACATTTATAGGATTAGCATCGTTGTGTATAAGAATTGTATTTAACCTATCAAATATCAAGAACTTTTTAGAGAGGCTCTGTGCTATTGATACACAATCGAAAGGAGACTTTCGTCTAAGCCCACTTAGTTTTAGATATGTTCCAGAATCCTCATCCGTATCTACGTTGAATTGAATGACTTCAGGATAATAAAGTGAATCCGAAGAATTTTTAATTGCATCCAAGTTCATGACAAACTCATTGAGTCTTCCATTCTTTACCGTTCGTATGACTACTTCATTACAAATTCCAAATATTGACAATTTACCCAATCCTTTTTTCCCAATAACTCTTCGACCTTTGGGCGTTAAATCAGCTTCAGAAATTCTTCTGTTCCTTCCAATCAGTAGATATTTTTCATTTAATTCCTCAAAGCTCATTCCTATTCCGTCATCACTATACTCTATATACTTCCCTTCAGCAGCATCATGAAATTCTATTTTCACATTATCAGCATCAGCATCCCAAGAGTTAGATATTAGTTCTGATAAAACGCTAGGAAGTTTTGAGTATAAGGATATACCCAGATGTTGTACCGTATTTGGGTCGAACTTTAGAACAAGTCCAGTATTACCATCACTCATGGTTAGTTATTTCTCCCAAATAGAGCTAGGAAAGTGGGATAATGTTACAGGAAAATCTTCTTCATGATTTAGACAAAAGAGTTATATGATAACAAACAGATAACCATAGTTTAAAATAGCTTCAATCCTGAATAGCTAAAACAATTGACTAAAAATTGATGGATTTTAGTCATCTACTTGTCAAATCGAACATTAACTTTCACCTAAGTATAGCTGCATAAAGTCTTCAGTTGCTCCAAAATTCCAATACAGAATGTCTTCGGGATATAATAACCTCTACCATCATTTCCCTCACAGTCAGGCTTCTCAGGCTCCTATCAACAAATATGCAAAATAGAGCTACACAGATACATATGGCCAGCCAAGGAGAAATCGATGTCAACCGCAGACCAGATATACGAATTGGTAAAATCCTTGCCCCAAGCACAAGCAAGCGAAGTGCTGACCTTTGCTGAATTTTTGCTAGCTAAGCATCAGAGTGCATCTCAAACTGCCAACGCAAATACCGCCCAAACATGGCCAGAACTTGTCCAGTCACTAGCCGGATCCTGGGGGAGTGACTTTCCTTCCCTTGAGGAGATCCGAGCTAACGCAGGGCAAGATATCCCTCGGGAGAGGTTCTAGATGTACATCTTGGACACCAATACCCTGATTTATTACTTCAAAGGTCAGGGAGAAGTGGCCCAGAATCTCGCTCAAATTCCTGCTAAGGAAATTCGTATTCCCACCATTGTGTTGTTTGAGATTCAAGTCGGCATTGCCAAGTCGAACTCTCCTGAAAAACGGACAGAGCAATTACAGCAGCTTTGCAGCTACATTAATTTGGTTTCTTTTGATCGCCAGGGTGCGATCGCAGCGGCAACAATTCGTGCCCATCTAGAGAGACAAGGAACTCCCATTGGTGCACTCGATGTTTTGATAGCAGGAACAGCTGTAGCTTTGGAGTCAACTTTAGTGACTCATAATGTAAAAGAGTTTTCGAGAGTTCCACGCCTGAAGCTTGTGGATTGGTATTGAACAAACTCAACTACAGCTTTGGTTACCTCCTTATATTTTTTGCAGTCAAGCTGTCCTGAACCCCATTAGCCTATGGCAATTCTTTGTGTCGATGATCGCCATGACCTTGGGATATCGCCTTTTTGCCACTGGGCGCTTGCCAATTTAGCTAACCCAACAGCATCTCTTATGGTAGCGTCGTCGCTAAGAGCGCCTGTTTATCAGCATCAATTTGCTGCCAGTCATCAAGCAAGATGCCGCCCGTATCGGCACTGTTGGGGTTCCAACTCCAGTAGGCAAAGCTCAAATCGTTTTCATTGATAAAATCAACGAATTCTCGCTGCCAAATGCCTTCAGTCGATTGGTCATCTACCTGCCGTCCGCCAAATTCTCCGATCAAAATGGGCGCGATGTTTTCAGTGGCTAAATAGTGGAAGCCGATCTCCCAGCGATCGCACAAATTGTCTGGAAATTCAGGTTCAGAAAACCAAGGCTGGTCAAAAACCCCTGCCCCATACTCATGGGGAGAATAAACCAGTTTATTGGCTGCTGAAAGTCTGACGGGATAGCGACCTGCGCCTTCTAAATTGCCGCCTTGCCAGTGAATCTCAAGCTGCTGGTCAGGCACATTCTTTTCGACGCCCTGCACCACAATTAACCAATCGGGGTTAACCGCCAAAATCGCATTCCCGGCCCGTTCTGCAGCTAAGCGCCAGTCTGTTTCAATCACACCAGTGCCCCAGCTCGCCTGTCCATGGGGTTCGTTCTGCAGGTCAGCCCCTAGAATGTTGGATTGATCTCGATAGCGTTGGGCCAGCATCGTCCACGTTCCAATCCAGTCAGCTTCGCTGTACTCGTCGTCATACCAAAGCTCTGGAATAAACTGGTCATTGAGCTGATGACTGTCCAGCAGAATCAAAAGATCTTGGCGCTCAGCCTCTCGAATAATTAAATCTAAAACTTCTACAGGCGATTTGTCCCAAAGCTCGGCATTCTCTCCAATCTCGAAGTCAATGCCACTGAGTGTGTCAGAGCGCAAAGACGTAATTGAGAATGGAATGCGGATAAAGTTGTAGCCCAGACTTTTAATCTGCGCCAGCATGTCTTTATAATCGCGAGCCCAAAGACCATGGGGTGCATGGGTTTCGGTTTCAAGGCCAAACCAGTTGACCCCCCGCAGCAAGATAGGAGCACCCGCAGCATCAATAATCTGGGCACCTCGAGTCGAAAGCGGCATCGGCGGCAGCGCCTGTGTATCAGCAGCGATCGCCAATTGAGGCGCATTGCTAAAAGACAGAGAAAGCACTGCGATCGCACCTAAAACGGCGCAAACAATGAAGCGAATTAATCGTCGATGAAGCATCGCAATAGCAGAGATGTTTTGGCTGATTAAAGCTCCTTAAATCAAGTCCAGTTCGGATCTAGAGTTTCTCTACAGATAAAATGCTTGGTCTGAACTTGGACAAGGTATAGATAGTCGATAGCACCCATAACGAAGCTCTAGCGGCACTGATCTCTAAAATCAATCAGCGTCGTTTAAGCAGATAGCCCTGATCGAGGCCAGTTAAGCATGACCGCTTAACACAGCTAAGGTTGCCCAATAACAGCAACGCTTATTCCAAAATTTACAATCTTCAAATCCATGTGAAGGTCTTCTTTTCGGGAGCGATTGAAGCCGAGAAAGCCTGATAACAAAGGAACCTAGGATGCAGAACTCGGACATCAGTAACGCATTGGCTTTTGCATCCTATCGGACTATGCGGTTCTCGCAGCGTGTTCTCACGTAAGGAGGGACACACATTTTGAGCAAATAGTCCAAGATTCGGCGTCTACTTAGCAGCAACTTGAATTTGATTAATTTCCTGTATCTTAAAAATCCGCCAGAATACGTAAAGAAGGACGGTGAGTTAAGCTACTTCACGTAGAAGTCTAGACCGATAGACATGTCTCGCAACAAAATCATTAAGATATGTCACTTTTTGATGGCACTTATGCTGGCGGTATTGACTGCCTGCTCAACCAGCGATCGCTTTACCGAGCCAGAACATGACTTAGCATCATCAAAAGTGACCTCAGAAGCCGAGACACAAGCACTTTTGGCCGAAAGCTGGCAGGTGTATCGGCAGCAGTTCATTCAAGCGGATGGCCGTGTGATTGATTTTGAAGCAGGCGATCGCACCGTTTCAGAAGGCCAAGCCTATGCCATGCTGCGGGCCGTTTTGGTCGATGACCCCACAACGTTTGCGAACACCCTAAATTGGGCAGAAAATAATCTGCGCCGAAAGCAAGGTGATCAGGTGATCGATCAGCTTTGGGGTTGGAAGTGGGGACAGCAAGCAGGGGAGCAATGGGGATTAATAGACGCTAATTTTGCCAGCGACGCCGACATCGATGCGGCTTTTGCGCTCATTTTGGCTGCTCGTCAATGGCAACGACCCGAATATCTAGACCTAGCGCGGGCTAAGTTAAAAGACATTTGGGACTATTCGACAATTGCCATCAACGACCAAAGGTATTTACTGCCAGGCCCTGCGATCGCGTTTCAAAGCGAAACCCATGTCTATCTCAATCCATCCTACTTAGCACCCTATGCCTTCCGACTGTTTGCAGAGGTTGATCGCGATCGCAACTGGCTATCGCTGGTTGATAGCAGCTATCAGGTTTTAGAAAATTCAGCCGATCTCTCCACCCTCAACTTACCCAGTGACTGGGTCGCACTTAATCGGGCATCGGGCGATTTTGAACCCATCCCTGCAACGAGTACAAGTACACTGAAAAATCAGTACGGCTTTGACGCCTATCGCGTTTGGTGGCGCATCGCCTGGGATCAAGCTTTGTTTGATGCCGCTCCGGCTGAGGCATATCTCAACGATCACCTAAAATCTATAAAAACTTGGTGGCAAGCCAACCAAAGCATCCCAGCTGAGTTTGATTTGCAAGGTCAACCCCAAGCAGACTACGACGCGATCGCTCAGTACGCCATGCTCTATGTCGGATTGCAGGATGTTGATCCCGCGATCGCGATCGACATTTATCAGCGCCAAATCGCCCCTCAGTATAAGGCTGGCATCTGGGGCGATCGCTCCGCTTACTATAGTCAAAATCTAGTTTGGATAGGCTTATTTCCAACCAATCAACTTCAATCACTATTGCAGAATCAGTAATCTAATTTGCGACTGTCACCTGCGAGCAAACTGAGGACTAGGAAGTTCAAGCCGCTTCACAGGTGAAATATAAAACATGAGATGAGAACGTTAAAGAATTAGTTGCAACATCCTGCCTTACAAACTACTTCTAGCTGAGGATGTAGAGTTTTGCTTTTAAGAAAAATCCAGTCCTGGATATAGAGAGTTTACAGACAGTATTTCTGGCAGAAAATTTCTCCTATTAAGCTTCAGCCAATAAAAATCACAGTTAGCTAAAACCGCTCCTACTAACTCTCTTTTAATCAGCACTACAGATTTTAAAGTTTAAAGAAGACGCAGCGGAGACAGACAAATATTTTCTAATATCTCTTCAAGTACCTCCCTAACTCAGTCATATCTCTCAGATTTCCTATAATTCGGATAATATTTAAAAATTCAAATTCTTAATGCCCAAAAAACTTATAAAGGTTTGATTAACTCTGACTATTCCCCTTGCCAGACTGAAGCTTTTTGTACGAGTATAGGCGTGAGCCAAAAGGTTACCAATGAGCCCCCCAAACAGGTAACTGTTTCGACCTAAAGTCATCATTTTCTCATCGTTAATGAGCAAAAATATGGTACTTTTAAGATAGGTACATTTGCCAACTCCACAATAGAGTATCGTCCCCGACAAACTTTTCCAAGTAAATACTCTAGCCACCCATCTAAGCTAAATTAAAGGTCACGACTGGGTTAACCACAACCCTGACTTTTTCCACACAGCATCTATCAGATTTTCGCACACATCTACCGAGTCTTAAGTTGAAACTAGAGGCTTGAGCCATAACACACAAAAACACATGAGTTGAGATTTTCACACAACTCAACTTTATGCAACTACTTAATCAGCCACATAAAGTGAGATTAATATCTCACATCTGAATCAGTGTCTTGGAAACAAACATCGGCTTACGCTGTCTAATAGTTATTGAGGGTAGCCCAGAGCCGATTTAATACCAAGAATTTCAGCTCACTGGGGATCACTCAAGCGATAAATAGGCAGCTAAAATTAGCTGTTTCTGAAGAGTAAAGTAAAGTAAGCAAAATGACTCAACACGTCTTCCCTGTAGATACACGTAATTTCTCCCAACTCAGAATTCCTGAATGTCTAGCCAGCTTAACTTTAATGGTCATCTTGAATGATTCAATCTGGTAGGGCAAAGCTGACTACTGTCAGCGAGATAACCTTACTTAAATAATCAGGGTTACCAGTACGGCTTCGAGTAGCAATGCTGAAATCCCTATGTCTTAATCGTGCAGACTTTAAAGTAGCTGGTTCCGTAGCGCTTTAGATACCAAAGCCATCTTCATTTCAAGGATTCAGTCATATGCAATCAGTCTCTCTTTATCCAGCCCAATCACCAAGCATCTCCGCAACCAAAAAAATTAGCCTATTTAAGGCACTGACCAGCATTAAATTTTCAGGCGAAATTATTTGGAAAGATAATTCAGACAACCAATGGGTATTCTTCTTTGATACAGGACGTCTTTTATATGCCACTGGCGGGAAGCATCCCCTGAGGCGCTGGCAAAGAACGCTACAGCCGCATGTCACTGAGCTTGAGATCAACTTATCGGCATTGGGTCTTGATCTCTCACACGAGACTAACTTGGAGCGACTCGCTCACCAAGAGTACGCACAAATACGTGACTACTTACAAAACGGTGAACTTGACCAAAGCGAGGTCGTTGGTATCACCAGGAGAATCCTAGAAGAAGTTTTATTCGATCTCTTTCTGGCTAAGAACGCAACCTATACCGTCATCGAAGGCAAGTCTCTTCCTGTGACGCAGAACCCTATCTTCATCAACGAGGAAAGTGTTGTTCAAAGCGCATATTGCTTCTGGGAAGATTGGCAAAAATTAAATCTGGACGGTCATTTTCCAGACCAGGCTCCAGTGATTAGACAACCTGAGAAGATTCAAGAAAAAACCAATCGGCAACTTTATGAGGTACTCGTCACCCTACTCAATGGCCGAAATAGTTTGCGAGATATCGCCGTCAAAATGGGTCGGGATGTCATCCAAATTACCCAGGCGCTGAAAACCTTTATCCAGTTGGGATGGATTGACCTAAATGACATTTCAGACTGCACACCCTCAACGGAGGTCCCTGAGGCTAAAGCTCCTTTTTCTCCAGAACTCAAAAATGACTGGGCATTGATTGCCTGTGTCGATGACAGTCCTTTAGTCTGTCGGTTTATGGAACAAATTGTTCAATCGGAAGGCTATCGGTTTTTGGCAGTACAAGAACCCTTGAGAGCTATGTCAAATCTCTTGTCAAAAAAACCAGACATTATCTTTTTAGATCTTGTCATGCCATACACAAACGGATATGAAATCTGTAGCCAATTGCGTAAAGTCTCTAAATTTAGCAGTACCCCAATTATTATCCTAAGCGGCAATGACGGCGTTGTCGATCAGGTAAGAGCCCGACTGATGGGCGCAACTGACTTTGTAAGTAAGCCAGTTGATGCAGAGATCATCTTAAGCAAAATTCATCAGCACTTAGCTGTTCCAGCAGCTATCAATCAATAAAGCTACCCGCTTTAGTTGATCCATTTTCCCGATTAGATGACTGGTGTTTCAAGTTAACGAGTTCTATTTACTTTATCTACTTGGAGGTTGCAATGACTACTGCTCTTGTCGTCGAAGATAGTATGACTGATAAGGAGATTATCACTGGCCTTTTGCAGTGCAACGGGATTAACTTTATCGTCGCCCAGAATGCTGCAGAAGCCTTTGACAAAGTTAAAAACAATCAGTTTGATCTGATTATTCTTGATGTTGTCCTTCCCGATCGCAGCGGATTCGAAATCTGTCGTGATCTTAAAGATGAGGGTGGCTCAAAAACTCCGATTGTCATTTGCTCTACAAAGGGCACTGAGATTGATAAGTTTTGGGGTATGAAGCAGGGCGCTGATGCCTATCTAACCAAACCCCTCGATCAAGATGATTTCAATGAAACCATTAACAAGCTCCTGGGATCGCCTAGAAGTTAGCCCCCTAGAAACTAGAGTTAGTCATGACATCTGACGCTTTACTAAGCAATAGCAATGTGCCCACGGAGACTACCGATAACGAAATTCCAGTCATATCGCCTGATCGGCAGTTTATACAACTTGCGCTTGAGGTTGAAACGCCAATATTGCTATCGGTTCTTAATCTGTTTGAGATCCTAACAATTTCAACCAGCCAAGTTGTGCCGATGTTTCAAATGCCTCCATGGGTGATAGGTGTCTACAACTGGCGAGGAGATATCTTGTGGGTCATTGACCTCAATCATTTGGTTGGGTTTTCACCTTGGTATCAGCAAAAGAACTACGTATCAAAGCATACAGTGGTCGTGCTTAAAGGTCAGTCGGAACAAGTCCCCTCTAACGTCAAAGCGTCGGTGCTAGGACTCGTGGTCAATCGGGTGAGCGACATGGTTATTTGTGAACCAGAGCTGATCCAGGCGATTACCAATTTGGCAATACCTGAAACGATCAGACCGTTTCTAGAGGGCTATTGGAGAGGAGACACTAGCAAAGATCACTGGATCTTAAACGGCGAAGCAGTTTTGAATGCAATAACAACGGCAGATCAACCTATAACACGATAAAAGTAATGACGCGGCAAAAGCTCATAAGGTTACCTACTGACTCCGATCCTAATTTCAACAAAGCATATTCTAAAGATCTGAGCATTTAGCTTAATCGGAAACCATAGACTTAGATATAGATCATGTTTAATTAAGGCTATTTGAACTGTTCTAAATACTATATGATCGGAAGCTTCTTAGCATGAACTTCCTTCGAGTTGGGGTGCACAAAATTGACAATAAGTCCTTAACTGAAAGGTCAGATTAATCCATGAAGACTCTCTCCACTCGTCGATTTCACCAAATTGCGATTTTGATGGGGCTATTCACTGTGTTGATGGTGCCACTGGCAAGCTGTAGCTCAAACAACAATGCTTCAGACTCAGCTTCCCCGTCAAATGCTACTGATCGCGGCCCTGATGATGCCGTTCAAGTTGGTGTGCTGGTTATTCGGAATATTGAATCTGTGCGCGAACAGTATGACCCAATATTAGATTATTTATCTAAGGAGATTGGACGCCCCGTTGAACTGGTTCCCCTGGCACAGACAACCCAATTCTTAGAAGTTGCACAGGGCACGCTTGACTTTGTCATTAGCAATCCCCTGGCATCGGTGCAAATGCGCCGCCTCTATAACACGGAGTTGATCATAACCCAGTCACAACCAAATACTGGGGCACAGTTTGCCGGTCAAATCATTGTCAAAAGTGATAGCGATATCAGCAGTATTGAAGACTTAAAAGGTAAAAACGGAGCCTGCGTCTCTTTAGAAACCGCAGCGGCAGGGTGTCTGTTTCAAGTGCTGCATGTGCAGCAAAACGATGTCAATCCATTTCTGGACTTTGATAGCCTACTGGAAATTCCATCGCAAAACGATATTGTTTTGAACGTTGTCAACGGTGACCTTGATTTTGGCTTTGTGCGCACTGGACAGCTAGAGACCATGGTCAAAAGCGGCTTGATCGCTGATACGAGTCAGGTTCGGGTACTTGAGCCGAAGCAAGAGGACGGATTCATCTACGAGCACACAACGCGTCTCTATCCGACCTGGGCGGTATCTGCCACCAGCAGTGCACCACCTGCTCTAGTTGAGTCAGTCCAACAGGCACTGTTGAACATGCCGCCGGATAGCCCAGCCTTAGAGGCTGCCAACCTTGAAAGTTTTGTGCCTGCTGCGGATTATGCGGCCGTTGACCAACTGATTTCAGAACTCCAGCTGCGCAGTTGGGACGCCCAATAAACCTGATTCCAGATCAGAGGAGCAGATTTCCTCGGCTTGATTAACAGTTCCCAAAATGACTTGGCCTAGAGCACGGGGGCGAGCTTTAAGAAGTTTTGACTCGTTGTGGACAAGGCTAAACCGTTTTTATCCCCCTACTCATCTCCAGACGCATGGGCGAGTAGGTTGTGCCCATTACGTAAACAGAAAGGTCTATCACAATGACTCCGACCCCCTTGAATTCCACCAGCGGTGACAAAATCAACAATGCTGAGACTAACACATGGTCTGAGATGACAATTGTGCCAGCTAACAATAATGCTGACGTTAAATCCCATATAACTGCCTTAGTTGGCCAGCGAAAAACTCGCTCAGCCTCACTGAGCAGACAACTACTCAATACGATTTTGCCACTGTCTCTAGCACCGTTAGTGGTTGCCAGTATTGCCGGTTACGTGATTACTCAGAACCGAGTTCAGGCAGAGATCAATAGTCAGCTAGAGGGTGAAGCGCTGCTGGTCAGTGAGGGGATTAGTCGCAAAATGGAAGAAGACTTTGAGGCTCTGGAGGGTTTAGGCATTAGTCCCTTCATCAAAAATTTAGCTCAAGCAGCAACTGATGCTGCTGAAGCAGAAGACTTACCTCAGCAACCCTTGGAGATTTTAGAAGCGCGGTTTGCAAACACGAAGCAGATTACTTCAAATCAAGCGCTCATTGATTATTTGAACCGATTTTCTGAGGCTCAAGGATTTGCCCAGTTATTACTGACTGAACGGAATAGTTTGATGGTCGGATATAACGCCATGCCATCTAGTTTTGCACACTATCGAGATCAATGGTGGCAGCAAGGGAAGGCCCAGTCCCAATGGATTAGTGATCCTGAGTTGGACGAATCAACCCTTCTGTTTGGGATCTCGCTTAGTCAACGCATTGAAAATCCTGATAATGGCGAGTTTCTAGGCGTGCTGAGGGTATTTCTCGATTCGAATCAATTGACTTTTTTAACCAGCTACCTCAAGAACATCGGTATTAAGGGGTCGCAGCAGGTGCAGTTGTTGGATATCAGCTCATCTTTTTCGATTGTCACATTCACGCCTGAAGAGAGGATTGTGCCCAAAAGTGCTTATAGCGGGCGGCAGATTACTGGCGGCAGAACTGTGACACAGGTTGCAGCTCAGGTCGTTGAAGCTGCACGAAGCCTTGAGGCAATTAGCGCTGACGATTTGGGGGCCACCCTGACAGCCAACTATCCGATTAAAAAATTGCAGGTGCGAGAACTATCAGAAACTGCAGAAGGGCAAGGTTTTGTCGTCTCCTTCCAATACGAAGGTAAGCAGTACGCCCTGTCTACAATGCCTCGACTGGACTGGGTTTCGGTCGCATCGATGGACATCGCCGAGATCAATGCCGAAGGTCGAGGACTGTTGGGCGTGTTTAGCCTGATTACGATATTGCTGGGGGGGGTGGCGGCCTTAATTACTGTTGGCTTATCTCGGCAGATCTCATCACCCCTCAACCATCTCTCGAACAAAGCCCGTCAGGTGTCAGCCGGTAACCTTGAAATCACCGCCGAACCCAAGGGCAGTGCCGAGACCGAGAACCTAGCCCGGACCTTTAATGAACTGGTACTGCGGGTAAAGGGGTTCCTGGGCGAACAAACGCTTAACGCCCGCAAAGCAACCCTGTTCTCAGATATTACCGGTGCCAACATCATCCGTTCCACAGAGCTAGGCGACCTGTTGAACCAGGCCGTTACCGAAGCACGGGACATTATCAAAGCCGATCGGGTCGTGGTGTATCAGTTTGGCAAGAACTGGGAGGGAGAGATTGCCGCAGAATCAGTCAAGGAGAATCTGCCCAGTGCGCTTGAACAAGGCCTGAGCGACCCCTGCATTCCCGAGGAAACTCGGGCCAAATATTTAGCGGGTGAAATTTTTCAGGTTGACGATGTACGCTCCGCTGAATTACATCCAGCCCATTTGCAGCTGCTCGACAATTTGGATGTGCGCTCTATGCTGGCCGTCCCGCTTAAAGCTCAGAAGCAGCTCTATGGTCTTGTCATTGCCCATCATTGCCGTTCTCGCCATAACTGGCAGGCATCAGATGTTGACTTCCTTAAACAGTTAGGCACCCAGACAAGCCTGGTGATCGAACGGGTGCTGCTGCTGGAACAGACTGAGGCCTTAGCCGAAGAACAGCGGCAGATTAAAGAGGGACTCCAACGCAGTGCCCTACAACTGCTGATGGAAGTAGACCCGGTTAGTCAAGGGGACCTGACCGTGCGCGCTAGGGTGACCGAGGATGAGATTGGCACCCTGGCTGATTCTTACAATGCAACCGTGTCTAGTCTGCGAAAGATTGTGGCCCAGGTGAAGATTGCTGCCGAACAGGTCGGTTCAACCACTACTGCCAACGATGAGTCAATTCGTAACTTGTCAACCTCAGCTCTACAGCAGGCTAATGAGATTGAAGCAGCTCTAGAACAAGCCCAGGAAATGGCCAATTCTGTGCGCCAGGTGGCTAATAACGCGAAGGACGCCGAACAAGCAGTACAGCAGGCTTCCCAGACGGTGCAAGAGGGTGACGAGGCTATGGATCGTACAGTAGACGGGATCTTAGCCATCCGCGAAACGGTGGCTGAAACCGCCAAGAAGGTGAAGCGCCTGGGTGAATCTTCTCAGAAAATCTCCAACGTGGTGAACTTGATTAGTGGGTTTGCCGCCCAGACCAACATGCTGGCGTTGAATGCTTCAATTGAGGCTTCCCGAGCCGGTGAGGGGGGCAAAGGGTTCGCCGTGGTTGCAGAAGAAGTACGAGAACTAGCCCGCCAGTCTGCTGAAGCGACCACCGAAATTGAAAAACTTGTTGCGGGGATTCAAACCGAAACGAATGAAGTGGTCGTGGCCATGGAGGTGGGTACCCAGCAGGTGGTCGATGGGACACAACTGGTGGATGATACCCGCCAGAGCCTCAACCGGATAACGGCTGCCAGTGAACAGATTAGCACCCTGGTTGAAGCTATTACCGAGGCAACCGCCCTACAGTCTAAAGCCTCAGAGGGAGTAACGATGAGTATGACCAATGTCGCTGCGATCGCGAATCAAAACTCCGAAGAAGCTAACCGAGTATCCAGCTCGTTTGAGCAGCTCAACACGGTTGCCCAAGCTCTCCAAGAAGAAGTGGGTCGATTCAAAATTGACTGAGTTTTGGCGACCTAGGCGATCTATTTGAATGCGTCAGACATTGAGAGGCAGGGGGCAGATCAGTCTTGTTGCTCTTCCCCTGCTCACATGCCCTCCTAATGAATCGAACAGTATTAAGCCCTCTTGTAACGTCTAAAGTCTAAATTTCCTTCTCACCGCAATCTTCCAGCTTGAGTCAGCCCCCCCTAAATTTCAAAGAGTTATGACTATTAATTCTGATATTCGTGATCAGGCCTATCAGTTTTTCATAGAAGAGGCTCCTGAGCTGCTCCAGGAGATTGAATCAGGTCTGCTGTCGCTAAGGCAAGCGCGGGATACTGCCACGATCCACAGTATTATGCGGGCGGCTCACTCCCTCAAAGGCGGTTCGGCGAGTGTTGGGCTAGATTCGATCAAAACCATTGCCCACCGCCTCGAAACAATTTTTAAGGCCCTTTACAGCGACACGATTGAAATCAACACTGAGTTGGAAACTCAGCTATTGCAGGCCTATGACTGTCTGCGCTTGCCGCTGATAACGCAGTTGCAGCAGGGTCAGTTTGATGCACAGCAGGCGCTGGAGGCTGCCGACCCAATTCTCAGCCAGCTAGAAGTGCAGTGTAGCGATGCGATTGCGGCAACAGCCGATTTTATTCCCAGTTCCGAAGACCTCGGCATGAGCATGGCCCAATCTATTTTTGAGATAGATGTGGCGGAAGGCCTAGATCGCCTTGCTGCTGTCATTGCCAATCCCTCCAATCAGGAGGTCGCCGGAGAACTGCGGGCTCAGGCGGAAGTGTTTAGTGGCTTTGCAGAGTTGCTGGATTTATCGGGCTTTGGCGCGATCGCAACGGCGGCGGTTCAAGCCCTCGATCGCTATCCGGATCAAGCCCTTGAAATTGCCCAACTGGCTCTAGATGATTTTCGTGCCGGTCGCACTGATATCCTGAGTCAACCCGCTTCTCAGGGGGGAACGCCCTCGGAAGCCTTGTTAACCCTGGCGGCAGGGGCTAGTGATCAAATTGCTACCACTGGGGAAACAGACTGGTCCCTTGACGAGGCAACGGAACTGCTTGGCCAACTCGGCGAGGGCATCGATCGAGAGCGATTGCTTGCCGCACTAGGGTTATTTGATCAACTAGCCACCAGCGACGACGTACCCAATGTCGTCCCATTAGAAGTTACGCCAGATATCGCTTTAGAGGTCACGCCAGAAGTCACCCCTGATAACATCACCCCAGAGAGCGACCCAGAGAGCGACCCAGAAGGGGATGCCAATCTATTTGGACAAGTGTTCAGCGAGTTAAGCGCGATCGCAGATCTCGATGCGCTGGCCTTTGCTGATGAAGGGGCTAACATTGCCCTTGATGAAGGGGCTGATGTCGCCGCTAGCGAGGCCGCAGAAGGCACAGCCATAGCACCCAATGAAGCCGCTTCTGTTGAAGCCGCCTCTGTTGAAGACGACACTTCTGGTCAGACAGTGGTTCCAGCCGCTCTCCCGCCTCAAACTCAATCCAGGGTAACCTCTGAACCAGTCGTCCCGGGCTTAACTGTGCGGGTAGAAGCCGCACGGCTGAACCAGATGAACAACTTGCTCGGTGAGTTGACCATTAATCGCAATGGGTTAGACCTGCAAAACAATCAACTGCGCGGGTCAATCAAAGACTTGCTCGGTCGCTTTAATCGATTTCAAGAGATTGTCGAGAGCTTGCGGATCCTCTCAGATCAGATGCTGATCGCACCAGAACGGCGACAGGCTCGTTTAGCGGTCAACGGTTCGGTGACCAACAGCCCCAGCCGCGAAGACAACTTTGATTCCCTTGAAATGGACAGCTACACCCAGGTGCATGCCCAAACCCAAACCCTTCTGGAAGAAATCGTACAGCTAGAGGAAGCCGTCGAAGATCTCTCCCTGTTTAGCTACCAATCGCATCAATCACTGGGTCGCCACCGCAAAATGCTCTCCCAGATGCAGGATGAGCTGATGTGGGCCCGGATGATTCCCCTAGAGCAGGTGCTGAATCGGTTTCCAAGGGTGCTGCGCGATCTGTCAAGTACTTATCATAAGGCGGTCAATCTCCAGCTCAGCGGCACCGATATTCTAGTGGACAAGGCTGTTTTGGCTAAGCTTTATGACCCCTTGGTGCAGCTATTACGCAATAGCTTTGACCACGGCATTGAGCCCCCTGAGCTGCGACAACAGACAGGCAAACCAGAGATCGGTCAAATCGCCATCCAGGCCCGTTATGAGGGTCGTCAGGTGGTCATTGAGGTGCGCGATGACGGCCAAGGTCTGAACTTTGCGCGGATTCGCGATCGCGCCGTAGAGCGAGGCTGGCTCAACGCTGAAACAGCTAACACCTGTAGTGAAGCACGCCTGAGCCAATTTATTTTTGAGCCCGGCTTCTCAACGGCCCAGCAGGTCAGTGAACTATCCGGTCGCGGGGTTGGCCTTGATATCGTCCGCGACCAGCTTCAGTCTCTCAACGGTTCTATCACCGTCACCTCATCACCGGGAGAGGGCAGTGTCTTTACCCTCACCTTGCCCCTGACTTTGACTATCATCAACCTGCTGATCTGCTTTGTCGGCGCTACCCCCTTAGCGATCCGCAGTGACAGTATCCAGGAAATTCTGGTGCCTAAACCCAATCAGCTCCAAGCAGTTGGTTCGCAGCAGTTTCTCTCCTGGCGGGGAAAGGATATTTCGGTCTACGACCTATCAACGCTATTAAAGTACAACTGCTTTGTACCAGAAATGCCGCCCAGTCGCGTTCTAGCCACCGTACCAACACCGACCAATTGGGAAGCCCCGATGCTAGTGCTAACCCGAGGAGAACAGGCCTTTGCGCTGCAGGTCGATCGCTTGGTCACAGAACAAGAGATGGTCGTGAAGCCCTTCGGCACCGCCATCAAGCCGCCAATCTTCGCTTACGGCTGCACCGTCCTAGGAGACGGCAATCTGGTGCCCGTGATTGACGGCCCTGTTTTCATAGACGACATCATCAAGCGCTGCCTGCCCACCCCATCCCATGCCGCCGAATCCAATGCCGAGCTAGAGGCCCTGGCAGTCCTAGCCAAACAAAATGTCGCCGATCGCTCCGACAGTCCCGATATTCAGATGCTGCAAGCCACAACGGTGCTGGTGGTCGACGATGCCGTCACCCTCCGCCGCACCCTGGCACTGTCCTTAGAGCGAGCCGGATATCGGGTACTCCAGGCCCGTGACGGACAAGAAGCCCTAGAGCAGCTAGCCCGAAATCAAGCCATTCAGCTGATTGTCTGCGATGTGGAAATGCCCAACATGAACGGCTTTGAATTCCTGACTAAGCGCCGAGAAACGCCACAATTTGCCGAAATTCCCACAATGATGTTGACCTCAAGGGGTAACGATAAACATCGGTGGTTAGCGATGAAACTCGGAGCAGTCGATTACTTCACAAAACCTTATCTGGAGCAAGAACTGCTAGGCGCGATCGCAGCCCGCATTAGCACCAAGCGTTAAGCCTCACGCCTCAAAACTTTGTGAACCTATACTAAAAGCATTTGTAAACTTACTGAAGTTCCGACGGATTGACAGCAATTAGCCTAGATAATCATAAATAGATTCAGGGGTATCTTTTCAATAGCTCTTTTGCATTTGCAATAGGGTTAAAATCCGTCGTTGAGGCAATTTCGCAAACCGCTATACGATCGGAAGAGTGCTCATTCCTCCACTTTTTCAATCCAGTCCAAGCAAATTGTAACGATATAAGAACTTCTGTATTTTATCGTTTCGAGCCTCCGTGCCAAGTCGAGTCTTCTTTGTTTCTAAAATCTTGGCGACTTGAGCACTGAAGTAGCCTGATTACAGATCACAACAATAACCAATGATTAACGTAACTTCAAAAACAATATTAAAACTGGGATCGAATCACCCAACCGTAATTAGACTACAGCAACGTTTAAGTCAAAAGCTCAGGCCCCTTGCCCATACAGGGCATTTTGACTATGAAACCGAGATTGCCGTCAAGAGCTTTCAATCGCACATGTTCTTGAACCCAGATGGTGTGGTTGGCCCCCTCACTTGGCAAGCGCTCTACACCGATACCCCGGTCGGCATGCCCACCTTGCGCCAGGGATGCCAAGGCAATGCAGTGACAGCAATCCAGGAATTACTTTCCATCGATCTCTACTACGTCGGGGCCGTTGACGGCCAATTTGGGCTAAAGACACACCTGGCAGTCCAGCGCTTTCAGGCAGACTATAATCTGCCCATAGACGGAACGGTCAGTCCCACGACGTGGCGAGCACTCAGCGAAATCTAAGGCTACGGATAGAGGAGTACGCCAATCGCACCCGCAATTGGAATAATCAGCACTACTTCAACTTTCCACTTCAGCAGTGCAAACATAGAACCTGCGAAAAGCAATGCTGTAACCAAGTACGTTGCCGTAGATTGCCCCAGCGCCAGTACGGGTTGGGCAAACGCTATGCCTGCCATAAAAATTAGACCCACAACCGCTGGGCGAATGCCCTTCAAAGCAGCTTGAATCACGGTTGACTGCTTAATGTTGTCCAGCAGATTAGAGCAGGTCAACATCAGCATCGCCGGGGGGAAAAAGATACCGAACGTAGCCACCAGCGAACCTAAGAAACCTTTGACGGAATAGCCAACAGCGGCAGCACTAATCAAGATCGGGCCTGGGGTAAGCTGACCAAGCGCGATCGCGTTGATAAATTCCGGCTGAGAGATCCAATCATAGGTGTTCACCACCAACTCTTGAATCATCGGAATAAAGACATAGCCACTGCCAAACAGCAGCAGACTCATCCCCGAAAAGGTAATGAACAACCGCGCCAGGCTATCGTCGCTGATAAACGGCAACGGCACGATGTACAAAATCAAAAAGCAGCTCAAAAATACAAACGATGCAATGACGTCGATCTTAGACAACTGGGATTGGGGAGGTGAACTCGTCCCAGCATCAGACGATGCCTGAGCCTTTACATCGCTGTGATACCAAAAGTAGCCCAAAACACCCGACCCCAAAACAATCAGCAGCGTTGTATAAAAGCCACCGACAAACTTTAACAACACCGCTGAAACCACGGCGATTGAAATAGCCCGCCAGTTGCGTACCGATTTAATTGTCTTCTTACCCATGCGCCAAGCAGCCGCCAGAATGATCGCAACCATTGCCGGGATAAAAGCCATAAAGGCCTTTTCGACCACCGGAATTGATTCAAACTGCTTAGCGTAAATCGAAAAGACCAAAATAATCACGTAGGACGTCAGTAGGGAACCCACGCTAGTGACCACGGCTCCCCAAACGCCACGAATACGGTAGCCAACATAGGCAATGACGTTAGCGGCCATCGGCCCAGGCAGAACAGCAGCCAGAGAAATTCCGTCTAGCATGTCTTCGTGGGTCATCAGCTGACGCCGCTGAACAACGAAGCTTTCCACGACTGATACCAGCGACATGAATCCACCGAAGGCAGTACTGCCGATTTTTAGAAACGTCCAAAACAGATAGCTTAGGGTCACCGTCTCCTGCGGTTGAACAGATGCGACTGGCTCCTGGGACTGGGTGACAATAGGATCCTGAGTCATAGAAAAGTGGCAGATAAGGTTTGCTTTTGACTAACCAAGCAACTGAGCTGAGATGCTCCACCTCAGCTCAGCCGCTTTAATATCGCTCAGAGGGCCTTAACTGACGGCTGCTACTGAGCTGCGTTCCTTAATCACGGTCAGTAAAGCTGCCTGCCGACTGCGGCGTTCCCGATCCTCCGCATCCATCGTCTCTTTAGTTTGCGCTTTCAGCTGCTGGTTTTCGGCATCAAACTGAGCAATTTCCTCAGCACTAAAACTAGCCACATCCGATGAAGAGGTTTGGGTGCGCTCGTAACCCAACTCATCTAAAACATCCCCGGCAACTAGCTCAAAAATCTTGACTTCCTCTTCAGAAGCCTGCTTCAAGAACTTGCGGGTGTTCTGGTTCATGACTGGCTTAGTCACATTGTTCCAAAGGGAACTTGAAGATGCCGTACTTTTCGCTTCAGTCGACTCATGGAAGTTCAGCATATCGGGGTGGTAGTCCACATTCAAGAAGGCACAAAGATCCTGAAGTGACTGCTCCGGATTGCCAGTAAGCGTCTCATAGCTGATGCTAAAGAACTGACTTTGATCAAATTTGTGGCGCATCTTCAACGCTGCACGCTGGGCTTTAGCCCACTCTTGAGCAATGTGATAAAAATGCTTTTGACCGACAACTGCCTTCTTAAACGAAACCGCAACATCCCTACCATCCCGATACAGGTAAAGGTATTTTGCATCGGCAAGGTAATCGTTAATCTCAGAGACGTAATGAACGTTAGCTAAGCTTTTGCAACACCACATTTCCGCCCCGCGAGTTTCCGCCAAAACGTCGTAAACCGCTGAAAATACTGCCACTAGAGAATTCTGAGTGCATCGAGAGGCAATGTCTCCTCGATCTAAAACAACGCCATCCCATGGCACAGGATTAAGTTCGATGAGCTGGCAAACATCATCAACCAGCAAACTGAACATGGCGGGATCAGACAAATCCCCATAAGTCGGCAGCAACGGCATCAGTCTCTGCAAAATATGGGGGGGGTGGGGCGCTTCAATAGCTGGAATTTGGTTTAGCATCAGCCGCATTAGGTTTGAGCCTGAGCGCTGAGTACCAATCATCAATATAGGCGTAATAGGCTTAGTAGACATAATCCCGGACGTTCTCCGTAAAAGGTGGTATGGGACAACAACCCCTGATTTAACACTCTTCCGAGTCCTCGTAGGAAACGGTATAGAAAGTTACAGATTGCACTTAATTAATGACTTAAGCGCCTTGAGCCTCCGCAATTAAGCTTAATCTATCAGTAAATAAGCTTAATTTATCACCCCTCGGCCGAGATAGCCACCCCAAAAATATCCCCCCTCAACAGCGGTTGTATGTGCCAAAAAGGAGGCAGTTGATAGCTTATCGGTTTACATGGCGTCTTCGATAGTACAGGCAACCCATCCCCTTGGGGTATGTGTCGTGGGTTGAAGCGCTCTCCCTATTTACACCGAACTATTGACACCGACCCACTCTGTCCCAGAAAGATAGGAGATCTGGGAAGACAGGGATAAAAATATAACAACCACTCACCATTAAAAACAAAATCTTAGAGGTTAAATCGCTTCGTTTCCTGTTCAGTTCCAGCTCTTTTGAAGCGCATTGAGCCGTTGAAACGACATAAACTCTGTTTCACAATCAATAAGTGATCACCCAACTGCACGCTGATCGACATCAGCACCTTCTAACACCGTTGTGGTTGAATCAACACGCTGCAAAGCAATTTTAGTCTGCACATCAGCACTGTCTAAAATCGCTGTGGTTAAATCAACGCCCTGTAAAGCCGTTTTAGTCAGCACTGCATTACGGAGATCAGTCTCCTGCAAGTTGGTTCCCCATAGAATAGTTTGGGATAAATTTGCATTGCTCAAATCGGCCTTGGCCAAATTCGCGCCCCACAAATCGGCCTTGGCCAAATTCGCGCCCATGAGCACTGCACCACTCAAATTCGCACCTGCCAAACAAGCCCCACTCAAATCCGCCTGCCAAAGGCAGGCTCCTGGCCCGATCCAAAGCATCCCTAAAGTATGGGGGTCAAAGGTTTCTGGGAACTGAGTGGTTTCATCGTAGAGGGCTTGTTGCAAATTGGCTCCCTGGAGCTCAACGCCGACTAGGTTGGCGCCAATTAGATTGGCTTTGTGCAAATTGGCATAACTTAAGTCAGCTTGCTTTAGATTCGCTTCTTTCAAATTAGCATTGCTGAAATCGGCTTCAGATAAATTTGCTTGTCTCAAATCAGCATCAATCAACTGAGCCCGTTTTAGGGAAGCCCCAAAGAGATTGCTCGAACGCAGCTGAGCATTATTCAAGATTGCCCCAGCTAGATCAGCCCCCTCTAGCCGTGCATCATTGAGTTGAGCACTACTTAAGTCTGCTAAAGGGCCAATGTAATATCCCTGAGCCTGCCAAGGGCCAACCTCTGCGGGAAACTGCGTCATTCTGTCATAGATAGCATATTGAAAACTCGCTGCACTAATCTGAGCCGCCGTTAGATTGGTTCCCCGCAGGTTAGATCGACTTAGGTCAGCTTTACTCAAATCAGCATTTTCTAAGACGGCATCTCTAAGATCTGCCTCAACCAAACTAGCTTCTTTCAAGTTGACGTTGCTGAGATTAGCCCGCCAAAAGTTGGCATTACAGAGATCGCAACCACTAAAGTCAAATTCAGTCAAAGTTAGATTGCAAAAGTTCCTATCTCCTGTTTGATGTTGACGCCAAAATTCTTCAGTTTTCATAGCGTTTCATCCGAAGGTTTCTCTAGTTGACAATTGCTGACATCGATTTAACTAATTTGCAGCGGTTTTGCAGCGGTGTTCTCTGGTTAAGCCACAGCGACTAACTGAGCTTGGGGTTCCAGCATCCAAACGGCATAGCCTTGGTTCATCTGAGTCAGGATAGCGGGGCGATCTTCTTGATTGAGCTGCTTGATTGCAGCCAGGGCTTGTTCTTTAGCAATACCGGCACTGAGTAAGCTGTAAAACTTCTCATCAAACTCAATGGCATATAAGTGCTCTGGCGAATGGGATACTTGAATCCGGCAACGCTGATATTGTCCTGGAAAAATCACAACCGTATAGTCAGCATCTTGAGCGGTTTCGATTGGCGTTTTAGCCGTGGATGCTTCCGGCCAAGTTGCTTCCGGCATATCCGCTGGAAAATTGTAGTCCCAAAAATTATTTTCCCCAGAGGGCGCTATCTCTGTTGTCTCAGCAGTCGGCCATTCAAATTTAGGATTTGATATAGGAAAAACAGCTGATTCAGGAGCAACGCTGATGTCTTCAAATGAATCAAACTCAGCTTGTTGCAGCACTGTCTCTTGACTAGCAGCATGCCGCTTACGCGATAGCTCAGCAGTCACGATGCCAGCCCCGGCGCTAAGCACAATTGCAGTACCAATATAGGGAATTGCCACGTCTTTATGAATCCGGTCTGAGCTCATAAATGCGGATCGATTCAAAACAGGAATTGTGTTGATTAGCCCGTTATTAGCTTGCCTCAAGGCAGCGGGTACAGTGAATACAGCAAAAACAGCACTTGCCACTAAAGTCGCTGGCAGAAAAATGTTTCGAACAGGGAAATTTTGCATCTTCAAACCCGAATATTAAAGAACGTCACTGAATAAAATGGGTTCCTACCAACCATTTTGAAATCAGTATTTGAGGATTTCCGAGCGGTTGCTTAGCGCGTCAATCCTCTAAATTTTGACCCGCACTGAGTCCGCAGCTTTATCTAACTCAAAACCTAAGTTTTCACATCAGATGTTGTTTAAGCTGGGTATTTCCCTGATTATTTATATTGACCAGCTAGAGCACTACTTTATTATACGTACTCTTCTAGGTATTAAACCTGTATGAGTTTAAATATCGGGTAAAGTTTGGGTCTAATTACCCAAACTTTAAAGTGTCAAGATTAACAATACTTTTAAGGGATGTATTCGGGAAAAACTGGCTAATTACGAAGAAGATATCAAGCGCCATAAAGTAGTCTTAAAGCCAACCCAAGGCGCTACATATTGTCATCCAATTTTGAACCATGAATTTCAATACCTTTTTGTTGGGCGGACTGATCGCTGCTACGATCGCGCCGATCGCAGTTTATACCTTGTCTGAGGCTGAAGAGTCGGCTGAATCTGAGCCTCAAGAAATAGTTCAAACTGCCACCGAGACTGCCACGATCAATCAATCAAATATCGAACCAGCGGCGATCGCGCCAGCGCAACTTAGCCAGATCGATCAACTACAAGCAACTAATAACTGTATGGACTGTAGTCTGGCTGGGGCAGATCTCAGCGACCTTGATCTCAGCCGCACCAATTTAAGTCGGGCAAATTTGACCCAGACCAATTTTTCGCAAAGTCAGCTGGTCAATGCGGTTTTATATCAAGCCCAGCTTGAATCAGCTCAGCTGATCGAAGTCAAGGCTATTGGCGCTGATTTTGGCAAGGCAAATTTGAGTCAGGCTGATTTAACGCGATCGCAGCTGATGGCTATTAATCTGATTCAAGCCAATTTAGATCAAGCCATTTTGACCGGAGTAGAACTGCGAGAAGCAGCACTCAATAACGCCACACTGCAAAATGCCGAGTTAACCAATGCGAGTCTCTACGGGGCAATTTTGCGCGACGCCAATTTTCAAGGGGCAAACCTGCAAGGGGCTGATTTGCGCTACACAGATTTAACCGACGCCAATTTTCAAGGGGCAAATCTAGCGGGCGTGCAGCTAGAGGGCGCAATTTTGCCCGATGGCAGCAACTACAGCGGCAGCGACGACATTCTCTTGCTATCTGGCGACGGCCAGTAGAATGGATTCAACCAAGTCCAGTTCGGGAGGTGGCGTTTTCCCACAGACAAAACCCCCAGGACTGGACTTGGACAAGGGTTAATACAACAACTCTTCGCGGGCAACCGGGGCATTGGTTTGACGATGATCGGGAAACTCTAGCTGACGGGTGTTGGGTAAATCGGGCAGGGGTAAATAGCGATTACCCCAACCCCCATTGATATCCTCGGGTCGAGTGCCTACGGGGGTAGTGGTACCCGTCGGTAGCTCAATAGCGAGCACCTGACTCGTTTGCAAATAGCGGCCTCCCTCTGACGTGATTTGGATAAATCGGCTGGCAAATTGCCGATTTTCAAGCGCCAGTTGTTGCTCAATGGCTTGCAGACTATAAATCGGGCCTAGGGTCGCCAGAAACATGACTTGGGCGTCTGGTTCGACGGTCAGTTCTAGTTCGGGTTCGTTGAGTTGCCAAACTTCCTTAAACTCACCATTGGTAGCCGCTCGCCAGAGGGACAATTGCGTTTGCCAGCGATCGCCTTCAATTTCGACGCTGTCATAAGCCAAGATTGAGTACGTCGGTTTGGGATTGACTGTTTCCCTAGGGGCCTGACTCGGGTGCAGATAGCGAATAGCCGCAACCGTCAGTTCTGTCCCTTGAGGTAAATCAGCAGTACCTGAGATTGCGTATTGTCCAGGCTTTGTCGTCGGCTCCACCTGGATGTCCAAGCTAGCATTGCTGAGGTTATGCCGAGGCCGCAACCCGATCGATTGCCAGGGGGTGCAACTCACCGCGATCGCCGCGATCAAACAACCCGTTGCTAAGTGTCTCAACAGTCTCCAAGGGGCAATCATCGGTTCAAAATTCTCTATCATGACAGCAAAACGGGATAAATGGGGAGCAATAATCAGGGCAGATTGTGGCTGAGATATCGAGGCCCAATCAATTCAGCGATCGCAGCAATTGTTTAATTTTGGCCTGCTGTGTTTCTGCAAACATTTCTGGAAAGCGCAGCTCTAAAACAATCCGTTTTTGAACGCTCTCAGACCGAGCGAGCAGCGACCCCCCGATTGGTACGACCTCAACCCGCATCACTTGGGCCAACAAACTTTGGGCGCCTAAGTCGGCTTCAGATTGACCCACGATGAGTCCTAGCAGCGCCTGAGCTGCCTCCAAGTCTGCTAAATTCAAATCCACTTCAGTTTCCAGTTCAGCCCGCAACTCTTGGGAACTGATTTCGGTGACCTGAGCCGTGAGTGCGTTATCCCCCCACCCTTCCCAGTAAAGTTCCGCAGTTGCCGTGACTCGTTTACGCATCTTGACGCCACGCTCTGGCTGAAACTCCTTAAAGGCTCGCTTCAGGCTGGTAAAAATAAAGCCCAGAGACTGCAACGGATTATCCTGCTCGATCCGATGCTGGGAATACCACTCATTCACATCGGCATAGATCACGACTACCAAATCATCTAGCTGAGTCCGGCTCAGATTAACAAACTCGACTGCCAGTATGGTTTGCAGCTTCGACGTCGCAGTTGCCCTGACCACGTTGGCATCCAGCAAGACCCGCATCCCATAGTCACCAACCAACTCAACCTTCACTTGATCAGCAATATTGGGCCACACATCCATGCAGATTTGAGACCCATTCTCACTGACGTTGAGGGTTTGGCCAGTCCAACTCTGGCCCTCACTGTGGATGATCGCAGTCAACTTGCGGGGTAGCCGATGCGCCTGCCGGAGTTGGGGTTGTTCAAAGGCAGCCAGACAAGCCGCCACCACCAACAGCAAATTAAACACGCACCACAGCGCATTGACCAGCACAGCCTGTGTATCCGTCGGGCTGAGAATCAGCCAAAACGGAATCGTCAGCAACGACGCCCCTGTAATCACCCCTAAGATGACCAGGTAACGGACTGAATCCAAATCAAAGCTGCGCTCTTCAACGGTCAACCCTTTATCGGTTACGTTGAAAGACCCAAGCTGAGGATTGACCAGTGCGAAAAGCGTGACAAGACCCGCCTGAAAAGACAGGGCAAATTCGTAGATCTCATTCCAAAAGGAAAAACGCACATGCTTATAGGGAATGTGGTTAGTCTGCATCGACAAGACAATGTGCGGCAATGCATAGAAGAGCGTTTCTAAGCCCAAACCCTTAACTGCACTAATACCAAAGAGCAAAAACAAATTGGGGGCGATCGCATACATTAGACGCGGAAACCCAAAAAAGAAGTGTGACGTAGCGCTAAAGTAGCAAAGACGCTGGGGCAATCGCAGCTTCAGTTTGCGGTTAAACAACGGATTTTCGAGGCGCAAAATCTGAGCCATGCCCCGAGCCCAACGCACCTGCTGGCCGATATAAGCAGAAAACTTCTCCGGCGCTAACCCCGCCACCATAATTTTGTCGTAGTAGACTGTCTCATAGCCCAATGAGTGCAGTCGCAAAGCCGTATGGCAGTCTTCCGTCACTGTTTCGGTGGCAATGCCGCCAATTTGCAATAGATGCTGTCGTCGAATCACTGCGGCTGAACCACAGAAAAAAGACGCATTCCAAAAATCATTGCCCCGCTGCAGTACTTTATAAAACAGCTCATTGCCGACCGGAACCTGCCCTTGCGTCAACAGGTTGCGCTCAAACGGATCGGGGTTATAAAACCAATGCGGCGTCTGAACCAGTGAAACCCTTTGATTTTCAAAGAAGCCAACCGTTTCTTTAAGAATGTTGCGTGCCGGGATGTGGTCGCAATCGAGAATCAACACTAAATCACCACCAGTCCGCTGGAGCGCTGTATTGATGTTGCCTGCTTTAGCGTGGTCATTATTATCCCGCACTAGCATTTGGGCCCCGAGTTCATCACACATCTGCTGGAGCTGTGCCCGCCGCTCTGGGTATTTACGGCCATCATCCAGCACATAGATCTGCTTTCGATCACGGGCATAGTCCGTTTCAAGGGCACCTAGTACTGTCTTGCGGACAATTTCAACATCCTCGTTATAGGTGGGAATATAGATGTCCACTTTGGGCCACTGCTCAACGGGAATCGTGGATAAATCCAGCGGCCGACGCTCTTTCAGTTTGAGGGTCTGAAAGTAGGTCAACATCAAGGTAAAGATCGCATACAGCTCAGCCCCAAACAGCAACAGGCAAAAGACTGTAGACACCCAATTATCAAAGTTGAGCGTGTATTGGCTGCGGTAATACAAATACCGCCCCGTTGTCATCAGACTCAGCGCTACCAGGATCAGATGCAGCGCTTCCGAGGTCCGGGTTTCCTGGGTCTGCTCTTCCATGCGCAAGACAACCTGGCCAATGCCAACGAGCAGTAAGGTAATCAACCCTTGTTGCAAAATGCTAGGCCGTGCCGTGATTAAAGGGATGCAAAGCACGGCCACCGCCCCGAACAGCAGAAATAGCTGTTGTCGATTCAGCCATTGCAAAATCAAATTGAAATTTGTAGGGAGTTGATTGACCAGAAAATGGTGGATTAAAGCACTTAGCAGTCGCCATGGCAAATGTAGGGAGCGACGAAGGATAGAAGGACGACGTTTTTTAGGCAACAAGCTGACCATGGGATGCTGGTTTGGCGGGATGGGGATGGGGATGGGGAGAGGGAGGGAAAGGGGCAGGCCTGCCCTGCCGATGCTGAGAAACCGGGTTTCTTGAGCAGATTCACAACCGTTAGACGTCTGGCAGCAGAAACTGGATTGCTGTCCCTAGGTATCGGGCTGAGAGAGTCGCTTGAGGAACTGCAGGGCGATACCGTAGAACATCAGAGCAGCGATGATCGTACCTGCTGAGACAAAGAGCCAGTTGCGCTGCAGCCGCAGGAGCAATTGTCGGGGTTGCTTTTCAAGGGAGGTACGCTGCTGCTGGGTCTGCTGTAAAACGGTCAGGCTGTAGGCGTCAGGATCATAGGGATCTGGCGTTGGGTCACTGGCGCTAATCAAAACCGTATCGCCTTCGAGCTGATAAAACAGTGAATCTTGATCCAGCAGGTTGCGTACATGATCTAAGCCCGTCGCGTTTTGCCCACTCAGGGCGAGCACTATCCGCTCTGGGTTCCAAGGAGAGCGAATTTGCTTCACCATACCCTCGTCGTCTGGAAGGGTTTGAATCCGAGTTTGTTGCAACTCGCGAGTGGAGCCGCTACCGAGCTGAAAGCCTTCTTGTTCAAACACCTCGGGGAACGGAAAGTCTGCTTGGGTACCAATGGCAATCAAATGGTGATCTTGTTTTATAGCCGCCGTCACCTGGCTGGTTCGATAGGTCGCTAGCTGAATCGACTCGGCTTGACTGAGTCGTCCTAAGCGTTCACTCATTTCCAGCATCAGCAATAGATCGTGATCGGTAGGCACATCAGGCAACGTAATGGCAGTTTGTGACAGATCCTGCGGGGCTGCAAATGGAAACCCGTCCTGCAAGAGCTTTAGATCCGGTAGCCAAGCTGCAACCTCGCGAACCAGTTCAAATTCGGTATCGGCGTGGATTGTCCCCCAAAGCTGTTGGTCAGTGACGCGGCTGCAAGAGCGACGCTCACGGGGATCGAGGCGAAAGTTGACCCGCATTTTGGAATGGGGCCTGATCAAATCTGGCGACAAACTGAGCTGAATACTTTCCCGCGTGCCACCATCTTCTGAACGCAGGCGTTCGCCACCCACGGCAACCCCGTCAACGGTAACTTCTACCTGGGACGTCAGCGTATTAATTTGCGGCCCATAGCTATAGTTCAACCGCATGATGCTGCCCGGTAAGAACTGGTCATCGGGAAGGGCGCGAAAGTCAAATTCCAACGCGGGAGACTGGGAGCCCCAAACGGTGACATCCTCAAACGGCTCCTGATTAAACCTGTTCAGCTCCTGCAGTTGAAAGGTGTCCTCCGGGGGTAAATACTCGGGCCAATGGCGCGGTTCAGGGGTGGGAACTTCAGTGAGTTGATCCACTAAAATGGCCTGACCTGTACCGATCGCCTCGTCACGACCCTGCACCAAAAACTGAACGGCTTTCGCAACGCCAGCCGAACCATTGCCGGTGGCCACTAACACGGGCACCTGATTATCTAATGCCGTTGTCAGCACTAGCACACCAACATCATCCGGCAAGGGCTGGCCGTCACTATCAAGCAGCTGATTCTCTTCAAATGCAAGGGGTAGGTCTAATTCGGCCAACGTGGGTTGGCTTGCTGGGGTGCCGATAATCACCAGTTGCCCATCGGTTTCGAGCTGACTCAAGTCCTCAATCAGCCGGGTATCGAGCGGGCGGTAGTCAACGATGCGACCGAGGCTGCTATGCAAACGACTCGATGACGTCAGCCAAGTTTCTTCAAGCTCAGTGGGTTTGAGATAAGTGATTTGGTTGGGCTCTAAGCTCAACACATCCACAATCGGGTAGGGATATTGCTGAAAGTCGAGGGTGACGGGCTGGGGTTCAAAGTCAAATACCAGCTTAGAGTCGGGCAGCACCTCAGACCATAACGACGGATCAAAGGGGTCTTGGGTACAGGTGGGTGAGTTGTTTTGCAGGGCGGCGACCACCAGCTCGTTGTAGTCACGAATCAGCCGGGGAGGAATTTCAAAAACGGCGTCACCCAGTTCCCCTTGTTTACGGTTGAGCGGCGCACTGCCAATATTGGTGCCGTTGACCAGCACGGTCATGTTCGAGCGGGTGGCATAGAGCGCTGCCGAATGGCGATAGCGCAGCAGCACTTTAACCGACTGGGTTTCCCAATCACGGGGACGGGTAAACCACAGCCGTGCTTCGTCATAAATGCCTTCAAACCGCAGTCGGTCTTCGACCACGGGACTGCGATTGAACTCCAGCACGTACTCTCCGGGTGGAGAGGCTTTAACAATGGGTGATTCTCCGCTCGTTTCGGGTAGCGTGATGGCGGCTCGCCCAGAGTCTGAGCCTGACTGCGATTCCACTGCCGGGGTAGAGGCTGGGGGTTGAGGGCTGGTCGCTGGGGCCGATTCAGATTGGCTGTAAACGGGGATGCTGCCTAGGCTAAGCTGTAGCACCAAACAGCAGGTTAAAAGACCGAGCTGCCAGGGGCGCGATCGCCGATGGAAAATTACAGCAACAGCAGTTTGAAGACGTTTCATGATGGCTTTGGTCAGGTTTTAAAGATGCAGGTTGGCAGAGAGATGGGTTAATACCGCTCCCATAGCGGTTGAAATCCCCGGCGACGGAGGAAATTCAGCTGGATGTGCTGAATTCGGTGTTCTAGAGGCTGTTCGAGACTCCTGGCGGTTTCATCCCCTTGCAGCTCGCTGAACTGTTGAAAAGCTGCAATCGGTTGATCTTGAGCCAGGTTTAATTCTGCTAAGATGCGGCGAGTTTCCCAGTCATTGGGCTTCAGGGTTAAGACTCGCTCGTATATCACTTCTGCTTCGTTCAGACGGCGCTGCTGAAAGCGAACCCCCCCAAGGGCAGATAGCGCATCGACATTGTCAGGTTGCTGAGCCAAAATCGCTTCGTAAGCTTGGCTGGCCAAGGCGAGTTCGCCCAGCGTTTGGGCAGCTTCCCCTTGCACAAAGTAAAGCCCGACTTGCGTGGGGTCTGACGGGGTGAGCTGTTGCACATAGGCCAATGCCAACTCTCGGTCTGCCGCCGCCAGGACTTGCACATACCGACGGTTCAGACCTAAATGCTCAGGGGCGATCGCCAGCAGGTTTTCATACAGGGCTTTGCGGCCTGCCGTTGGTGGCAATGTGCCCACCAAGTCCAGTAACTCTGGCACCACAACTGCCGGGGTAACATTAGGATGCTCGGCCAGCCAGTCCTCCAGCACAGCTTCTGCCAAATCAGGGCTAATCTGCCGCAGCCTCAAGGCGAGATACGCCTGACCGAGCTGGGCTCGCTCACTTTGGGGATTGAGATTCAAGAGCTGTTCATAGACGGCCAGGGCGTCGTCCCAACGCTGCTGGCTTTGGCGCACACCACTGAGTCCCAAGAGCGCCATTTCAGTCACTTGGGGAGACTGGGTTTGGCTGAGGATGGCCTCATACTGCTGGGCGCTGGCGTCTAGGTTGCCTTGTCGCCGTTCTAATTCAGCCAGGAGCAAATCAGGGGCAAAGTCTTGACTGCCCGCAGGCGTGGCTTGATAGGCCGCGATCGCCACTCTAGCCGCTTCCCAATTGTCCTGGGCCAGGTACATCTGGGCGACGCGGAAGTAGAGAAAATCAACCGGGGTGTCTACCGCAATCAGGTCTTGATAGATCGGCAGTAGCGTTGGGTCTGGATTATCCAAGCGAATCAGGGCCTGCCCCACTTGCTGCTGGGTTACAGCGCCGTCGGGGATAGGTTGCAACAGGGTCAACAGCTGCTGATTTAAATCAGACCGTGAAAGCTGACCGAGGGCCATGGCTAAAATCAGTCGCTTGGTTTGCAAATCAGGTTGATTGGGAGACTGAGTCAGCAGTTGGTCGTAGAGTCGCAGCGCCTCCGCTTGAGAACCCGGATCTTCACTCAACACATCTGCCACTTCAGTCACAAACCCACTGTTGGGATTAGGCATTGACCCTAGGGCCTGCTGGTAAAGGGCAACGGCTTCCCGATAAAGCCCCGAGTCTTGTGATTGACGGGCAATCTGACTCAACGCCCGAGCTAACGTTAAACCCGCCTCGGGGCGATCGCGCAAGGGTTCAATCACGTTTAACGCCGCTTCGGTTTGCTGATTGCGTTGATAGGCCACTGCCAGGGCCGCACGGAGCTGAATGGAGTCAGGCGCAGCTTGCAACCGTCGATTCAGCAGCGCGATCGCCTCTGGGGTGCGGTCGGCTTGTTGCAACGTTTGGGCATAGGCAGTGGCGCCAGCATCGGTCAGTGGCTGCCCACTGGCCAGATACTGCTCAAATAACACCAGCCCTTGGCTGGTGTTACCGCTGTAGGTGTAGATTTGGGCTGCACCAAGAACTGTTTCGGGGGAGGGGTTCTCGGCTAGGACAATCTCATAGTCCGCGATCGCTTCTGCAAAGCGTCCCTGGTAGCCCAGCAGTAAGGCCCGTTGTGCCCTAGCCCCAGAATCATTCGGGTTAAGTTGCAATAGCGTGGTGAGCGCTTCAATACCCTGCGCTTGCCATTCCGAACGATAGCCGCCCAGTTCACCGACGGCAGCCAGGGCCTGACGGTTATTCGCTTCGAGGGCCAGCACTTGCTGATAAGCCTGCCAAGCATTAGCGTCTTGCCCAGCTCGCTGGTAGGCAATTGCCAGCCCTAACCGTGCCTCCACAGATTGCGGCTGTTGTTGCAATGCCTGCTGAAACTGGCGAATGGCATCGTCTACCCAGCCCCGCTCTAAAAAGCTATAGCCCGCTTGCACCGCACTGCTCTGAGCCAGCACGGGACGGATTTCTAACCCTTGGGTTAGCGTCAACCCAGCGGTCAAACAAAGGGCCTGTAAGGCCATGATCAGTTTGCGTTGTTTGGTCATTACTTAAGTCCTTGTTTACCAATCCGCGCGGAGACGTAACCCGATAAATGTGTCAGACAGCTGATTTCGACTTTGCAGGCTCACGCCTGCCCGCATCCAGCTGAAAATCGGTGCGTCGTAAAGCAGCTCCCACACATCCGGCGTTGCCCCCGTGCGCAAGTCACGATTCGAGAGCTCCTGGCCGTAAGCCAATCCCAAGCGATCGCCGTCAGTAAACACGTCCAGGGCATTCATGCCTAAGCTAAAGGTGCTGCCGCCGCGATCCAAATCCTGGTTGTCATACCAGCCGTAGCGCCCAAACACGCCAATATTGAGAGCATCAATGAAATATTCCGCATTGATGCCGTAGGCAACTTCCCGGTCACCGTCTAATAGGCCAAAGCTGCCGTCACTGCGCTGCAGCTGAAAGATTTCTCGAAATCCATCATCTTCGCCGGCATCGCGAGCGGTTGCGTAGGTGCCGCGCACAATCAAATTCTCAACTCGAAAGCCCACCTCGCCCGCAAAGCCATCAATGGCAAAATCACCTAACCCCCGACTAGAGGAGAACGCCGCCGCTTTGAGCTCTAGGTAATCCGTAGCGCCCCAGTTCACCAGCAGTCCTGGACGGGAAGTGATGCCCGTTGCACTCAAGGCCGGGTTAGTCTGAAACACGGGATTAAAGAAGTGGGTGGCCCCGTCTTTAGCAAAGCTGTTGCGATCAAAATAAGAGGTTAAATCCATCAGACCCGCCACCATCCTCAGGTTGGGCAAGTCTCGAATCGGCGCAGCGGCAACATAGAGCTCATTTAGGCTTAAACCTGTTTCGCGGGAATCAACAAACGCCTCTCCGGTAGTCAAGTCCACTGTCGCCCCAAACAGCACTTGCTCATTAATGGCATAGATTCCAGTGGCTCTCAGCCGCCCGGAAAAGTCATTATTTTGCAGAATTGTGACCGCCTGAAATTCCAGCAACGGCTGATAGTCCAGCAACGGCTCAGTGGGTTCAGAGGGCGGTGCGGCGTTGCCATCAACGAGATTCAAATCAGCCGCGTCTGTTGACATCTCTGACATTTGGGCAACGCGTTCACCGCCAGCTACCGGCAGTGCCGTTTCCATCGATTCAGTTGACGACACGACAGTGCCCGCTGGGATCGCGTCATCCAAAACCGCGTCACCCAAAGCCTCATCACCCAAAACCCCATCATCCAAAACCGTATTACCGGCTGCGGGTAACGTTTCTGAAGTTTGGGTAATCGGCTCATCCGAGTCAACGGTGGGCTCGATCTCAGCCGATTCAGTTAACGGCGCAGCCGCAACCGGATTCGCCTCAACCTCCTCGGCTAGTAGATCTGGTGTTTGAGCAATGCGCTCTAGGACAGCCGTCGGTTCTGCCTTGGTAGGTTCAGTGGGCTGCTGGTCTACGGCAACAAGCGTTGTGTCAATTGACGATTGAGCGTCTACAGATGCGATCGCGAACTCAGAAAGGTTTGGGTCGGACTCGACAATAGCCGCCAGGGCCGCTCTATTGAAGGGATAAAATCCTAACGTCAGCCCAAAACTTAGCCAAACTAGCTGTATCAGGCGATTAGCCCCAGCGCGATCGCTTGGATAATTGGGATGACTTGGGGAATGCGGGCACAAATTTCTCATAATCAATCAGGGAGCGCAGTTCTTAATCAATCAGGAAGCGCAGTTCTAAGAAAATCGTCGTCAGCTATCTCAGCCGCCGTCATCACGACCGCTGAGATCAACTCGAGCAAAAATTAAAAATTAAGCTTTGGTCACATCCAGACCCATCGTTTCCGTTGCAGGGGTGTCAGGACTGGCGCTCCTACTCAAGGGATCAACTTAAATGCGGGTCTAGATTAGATGCGGGTCTAGATTAGATGCGGGTCTAGATTAAATGCGGCTTAGACTCAACGATGTCGTCAAAACTTCTCAGCAGCCTCCATGGGCAATAGCTGGGCTACAAGGGGAACTAACCCCTGCAACACCTACACACCCACCACTCGACATACTTTCAATAAGTAGATATCGCCTACCCGCCCAAACACCACGCCAGATCAAACCCACACCTCAAGCTGCGAGATCTGCACTGGCGAGCCCATTGACTTACATCGGAAACCACATAAAAGTCAACGACCAGGAACCGGAATCCGCTTATCATTTACGCTGAAGCGATAAATCTTTTCAGTCGCATAGAAATTACAAATCGATTCAACAGCCCAAACATTGCATCAACAAGCAACCTTTTCAAAAACTGCAGGACTGAGTATTCGGATATTGAGTTAGAAGAATGACCAGAGATGCACCGACCTCAAACCCAGGAATTTACCCCATCCCAAGTTAAGGCAAAGTTTTGAACGCTTTCGTCTTATGAACCTATCCCATCAGGGTTCGACCAGGCAAGTTCTATGGGTAACTTTAAGCACAGTCAATATAAAATTACGCAGAATCGCTTAGTTTTTATAATTTCTCATTTTTCTTACTGAATGAGGATAATCGGCCAGAATATATTTTAAATAAGCAAGATTTAACCCTAAGACGGGAAATATTTTTACCGCTATGAAGAACAATCCAGCATCAGCCCTGACTCCAAAACTCATGGCTTCATCCTAAGCAATCACTCGAAGGTCAAAAATACTACCTACATCTACCCTTATAGCCTTAGCCACAAAGCTTTGTGCGCTAAAGCGAGCCAGATTGCTTGTGTGTTGAGCATCCCAGCGATACTAGGTGAATTAAGCAATCTGGCCAGCGCTATAGTTCAAAGGTCTGACGTTGCATGCGACAACATTATCCCGTGGATAAGCAGCTCCTTAAGTAGCAATCGATGCTCTAAAGATGCGCATTACAAAGAGACTTTTTGTGTTTTTTTAACTAAGATATCTCGAATTAGTCAATTTTCTGATTGACAGAATAAATTACTTGTGCACCTCGCAGAACTCATCTATTTTATCAGTCCTTACAAGTAACGTATCTGAGCAGAATAATAAGTATTGATGTTGCCCAATGTGAGATTAAGTATGAATTAATCAAGAAAGAGTAAACTTCCACGCTCTAAATTGACGCTTATCCGGAATTGTACGAGTATCAAAGGAGTATGCTCTAAATGACCGTATCGAGTTTACGGAATTGAACTGGTTACCCCCACCAGCTAGAAGAATTAAAGGTTAACTTTTTGTGGTTAATCATAAGCAGATCGTCACGCGCTTTCACAAACAGGACTGCTCAATCTACCAGATTCTACAACTATTGAAGTTTCGATTTCTGAATAAGTCTCCTGAAATTGTCACCGGAAAGCCTAGTTGAATCTCCTGCAAAGTCAGCCTATTTATCTCCAACTACCCCTAGAATACTGCCGCCTTTAACACGGGTTGATATACCAGTAGTTAAGGGCCAGAAATAATCTCAAGAATCACTGAATTAATCCGTTGAGCTAATGACGAAGGACTCTACGGACATCCGTGAGATCAACAGGCTGCCTTAGCTAAATCGGCAGATTAAGCCCGAGTGACTGACTTCATGTCGCTTTAGTTAAATTGACAGCTTGAGACCTGACCAACCGCTTTCTACGTCTTTAAAACAGATTGACTGAAATGCGCACAAGAACAAGTTTCCTTGCTATGAATAGCTACTCTTATCGCTCTCCCCAAGAATTACACCTGCTCAGCATTTTGGCGCAGACCGCCAGTCGCCAAGCGAGCGGGTGTCTACGAATTGCTGATGGCTCCAATGTTTGGATGCTCTATCTAGAGAAGGGTAAGCTCGTTTATGCCTCTAATTTTTTAAACCCGTTTGGCAGGCTCGATCGCCATCTTCGTCGCCTTAATGCCCAAGTCCCTAGCTTAGCAAGCCCAGTAAGAGTGCAGGTCAGACTGCTTTTTGAAAAGCCCGTCGACGCAGATACAAACCGCTGCTGGGACTATGAAGCCATTTGCTGGTTAGTCGAGCAAAAATATCTCACACCTTCCCAAGCCGCTGAATTGATTGAGGCGCTAGCAAAAGAAGTTTTAGAAACCGTATTGCCATTGCAACTGGGCCACTATGACCTACTCCCGGACAGTCATCTGGCCCAGTTGCCTCAATTTTGTTGCCTAGATTTGCGTCCTCTGGTCGAGGCTTGTCAAGTGCAGCGACTCAAGCAGCAGTCCCCTTCTATTAGGGCTAACAGCACTGCACCGTTTGTCCCGCTCCGCAGGACATCTCCCCCAGGACCAACCAATGCGCCTAATTCTGTTTCTCGATCTGCAAGCACCAGTCCAGTAGCTTCTCCCGAGCAAGGCTTGCGATCGCCCACTTCGTCTGCGAAAAAGACCTATACCGTAGCCTGCATTGACGATAGCCCGACTGTCTTAAATGCAATTGATGCGTTTCTAGACGATACGGCATTCAAAGTTTTGAGAATCGATAATCCAGTCAGTGCGCTGATGAAAATCATCCGCAATAAACCTGACATCATCTTGTTAGATGTCACAATGCCTAACCTAGATGGCTATGAGCTTTGCTCACTCTTGAGACGACATACTTTGTTTAAGCACACTCCCATCATCATGGTAACGGGTAACACGGGGCTGATCGATCGAGCTAAAGCAAAGCTGGTAGGTGCTTCTGGGTATCTCACAAAACCTTTCGGCCAGCCCGACTTACTCAAAATTATATTCAAGCATTTGAAGTAAGTCTTAGCCTTATTCAGATCTGCAGTTTCCCCTAGCCTAAAACTCTAGTTTTCAAATCGGACGTGGTTTAAATCCAGATACTTTCATTCAATTTTGAGCTTATATTGCTCGGCTATTTAAACCAAAGTATGCAACGTCTTTCTCCCACTTCTAGGAATTTCAAGGATGAGTATTACCCTAACCCAGCCTATTTTGATCGTCGAAGATACGCCCTCTGAAATGGAGTTAATGTCCCACTATTTACGTGACAGTGGCTACAACGTTATCGGTGCAGCGTCTGCGAAAGAAGCAATCGATAAAGCCGTAACGCTCAAGCCCTTTGTCATCGTTACAGATGTCGTCATGCCCGGCATGAGCGGCTTCGAGCTCTGTCGCAGCCTCAAAAAGAATTCTGAGACAGCCAACATTCCAGTCGTAATTTGTTCTTCGAAAGATCAGGAAATCGATCGGCTTTGGGGTATGAAACAGGGTGCCGATGCCTACATCACAAAACCTTTTACTCAAGATCAGCTTCTTCGGGCCGTCAAGTCAGTTACTCTCTAGTTGAATGAATACCACCGCGATTGTTCCGCTAACCAAACGCCCCAAGAAAACCGGGGGCGAGCCCCATCTGCAATTCCTCTTGGGGCCTAAAGCACCTGCTGTTTTTTCAATGCATCAGATTCAAGAGGTGATGACCCTCCCGCTGCAACGGCTCACCCCGATGCCCAACATGCCTGAGTGCATGTTAGGGCTGATGAATCACCGCAGCCGCATCATTTGGGTCGTCGATTTAGCTTGTCTGCTGGAGCTTAATCGGCTAGATACAACCTCGCGACAATATAATTTGGTCGTGATTCGCGTGGGTAAGCTCAGCCTTGGCCTAGCCGTCCAGCAAATCAACGGCATGGTTTGGTTTAACCGAGACAACATTCAATCACCGCTAGGCCAGGCCACGACTGGATTAATACCCTATCTACAGGGATGTATTTGGCAAGAGGACGGTATTTTGCTGGTGCTCGACGCCACCGCCGTCAGCCAAGCCCCCTTACTCAAAAATCCCGACGATTGGGTATAGGTTTGAAGTCTAAAACATGACATCGGTTCTAAGGCTCTAGCGCCGCAGCCTGCGCTGAGAATCTGCCCCATAAGTAGGAGACAGCTGCGTTTTGCCAAGCTGAGGTTTTAAGGCTCAAATCAGCCTTGAGGCGGGCAGACATCGGTCTAGCTTTGATTATTAGCTCCTGCATCTCCACCATTGCCCACCCCTTTTTGAGTTTCCTAATGTCAAGGATTTTATCGACATGACTAATCGCCCTAGCTCCCTCAATACCATCAGTTCCCAAAATTCCAATGCAGAGACAAACGGCCAGGGCGCGCAGGCATTGCCCATTGGTGGCAGGGCTGCCGATCAGAGCTCACCTGCCGATACATCTTGGCAGTTAGCCTCCAGTCCACCTGGAAATGCTAAAAGCCTGCGGTTTCTGCTGTTGCGGGGGGTTTTGCCAGCGGTTTTGATTCCCCTGGCAATTGCAGGCTTTGCTGGAGAACGGGTGATTCATGAGCGCTTCGAAGAAGAAGGTTCAGATCAAATGCGTAGCAAAGCGCTACTAGCAGGTGAGCTAACCCGCGACTACCTCGACCAGTTGGCTACCATTCCAGAGGTCGTGGCCGAGAGTCCATTGGTGATCGACGCGGCTAGGTCGGCAGGGCAGCAATTCATCGGGCTGAGTGACTTGCCAATCGAAGATGTTGAGCAACGCTTTGCAGAAACAAAGCTGATACAGCCTAGCCAAACGCTCAATGATTATCTGGCGAGAACCGCTGAAACCGCTGAGTTAAGTGAGTTATTTTTTACCGACAACCGTGGGCTCAATGTTGCTTATAGCAACCCTACATCTGACTTTGTGCAAAGTGACGAAAACTGGTGGCGACAGGCCCAAAGCAACACCCGTGCAATCTCTGAACCCATCTTCGATGAGTCGGCAAATACTTACGGACTAGAGATTAGCCAAGCCATTCAAGATCCAGAGACGGGTGAGTTTCTAGGCGTGGTTAAAGCTGTTGCTTCAGTGGATTCTGGACGGTTTCAGGATATTCCAGAACTGCTGGAATTTTCAGGGCTGGTTAACTCTCAGCAAGTGCAGCTCATTGATGCTACTACGGCCAAAGTCTTACAAACGATTACGGCAGAGGGGACAACAAATACCCTAGAGATTACGGGAGGAACGCTGATTAGCGATGTTGCGGCTAGCCTATTCGAGAAATTCTCAGGTGAGTCAGATGGGGCCGAGGTTGATATTAACAGTCTGACAGCTGAGCTGCGGGCTCAACCCGTGACTGAATTAGAAGCTACCGAATTTGCCACGGATGAAGGCGATGCAGGCGTTGTTGTTTCGTTTGTCAATAATGGGCGTAAGTATTACCTCTCTATGATTGAGGGGACTAGCCTGATGGCGATCGCTTCCGTTGACAACAGCGAACTAGAGGCCGCTGGTCGACAACTCGTTCTGATTTTCGTCTTGGCCATACTTGCTGCTGCTGGCGTAGCCGTAGCGATTATTTTGCGCCTCGCCAACCAAATCTCCAGCCCGCTGCGGTATCTGTCAAGCACCGCCAAAGAAGTGGCCGCCGGCAATCTAGATGTTGCCGCCGTGCCCAGTGGTGCCCGCGAAGCCCAAACCTTAGCCATTACCTTTAACGCCCTAGTCATCCGAGTCAAGGACTTTTTGCAAGCCCAAACCAATGCCGCCGATCAAGCCCGCCTGCTATCAGAAATTGTCGGTTCCCAGGTTCGCAATCAACAAGACTTAGCCCTGGTTTTCAACAAGGCATTGACGGATGCTCGCACTGCACTCGCGGTCGATCGCATGGTGATTTATCGCTTCAACCCAGACTGGAGTGGCTACATCTCCCATGAGTCAGTTGCCTCAGGCTGGCCTCAAGCCCTCAATGACGAAATCGAAGACCCCTGCATTCCCCCAGCCCTGATTAAGGCGTATCAGAAAGATCGGGTGGTGCCCACCAGCGATGTCTTCAATGCCGGGTTCCATCCCAACCACCTGAGGCTAATGGAGCGGCTGCAAATTAAGGCCAATCTAGTGGTGCCGATTTTGAGAGAAGGCCAGCTCTTTGGGTTGCTCATTGCTCATCACTGCGCTCAAGTCCACGCTTGGCAAGACTCAGAAGTCGCCTTTATGCGGCAATTGGCAGCCCAGCTCGGCAACATGCTGGATCAGTTAACCTTCCTGCAAGGGCGAGAGTCAGAAGCAGAACGGGCAGAGTTTCTCAAAGATTTCACCTTTGAGATTACCCAAGCTGAAACCCCAGAGAAGGTTCTAAACCTGCTACCCCTAGAGAAAGTACGCAACACGATCAAGGCAGATCGGATCCTAGTTTATAGTTTTGACGAAACTTGGAAAGGCACCATTACCCACGAGGCTGTGGCCAGCCAGTGGCCCCGTGCCCTCGGTGCTGAAATCTACGACCCCTGCTTTGAAAAAGACTATGTTGCCAAATACCAACGGGGACGGGTACAGGCCACCCCCGATATCTACAATGCTGGCCTGACAGAGTGTCACCTCAGGCAGCTAGAACCCTTTGCCGTCAAAGCCAACCTAGTTACCCCAATCAAGAAAGGCAACCAGTTAATAGGACTGTTGATTGCCCACCAATGCTCTGGCCCCCGCGACTGGCAAAAGCAGGAAATCAACTTCTTTGCCCAAATTGCAACCCAGATTGGCTTAGCTCTCGACCGCAGCGACCTGTTAGTCCAGCGGGAAGTCGCAACCGAATACGCTCAATCCCTAAAGAACATTACCCTGGAAGCCACCCAAGCGGAAACACCGGAAGCCATTTTGGCCCAGCTGCCCTTAGCCAAAATTCGACAAAACATCGACGCAGATCGAGTAATCATTTATCGCTTCGACGAAACCTGGAAAGGGACAGTTACCCACGAATCAGTAGACAGTGAGTGGCCCCGTGCCCTTAACGCCGAAATCCATGATCCCTGTTTTGAAAAAGATTACGTCAACAAGTATCAACAGGGGCGAGTTCAAGCTACCCCAGATATCTCCAAAGCAGGGCTAACAGAGTGCCACCTCAGACAGCTAGAGCCCTTTGCCGTCAAAGCCAATCTGGTCGCCCCAATCAATAGAGGCGAGCAGCTAATGGGGTTGTTGATTGCTCACCAATGTTCTGGCCCCCGCGACTGGCAGGATTCAGAAATTGAGTATTTTACCCAGGTAACAACCCAGGTTAGCTCAGCCCTTGATCGCAGTGATCTATTGATTCAGCGAGCAGCCGCGGCTGACCAAGCGCAATCGATCGCATCCGAACAACAGCAGCAAAAAGAAGCTCTGCAGATGCAGCTTGTCAATCTGCTCAGTGAAATAGAAGGCGCATCCAGCGGTGATTTGACGGTTCGTGCCGACGTTACCGCAGGCGACATCGGCACCGTAGCTGACTTCTTTAACTCTATTATCGAGAGTTTGCGGCAAATCGTAACTCAGGTAAAAGATTCCGCTCGACAGGTAAACCTATCCGTCGGTGACAACGAGGCGGCGATTCGTCAACTGGCTGACAAAGCCCTAAGCCAGGCTGAAAACATCACTGATGCGCTCAGCTCGGTTGAAACCATGACCCAATCAATCGAGTCAGTCGCTGAAAGCGCCCGTCAAGCAGCCCAAGTGACGCGCACTGCTGCCTTGACAGCCGAAACTGGCAGTATGGCGATGAATCGGACAGAACAAAATATCCTAACGCTAAGAGAGACGGTAGGGACGACTGCTAAGCAGGTGAAACGTCTGGGCGAATCCTCTCAGCAAATCTCTAGGGTTGTCTCGCTGATTAACCAAATCGCAGTACAAACTAACTTGCTGGCCATCAACGCGGGAATTGAAGCAGCCCGCGCTGGGGAAGAAGGTCAGGGCTTTGCCGTAGTCGCGGAAGAAGTAGGCGAACTGGCAAACCGCTCTTCCAACGCGACTCAAGAAATTGAGAAAATCGTCGAAGCCATTCAGCGAGAGACCGCCGAGGTAGTCGAAGCCATGGAGCAGAGCACGACGCAAGTGGTCGAGGGAACACGCTCAGTAGAAGAGACTAAAGCCAGCCTGGGTCAAATTCTGGACGTTTCTCGCCAAATTGATCAATTGGTGCAATCCATTTCAACGGCAACGGTATCTCAGGTAGAAACGTCTACATCCGTTTCCAAATTGATGCATACGGTTGCAGAAGCCTCCAAGCAGACTTCTGACTCATCACGGCATGTCTCTGATGCCCTGCACTCTACTGTAGCTGTGGCTCAAGAGCTTCAATCATCGGTTGGCACATTCAAAGTTGACGCTGAGGGGTAAGACAATGTCGGACGCTAGGGAACTGGAAATTAGGCTGCAGTTTCTCGACGAAGCTCAAGAGTATCTTGGCACCTTAGAGGCGGCTCTGCTGGGCGTGGCCCATAGCCAAGTCGACACCGAAAAAATTAATGGTGCCCTGCGGGCGGCCCATTCCATTAAAGGCGGTGCTGGCATGATGGGGTATTCAGTCCTGAATCGACTAGCACACAGGCTAGAAGATTCCTTCAAAGTGCTGAAGATTCAGAAGCAGCAGCTAGAGATAGACCCAGAGCTAGAGCAATTGTTGCTATCTGGGGTTGACTGTTTAAATCAAGTGATTGGCTTGAATCGACAGCAACTCCCCGTAGAGCAGGCGTGGTTGGAAAATCAAGTTGAGCCGATTTTTGAGCAGCTGCACCAACGCTTGGGCGATCCCCAAGAAGAGGATGCCGCCTCGATGCTATCACCGGAAGAGGGGCAAGACATTATCCCGATGCTGTTTGAGACTGAGGTCGAAGGCTGCTTACAGCGGCTAGAGGCGATCTTAGCCGACCCGCAACAGCCCTGTCTGAATGAAGAAGTGCTGATCCTGGCGCAGGAGCTACAGGGACTAGGGGAGATGCTGCAAATATCTGCCTTTACTGCCCTGTGTCAGTCGGTCACAGCCCAGCTGGAAGCAACACCTGAACACTACGGCATCATTGCTCAGCAGGCAGTGGCGGCTTGGCGGCAGTCTCAGGCGCTGGTGCTCACCGGGCAAATGGGTCTGTTACCGGTATCAATCGCCGATTTCGATGCTTCCCCAGAGCTGTCAGCAGCAGAGGTTCCACTGGCAGACATTGCAGTCACAGACGTCACGGCTGACAATATAGAGACTTGGCCTACCACAGCGCCAATTGAGCCCCCAGTCACTGCCGCAGATGCCGCTGACTTTGACTTTCAGTTATCTTCGCAAGCCACTGAGTTGCCTGATTTCTCAGTTGCCGCTGAAGTCATCAGCGATGCCAGCTTCTCCATAGATGATGAGGTCGCGACACCCCCGGCTCAAAGCGGTAGGCCCTTAGAAGTCAAGCCGGACAGTTCCCCACCCGAGGAAGAAGAGCAAGATACTAACGTGCGGGTATCGGTTAAGCGGCTCAACGCGCTCAACGATTTGATGGGTGAACTCACCATTGAGCGCAACAGCCTGACGCTCAATGTCAGTCGGCTCCGGGGTCTAATCGACAAGCTCAAACAACGGGTTCAAACCTTAGATCAAGCCAATAGCCAGTTGCGTTCTGCCTACGACCAGGTTGCCGTTGGCCAGCGCCTGGTTGAGCCTAAGCGCTTACTACCCGCCGCTGACGCCCAACCTCAGCCTTTGACGGATGCGGCCACTCAGCAACCCAATGGGCATGGTAATACCTTCGACACCCTAGAAATGGACCGCTATGGTGACCTGCATCTCCTTTCCCAGGAGATGATGGAAACTATCGTCCAGATTCAGGAGGTCACCAGCGACGTTGAACTCGAACTCGAAGAAACCGAGCAAACCGGGCGCAAATTCAACAAAACAGGCAAGCAGTTGCAAACCGGACTCACCCAAGTCCGGATGCGACCCCTATCTGATATCCTAGAGCGCTTCCCACGAGCGCTGCGGGATCTTTGTTTAGAGCACAACAAAGAGGTTGAGCTCAAAGTGGTGGGCGGCAATACCCTAGTCGATCGCAATATTCTAGAGAACCTGGCCGATCCATTGATGCATCTGTTGCGTAATGCGTTCGACCATGGACTTGAAGATCCCAATACGCGAATGACGAGCGGCAAATCTCGCCAGGGCTTAATTGAGATTCGCGCCACCCATCGCCAGAACCGCACTCTGATTACGGTTAAAGATGATGGTCGCGGCATTCCCCTTGACAAAGTTCGACGCCGAGCTGAGCAAATGGGGCTAGACGCCGAACTTTTAGCTGCGGCTAGCCATCAAGAATTGCTGTCACTCATTTTTGAACCGGGCTTTTCGACCTCGACTGAAGTGACCGATCTGTCTGGCCGAGGCGTCGGTATGGATGTGGTGCGCAACAATCTCAAGCAGATGCGTGGCGAGATCACCGTAGATACTGAACCGGGTCAGGGCACCACATTTACGTTATCGGTTCCCTTTACGCTATCGGTCGCCCGCATCCTCTTGGCTGAAAGTCGGAATATGGCTTTGGCCATTCCAACCGACGTGATGGAAGAAATTCTCTTGCTACCACCAGAAGCGGTCATGTCAACGGCCCAGCATGAAGGCTTTAAGTGGGGCGATCGCTTGATTCCCCTAGTCCGCCTCTCCGATTGGTTAGCCTTCAATGGCCCCCGCCCGAATTACAAGTTAGAGACGCCGCCAGCGATCGATACCTTTACGGTTTTAGTCGTTAACAATGGCGGGCAGTGCGTTGGCTTGCAAGTCGATCGCTGTTGGGGTGAGCAGGAGGTGGCTATCCGCCGGGTTGAGGGAGATTTACCCTTACCTGCTGGCTTTAGCAACTGTACGATTTTGGGGGATGGCCGGGTTGTGCCCTTGGTCAGTATTCCAGAACTGCTGCGCTGGATTACCAGCAATCAGCGCTCCAATATGGCAGAACCTAAACTCGCAGTCAAATCAGCTTACGAATTACCTGACTCCGATCGTCGCCAATCGGGGCTACTGCCCGCGATCGCCTCTCACACTCGACCGACCCTGTTGATTGTGGACGACTCTATTAACGTCCGGCGATTCTTAGCCCTAACCCTAGAAAAAGCGGGTTATCGGGTTGAACAGGCACGAGACGGGCAAGACGCCCTCGATAAGCTCCAAGAGGGATTGCGGCCCCAGGCTGTAATCTGCGATATTGAAATGCCCCGACTCGATGGCTATGGCTTCCTGGGCAAAGCGAAAGCAGACGCCACATTTGAACCGATTCCGGTGATTATGTTAACGTCTCGCAGTGGTCAAAAGCACCGCCAGATCGCCATGAACCTGGGCGCAAACGCCTATTTCTCTAAGCCATACAACGAGCATGTACTCTTGAAAACGTTAGAGCAGTTGGTCAATACCGCTGCCTAATGTCCGGCTTAATGCTTCATCCGGTAACGCTTTAAGGTGTTCGTACGGGTTACCCTATCCTGCGGTGAACGGGTAGGGCTATAGTCGTCTCAAGCAAGTCTCTCTGCTGCAAGCCACGTTGGTTCACCGATTTATAGCCACGCCATTGGCATGGGGTATACAGTGCTGTAAGGCGAAAGCCTTTCGCCCTGAAACTCGTCCCTTAGCCAACAGGGAAGCGCTATAACCTCAACGTGGCGTAATGTTAGCAAGCATTATCTGGATTTTACTGATGGGCTTTTTCGTCGGGCAGATCGCTCGACGGCTAAAAGCGCCTGGGTTGGTGGGCATGGTGCTCGTGGGTATCGTGATTGGCCCTCAGGTGGGCAACGTCATTAGCCCAGCGGTTTTGGGAGCATCAGATTCTCTGCGCACCATTGCCGTGATGGTGATTTTGATGAAAGCAGGATTGGGGCTAGACCGAGAAAAACTGGCTCAGCAAGGATCGGTGGCCCTACGGTTAGGATTTTTGCCAGCGACCTGTGAAGCGATCGCCATTACCCTGGCGGCGATGTGGCTGTTCCAGTTTGATGTAGCTACCGGGCTGTTGTTGGGTTGTCTGATTGGAGCCGAATCGCCAGCGGTGATCGTACCAGGAATGCTGCGGCTGAAAAGCCTGGGATGGGGGGTCAAAAAAGGCATCCCGGATGCTATTTTGACCGGCAGTGCCCTCTCTGATGTACTGCTGCTGCTGGTGTTTAGCTTGTTGTTGGCGTTTCTGTCTCAACATGCGTCAATCGGCATGTCCCTCCCAGGTGGTCTTACCCTCAGCCCAATCCAACTGTTACCGTTTCAGATCATCACCCAAATTGCTTTGGGGGTGCTATTGGGCTGGGTCACAGCTCGTATGCTGGTATTGCTATTGGCAAAGCAAAACTGGACTCAAAATGCGGTTCAGGATGCCTTAGTGGCAGCGGGCTTTGCCCTCTTACTAGTGGTCTTGGCAGATGATTTTCCGGTGTTCTCTGGCTATTTAGCGGTGATGGCCACTGGATTTTTTCTGATTGAGCTGGATACCCCCCTAGCGCGGCGATTGCGCGGTGGTTTTGATAGCCTTTGGGTGATTGCCGAGATCATTCTGTTTGTGCTGCTGGGGGCCAGTATTCAACTGGATGTTCTCGGCAATACCTTACTGGTCGGCTTGCTGGTGCTAGCGATCGGGACGCTAGTCGGGCGATCGCTGGGGTGGTATCTGTCTACCCTAGGGAGTAATTGGAACTGGAAAGAGCGGCTGTTTCTGCTGTCGGGCAATTCGGCGAAAGCTACAGTACAAGCTGCGATTGGGGCAGTTCCTCTGGCCCAGGGTATCGACGGCGGAGAAACGATTCTGGCGCTGGCTGCTCTATCCATTCTGGTAACTGCCCCGTTGGGGGCCTGGGCAATTCCCACATTTGCCCCCAAATTGCTGGAGCGCGGTGAGGTAGATCCGACCAAAGTCGCCGTTTCCCATCGCGTTATCTTGCTGGCGGCAGTGGATACCTCTCCGCTAGCCACTCAGGTACTGACCAAAGCTGCCGACCTCGCTCGTCGCAGTGATGCTGAAGTGGTCGTGCTGCATGTTATTCGGGTCGATGATCCCACCGCGTTGGGACGGCTGCGCAACCGGGCCAAGCAACTCCTGGCTGACATTCGCCATCGGGTTATTACCGCCGATGGATCGGTGCCGGAAGCAATTGTGCGGACAGCCCAAGCGCACGGCGTTAGTGAAATTGTCATCGGTAAACGCGGCCATCGCCCCCTGGATGAGGTAATCGTGGGGTCCGTTTCTCAAGCTGTCTTGGCAACCAGTCCATTACCGGTGGTGGTGGTGGAAGCCGCTAACGACTTGCTCGTCTTAAATCAGGCAGACAATCAGACAGATCGCAAAGCCTAAGAAGCAGGGTCGATTGAGCTGTAAGGGATCTTCACTATTGCAGCATGAAGGTGCTTTATCTCTAAGCAGATTAACTGCGCAGATTGCCGCTACGCAAAATACTGATCACTAGCCACAGTCCTAGAAGCGTAGCGGCTGCAAACAGGCCATTACTCAACCATTGGAGTTGGGTCGATTGCTGCCCGGTTGAAATAACAGCTGCCCCAATAATCAAGGCAGCCACCACAGTGCTAAATGAGCGTCGATTGGCTGCTCTGTCAATGCTGCTGCGGAGGCCGTCTACCCCCTGGATGTTGAGGTTCCACTTTAGGGTTTCTTCGCTCAGGCGATCGAGTATAAATCCAAACTGGCGCGGGGAATCCACAGTCAAGTTGCGAAATTCTAGGCCCGTACGCAGCAAAGTACGCAGTGGATCATCCCCAATCAACTGATGGCGGAGCAGATCGGGCATCAGTGGCTGGACTTCAGCCATCAAATTTATTTTGGGTTCAAACTGACGGGCTGCGCCTTCCAGATTAGCAATGGACTTGGTGAATAGGCCAATGTTTGCGGGCCAACGAAGATGGTTGTTGACCCCAGCTCCGAGCAGTTCACCGAACACTTCGGCTGTACTGATTTTTTCAAGGTCGAGGCCGTAGTAGCGGGTCAGTAAGCGATCGTAGTCGTTTTTTAAGCTCGTTAGGTTAACCGGTTGGAGGGGTTCAGCCAGTTGCATCGTAAGCTGGGTACAGCGTTCGGCATCACAGCTAAATATCGCCAAGACCATATCGGTCATCGTGGCGCGGGTGCGGGGATCGAGGCGACCGACCATACCGCAATCGAGTAGGGCAACACGACCATCGTCGAGATAGAAAATATTGCCGGGGTGAGGATCGGCATGGAAAAATCCGTCGATGAAATATTGCTTGAAAAAAGCGCGAAACAGCAGGGTGGTGATGGCTTGCCGTTGGGTTTTGGCACTGGAGGTTTCTGCTTGGGCGATCGCAGCCTTCAGTATTGGCTTACCGTTGAGCCACTCCATCACCATCAATTTAGGACTGGTCAGTTCCCAATAGATCTGAGGGACAACTAGACGCTTGGGGTCATACCAGTTCGTGCGGCTCAAACTTAGCCGTAGTTGATCGGTGTAGGTGGCTTCCTGGGTAAAGTCCAGTTCATTACTTAGGGCTTCGGCAAATTCATCGGCTAAGGACAACACGTTATAGCGCTGCCCAAACTGTGTCGTTGAGACCAACTTGGCCACATCACGGATCAAGGCCATATCGCGCTCGACCTGGTGTTCGATGCCTGGGCGCTGCGCTTTGAGGGCAACGGCCCGACCATCTTTGAGCGTGGCACGGTGAGTTTGGCCGATGGAGCCCGCCGCGATCGCGGTATAGTCTAACGTTGCAAAAATCTCCTCCGGGGGGCGGGGTAACTGCCGGCGAATAAACCCCTCCATCTCTGAGGCAGGGATAGCTGGCACCGTAGACTGAAGCGAACTCAGCGCTTCGATGTAACTGGTTGGCAATAAATCGGGGCGGGTACTGAGCAACTGCCCTAGCTTTACGTATACTGGCCCTAACTCGATCAAGATATTGCACAGCACTGCCGGCGGCGGTAACTCAGGTTCATCGGTTTTGCTGCCGCTGAGCAACTGCCGCATGTAGTCCCAGCCGTTGCGGAACACAACCTCAATGATTTCGCCCTGGCGGGACATATTAGAAGAAGCGAGCATAGTCTCTCCAAAATCCCCTGGCTTGATAGTAACGACTCCCAGCCAAACCTACATCAGCCCAAGGACAGGCCAATCGCAGTTATTTAGAAAGTGCAGGGAGTCCAATGTGCTTCTAAACTGAATAAACAATAGCCTGATTAAACCTTGACCACATCCAAATCCGTTGTTTTCGTTTTTAGGGGTCAAGGCCTTGACCCACTTTACTCAAGGCGCTAGAGCAGATGTGGTTTATTGGCTAGTCACGGCGATTTTTCTCCCGCGTGTGAGTCCCTTGTTTACATCATGATCACTCTCCTAATTTTGCTAGCAGCCTTTGGCATTTTGGCTTGGGGCTTTTATCGGGCCAAACCCTACGGCAAGCTTGGCATTTTTGCTTGGTTGCAGTCTGTGGTGTTGATGGCACCCTGGCTATTGTTTTTTGGCCTATTTGCGGCTGGTATTTACCTCAATCTAGCTGGTGTGCTGTTGATGGTGATTTTGTCGACGGGGTTGTACATCTATCTAGGACGGCGATTACGCGTCCTGGGCAAGGACGAACTCACGACTCAGCGAGCAGCAGCCCTGGCTAATCAACACTCTGGGGAAACCGCAGCGGCAGAAAATACAAATACAGCGATTGGCGACACTGCCGGGGAACTGTCCCCCCAACCAGACGCAACCGATCCAGAGCTGATTCCCATTCCCCCAGACGATCTAATAGCGGCAGAAGGCATCTTTGGCATTGACACGTTCTTTCGGACAGAAACTATTCCCTACCAGCAGGGGGCGATTTTTAAGGGAAATCTGCGGGGCGACCCCCAAGAAACCCAGATCAAACTAACCCAACTATTAGAAGATCGTTTGGCGGAGCGCTATCGGTTGTTCCTGATCGAAGGACCCGAGAATCGTCCGGTGGTGGTGGTTTTACCCAGCAGTAACGATCCCCAACCCACTACCACCGCCCAGAAAATTTTGGCTGTTGTCATGGGAATTGCAACCCTGGCCACCAGCTTGGAAGCCAGCGGTATTTTGATGGGATTTGACTTTTTGGAACAACCCCAGCGATTGGCTGAGGTGTTGCCCGTGGCCTTGGGGATATGGGCGGTGTTGATTGCCCACGAAATTGGTCACTGGGTAAAGGCCCAACAGTACAAAATCAAACTGAGTCCACCCTTTTTCTTACCCACTTGGCAAATTGGCTCCTTTGGCGGGTTGACCCGATTTGAGTCACTCATGCCCAATCGCACAGTGCTGTTTGATGTGTCTTTTGCAGGCCCAGCAGCAGGGGGTGGACTGTCTTTAGTGATGCTGCTGTTGGGATTGGTATTATCCCATCCGGGCAGTTATTTTCAATTGCCAACGGAGTTTTTTCAGGGGTCCGTCTTGGTAGGCTCCTTAGCTCGCGTAGTCTTGGGATCAGCCTTACAAGAAGCGATAGTGGACGTTCATCCGCTGATGGTGATTGGCTGGCTGGGGTTGGTGATTACAGCAATTAACTTGATGCCAGCGGGCCAACTGGATGGCGGCCGTGTGGTGCAGGCCATCTACGGTCGCAAAATTGCCGGACGGGCTACAGTCGTGACCATCATTGTTTTGGCGATCGCCTCTTTAGTCAATCCCCTGGCGCTGTATTGGGCAGTGCTGATTTTGTTTTTGCAGCGCAACTTAGAACGCCCTGGTCTCAATGAACTGACCGAACCCGACGACGCCCGCGCTGCCCTAGCCCTGCTGGCCTTGTTTTTGATGCTGGTGACATTGCTGCCCCTGACTCCCAGCCTAGCTGGGCGGCTCGGCATTGGGGCTGTTGCCATGTAGAGCACCTTTACCCCCGGATTTTTCGGGCAACGGCAGGCAAACTACCCAAGGATCTTGAACCATGGCTCCAACCATCCTGCTGCTTGTCTTCGATACCCCTGCAGTGTTGGCCGGGACTACTCGCGAATGGCAGCGGTTTGGCAAGCTTGGTACTTGTCACTTACCCAAGGTGGTGTTTGAAGAATTGCGATTCCTCTGCAATCGTGCCCCCGAGCCAGCGCAAGAAACCATAGCCAGGGAATTTTTTCGGTTTTTCCCCACTAGCGGTTGGCAAACCTACGACAACCCCAAATCCCATCCTGCCCTGAAACCTGCAGACGGCCAAGGGTTGAGCAAGCGAGCCCGGCAGACAATCGCAATCTTGGAGTCTGTCTATGGCCTAACTCGGGCAGAGCCCCATAGCGGCGTAGTCCTGATTTCGAATACACCACCACTGATTCAAAAGCTCAAGGTGCTTGAGGCCAGTAATCTCTGCGGCATTCCCTATCCCGGCTTGAAACAGTGGAGCTTGAGTGGACAACGCCCTGATCGCATCACTCAAATGCTAAGCCGGGCTCAGACCCAAACGGCAGCCCGCTCAACCCCGCGATCGCCTGCGACAATTCAGCCAATTGAGAGTCCTCATCAGGCAACCGCTCCAAAGCCATCACTCTCTTCAATCCCTAAGACTAAGAGCCCTAAGACTAAGGGAATGACTGGGCGATCGCGATCGCGCCAACCTATAGCTGCTCAACTGATTTCCCTCGTCCTTGTCGTGTTCACGCTGAGTGTGGCAGGTTTGGTCGCCTGGAGAATGCTTCAACCCCAAAAATTTGATGCCTTTTGGCAACAGCATAGTCCTTTTTGAGACGTCCCATTTGAGGCACTTCAAATGGGACTGTTTACTCATAACAACCACCACCAAGCTATCAACCGTTGCACTGTGTAAACAATCTCCGGTTTACCCATCGGGATAGTGTAGTTTACAAAAACAAGCTTTGGATTTCTGTTAGAATTCAGCACAATCTGCATTACTTTTTCCTAGTTCCCCATGGCGTTAAAATCCTCTGGCTCAGAACTCCCCCCAGGCGTATCCGTACATCACACCACGGCATTAGAAACCACGTTTTACTACTTTGCCTACGGGTCTTGCATGTGCCCAGTCGATTTAAAGCGATCCCTGGGTGAACAGACCCATGCCTATGTGGTTGGCCCCGCCACCCTAAAAGGCTATCGACTCGGGTTTTACCGTCGCTCTCAGCGGCGCAACTGCGGCGTCCTAGACGTGGTTAAAGACTCCACTGCTCAGGTACAAGGCGTCCTCTATGCCCTACCTTGGCGACTCAGCAATCCCCTCGATCAGCGAGAAGAAGGCTATTCCCGCGAGCAGGTGAGTGTGGTGTGCAATGGGCAACGGTACAACCATACCCGCACCTACACCGTAATGGAAAAACTGAACCAAGAAATTGCTCCCAACGATTGGTACTTTAACGTCGTCCTACGAGGAGCACTAACCTGTGGGTTACCTGAACAATACTGCTGGAAGCTGTTTCACCATATGCATGGCCTACAGCAAAAAACCTGGGTCAATCCAAACAGACGGTCAGCATAAGTCCAAACGAGCAGCCGATTAAGCCGTATGCAATCGCAATTCTTTGGGTGAAGCGCTAAGACCACAGAAAATTGAGATTAAGAAAGCTCTGGGACGTCTTGCCTTGTTTCGACTCCCAGAGCTCCTTGTTCGCTCCTCACACCTGAACTAAGAATACAGTGTGCGAAAAAGTGAGGTCAACCCTATAGGACAGTTTTACAGTTATCCCTATATTGGCACACCTGTGATTCCGCTTAAAGCACCCTCAACAAACTGGGAATGCTGTCGATGTCTGTAAACGTGCGAATTTCAGCTAAGGCGTTCTGGAAGTTGCCCTCTTGCACCTCGTGGGTCACCACTACGATTTCAGCCATCTGCTGCTGGCGATCGATTTGCACCACTGACTCGATGCTGACATCATGCTGACCGAAGCAAGTCCCCAAGTTACCAATCACCCCTGGCATGTCTTTGGCAATGATGCGCACATAAAAGCGACTAATTAAATCGGCCATTGGGCTAATGGTGCAATAGTGCTGGTGGGAGCAAGCCAATAGCGGATTTAGGGTTTCGCCGGGTTGAGGATTGCCGGCATTGGCTTTGAGGGTGGCGACAATATTGACCACGTCAGACACCACCGCACTAGCCGTGGCCCCCTGACCAGCACCGGGGCCAAAAAACATCACCTGCCCCAAGGGATCACCTTCCACCAAAATCGCATTAAACACATCATTCACAGTCGCCAGAGGATGCTCAGCGGGCACCAGGGTAGGGTGGACGCGCACTTGAAGTTGGTCAAGCTGCTCTTGGGTGCGGGGGCAGGTGTCGCGTTTGGCGATCGCCAATAGCTTGATCACAAATCCCAATTGGTCGGCATAGTCAATATCTGCCGCACTCACCTGGCGAATGCCTTCACAGTGCACTTGATCGAGCTTAATCCGGCCGCCGAAGGCCAGGGATGCCAAAATCGCAATTTTGTCGGCAGCATCTAATCCATCGACATCAGCAGTCGGGTCTGCCTCGGCGTAACCCAAGCGCTGGGCATCAGCCAAGATGGGGGCAAAATCTCCGCCTTCTCGCTGCATCCGCGTCAGAATGTAGTTGGTGGTGCCATTGACGATGCCCGTCACCGCATGAATGCGGTTCACTCCTAAGGCTTGTTTCAGGGGTTGAATCACCGGAATACCGCCCCCGACTGCTGCCTCCAGCAATACGTAAACACCAGCCGCATTCGCAGCTGTAAAAATCTCATCCCCAAAGCGAGAAATCACGGCTTTGTTTGCCGTGACGACATGTTTACCGTGGGCGATCGCGCTTAAAATTAGCGATCGCGCCGGTTCTAGGCCGCCAATTAGCTCCACGACCAGATCAATTGTTGGATCACTGACGATGCTGTCTAAATCAGTGGTGAACATCTCCGCTGGAAGCTCAACCTCACGGTTTTTATCGAGGCTACGAACCCCTACCTTAGCAATCTCAATTTCACTAATTAAGGGAGAACGCCCCGCTGCATCAGTCAAAATTTGAGCCGTGCCTGTCCCGACTGTCCCCAACCCCAGTAAGCCCACCTGATAAGCCAACGCAATTACCTATTCAAACTCTGTATCCCATATCTTATAGCGTTGGCCCCATGCCTTGAGACCCTAGGACCAACACTCTAAAATTCAAGGTTTCAAATCGAATGGAGGTTAGCTCAGGGCAGACATCATTGCCTGTTGTCCCACCTGTTGATAGATCATTCTGAGATAGTTCATCACGGCTTGGGCATCTTCGGCAGGGAGCGGCAGGGGGCCTAGGGTGTCTAGCACTGTCTCACTCGTCGGGGTAATGACGACTAAAGAGTGATCAAGAGACTGATCGTATTGCCAAAATCGCTGTAAGTCAAGGGGGCGTTCAGTTACAGGGCGACTCACTGCGAACTGATCTGTCGATGCGGGCGCGATCGCCGTTTCAGATGCCACCAACATGTCATCGGCGGCCATGATCACGGTTGAATCAGCTTCAACCGATGCAGTTTCAGCTGATTCCGCTTCGGTTAATTCAGCTTCAACCGATGCAGTTTCAGCCAATCCGACCCCGGCTTCAACTTGGTTTTGCTGTCTGCGTCGTTGACGTAGGGCCTCAAGCAGTTGGCTTTTGGTGCGGCCCCGCAGTTGAAACAGGACAAAGGGGTCTTCGCGAAAGAAGTCTCCTAATTGGTAGTAAACCGCCGCAATGTGTTTGCAGGGGTTCTTTGGATCGGGGCAGCTACAGCGGGAATGGACATCGGACAGGGTAAACGGAAACAGACTCAAACCATTGGCGGTAAAAACGGCCTCAATGTCTTTGGGCATTTCTCCAGCTAGAAGCTGGGCTGAGAACAGCGCTTTCTCGGCGAGGGTATCAACCACATAGTCCCAATCTTCGTCCGAGAAGGGGTCGATCCAGATTGAGAGCTTATAGGGGTCAGGCGCTGTACCTTGAACCTTGGCAGCCACTTTGGAGCCTTTGAATTCTAGGCTGAGGATATGACCTTCACGGGCGTAGCGTCGCCCGCGCTCTAACCGCTTCTTGAATCGATAGGAGTTGAGTAAATCAACCCATTGCTGAACCCACCAGGCTTCTTCATCCATAGCGTAGGGTGCGGTCGCCTGGGGTGTTGAATTAATCATAGAACTTGCGTTAAGGAGTACCAATAATTTTGCTCATTTGGGCCAAATCCAAGACTTCAGCCAATTTGTCAGCGTCCATCAGGTTTTTCTCAAGCACCAGTTGTCTTAAGGATTTGCCCGTCTCTAAGGATTCTTTAGCAATCGCCGCGGCATTGAGATAACCAATGTGTGGATTCAAGGCCGTCACTAGGGCCAAGCTACCTTCAGCATAGGCCAAAGCGCGATCGCGATTGGTGTCAATACCTTTGAGGCATTTTTGGGTGAAGGCGGCTAGCGTATTGCCGAGAATCTCAATGCTGTGAATCAGATTATAGGCAATCAGCGGCATCATCACGTTGAGTTCAAGCTGCCCAGCTTGAGCGGCTAACGCAATCGACTGATCATAGCCCATTACCTGAAAGCAAACCATAGAGGTCATCTCGGCCATCACCGGATTGTATTTTCCCGGCATAATCGACGAACCAGGTTGCACTGGCGGGAGCTGAATTTCTTTGAACCCAGTTTTGGGGCCAGAATCCAGCAAACGCAAATCGTGGGAAATTTTGACGCAGTCTTGAGCCAGGTTACGCAGGGCACCAGAAACGGCCACAAAAGGGGACATACTTTGCATTGCCGCCATCAAATGGGGCGCAGGTTTCAGCGGCTGATCAATCAGTTGGCCGAGTAATTCAGCCACCCGCGATCGATATTGGGGATGGGTATTTAATCCGGTTCCGGCAGCACTCCCGCCCAACCCCAACAGGGTCAGATCGCCAGAGGCCGTTTCAATGCGAATCATATGTTCGGTGAGGATTTGGGCCCAAGCCCGAAACGTTTCGCCCAACCGCACAGGCACGGCATCTTGTAGGTGAGTCCGGCCTGAACGCACCACGTCTTGAAAGGCTTCAGCATTATTGTCGAGGGCCGCGATCGCATCGGAGAGGGCCGGGAACAAACGATGTTCCATGGCAATCAAACCGCCAATGCGAATCGCAGTCGGAATCACATCATTGGTGGACTGGCCGTAGTTGACGTGGTCATTGGGGCTCAATCGCCCATAGTTGCCCTTGGCGTCTCCTAAAATCTCCAAGGCACGGTTGGCCAAGACCTCATTTACATTCATATGGTGAGAGGTACCTGCCCCAGCCTGATAGACATCAACGATAAACTGATCACGCAGATTGCCTGCCAGGACTTCATCAGCAGCTTGGACAATGACGCGGCTAATGTCGGATGGGATACAGCCCAATTCCCCATTGGCGATCGCCGCCGCTTTTTTGATTAACACACAAGCATCGACATAGATGCGCAACGGCTTAAGGCCGCTAATTGGGAAGTTTTCAACCGCTCGTAACGTCTGGATACCATAATAGGCATGGGCAGGAATTTGGCGTTCCCCCATAGAATCTTTTTCGATGCGATAGGTTGTCGAAGCGGGCATAAAGTGTTGAGTTTTGTTGCTAGGACTTTAGATGGGGTTTAAAATCTTGGCTAAAAGCGCTGATAGTCCACTGCAATGGCATAAGGAGCTATAAAAGTTTTATTCTAAACTTTGTCCTGATTCAGAACTATAGCTTTTTCAGTTGGGGCGTAGGTGCTGCACCCCAAATCAAGTTTTCAAATCGGATGTCATGCATTGGCCTTATAGTATCCACCAGAATAGTGATCTTGCAAAATAGAAATCTCCTTTGAATTCAGGGGTTCAGGATGCTACGGGACTGGCTTAATCACTTTGAGATCACATTTGATTTACTGGCTCTCGCTTTCTCGGTTTCATTCGCAGCTGCTTGACCTTGCTTCCATTGACCTGACACTATTAGTGCTGTGTTTACCTCCCCTGAAGCGCAAAACTCCAACTCTGAAACTTGGTACGGTCAAGGCACTGCCCTGTATGACATTGGCCACTACGAGAGTGCGATCGCGAAATTTGATCAGGTTCTGAACCAGAATCCTCACAACTGGGAGAGCTGGATCCATCGAGGCTATGCCTTGTTCGAACTCAAGTCCTATGAGATGGCCCTAGAGAGTTTCCAGGCAGCCCTGTCACTGAATGGCAAAAGCGTCTTAGCCTGGCATGGCCTCGGCATTGTTCAGGCTAAGCAAGGAGACTACGAAGCCGCACTGTCTAGTTTTGAACGGGCCGTAGCCTGTGATCCAAGCGACGCCAAAGCCTGGTACAACCTGGCCAATGCCAAACTACATTTGGATCAGTTTATCGAGGCGATCAGCAGTTTTGAACGGGCGATTAAGCTGCGCCCCAACCACTATCGTTCGTGGTATAACAAGGCGATCGCATTGGCTTCTGTCCGCCGCTATAAGCAGGCCCTCGATAGCCTCGACACAACGCTAACGCTCAAACGTGACTGTTATTACGCCTGGAATTATCGGGGCTTTGTCCTCAATAAAATGAAGCGGTTTGAGGATGCGATCGCTAGCTTTGACATCTCTCTTAAGTATCGGGAAGATAACCCCAACGCCTGGTACGGACGAGCCGTTACCTATGCGTTGCAAGACAAAGCTGATCAATCGGCTCACAATTTACAAAAGGCTATTCAGCTGAGTCCGCAGCTCTATCGGATGATGGTCAAAACTGACCCCAGCTTTACCCACGTGCGTCAAGCGAGTGCTGTGCAGGCATTGATTCAAGAGTAGTTAACCCTCAGCCACCTCCAATCCCCTCTCAATCCATAGTTTTCTCCAAGCTCAAAACCCAAGTTTTCAAATCGGATTTGGTTTATGCCGCGCACCCCAACCTTGAGATTTGATCGCGGTACCTTAGTCCTCCACCCACCACCCCGGGGCAAAAGCTGGATTGAGTTTGCAGTTTGGGATGATCGGATTGAGCGATTTCGAGTCCCGGCCAACCAGTATCGGCCTTTGGTCGAAGCGCTTAAAGCTGAATCTGTCACCTTCAACGATCAAGCCCTGGGGTTTCAACCCCTAAGCTTGAAACCCCAAGTGGTGATGCAGCCTTACTCGCACCAGCAAGAGGCACTACAAGCCTGGATTGAGGCAGGATGGCGCGGTGTCGTCGTGCTGCCAACCGCTGCTGGCAAAACTTACTTGGCCCAGTTAGCCATGCAAACCACCCCCCGCAGCACTCTGATCACGGTACCGACGCTGGATCTAATGCACCAGTGGTATGCCCAGCTCAAGGCTACTTTCCCGGATATAGAGATTGGTTTGTTGGGGGGCGGTTCTCGCGATCGCACACCGATTCTAGTGGCCACCTACGACAGCGCCGCTATCCACGCCGAAACCTTAGGCAACCAATATGCACTGCTGATTTGCGATGAGTGCCATCACTTGCCCAGTGACTTTAACCGGGTGATTGCAGAATACGCGATCGCTCCCTATCGCCTGGGGCTCACCGCGACCCCCGATCGGGCCGATGGTCGCCATGCCGATTTAACCACACTATTAGGGCCTGTCATCTATCACAAAACCGCCGAAGAACTCTCTGGGCAAGCCCTCGCGCCTTATCAGATCATTCAAATCAAGGTCAAGTTGTCTGATACTGAGCGCGATCGCTACGACCACCTGATTCAACACCGCAACCAATTTTTGCAGCAGACCAATATCTGGCTGAGTTCAGCCCAGGGATGGCAGCGGTTTGTACAAGCCAGCGCTCGCACCCAAGCGGGTCGCCGCGCCATGCTAGCCCACCGCGAAGCCAAAACCATTGCCCTAGGGACCGAAGGCAAACTGCAGGTGCTGACTAATCTGCTAGCCCAGCACTATCCCGACAGAATGTTGATTTTCACCAATGACAATGCCACGGTTTATCGAATTTCTCAAGACTTTCTGATCCCCGCTATTACCCATCAGACCCCGGTGAAAGAGCGCCATAGCATTCTTCAAGCCTTTCGCGACGGTACCTACAAAACCCTAGTGGTCTCCCACGTACTCAACGAAGGGGTCGACGTACCCGAAGCCCGGATCGCCATTTTGCTTTCAGGATCTGGATCTACTCGCGAATATATCCAGCGCTTGGGCCGTGTTTTGCGTAAAGGCACTGGCAACAAGCTCGCCTTACTGTATGAAGTGATTGCCGAAGAAACCACCGAAGAAAACGTGTCCCGCAGACGACGCCAATCCACCAAGCCTCGCGCTAACAACCAACTGACCCTGCTACCAACCTACGGCGGCAAGCCCCTTGAATCTAAGCCCCTCCCTCAAGCTGCCGAAGGTGCAAAGTCCGATAGTGATTATGTCAACGCCACTGAAACGCCCCAAACCGACGACCCCGACACATGCGAATCGCCGCCAAAGTAAAGACACAACACAACTTCTTTTATTTTGAAACAATTGATTGACAAATTTCCCGTGAATTAGAATAAATATCTGGGCACTATGGGGCCGATAGCGAGTAATATTTGCTTAGGAAACTTAACACTTGGTTATAACTCCATGACAGCAGTTCTCCAGCGTCCCTCACCGTCTCATCAAGCTACCTCTGGCCCAGAAACACCTCTTCACCACGTTGTCATTGTCGGTGGTGGCTTTGGAGGTCTTTACGCCGCTAAATCCCTGGCTAAAGCCCCCGTTAAGATTACGTTGATCGATAAACGCAACTTTCATTTGTTCCAACCACTGCTTTATCAGGTCGCAACTGGAGGGCTATCCGCTGGAGACATCTCTTCCCCCCTACGGGCTGTCTTAAGTAGCCAAAAGAATGCCCAGGTAATTATGGGTGAGGTGACCAACATTGATGCTGATCACCAACGGGTTTCCCTTAAAAATGGTGAGGTGATTGGCTACGACAGTTTGATTGTGGCCACTGGCGTCAGCCACCACTACTTTGGCAAGGAAGATGAGTGGTCGAGCATCGCCCCCGGGATGAAAACCGTTGAGGATGCACTGGAAGTTCGCCGTCGGATTTTCTTGGCTTTTGAAGCAGCAGAAAAGGCCACAGATCCTGCCAGACGGAAGGCGTTACAAACATTTGTCATTGTGGGCGGCGGGCCAACTGGGGTGGAACTGGCTGGGGCACTGGCTGATTTGGCCTATGACACGTTGAAGGACGATTTCCGCGCGATTGATACCGCCCAAACCGAAATCATTTTGGTGGAAGGAATGGATCGGGTGCTGCCACCCTACAAACCGGAACTCTCGGCTAAGGCCCAAGCAGCCTTAGAGAAGCTGGGCGTAACAATCCGCACCAAAACCTTAGTGACGGGTATTGAAGGGGATACGGTAACATTCCGTAGCGGTGAAGAAATCAGCCAACAACAAGCCTGCACCGTTCTTTGGGCGGCAGGTATGAAAGCATCCCCCGTGGGAGGTGTGATTGCTGAGCGCACGGGTGCTCAACTCGACCGGGTGGGTCGGGTAATTGTGGAGCCTGACATGAGCGTTCCCAACTACAGCAATCTTTATGTCGTGGGTGACTTAGCTCACTATGCCCACCAGGGCGATGACAAGCCGTTACCCGGGGTTGCGGCAGTTGCAATGCAGCAGGGTGAACACATTGCGAAGGTGATTCAAAGCCGGATTACTGGTGCTGAAATGCCTCAGTTTCAGTACAGCGATAAGGGTAGCATGGCTGTGATTGGCCGCAATGCTGCGGTCGTTGACCTGGGCTTCTTAAAGATGTGGGGGTTCCCAGCCTGGTTTGTCTGGATTATTGTTCATATCTACTATCTGGTGGAGTTTGACAATAAACTATTGGTGATGACCCAGTGGGCCTGGAACTACTTCACACGCAAGCGCGGTGTTCGCTTGATTACAGGCCACGATGAAATTCCTGGGCTTGAAGAACCTGAAACCGGGCCTCAGGTAAAGACTATGGTCAATGCTTGACTATCCTTACACCCTTGATTTGTAAGGATCCTGTGGAGTGGATTAGGGCAAGCTTGCAGAAGCGCGATCGCGCTTCTGCAACTTAGTTTTTAGGTCGTTATTTTCGTTAACAGCTTCAGTGTTCGAAGCCACAAAAGCCTTGCACATTTCTTCGACATGGCGATGATCGGTTCCACAGCAGCCCCCAATTACCGTTAGGTTGGGCAGTTTGCGTTTTAGAGCGCCACACTGGCTACTCAGTTCAATGGGATTGCCCGCATCGAGCGTTTCGGCATTGTCGAGTTCAGCATGACTCATTTGGGATGCATTAGGTCGAATGCCCCGCAGCCTTGCTAGCCAGGGTTCCCCAGACAGTAAGGTATGGGCGAAATGAAATGGATGGGCACAATTGATCATGTAGTAAGTTGGGGCACTACTGGTAACGGCATCCACTTGACGAATCGCTTGCTTGAGCGATTGTCCCGTCGGTAAACAACCATCTGTTTCGACGGTAAACGAAATCACCACAGGCATTTCAGCCCATTGAGCCGCGCGGGCAATACCGATGGCCTCTTCGGTATGGGTCATCGTGATGGCCGTCACGAAATCTGCACCCGCTTGGCGTAACGTTTCAATCTGTGGCCGATGGTAAGTCGCAGCCTCAGTAGTATTCATCGATTCAGCTGGATTGTAGCCATCTCCTCGGGGGCCAATGCAACCACTGATCACCATAGGAGATTGGGGCGTAGCATACTTATCACTGATGATTTTCAATAGCGCGATCGCGCGGTGGTTAGCCTCAGCGAGTGCCTCAGTAGAATAGCCCAACCTAGTCCCCCAATCCGCGCTGGCTCGCCAAGTCGCACTTTCTAACACCAAGCCAACATTATAGGTCTGGGCAAGTCTGGCATAGGTTCGAAAGTATTGATATAGCGCTTCGTAACCCAGTGCATCTTTTAACAAGTCAAATGCAGCAAAGTCAGGCAAATGTAACCCTGCATGGAAAATTAGCGTTGTTTCGAGACCGCCATCGGTAATAAACAGGCGGTCAGACAATTGGGACAAAGGTTGGCGTTGCATGATTTCAATTTCTCGAAAGTCAGATGTGTTTTTGATGACCAGCCAACCACCAGGCGACTGAGCGCATCTGCATTGTTATGCCAACGGTAAATCTGAATCGAGAAGATGTCGGGTAGGCGGCACAGCCGTAACTCCATAGCCCAATTAGAAAGACACCCTATGGGTATTGTCGCCGCCTTCTAGAGCGATCGCAGCCGATTGAAACGAAGGGGGACCAAAGGTGCCTCGGGCATTGTTGCCAAACACAAATACTTCTGTGGGAATACCAAACAGGCCCGTGTCGAGTTCGCCATTGGCATTGACATCGTGAAAGGCCGCGATCGCAATATCACCTGTGGGCAGCTGGTCAAACCTGACCGCTGCAGTCTCCGTTGGAATCGGCGTAATGATTGCCGTCTGCAGTGGTTCTACCAAAAATGTGGCTGGACTCTCAAACAAAGACACCACCAACTGTCCTTGGGTTGAGCCATAGTTTGACAGCACGATGTCTAAATTAGCAATATTCGTCACTAGGAGTAATCCAATCAACACCAAAGATCTAAAAAAGTTGAGCATGCTCATGCTTATCGGTTGAGTGCTTGTTAAAGATACCTTAGCGAGATGAGATGCTGTCCCAGTTTTGTTCCAAGGCCTTAAATCCTGTTTGAATGGTGTTGACGGTCGCTGGGCTCAGTTTTAAGAAGCGTGATATCGCAGAGACTTGATAGGCCCGCTGCACTGAGCTGATTTGCCCAGACTGAGTCAACGTATGGTAGTGAGCTAAATCCCGGCGCACCTCTTTCCAGTATTGAGTCGGAAATTCAACAAAGTTGTAACTGCAACTTTTCATCACTCGCTCCACCCGACCATAGCGATGAATGCACCAATTGCCCAACAATCGCCAAGAGGGATGGAGATCGCTGGCGAGTACCAGTCGCGCGGTTTTGCGCCGAATGGTAGGCAAATAGTCTTCAATCCAAAACTCCATCAGCTTGAAGTAGCCTGGATTTTTGAAGCAGGTCATCTCCAAAATTTCCTGACGATGGAGGTTAAATCGGTCTAAGACTTCAGCGGGAAAGTAACACACCTGTTGCAGGGTATCTTCGTGCAAATCTCGCAGGTTGTTATAAAACTGGTCGACCAGGCCAAAGAATCGAGTTGCCTGCAATTGGCTAACATTTTGATAAGGGAAACACTGGAAGAATGACCCTGCAATACGCTCTAACATCAGCTCGTAATCTGCCAGGGTTTCAAGGGTCAAATCACGCTGATGGTAGTCTCCCATTGCGTCCACATAACCATCCCAAGCTTCAATTGCTTCAGCAATAATGGCACTCCGCTCTGGCGAAAACCAAACTTGGTGTAGATAATCTAGGATGATCCACTGGTGATCATGGGGGTGCACTTGGCCGCTCTCTAAAAGGCGCTTCCAAGCCTGCTGGAACTCTTGAAACGCATTACCTTGACGCACAATTTGCTCTTGCTCAGCCAGCCGATCAACCCAACGCAACCAGTAAATTCGCTGCAGCCAGGTGTGGCGAACCTCCTCAGATAAATCCACCACCCAAATGGCATTATCTTCGTCTTTTAGCTGATCGTCCGAGATCGCATCATAGCTGCGAGAGCTCTCTAAATTCACTGCGCTCATATGGTAGATTCAACACCTTTTGCCTATTTTGAAGAATAGGCGAAGGTCTAGACCTTATGCCTCGATAGATTCACCTAACCTCGATGGTACCCCTCGAAGATTTCAGGATGCTTTGAGTGGTTTTATCTACAACGACAGGAAAAATAATCGTGAATTCACTAGGAATGCAGCATTCATGCAGTTTTTGGGACACAGTTGTTCGGTGACATGGGGGATAGAGATGTGATCTAGATCAACATCGGTGATAGTAAACCAGTAGGATAGGAAGCATAGCCCTCAATCGCAAGACTAAATCTCAGACTTAGATCAAAGCCGAAGTCTGCGCCCAGGGGCTGATGACATCCTGGAGCAACGCAAGGGTTTTCATGTCCCTATTTGATTGGTTTGCAAATCGAAGAAAATCCGGCCCAATTAGCAAAGATCGTCAAGAACGAGAAATTGCTGATGGCTTATGGAGCAAGTGTGAGGCTTGTGGCGTCCTCACCTACACCAAGGACTTACGGGCGAATGCCTGGGTTTGTCCAGAGTGCGGTCATCATTATCGGGTCTTTAGCGATGAGCGCATCCAGCAACTGATTGATGCGGAGACTTGGAAGCCTTTGGATACCGAAGTTTCACCCAAAGATCCACTTAAGTTTCGCGATCGCAAGGCCTATAGCGATCGCATCCGAGATACCCAACATAAGACCGGATTGACTGATGCCGTCCAAACCGGTCTTGGCGAACTCGATGGGCTACCTATTGCGTTTGGCGTTATGGACTTCCGCTTTATGGGCGGCAGTATGGGCTCTGTCGTGGGCGAAAAGCTTACCCGTTTGATTGAGCGAGGCACCCAGCATAAACTCCCCGTTGTGATTGTCTGCGCCTCAGGTGGGGCAAGGATGCAGGAAGGAATGCTGAGTCTGATGCAGATGGCTAAAATCTCCGGAGCCCTCGATCGTCACCGCAACGAGCGGCTACTCTATATCCCTGTATTGAGCCATCCCACAACGGGCGGTGTGACTGCTAGTTTTGCCATGTTGGGGGATGTGATCATCGCCGAACCGACCGCCACGATTGCCTTTGCTGGACGGCGTGTGGTTGAGCAAACCCTAAGGGAAAAACTACCCGATGATTTCCAAACATCGGAGTATCTGCTCAACCATGGTTTCGTCGATATGGTCGTGTCACGAACCCTGTTGAAAACGACTTTGGCACAGCTGGTTCGGCTGCATCAACCTTTTCCAGGAGCAGAATCTGCTCACCACGCTGCTTATCCCCCTGAAAATAAAGTTTTGAGCCATCCTGAAACTTCGATGCAGCCAATTGATGGATAAAGATTGCAGAGCACCCAGTGGAATCCTGATTCCCCAGTAGGATTTTGGGTTTGCCCCCTTCGGTGGCATGATATTGAGTATGAGATTAACTCAATCCTGCCTGTGCTTAACATGGGCAACTCTAAGGTATTTGAGTCAAGCTGTGTTGACTTTTTGAAATAATCATTGAGCCATTTTTTTGAGGAGAACCATGTTTAAGAGATGCACTTGGCTGGTTGTGGTGGCTGTGTTTTTGGTAGGGCATTTGTTTGCTGGAAACGCGATCGCTGCTCAGCTAGATGAAACCATCCGGACAGTCAAGCTGAATGAAGCGGGCGATACCTATGTGCTGAGCTTAGAAGAAGTCGCTCGCGGAAAGAAGCAATTCAACTATGCCTGTGCGACCTGCCATGTCAGTGGAATTACGAAAACCAATCCCAATGTGGGGCTAGAACCTGAAGCCTTGGCAGGAGCCCTGCCCGATCGTAATAACCTTGAAGCATTGGTGGATTATCTGAAGAATCCAACCACCTACGATGGTCTACAGGAAATTTCTGAGTTTCACCCCAGTATGAAGAGTACAGACATCTTTCCAAAGATGCGTAGTCTGACCGAAGATGATTTGGTGGCAATTTCAGGGCATATTCTGCTTCAGCCTAAAGTACTTGGTGCCATGTGGGGTGCTGGTAAAACCAAGAGTTTATAGGTTAAGCATCCTAGTTTGATAAAACAAAACTAAGGAGATCTTCGGCTGAAGATCTCCTTAGTTTTGTTTTTGGCACAATTGACTAGCCTTGCATCTTAGATGGACACCTGCCCATGGCTAACAAAATCGCAAGTCTATCAATGGTGTATTGAGAAACGCGCTAAATAGGCAATATAATTATTTCTGGACGACATACGTTTTAGAGTCAGCGTTTAGAGGTAGTTATGAAATTTATCGCTCGGATATCTCGCAGCCTAGGTATTGCCGTGGTCGCGATCGCCCTAGTTATTAGTACCTTTGTCATGGCAGCAGCTCCAGCTGCGGCTTCAGGCTATGAAGTCAAGATGGGTTCTGATTCTGGGCTGCTTGTTTTTGAACCTTCCACCATAACGGTTAAGGCTGGGGATACTGTGACCTGGGTCAACAACAAAATGGCTCCTCACAACGTAATTTTTGACTTAAGCGACAAGGGTTTAGCTGACAAGCTTTCCCATAGCCAACTGACCTTTGCCCCTGGTGAGAACTACTCTTCTACCTTCGACGTTGATCCGGGTGAATATACCTACTACTGTGCACCCCACCGTGGTGCAGGCATGGTCGGTAAGATCATTGTTGAATAGTAGGCGACCTTTTTGGGTATCAGTGTCTAAAGCCTAGACAAATGACTTTTCAAGGGGGCGTACCTATTTCGTACGCCCTTTTTGCTAGTTTTTAGGAACACCACACTATGCCTATCGCTGATCAATCGTAATTTCAATTCGGCGATTGCGTTGGCGGTTGGAGTCGGTGGCATTTTCAGTTAGAGGGCGAGTTTCGCCGTAGCCGATGGGAACCCAGCGATATTGATCGCCCAAGATTTCCTGAAAGTAACGCTCGATAGCGCTGGCCCGTAAAAATGACAGCTCTCGGTTGTCCGCAGCATCACCCACATCATCGGTATAGCTGGCGATCAAAATATTTGAACCGGGGTAGGCCAATAGGTCAACAACAATGGCATCTAAGATCGACTCAGCCCCAGCCTTCAGTTGAGAGCTGTTGCGTTCAAACAGCACATCACTGGGAAGCGTAACTTGAGGGAGACGCGGTGTGGTCGAACTTGGAATCGCCGTTCCTGTTCCAGATTGATCAATAGGAGCCTCAGCAGCGGCAGTCTCTGCCCGCGCATCAGGGGAATCAGCTTGTCCTAGGGTCAGCAGTTGTTCGATGACTTCGAGGCGTCTTTCCAGCGATCGCCCGTCGTTGGCTTGCCCCAAATCAGATTCTAGGGCCCCAACGCGCTCGGCTAATGCTGACAGATCTGTCTGTGCTGCCTCTAAATCTGATTGCAGCGTTTCCCGCTGGGCTGGGCTGAGTTCAGAGCGGGCTGAATCGCTGGCTCCTTGATTCCCTGGCACTGCGGTTACGCCACGGTTGGGGAGTAAAATTGGCGCTGCTGGCGCTACAGCAAGACCATCTTGCTGCCACCACTGCGGCAACTGTCGCAGCTTAGTGATCACGCGATTGGTGCTCCGCAATGTGACCTCTTGCAATGGAACCTTAGTCTGGGATTGGGCTGGGTTGAAATGAGCCACTAGCACCCCTACTGACCAAGAGAGAGAACCGCCTGCGCCCAGCAGCATGAGGCGGAAGAGGGTGGTGAACAAGAACTGAACCACACCCCTTGATGACCGGGAAGCCTGGGATGAGCGCGATCGCCTGTCAGATTGGCGCTGATTGCTCGCACTTTTGGGTTCAGTCTGGAGTTGATCGAACTGGGGTAGATCCGCTAAGTCTTGAACAGACTCAGAAGAAACAGCCTGTCCCGACGCACTGACATTACCTAAAGAGTGGGCTGCGGATTTGGGCAGACCAGAGGTGGGCTTGGGGGTAGGGACTCCTTCTGTCATCGCTCCCTTCCGTCAAAAGTTCGGTTCCAGCCTAGCGCACTTGTTATAAATCAGGATCACCTTGCCTTAAAGCGATACTAAATCTGCGGCGTCACACCTCAGCTATGGCCATCCTCTCCACGGATTCACCTGAATCACACCGCCTTCAGTAAATACCAATTTAAAATCGACTTGAGGTCGATCAGTAGCTGCCGCCCCATTGACCAAATCAGGCAGTGGGGTTCGATCGGCTTGATCGCTAGCGACCTGATCAACCGGTTCATAACCAATAATTTCCCCAGCGTCATTTACCCGCACCTGGTAGGTGATGTCTTCTGGGTAGTTAGCGGACTCAAACTCGGCTGCAACAGCCTCGTAAAGTTGCCGATTAAGCGTCCGAATGCTGTTGACGTCAGTGACTTCGTTGTCAATCACATTAGATAAGTCTGTGGCATTGGTTGCAGCAGATGGGGCTTCTGAGGCTTCTGAGTCAGCCGTCTCAACTGATTCATTTAAATCAGGCGCTTCATCAGACTCATCTTCTGCCTCTGCTGCATCGGCAGTAGCCGATGCATTGACGGGTTCAACTTCTACGATACCATTCATGGCAAAGGTGACGGAAAACTGCGCCATGGGCTCTTGCTGCACCACTTCAGGTTCAACCGGAACATAGGTCAGGCTAGGTAAGGGCGTATCGTCAACATTGACCAACGCGGCATCATTTTCGTACTTGTAGCCCAGAATGTCTCCTGTTTCGGACACCCCAACCCGAAAGCTCAAATCTTCATCAAAGCTAGGGTCGCCACCCCATGCTTCTTGTAAGTCTTCCGAAAGCAATTGCTGGAGTCGATCTAAGGTTTCACCATCAGTAATTACAGGGGCAGTCTCTGGGCGACCATCTAGGACAGCCGCTGCGGTTACCGCATCAACGACTGCTTCAGGCGCATCTGATTCATCAACATTGAGATCACTGGTAGATGGCGTCGAGGGCGTAACCGACTGTTCTTGCGTCTCGCTCTCTGATTCAGGCTGCTCTGGGGGCCGTACCTCTGGGACAGGCAATAATGCCACAGCGATCGCGGCGGCGGCTAAAGTTGATACACCCACGGCGGCGGGCAGGGTTCGTTGGGCCACAGGTTCACTGGGCTTCACTAGCCGTCGCGATAGGGGCTGCAGGCTAAACTTGAGATCAGGCAAGGTTTGAGCATCCGCCACCAGTTGGTCAACGGCTTCCAGCAAGTCAAAGAGCTGCACTGTGGTTAACTTAATGTCTTGGGGAGCCTGATTGTCTGCTGTGGGGCCATCGCTACCGTCACTTAAAACCTGGGATTGAATTAACAAATGGTGATAAGTGCCATCCCCTGGCTTAATTTGCACGGGAGATACTTTATCGTTAACCGTTTGACGCGCAGGTAGCCCACTCAAAAAGCTTTGTCCATACTGATTGACCGCACCTACTAGACCATCTAAAAATTCCCGCCCCCCTTTAAGGGTGGTCTTTTCAGCTGGAAAGTGACACTCGGCATTCATGACCACCGACATCACCTCTTCTAGGGCGGGTTCAACGGCGGTGCTCAACCCTTCTAAAATTAGGTTGCAGTTAGGCAATATATATTGACGCTGGATGGTCATGTCACGTCTCCATCAAACAAGCTATTCCATAGTCGCTGGGGGCCGTAGGTTCCGGTGCAAAAAAGTAGCTTGGTCAACAGTTGAATGGCCAATTCGTTGAGTTTTTCATCGGAGCTGTAGGCAATGACGCCTGCCCGCCGGGGATTCATACGGGCTCGGAAGTGGGACCGAAAGCGGGTTAAATAATCAGCCAATCGAAAGTAATGATCGACAGAGAGCTGCTGCTCAGTGACGCGCTGATAGCCTAAAAGTAACTGACGAATTAACACTGTGAGCCGCCGGGAGAGATGACAAATAATCATCACCAAGGCTTTTGCCTCAATGAGTGTGAGTGGACGGCGCTGACTCGAAAGCCGTAAAGGGTTGGTACCGCGCAACAACCAGAGCCCAACGCGGCCTTTGACGACGTCTTTCAATTCTAAGTCACGGACTGTAATCAGCATGGCTTCTGAGCCCCCTAGGTCAAGGGCTTCAATAGCCAGCATGAGAAAATCGACCTGCATTTTGGCCCGGCGGGGGCAAACTTCGCTGGGCAGGTCAATATCGGGTAAGCTGTCTAAAATCAGCGGTTTAGAAGATACGTCAGTTGGACTTTGTAATTGCATACGCTCAAAGCGCTATTCAGAAAAGATTCTATCAAATTAGGGCGATCGCCTCTTCCTTCTTACCACTGACTTAGCCAGGGATTCCGGAGATTCATGCCGACAGGCAGGCAACAATCGTGGGGCTACTTGGAAATATCCGTTACGTTTGTCAAAAGGTAGTGGATTATCCTTGGCGGCTTTGATATTACCCTAAACCTACCCCCCCATGTTGCCTTAGGTCGGGATTGCCTTAGGTCAGGATGCCCAGTTTTAACCAAAAAGCCAGAGCCAACAGGGAATTGTGACCAAAATTAAGCTGGTGGTCATGGCGATCGCAGTTGCCACCAAGTCCCGATCGAGATCGTATTCCTCAGCCAAAATTAGGTTAGCAAATGCACTGGGCATCCCAGACATCAAGACCAAGGCAAGACAGGCTGGTCTCGGCAATCCGATGAGCAGTGTGACCATACCGACTAATAAAGGAATTAACCCAATTTTGATGATGCAAGGGATCAATGCGAGTCGTACACTTTGCCAACTGCGGATCTGACTGAGGCGCATCCCCATTAGCAAAAGGGCCAAGGGAATAATCACCCAAACCGAGGCTTCGAGCCCGGTTTCAAGCGTTGCAGGAAAAGGTAGCGATCGCGTCCCTAACCCCAACCCAAAGGCCCAAAGCGATGGCACTGTTAAAACATCTTTGACCCGCTGCCAACCGCCCTGATCACGGGCAGTCCGACCAAAATAACTCGCCACGAATACCCCTAAGCCGTAGCTGCCGAGAACATTGTGGGCCACGCTGTAGAACACCAGCCAGCTTAAATACTCATCGTTGACGAGGGTTGGGGCGATCGCCAGACCGACAAACCCCGTATTGCCAATCATTGCCGCCAACGTAAAACTGCCCTGGATGGCACGATTAGTTGCTATCGGCATTGGGGGCTCAGCCCCGTCTGTTAGCTGAGGTTGATGAAATGGGCTCCAAGCTGCGATCGCCAGCGATTCTACCTTGACGGCGGCTAACCTGCTTAAGCCACGCCAGCAGAGCTCTGCCAGCAGCAGTCCGGTCACGAGAGCCCCGACTGCGATCGCAGGGGTGAGGCCCACCTCTCCAGAGAGGCTGGCTCGGCGGATCAAGCTAAAGATTTCTAGGGGCACACCCACCCAGTAGAGGGCACGACCCAACAGCCTTGGAAACGTATCCGGCAGGACTCGGAACAATAACAGTCCTAATCCTGGCCAAAACAGCAGCGGAACATAAGCCCGAAATAGGGTATCGGTCATAAAAATACTTATTCAAAGGCTAACGATACGCGATCGCCGCCGATATCCCGCAGATCAGTCAATAGGTCTGCCACTTGCTCGTAGGGCAAATCGCGATCGGCCTTGAGCACAATTTTGCCTTCAGTGTTACTGGTCGCAAACTGCTGCACGGCCTGCCCCAAAACTGCCAAACTCACCGCTTCATTGTCCAACAAAATGTTGCCCTGATTGTCGAGACCAATCACTAGGTTTTCAATTTCCTGTTCTTCACCAATGGCTTGAACCTCAGTATCTACGCCGCTACCGTCTCCGCCACGAGGTAAGTTGACATTCATCAACTGCTGTCCCGTCAATCCCATAGAAATGATGATAAAAAACGTCAATACCGTCATCAACACGTCCATCATTGGCACGAGGTTAACTTCAGGGATACGGGAGGCAGGACGACGATTTTTGGAACGCATAGCGTTTACTCTTCTTCTTCAGAGGCTTCAATTGCTAACGAGACGCGATCGCCGCCGACGGCGCGCATTTCACCCAGGAAGATTAGCACTTCTTCATAGGGTAGGGCTTGGTCGGGCAAGATGTAGACGGTACGGTCTTCTTGCTCAGCTAAAAAGATTTCGATGCGGGCTCTTAGTTCGTCTTTATCGATGGGCTCCTGGTTGAGTGTGATTTGCCTTTCCCCGTCGATTTGGACGATAAATAAGTCTTTGAGCTGAGCGGCGGTGATTTCGGCATTTTCATCGTCGTCGCCTTTGGGAGGCAGGTTCACTTCCATCACCTTATCGGCACTGAGAGACATGGTGATCATGACAAAAAAGGCCAAAATCCCCATCATTACGTTAAGCATGGGGATTAAGTCAACCTGGGGTAGTTTACCCGGCTCTTCTTGCTGCTGTCGAAATCGCATGGTTACTACATCGCAGAGTTACTACAAAGACAGGTTGTAGGAAGACAGATGACTGAAAGACAAATCAAGACGGGTCGCTTATGGGGAGATCGGTTGCGGTGGAGCGGGATCGCTTATGGGTAGGTGATGATCCGCTGCCAACAGCGCAGGTTCATACCAGTATTGACGATAAATCAGTTCGAGTTCGTTACCCGCTTCAGAAAAGTAGTCAATCTGCTGGGCTTGCAGGGTCACCATCACGCGGAAAACCAACAGCGCCAAAATGGCGACAACCATGCCTGCGGCAGTGGTAATCAACGCTTCCCCGATCCCGGCTGCCGCCTCAGAAGCCTGTTCTCCAGTGCCGCCACCCCCGATATTGAGGCTACCAAAGGTGGCGATCAGCCCCGTTACCGTCCCCAATAAACCCAGCAAGGGAGCAACTGCGACAACAGTTTCCAGCAGTTTGTCGCCCTTGCGCATTTTTACAAACTCGCGATCGCCTGCGGTTTCCATGGCTAAACGAAAGGTTTCAGGGGAGGGATTTTTGAGTTTGAGTGGGGCCAGTAGAAAGCGACCAATGGGCAAGTCCTGGGCTTGGGCCGCGATCGCGCCAGCCTCGTCTAAATCTCGACGGGCAGCTTCCAAGACGTCTGAGACAATTTTGCCTTCCCGCTTGAGTAACCGCGTCCAAAAAGTAGCCCGCTCAAACGCTGTGGCAATGGTAAACACTGAAGCGCCTAAGATAGGCACCATTACAGGTCCACCTTTGGCTAGAAAATCAAATACAGTCGTCATAGGCAACTAACGGAACTACTCCAAACCACAATATCGGTAGAAACCCTTGAGGCGAATTAAATCTAGGTAAGCGTGTGGATAAGACTGGTTTAACTCAATTCTATCGGTGCGGCTCCCGGTTGGGGTGAGTCGTCGTCATTAGTCTTCAGAGGATAAATCAACTGCGTTGGATTGAGCGGCGAGATCGGATTGAGCGTTTTCTAATTGGTTGGCGTTTGAGGTGTCGTCTGTTGCTTCACCCGCTTCATCCGTGGCTTCATCTGTTGCCTCGGTAGGGGCCTGGGTGTGACGAATTTCTTCCCACTGGACATTACCTTGTCCGTCAGTCGTCACCAAGATGGCTGTGATTCGGTCTTGTCCTTGGACGGGATCGCCCACCACATTGCACTCGAAGGCAATACTGGGCTGATTCAACCGATAAGCCGCACCGCAGTCAACGGGCGATCGCCGACCGATCGCCTGCACAAGCCCCGTTTCGAGTTCAGCCTCCAGGGTCGCTAAATTGATAATCACCCTAGAACTTTCGACAGTCCAGGCCACATCACCCTGATTATCTTCTTGCACCACTTCGATATTGAAGTTGCCTTCAGGGTCTATCTCACCCACACAGAAAAAAACGACCCCTTCTTGTTGGGTAATACCGTCAGGACACTGAACCGATTGCAGAGAGACCCGGTGTCCCTGGCCTTCGATCTCAGCCTCAATATCGGCTTCTAGCTGTTGGGTATTCAGCTGACCACAAGCGCTCAGCAGTACCCCACTCAAAGTACCGATTCCGGCTATTCGTTGCAACCAAATCCCCACGGACACTCCATCACAATTTCAAAATTCAATTGATTCAAAACTTAATATAGGGCTTCCTTGAGTTTCATGCGTAAACACAACGTTAAACCTATGGTCTCATCCCATTCAACTGCTCTGATTCAACCCCGAATGACAATCACCAAGCGATCGCCTGATGTTGTCGCTGCTTCAGTCGTGGTGCGCTCGGAAATGGGTAGTAACCCCGGACGCTGATCGAAAATCACCAACCAGCCCGTCTTTAAACCCAATCCAGCCAGATACCGATCCAACTGATCTAGTCCTGCCTTAAGAGGATCAGGACGGCCTTCTCGCCACACCTTCAATTCCATCCCCAAGGTTACCGCTCCGTAACGCAAACAGAGATCCATGCGGTCAGATCCAATCGCATATTCCCGTTCTAGGGTACCGCCGCCGTCCACCACCCGATGTAAAAACGCCATCAAAACCAGATGGGGGGCAATCTCATGATAGGGCGCACTCTTAAGTAAAGGTTGGCCGTGCTGCCGCCAAAAGTTGAGAAATGCCTGGAGCAATTTCTCAGAATTTAGCGTTCCCTCGGAGGTTAGCCAACTCGGGGCAATTTGCGGTAAGGACGCTTGGGGTGTTTGGCTCAGAACTCGGGGCAAAACTTCCTGATAGATGGAATTAGCGATCACTAGCCCCCCTTGGGGACTCAGGCGACATAACCCTAAATCGATTAAAAATTGCACATCGTCATGGAGAACATTACCCAACTCCTGTCCTGCCAGCATTGGTTCAAGCACAGCTCGGACACGGTTCTCTCGAAGAATGCTAGCCAAGCTATCCAAGTGAGTATCTTGGCGCTGAATCAGGCTTTCTTTAGCCTGTTCCACATAATCTTTAGTGATGTGCTGGTGTGGGTTTTGTACTAGCACTTCCACAAGTTGTCGAGCTAGAGCATTCACTAACCAAGGTTGACCTTGAGTCAACTCAAATGCCCACTCAACCGCTTCAGGTGTGAAGATTTGCCCCGTTTCAATCGTATGCTGTTCATACAACTCCACAACCTCTGCCATCGTAAAGTTGGGCAAGGTCAAGGACTCAACTTTGATATTAAACGGACTAGCGGTATTCAAGCGATTACTACCACCAGAGGCAATTTTATAATCCCTTACATCTCGCACACCAACCAACGCCAGCGCATGGGGAAATCCTTGGGGGCGATTGGGATAGCCTGACCCCAATTGGCGGAGGATAGAAAGGAGCGTTTCATCCCGGAGGGCGTCAATCTCGTCAATCAATACAACTAAGGGCCGAGGAGACTGTTGCGCCCATTCACTCAGGGCTGTACCGATGCGCTGACCTGGAGTCGTCGAGGGCCACATCGGGGGTTGGAGATCGGCAGGAAGTCTAAACTTGATCGTATTCCGCCAGTTGTCGAGCATGGCGGCTTCTGCTGTGCCTGGATCGTTGGGAAAGGGCGCACCTACTTCAGCGGAGACCATTACGGCGGTATATTTGCCGCTTTCTGTGAGCTGCTGGGCCAAGGCTAGCATGGCGGTGGTTTTACCCACTTGCCGAGGGGCATGGATGACAAAGTAACCCCGCTGCTCTCTCCCCTAGCTCGACTGCCACAAGTTGAGCTAGGGGAGAGAGCATGTAATGAATGTCAGCTTGACAGGGGCCAGCGGTGTTGAACCATTTGGGCATAAAAAGTTTTTGCGGGGCGATCGCGTCGTGTGAGCAACGCCTGTATCGCCCCTATCTTATTCCCACAGATGTGAATAAGGTTGAAATTGAGATTTAAGATGCAATGAACTCATTCCACTTTTGCACCAAATAGGTGTTCTCGCTCATCGTCGAGTTCCACACCACAATGTTGCCAAAGCGTTCTTCAAAGGTGCCACCGTCACGGACTGCACCAGCCTTGGCTAAGGTCTTACCAAAGGGATCAATAATGTCTTCGGGTGCAGCTTGCCCTTCATACCAGTAGGCCCATTCCGCTTCACTCATAAAGGTCTTGGCTGTTTCAGGTACAGCGCTGTAATAGCCCTGACGTCCTAGAAAAGCACCCACCCAGCCATCGAGCATCCAGTTGATATACTCATAGGCTGCGTCTAGGGCCATGCCTTCTAGATTTTTGGAGAGGCCAATGCCGCCACCCCAACCGCGATAGCCTTCCTTCAGTGGGGCATAGATACATTCAATCCCTTGGGACTGTACCGCCGTCACCGCTGGTGACCACATGGATTGCAGCACGACTTCACCGGAGGTCATCAAGTTGACTGATTCATCAAAGGTCTTCCAAAAGGCACGGAACTGACCATTAGCCTTTTGCTCTTTGAGGATTTCCGTGAGCTGGTCGATTTCTTCTTTGGTCATGGCTCCTTTGTCGCCAAAGGACATTAACCCGAGGGATTCAACCACCATTGCCGCATCCATGATGCCGATTTGAGGAATATCAAGGATGGAGGTCTTGCCCCTGAATTCTTCGTTGAACAATTCACCCCAGGTTTCGATGGTGCGACCCACAATGTCAGGGCGGTAGCCTAGGGTATCGGCGTTGTACTGGAAGGGAATCAGGGTAGCGGAGTCCGTCGGCGTTTCTGAAAATTCCGCAGAATCGGGGCCTTGGAGATACATCACCTTGTAGGGGGCAGTCCCTTGAGACCCCTCTACAGGCATGCCTTCGAATTTGCCTGTGGTAAAGAAGGAGACAATCTTGTCAAAGTTTGTAATCCGCTTAACGTCGATGGGTTGCAAGTTACCCGAGGGCACCACCAATGGCAAGCTGAAATATTCCCCATCAAAGACGTCGTATTGTCCTGGTTGGGTAATGGCAATTTGGTTATTTTCTTCGGTACTCAAGGCCCGCATTTCCAGCTTAAAGCCTAGATCTTCTTGGGCTTTGTCACGGATCTCGTTGATTTGAGACACACCAGTACCAATGAAACGCAGGGTGACATCTTTAGAGGCGTTGGTGTTGACCTCAGGCCCAGTAGCCGGGTTATCTGGGGTCCCTTCGGGAGCCGCACAGCGCGTTGCGGTTACAAATGCACCTGCCGCGAGACCAGTTTGGATCAGTTTACGACGAGAGATCTTAGCCATAGTATTTCTTGATTCAGTAACTTAGAGAACAACTTAGTAGAGGTGTGCCGAGAGGATAGAACATTGGAATCGCTAGTTTTGACTAACGTAAAAACAATTGCCTTAACAGTTAACTCCCAATTAACGCTAGTGGGCTAAAAATACGCAGTTTTGGGCTGACCAATCAAGCAGGGCTACTTGGCCTTCGTGTAGCGGTTGAAGCATCCAATCTGTAGTTCGAGCTTTGTACAGCACCTCAGCACCCGTTTTTTCCAACGCTAGGGTGACCCGTGTGATATAGCCCGTAAATTCAATGGCTGTGATTCGGGCCGAAACTTGATTTTGAGCAGGTTTTGACTCAAGGTCAGATTGTTCTTTTAAGGGTTGCAAATGCAGTTGATCAGCACGGACACAACAAGCCGCCATTGCACCCCCTTGAGCAAAGTCTCCCCGACACCAAAGTGTCCCTAAACCTTCTACGGCAAGCTGAATCAAATACCCTTGACCGTCATTGACGGCATTTTCAACCCGTCCGATAAAAATATTGTTGTCCCCGGTGAAGCGCGCCACAAACTGGGAAATCGGTTTGGCAAAAATTTCTTGGGGGGCCCCCACTTGATCAACCCGGCCATGATCCATCACGACCACTTGATCCGATAGAGAATATGCTTCGTCTTGATTGTGAGTAACCTGGACAAAGGTCATGCCAAACTGGCGCTGAAGCTTGCGCAGTTCACCACGGGTTTTAATCCGTAGCGATTCATCGAGGGCGCTGAGGGGTTCGTCTAGCAGCAAGACTGCCGGACGGGTGACTAAAGCACGGGCGAGGGCAACCCGTTGCTGTTGACCACCGCTAAGCATGTTAGGTTTGCGATCGCCGAAGGCTGTTAACCCAACAATCTCCAACATTTCAGCGACGCGCAAGTGCCGTTCGCTCTGGGAAAGGCCACGCATCTTAAGGCCAAACTCAACGTTTTGCCAAACCGTTTTGTGGGGAAACAGGGCATAGTTTTGAAACATCATGGCCGTGTTGCGCTTGGCCGGGGGCAAATCATTCAGGCGTAAATCACCAATGAAAATTTCACCACTGGTAATCTCTTCGTGGCCTGCAATCATTCGCATGGTGGTCGTTTTGCCACAACCGCTAGGGCCAAGCAAGCAGCAATAAGACCCAGCCGGAATGTCGAGGGTAACGTTTTCGATGGCCGTGACAGCGCCGTACTTTTTCGTGACTGACCGCAAAGACACCCCTTTCACCTGGGGGGCTGGCATGGGAGTCACTGGAGTTGATGGGGCTTGGGAAGTGACACCAATATCTTGCATATCTCACACCAACAACATTACGAAATTCCAAGCTTTAGCCAACGGCTGTGGAGAAGCTAACTCGATAGTACGGCGATCGCAATCCGAGTTGCAAAAATCCGGCATACCTAGCCAAAATCAATAGCAATGTAGCTATTAAGCGGGTGAGTCAGCTAGCGTACTGTGTCGCGTTATACTAACAGACCGCTAATCTGCTGAACCCTTAAGCCTTAAAATAAAGCTCATCTCACTGCATTGTTGCCATCGCCATGACAGAACCCGTCCAAATCTCAACCGTTGTGTTCATCTGTGGATCGGCCCTACGCGGGCAACCCGATCACGGTAATCTTCAGGATGCAAAGTTTTTAGGAGCCGTCCAGACCGCTGCTAAATATCGCCTACATTCGGTTAAAGACGGCTGGCATCCTGGCATTTACCCCACCACTGACAATGGTATTTCGATCCCAGGGGAGCTTTATGAAATGAGCGCAGACCAGTATGAGCATCTCAAAAATAATGAACCGCCCCACATGTATCCTGAATCAGTTGAATTGATAGAGGGTGGCAGTGCGATCGCGTTTTTATATCCCAAAGCGTTGATTGACGAACATGGCTGGGAGGACATTTCCAACTATGGGGGTTGGGCAGCTTACAAAGCCGCCCAATAGGACTATCCGCCTTCAGAAGTCGGCGCATCTGATTTGCCCGTGAGCCGTTGAATTGTGAGTTGAATGCCCAGGGCAAAGAGGCCGAGAGCCGCAATGCCAAAGATGCCTGCACCCAAGGCGACAATACCGATTACCAGCGTGCGGACTGCTGCACCAATGTTTTGGGCCGTGATGTTGTCTGAGGTGATGGGTTTGTTGGCAAAGGTCAGCGCGATCGCGCTAGTGAGTCGATAGGCTAAAAATGAAAGCCCTCCGGCTACAGTAGATCCCAAAAAGCAGCGTAGCGGCGAAGCTTTTGTGGTGGCAGCAGGGGCGGTTGTCGTTTGCGTAGACAAATCAGAATCAGCCATCAATTACCTCGTTTTCAGCATTTTGCGTCAGCCAGACACTTAGATCGCTCATCAGGTCTTTCCTCAAAATCCGACCGATTAAATCCTTATCTAATATTAGCCCTGCCAGAATTGCGGTCGACATGGCTAGATTACTTTGGCTGGGACGATCGGCGATCGCGTCAATTTCTACAGCAGCTCGTCTTAAGGCAGCTTCTCGATCACTTGTACGACTTAATACCGCAAACGGCAGCGTTAGGATGAAAGCAGTGATCTCCAAAATTAGACGACTGTCATGAACTTGACCGAGCAGATTTTACGTCCGCTACCCGGAGACGTTTTGGGGGGACTGCGTAAGGCTGACCAGCTTTGGCAGGGGCTGCGAGAGGGGACGATGCCGATTCCTGATGTCGTTAAACAGAATCCCGAACCTTTGACGACTGCCATCGACTGGGACGCAGTAATTTGCGGCGGGACGTTGGGTATTTTGCTGGGAGTAGCCTTGGCCCAGAGGGGATGGCGCATCGCGTTAATTGAAAGAGGTCAACTGCGGGGACGCGATCAAGAGTGGAATATTTCTCGTCAAGAACTCACTGAGCTGGTCGAATTGGGATTATTGAATGCGGCTGAGCTTGAACAGGCGATCGCGACCGAATATAATCCCGCCCGCATTAGCTTTGGCGGTGGTGAAGATCTATGGGTCAAAGACGTACTCAACGTGGGTGTTGACCCGGTTTATCTGCTAGAAACCTTAAAGCAAAAGTTCCTCGCATCAGGAGGACATTTGCTGGAACACACTGCCTTTGAAGGCGCGGTCATTCATGCTGATGGCGTTAAGGTGCTGGCCAATGGGACGGCCGGAGAGGGGTTGACAACGCGGTTGTTAATTGATGCGATGGGCCACTTTTCACCCATCGCACGACAGGCTCGTAACGGACAACAACCCGATGCGGTTTGTCTCGTTGTGGGGACCTGCGCTACGGGGTATCCCAGCAATGAAACAGGAGACTTGATCGCTTCGTTCACACCAATTCAGGATCAGCGGCAGTACTTTTGGGAAGCCTTTCCGGCGCGGGATGGACGGACAACTTACCTGTTCACCTACTTAGATGCCCATCCCGAGCGACCCAGCTTGGAGACCCTGTTTGAAGATTACCTAACGCTGCTACCCCAATATCAATCGGTTGAGCTAGAAGCCCTTACGGTCAAACGTGCCCTGTTTGGGTTTTTCCCTTGCTATCGTGATAGCCCATTGCGATATCCCTGGGAGCGATCGCTGGCGGTGGGCGACAGCAGCGGCAACCAATCTCCCCTTAGCTTTGGGGGCTTTGGGGCAATGATTCGTCATCTCACTCGATTGACCGATGGAATTGATGATGCTCTAAGAAACGACTGTTTAGACGCCCAAAGCTTAGGCTGGCTGCAACCCTACCAACCCAATTTGTCCGTCACCTGGTTGTTTCAAAAATCCATGAGTGTGGATCTGGGCCAAAACCTCCCCCCCGACCGAATCAATCAAACCCTGGCCGCTATCTTTCAAGATATGGCCAGCCTAGGAGAGGCAACTTTAAAGCCGTTTTTGCAGGATGTGGTGCAGTTTCCCGCTTTGGCTAAAACCCTACTCAAAACCTCTGTTGCCCATCCGGCATTAGTCGCCAAAATTATTCCTCAGGTTGGCCCAGCCGAGCTGTTACGCTGGATGGGACACTATGGAAATCTAGCGAGTAGCAGCGCCCTCTATCCCCTGGCTTGCAAGGCAAAACCTTGGGCTAAAAGTCTGCCTGTCGCTTGGCAATACCGCTATCGTCGTTGGTGCGACGCTTTGCAATACGGCACAGGCCAGGATTATTCTAGGTAACCCACCTTGGCCATATCTCAGATCAATCGTTTTCCAATTCGGATGGGGCTTATTTGCGAATTTAACCCACTATGGATTTTTCTCTACCTCATCAGCATCTGTCCCAGGCGTTGCAAAAGCCAGATGATCAAGTTGATCTAGCGGCAGCGGCACTGTGCATTGCCCAAATCGCTGATCCCCAACTCCAAATTGAGACCTACCTCAAGGCTTTGGATGACATGGCCCTAGTCATTCAATCGCGCCTGCCCGTTGAACGGTATCCCCTCAAAGTAATTAAGATCATCAACCAACATCTATTTGAGGATTTGGGGTTTAGGGGCAACGACGAAGATTATTATGATCCGCGCAATAGCTATCTCAACCAGGTGATTGATCGCCGTTTGGGCATTCCCATCACCCTATCGCTGGTCTACTTAGAAGTCGCTCGTCGGATTGACTTTCCCATGGTAGGGGTGGGGATGCCAGGGCATTTTTTAATCCGTCCGATGGTGAATGAGATGGCGGTGTTTGTCGATGGATTTCATCAGGGAGAAATCTTATTTGAGGACGACTGTGAAGCGCGAATCAAGCAGATTTATGGTGCTTCGGCAACGCTTCGGCCAGAATATATCGCTGCCGTATCACCACGACAATTTTTGGGACGCATGTTGACAAACCTGAAGCTGATTTTTCTCAACCGTGAAGATATTGAGACAGCCTTAGAAATGATTGAATTATTGTTAATTGTCATGCCTGATAATGGCCAAGAAAAGCGCGATCGCGGCCTACTTTATTTTCATCAAGGGCGATTTCTCGAAGCAGCAGAAGATCTGAAAACCTATCTGCAAGCTTTCCCCGAGGCTCAAGATGCGATTCAAGTTAACGAGCTATTGAAAAGAATTACGCCTGAGACCGAATCGTGATGCGTCAAAGCTAGAAAGATGCGATCGCATAGAATGGTGGTAGACCAAAGTCAATTTGAGCAACTAGAAGCGCTGGCATTTCCTGTTGCTGGGCTATAAGCTTTTTAAGCCCTCCAGAAAATCCTATTCTTTTGGATGTGGAAGCGGGTTGAATCTGAGATTTTGAAGTAGTGCAAACACCTTTAGACCAAACACCATCTTCTGTAGAACAACGGCGACAACATGCTTTAGTCGTCGCTGCACAATGCGTTCAGCTATTAAAGCAAGATTTTGGTGCCGAGGAAGTGATTGTATTTGGGTCTTTACGAGGTGATACACCCTGGCACGATGACTCAGATTTGGACTTGGCAGTACGTGGGATGTCATCCGAGTCACTTTTAGAGGCTTACCGATGTTTAGAGACAACGGTACCCAGTTGGTTGCCATTTGATTTAGTTGCCATTGAGCAGGCCGATGAGCACATTCGCGATCGCATCTTACAACTGACACCGATGCCTGAAAACACCTACCTCGCTTTAAAGATACGCCTTGAAGATGAGCTGGCTGCGCTTGAAAAAACGGTTACAACCCTGAATTTACTGCTGGTGCAAGCTGATACGATTCCTGAGATTGCATTAATCCCAGCCGCAGCAGGCTACATTGAGGACTTCTATTCTGGCTGTGAACGTCTAGCAGAGCGAGTTGTCGTCATGCTAGATGAGGGTTTACCGGATGGGCGTAACTGGCATGAACAGTTGTTGAAGCAAGTGGCAGAACCTGGCAAGCAAGGACGCCCAACCCTTTGGGAGAATTCACTACTGGTTGAGCTGGAAGTTTATCGGCGCTTTCGCCATCGGGCGCGACACCTATATAACTTAGATCTAGACGGGCAGCGAGTTTTAGAACTAGCTCAACAGGTACCGTCCGTGTTTAAGGAGATAAAGCTGGCAGTTACAGCCTTCGGTGAATGGTTAGTCCGGCAAGATCAATCCAGCGGTTGAATCCGTGCGGGTGGCCAATAAATCTTGTAAGCAGGCCCCAATAAGTTACTGCGGGGGACAGCACCCCACACATGGGAATCGGCACTAAAGTCGCGGTTATCGCCTAAAACAAAATAAGACTCTGGCGGAATAATGGCGGGTCCCCATTCGTAGGTGGGCGATCGCGTTTCGTAAGCTTCCACCAACGGGGTTTGATTAATCAACACCTGCCCCTGAGTAACTTGCACCGTTTGACCCGGCAAGCCAATCACCCGTTTGACCAGTAAAGTTTCAGGTTCGACATCCGTCTTAGCGATCGCTTCAACAGGCGGTTCAAACACCACAATGTCTCCGGTCTGGGGGCGAAAACCCGGTTGGCGATTGACGAAAACTCGGTCGTTGATTAACAGTGTTGGAACCATGGACTCGCTGGGGACAATACACTGCACCAGTGAGCGATCAACCCAAACGGGAATGTAGCTGACGGTCAACCGTACGGCTAAGAGTCCCAGAATGACGACCGCGATCGCGCCCAGGCGAGGTTTGCGATCGGGTACAGTGCGATAGATGTGGTAGCACGCGATCGCCCAAATAAACGGCGGAATCGGCAGTAAAGCTGGGTTGAAGTTGGCCCCGAAGGCTGTTAGCACACCAACTCCAAATAACAGCCCCCCAATCAGCGCTTGCTGTTGGTAAAAATGCCCCAGACCAGGCAGAATCTGAGACAAAAAGACGGCATACCAGCGCTGATTTTTGCTGTGAGCGGGTTTGCCAGAGGATTTTTGACTCAAGCTGCGATAGGCATCGACCAGATTAATGCCATAGAGCAACGCCCCAATCAGTAGACCAATGATCCCTCGTAGGGTATTCCCTTCCGCCGCGAATAACGACCAGCCAATGTAAATCAGCAAGCAAATCGCTGTGACTGAGAACAAAAAGCCCTTAAAAATTGCCCCACCATAAAACTGCCCGATCCCCGGAAACAACATCGATAAGTTAACTGATACCCAAGCCTCTGGCCCCAGGGGTGGTTGAATATACAGCCGCGATCGCTTGGCGTGTGTCATCTGCTCAGTAATCTCCGGTAGGTAATTTCAGGATTCCCTGGGCACCTTGAGAACTGTGCATGGAAGCCAGCAGGGTGTGTTGAGCAAAGATCATGACTATTCCCCCATTTCAAAGCTATTGGGGTATTTCTTGGGCGGTGCTTGCCATCGCAGGGTTATCTATGGGGCAAAGTGCTTTAGCTTTGCCTGAAAGAAAATCCGAGCCTATCCCCTCAGGCCCAACACCAGACTACTCGATTCCGCCTCAAGTCCATCTCAACTACGAACAGCCCAGCAACGAATCTCTTGGATTTATTGGACTAGAAGGGTTTTTACCACTGTGGCAAACCGCTGATCAGTCTTTGACATTCATTAACGGCAGGCTTTCGGCAGCTTCGGCCAGCAACGCGATCGCATCCTTCCATCTTGGACATCGCCGACGCTTGGGTGAGGTTGTTGTCGGTGGATATGGCGGGCTTGATTTGCGGGGGACGCCTTACCAAACGATTCCTCAACTGGGTTTTGGGATAGAAGTCCTAGGGGGTGGCTGGGAGGTTCATATGAATGGCTATTTACCTCTGGGACAAGCGCGATCGCAGATTAGCAGCGCGAGCCAAGCCACGAATCCTCGCTTTGTGGGCAATCAGCTATTGATTGACAGCCAGGAACTCATCCAGTCGGAAGTCGCTTTAGGCGGGCTAGATTTAGAAGCGGGATTCCAACTGGCGAGGTTTGGTAACTCCGGGGGGAGTTTGTGGGGTTCTACCGGCGTCTTTTATGTCGATGGTTCTGAAGTCGATGGGCAGTGGGGTGGCAGATTACGACTGGATTATCGTTTACCCAATCAGCTGCGACTCGGGCTTGGCATTGAACAAGACCTCCAAGGGAATGGACAAGTGTCTTTGTCCTTCCGATTGCCGCTGAATTCCCCTGTTTCTGATCAGGCTAGCCAAACTGTTTCGTCGAGGGATACACCGGTTTGGCAGCGAGCAGCGGAACCTTTGGTGCGTCGCAGTGGTGGATGGCTAACCGTACTCAGTGAAAGTCGCACAGTGTCAGGTTTAATTGCGATTAACCCAGAAACGGGAACGGCTTATCAGTTCCGCCACGTGGATCCGACCCATGGCACCACTACCGGACACGATGCTGCGGCTGAAACGCCCCGTGATACGGTCGCCAATGCAGTCGGACTCGCGATCGCAGGCGATATCGTTTATGTCCAGTCGGGTCATGCAGGGAGTGGCTTTACGATTCCGGCTGGGGTAGCGGTGCGATCAGTGGGGCCAGTGCAGATGATTAATACTCAATTCGGCACCGTCCAACTCCCAGGTTCAGGCAATGGCTTACTACCAACCCTCAGCGATACTGTTACCCTATCGAATAACACAGTCCTTTCAGGCTTTGCGATCGCGCCCCCGACTGGCAATTTAGGTATATTTGGCAGCGATATCGACACAGTTCAACTTGAATACAACCAGATTGCAACGTCAGGCAACAATGCGGGGGGGATTCGCCTGACCCGTGCTGATGGTTCCATTAGCCTACTCAACAACAGCCTGACCACAACTGGAGCCTCTACCTCATTTCCCAATGGTGCTCAGGCGATTCAAATTAGCTGGGCAGGCACCGCTGAGAGCATAGTGACGATTGCTAATAATGCGATCGCGACCATAGGCAATAACGCCGACGGCATTTATTTACAAACTGACGACGGGGCAAGGGTAACAGCCGCGATTGCGGACAATCGTTTCACCCAGACGGGAGGTGGTGGTATCGAAATTGACGCTGATGATACTTCTCAATTCAACCTTAGCGTCAGCCAAAATCAAATCAATGCAACGGGTAGTAGTGATGACGGGATTTACATTGATGTTAACGGTAGTGCTGAGGCTGCGATCGCGATTTCAAACAATACTTTGACGACTATTGGCGGCGCAATCGCCAATACAAACGGGGAAGCGATCGAAATTGACACCGAAGCCGATGCCCAAGCCACTGTCACGATCGAAAACAATCAAATCAATACCACTAGCGGCGACGGCATCTTCCTTAACCTGGACGATCGCTCCCAAATGACTGCCACCCTGACTCAAAATACAATCCAAAACACCGATGATGAAGCCGTCCATGTGGATGCTGAAGACGCCAATACTCGACTGATGCTGATGATGACAGGCAATCACATCACAACGGTTAATGACGATGGTATTTTTCTAGACATTGACGATGATGCTCAGGTGACGGCAATTTTGAGATCAAATACAGTTGTTCAAGCGGCCCAGGATAGTTTCGACATTGACCAAAACAGTAGTCAATCTCTGTGTCTTCTATTGGCAGGGAATTCGAGTGCGATCGCCGCAGATAGTGACTTTGAACTCGATCCCAACAGCAGCATATTTCAAATTGTTAGCTTGGCTACCGTTAGCAATCTGAATATAGGCAACTTTACATTTGAAACTGGTATTGCTAACTTCACCTCAGTCTCTGATTGCCCATAACTAAGGCAAAGGGTCTTGCTCAGGTTTGATAAACCAAGCAGAAATGCTAGTCTAAACGTCAGATATCTCGTTCTTTAAACTGGTAATTTCTTTAAAACTGGTAACTTCGACCAACTTCATCAAAAACAGAATTCCTCGCAATTGCTTGGATCCTTAATTTTCCGACTTTTCCGACCTTTTTACAGAATGCTCATACAACAACGTTGTAATGCCGAATTTGATTAAAGGGACGATTAACACTGACGAAAGGTTGCCGTGCATCTACGAAAATCATAGACAAGATATTGTGAGATCAAGCAAGAGCATTTGATTTAAAGGCACAGGGTGCTTATTAGAATCTGTATTTAAATTTATCTGTATTTAAATTTATATGATGCATATGTTCATCTCAACTGTTTTTGTTTTTTGGCCACAAGCCTTGGATGTACCTAATCCCGGCCTATCTATTAATAGGCTGGATATCTGTATTCTTGTGGCCTACTGCCTATTTATATTGATGATCATGCCTGTATTGATTATTGGGGCGTGGATCTTTGAGATACTTCAAGCAGATTGTAGGTATTCCTAGCTTCAAGGGCTGTCAAACAAGAACGCCCCGGCGCGCAAGCAGACCGATTTTTAACTCAGCCAATTTTGCACTTCAAAACAACAGACGCTGAAAGAGCTGAGCAGTGGGCGGAAAAGCTGGCCAATCGTTTACGAGAATTAGAGGTTAATCCAGAGGATGTATGAGCATTGCTATACAGATGCAATGAGTCATCTGTCTTCGGCAGGTTACCGTAAAGGTGTTGAGGTACTGATTTACTTTCACCCATGACCATTGCTCCCTTAAGCTGGCCAGAACTCGAAGCCCTAACAGACTTCCAACTCGATACCGTCAACGGGCCAACCAACGCTCAAGCCCGATTGCGCCTATTTGGTCAGGCTGAATCTGATGTCCGGGTGACGCTCTATCGTGATAACCATGCCTGGTGTCCTTACTGTCAAAAGGTGTGGCTGTGGCTAGAGGAAAAGCAAATTCCTTACCGCATCGAAAAAGTGACGATGTTTTGCTACGGCCAGAAAGAACGCTGGTATAAGCGTAAGGTACCCTCTGGGATGCTGCCTGCCCTTGAGTTAGACGGTCGCATGATTACCGAAAGCGATGATATTTTGCTGGCGTTGGAAAAGACTTTTGGGCCTTTGAATCACAGTATGAATGATGCCAAGGTCATTCCCCTGCGACAGTTGGAACGACTGCTGTTTAGGGCGTGGTGTTCGTGGCTGTGCTATCCCACCCGCTCAGCCCGGGAAGACCAGCGCAACCGCGACCAGTTTACCGGGGTTGTCGCCCAGGTAGAGGAAGCACTGGGTCGAACCCCAGGGCCCTACTTCTTGGCGGAGTTTGGCACAGCCGATGTCATCTTTACGCCCTATGTCGAGCGAATGAATGCCAGTCTTTACTATTACAAGGGCTATTCGTTAAGAGAGGAAAATGAGCATTTTTCCGCTTGGTTTGATGCGATGGAAAGTCGCCCTACCTATCGGGGGACTCAGAGCGACTTTCATACCCATGCCCACGATTTACCGCCTCAAATGGGCGGCTGTTACGGCAACGACGATCCCCAGATGAAGCTGAATCAAGGCCTAGTGGACAATGGCCCTTGGTTTAAGCTGCCCGATGTAGCTTATCCAGAACCGGAAACCACTCGTGCTGAGGCACTGCAACGGGTAATCAAGCACCGGGCCAATCTCATTCGCGTTAATCCTGCCGATGATGAGCACTTTGACCAGGCACTCCGCTGTGCATTGACCCACATGATGACAGGTGAAGTCTGTCCGCCGCCAGCGAATTCAGATGTGGGGTTGAGATATTTGCGCGATCGCATCAATGTCCCCCGCGATATGTCTATCTATGCTGCCAAACGTCTGCGGACAGCCCTAGAAGAAACGGCAGCGCTCGTGGGCGATCGCCAAGGGCCGCCTATTCCTGTGAACCACCGACGGGATCAAGACCCAGCCGATTTTGCCAAGGTTTAGTTATTGGCCCAACCGACTACAGTATGCTTGAGAACATAGTGAATTCCGTCAAACACTCACACTGAAAAGACTATGACCATTCATTCTCAGCTAGAGCGGCCTTTGGCCACCGGACATGCCCTCAAGATTATTAGCGGGTTGACTAACTTCGATCGCGATCGCGTGGCGGCAGTCGTTCAAGCAGCGGATCAGGGTGGCGCAACCTTTGTTGACATTGCGGCTGATGCTCATCTGGTCTCCGTAGCCCATGGCCTGACAACATTGCCGATTTGCGTCTCTGCGGTAGAGCCAGAGAAGTTCTTGGCCCCCGTTGCCGCGGGTGCTGACTTAATTGAAATCGGTAACTTTGATGCTTTCTATGCCCAAGGGCGACGATTTGAAGCCGCTGAAGTGTTGGCTTTAACCCATCGCACCCGTGAACTGTTACCCCACATTTGCTTGTCTGTCACAGTGCCCCACGTCTTAGCCTTAGACGAGCAGGTTGCCTTAGCCGAGCAGTTGGTTGAAGCGGGTGCTGACTTGATTCAAACCGAAGGGGGCACCAGTAGCCAACCTACCCATGGCGGTACCCTGGGGTTAATCGAAAAGGCGGCCCCAACCCTAGCCGCTGCCCACGCCATTTCCCGAGCGGTTTCCGTGCCCGTGCTGTGCGCTTCTGGGCTATCGGATGTAACCGCCCCCATGGCGATCGCCGCTGGAGCCTCTGGTATCGGCGTCGGTTCCGCCGTGAACAAACTTGACAATCCCCTGGCGATGGTGGCCGTTGTCCGGGCTTTGGTGGAATCGATCCGCAGCGTTAGCCATTCAGCCGCAAAGGTTTAGGCGTCAGGGGTCAGACTGTTGTTGTCAAACACTTCGGTTCTGAAGCCTAGATTCTCAGGAAATTATAGCGCTGGCCAGATTGCTTAATGCACCGAGGATCGCTGGGGTGCGGAGTCCACAAGCGATCTGGCTCGCCGTAGTGCACAAAGCTTTGTGGCTACGGCTATAACTCTGGCAATCCTTTGCTGGATTCTGAATTCAGAGTCTTAACGCAACAATATGCCTTCGGAAATCACCAGTTGGGTCCTTCCGAGGGCGTTTTTGATCAGGAGCTTGTGTTTGGACGAGAGCGTTTACAACGTAACGCTGGTGATCAGCGTCGTCACTCCTGATACTGAAACCCATCCCATCGAAGTCATGCTGAGTGAGTTTAACCGCCGCGAGCGCAGCCATCAGGTTCACCAGTTCAAAGGATTCTCGACTGCTGAATCCGCTGAGTCCGCGCGGTATTTTATTAACCTTTGTCAACAACTGGAAGAGAAGCACGAGGAGAGCGTCGCTCTCGATTAGTGCAGATGATCAGGAGGGTGGGGGACGGTTATCCACCCGTCTGTCTCTCCTATTCGCCTCGTCTCCTCAGGAAAGACACGGTAGATTAAAAGAAAGTCAGCGTTTGATGGGTATTACATGGTAGGACTGACCGGCCAGCGCTTGCGCTAAGTGCCTGTAATCCTTCTAAAAACTGGCTTTTGTGAATCCTAACTCGTTCTAAAAAGCTGCTATGCCAAAACAGATTTTGAAACCCCTGCAAAAAATCCTTAAGTCCCTTCTTGTCGTTGGCCTAATCTTTACCCTGATGTTGGGTCACGCGGATTCAGCCCTTGCAGCACGAGCAGGTGGACGCATTGGCGGCGGTAGCTTCCGGGCTCCAAGTCGTCCTTACGCCCCCCCCAGCCGTACTTATCGAGGCCCGTCACGCGGGGGATATCCTGGCGGTGGCTTTGGCTTTCCGTTTCTGTTTCCCATCTTTGGTATGGGCGGTGGTTTCGGTGGGCTATTCACAATTTTCATTTTTATCGCGATCGCCAACTTTTTAGTCCGCAGCTTTCGTAATGCCAGTGAAGACGGCGACTACGAAGCGATTAGCAACCCTACAGTCTCTGTAGCGCGGTTGCAAGTGGGTTTACTGGCCGATGCTCGTTACCTACAAGATGACCTTAACCGCATGGCCCAAAACGCCGATACAGGCTCCAGCGCTGGATTAGCCCAGGTATTACAAGAATCTACCCTTTCCCTACTACGCCATCCTGAATACTGGGCCTACGCCGCTGCCGAAGCTGAGCAAACCCGACTTGTTGCGGCTGAGCAAACCTTTAACCGATTTGCCCTCGCTGAACGCAGCAAGTTTAGCGGCGAAACTCTTTCCAACGTCAATAGCCAACTCAAGCAGGCTGCTGATTCAGCTAAGCTGTCAGGCTCATCCGATGTTGTCGCAGACGCGCCTGGTGAATACATTGTCGCAACGCTAGTCGTGGGTACTCAGGGTAAACTCGACCTGCCGACTATTCGAGATCCACAAGACTTGCGCCAGGCCCTCAGTAAGTTGGGCTCTGTCTCTAGTGAACAGTTGCTGGCTGTCGAAGTGCTCTGGACACCCCAGACATCAGGAGAAACCCTGACCTCTGATGAACTCGTGGCCCAGTATCCCAAGCTGCGGTTAGTTTAACTGCATGCTTCTCCTGGCTGGCCGACGCTCAAGCCCCGATACCGTTTCAACCCATGACTTTGATTTGAAGGCCGATTAGAAATCGGCCTTTTTTATTGAAATCAGGTTAACCGTGAACTATTTACAGCTAGCTGTGTTAAAACAAACCGCAGAGTAGCCAATGCAAGCTGCGGACGTGAGGACTTTTACACATGCTGTTGGAATTATTAAGCCGGATCTTGCTATGGGTAGCAGTCGGTTTAATCATTTGGTTCATTTTGGTGCGGTTTATTCCCCGCAACTACCTCACTTGGTTTGGGGGATTAGTCGTTTTAGCCCTGCTGGTAGTCTCTTTTATCGACACTGCCAGTCCAGCGGTGGCAAGCATTTGGCGCATTTTGTCGTTTCCCCTATATCCTCTGGGAGCCGCGGTTTCCCTGCTTGCTGTTTCAATTTACGGGGGGCCTAAGCAAAAAGCTACTTGGTCTCAGGTGACTTGGGCCTTAGTCATTCTGTTTTTTGCCAGTCTACCCTTGGTAGGGCGCTATCTAGTCGGTCAGGCAGAGGGGTCTGTGCAAGATGCCTTTGATGCCCGGCGAACGCTTTGTGAGGAGGTTTGCCCCGCCATCATTCCAGAGCAATCAGACCTCAATGACGTCCTCGCTGTTGTGGTCATGGGAGACAGTGTTGACGCGGTTAGGCAAACCGTCGAATCACCAACCCAAGTAGACAGCAGCCGTGACTTCAACGTCAGTTTTGAACCCCGACTGATTTATTCTTCGATCTTGTATAACGAACTGCGAGCACGGGGTAGTGCCCCTCAAATGTACGTAACAGCAGGGCCTACCCTAGGCAACGATGAGGAAAAAGCTGATAAGACAAAAGCGCTGAAGCAGGTGCTGTTTTACGGTGGCATCAGGGAAACCGATCCTAATAGTGAAAATGATGATGTGGTGCGGGTGCTTGATACGGGGATGGCAGCCCGGCCTACAGCAGAACAAGTGAAATCATCTTTAGAAGAGCAGAACCTTTTAACCGACGCGGATGATCCCACGCCTCAAGAAAACCGGATTATGTTGGTGGCTCCGGCACTCAGCATTCGCCGGACGGCACTAACCTTTGAACAGCTAGATTTGAATGTGATTGCGCGACCAACCGATTTTTATAGTCAAGGTGGGCAAAGGAGTAATGACCTGTTGGTGCAACTCTCAGATGTTATTCCCAGCGTAGACGGGTTGCGGCTGACAACGCGCTGGTGGGATGAGTTGCTGACGACGATTTACTACTTTTTGCGCGGTTGGTTACCGTCCTTTAATGTCAGTTGGCAAGAGGTCGTGGAGATTTAGGCGCTAGGATAGGGCAGTGAGCTTGGTTCGAACAAACCCCTGAGAGCTTAATGGCCCGATCGCAACTTCAAAAACTTGGCAGCTATTTGCGCCCACACTGGCGTCACGCGGCTGGTGGCATTGGTGCACTGTTACTAGTCAATATGGTTGGCGTTTCGATCCCTCTGCTGATTCGAGAAGGGATTAATGATTTAACAGTGACCTTCAGCTACCGCCAGGTTTTGCAGTACGGATTCTGGATCATGCTGCTGGCCTCGTTCATGTGGCTCATGCGCATGGCTTCGCGTATTTGGCTATTTGGGGTTGGGCGTCAAGTTGAATTTGACCTAAAGCAGAAAATCTTTGAGCACCTACTGACGCTTGAACCCGCCTATTTTGCTCGCAACACTGCAGGGGATTTGATCAGTCGTGCGACTAGCGATGTAGACAACATTCGTCGGCTGTTAGGATTTGCCGTCCTCAGTTTAGCGAATACGCTATTTGCCTATGCTTTTACGCTCCCGGTCATGCTGTCGATTAACGCTCGGCTAACGTTGATCTCTTTAGCTGTCTACCCGCTGATGTTGATTCTGGTGCAGCTCTTTAGCGATCGCTTGCGGAATCAGCAGTTAACCGTGCAGCAGCAGCTTTCAGACCTCAGCGCCTTGATTCAAGAAGATATGAGCGGCATCGCGCTGATTAAAATCTATGCTCAAGAAGCGAATGAGCGAGGAGCCTTTGGCAATCGCAATCAGCAACTCCTGCGGGCTAATCTGAACTTAGCTAGAACCCGCACAACGCTGTTTCCGTTGCTTGGCGGCTTGGCGAGCATTAGCCTATTGGTCATTTTGGCTGTGGGTTCTGGCGCGATCGCAGTGGGAGAACTCAGCGTCGGCGACTTTGTCGCCCTGCTTCTGTATGTGGAGCGGCTCGTTTTTCCTACGGCCCTGCTGGGATTCACCATCACCGCCTATCAACGTGGCGAAGTCAGCATCGATCGGGTAGAAGCGATTTTGATGGCACAACCCAAGATTGCCTCTCCGCAAGCAGTACAACCCCTAGGCTTAGTTCAGGGACAAATCACCGCTAGGCATTTAACCTACACCTTTCCCGATTCAACAGTCCCCGCCCTTAAAGATGTCAGCTTCACCATCAACCCCGGGGAAACCGTTGCGATCGTTGGGCCCATTGGCTCAGGCAAATCGACCCTAGCCAGTGCCCTACCTCGTCTGATTGATATTGCTCCCAATCAGCTATTTATTGACGGTCAAGACATCACCCACCTGTCACTACAAGACTTACGGGGCGCGATCGCATTTGTCCCCCAAGACAGTTTTTTGTTCAGCACCAGCATTCAAAACAATATTCGGTATGGCAAACCGTTAGAAGCGGTTCAAACCGTCTTCCACGCGGCTAAACAAGCTCAAATCGCCAGTGAAATTGATAAATTTCCCAATCAATACGACACGATTGTTGGAGAACGGGGCATTACCCTTTCGGGGGGCCAGCGACAAAGAACAGCCCTAGCGCGATCGCTGGTTGTAGATGCCCCCATTCTGGTCTTAGACGACGCCCTCTCCAGCGTTGACAACCAAACAGCCACCGCAATCTTGAAAAACTTGGCTGAAGGCACACAACGCAAAACCGTTATCTTTATCTCCCACCAGATGTCAGCCGCCGCCACTGCCGATCGCATTTTGGTTATGGATCAGGGCAAAGTCGTTCAGTCTGGCAACCATGCCACTCTCGTTGAGCAAACTGGCCTCTATCAAGTGCTTTGGGATCAGCACAAACTCGAAGAAGTGCTGCGCTAATTATGACTTAATCGCCGTCCAATCCTTCTTTAACAGCGCCAGGAAAGTCGCAATTCCCTGAGAAAACCCTTGGGGGTCTGGCAGAGCATAATCAGGAAACTCTTCGTAATAGCGCCAGGGTTCTGACGAATTATGGCGTAGGTGCAATACCCGATTGTCGCCCTCAAGTTTCCAAAGCATCTGGCCACCGGTTGGAATTTCAGACATTATCGTCTCCTCACTCATTCATTGATTACACGGTAAAAGCCTTAAGACAGATTCAATGTTCAGGCTTACCACCAAAATTGAACCCATTCTCTCAGGTCAAACATTAACTTCTGCAACAATCTATACAATATCACTAGACATTTAACCCCAAATGGTATCCAGGCTTTCTGTAAGTGTAGCCAGTGCTGAGCGTTTGGGGCACCCCCCTAACCGGGTACCTTTTCAAAGGTTTAAGGATTGTCCTCTAACAGCGGTTCCATGGCTGCGCCAATCACGCTGTGATCCTCATCTTCTCTCAGTTCTGCTAGCGCCTGTTGGGCTTCGGGTGCGTCGAAGTATTTCAGGGCATAGGCCACACGACTGCGGATGCGGGGATTGTCAGATTGCTTGAGCTCCAGTAAATGAGATAGTGCTCCCTGCGCTTGCGCGCCCCCTGCAAGGGCACCTAAGGCACCCACTGCAGCCTCTTGAACCGTCAAGTCTTCCCCCACTAACCCCATGCCACAGACTTCTAGCAATTCCCTTGGGCAGTCCAACTCCGTTAGGGCGGCTAGAATGCTGCGACGGACAAGCCAATGGGCATCTTTCAAAAAGGCCTGAGTCAGATGGGACGCAGCCACCTGTCCAAAAAGCGATAGGGAATTAGCCGCTTCGGCTCGAACGTTGGGGGTATTGTCAAACATCATGATCTGCAGCAGTGCCGCGAAAGACTCAGAAGTCTTTTGAAACCCTAACTCTCTAGCAATAAACGACCGTACCAGAAACTCGGGATCTTGGAGATGCTTCACCAGCAGCGGCAAAGCTACCTCTGGGGGGTAGTTTCTAAGCGCTGACACTGCTTTGAGGCGATATTGAAAGTCTGACTGTTGTAGCTGGGTTTCAATCTGATGCAGTTCCATAGCATGAGGGGTGACGCTAGCGCTACCTCACTTTAATCTGAAGTCGATGCAATCGGCGAATAGGTTGTTCTCAAGCAGCTAGTCAGCCCCCTGCCCTAGTCAAGGAAATTAGCTAGGGCAGGGGGCTGACAGAACACCGCCGAAGATAGTGAGTCGTCATGACTGAGTCATACAGCTGCCGACTAGAACCAGAACCTAGGGGCTACTTGCTGGCATTCTAAGGTTGGCCGTCTGGACGGGCTTTGCGCCGTTCTCCAGAAGGGACAGGCCGTTCTGCAGTAGAACGATGGGGCGCTTTGGGGCGATCGCTATTGGCTCTATTCCCGTTGAACCGTTTGACAGGGCGACGCGTTTTGCCGCGATCGCCCGGCTTCCGCTTCTTAGGAGGCACGATACCAATGACTGTGCTCGACTCCAGCACCAAAGCCGTACCCTGTCGCTGTACATTGAGATCCCAAAAGTAGCCGACGGTTTTGCCGTCGAGCTTCCCCTGCACCGTCAACCGAAAAGACTTAGGCGGTTTTCCAGATTGCTTGGGCACCTGCACAATATTGACCACAATATGTCCCGTTTCCTCAGAATATCGAAGAATTTCTCCCCGAATCGAGAAGTAGTTATCGGGTAGCTCAGTGGTGGGAATCGCCTCAACCGCAGCCCCATCATCTGCCAAGTCGGGCTCAGCTGGGTCGGGCTCAGCTGGGTCAGGCTCGACTGAAACCACTTGTGCGTCAGCGGGCGCTTCGTCAACGGTATCTTGCTCAGCGGCCTCCTCTTGGTTTAAGGTCTCTGGCTCCCATACCCCCACAATTTGTAGGTGTAAATCACACTCTAAGGAATCTCGAGTTTGTTCCCGCGTGCGAGGATACACCACCCACAAATGGGACACGTTCAAATCAATGTGATTTTTGATCAGGCTAGTCACGCGTCCCAGCAACACCGAATCAATTTCTTCTCCAGTATCGGTTTTCACCACGCCCAGATTGAACTGTTTCTCAGAGGGTACGTAGCACCCACGCACCAAGCCAATAGCGCGGTACTGCCTGGGTTCACTGGGGGTAGAAATGGGATGCTGCCGTGGCAAAACGACGGTCTCAGAGCCCCCTTGGTCAGTCTCAGCCGTTGCTGTTGACTGTGGAGTCACTGACTGAGTTGGCACAGGCGGGGCAGGCTCCACGGGTGATGGTGCCTTTTGGACATGGGATTGACTCACCGTCGCTGGCGCCACTGGCTCAGGTTTAGCAGGTCGTGCTGGTCGCCGCGGTGGGGGTAAAAGAGAGCCCTGATCAGCCGAGGAGTTAGCTTGCAGCTCATGATGTTGAGGGGTTTCGTCAGAGGATGCCTGATTACTGCTTGCCCCATTCACCATCGACGGAGAAGACTCAGGCAATCCACCAGTTGCTGAACTCATAAATTCTCAAACCTCCCGAACATAGAAACCGACTGACGTACTGCTACCGCCATAGACATTATGCTAAAGTGCAGCATGGATTATCGAGCAGAGTCGTTTAATTTGTTAAGCCAGTCTCGTTTTAACCCAAAACCTTAAACAGGTGTAACCTAGCACTAGCATTTTGCCCAACTTTAAGAAAAGAGTGGCCATATTTGGCTCTCAAACCCCAAGTTTTTTACCTATCCATCCCTGCAATCATTGAATCCGCATGGTTTTAGCATCGCTTAGAGAACTTCATTGAAATTTGTTTTAACTCGCTAGCGCTGCACCAGAGACTCCAGAGTTTAGATGTAATCGCAGACCTATCTCTATATTCATAGGCTAAAGGTCTTAATTTTTGTCAGATACGCTACTGGACTAGCGTAACGCATTGCCCCTCAAGACCTAGTGCTTCAAACTACGCTATGACACGCTTTACAGCACGCTTGACTGGGGATCATTCTGAGTTTTTGGCAATTGCAGTGTGTTAAGTGTCACCCCCGGACAATCGAAGCATCAACGTTAGTCGTTAATATTTGGGTAGCAACATTGAGTTTTGAGGACTGCTGTGGCTGTTAAACGCAATCGCTGGCTGATTGGAGGAGTATTAATGGTCGCGCTGGCGGCCTTTATTGCAATCTCCTTGCTGCCCCTACTGGGGACATCATCAGACCGTGAAAATTCAAATTATTCCGCTAGTACGGCCCAAACCCCTGAAAACGCTCAAGCTGCCCAGCAGGAGGAGCTTGAAACCCGTGCCAATGGGTATGCTTTAGTGCTAGAGCGTGAACCCGACAATCAGACGGCTCTGCGGGGGTTGGTAGAAGCCCGAATTCAACTGGGGGATTTGACAGGAGTCATCGAACCTTTAGCGCGGTTAGCAGAGCTTAATCCTGGTGTTCCCGACTACGCAGTGCTGTTGGGGCAAACCAAACAACAAACCGGGGATTTGGAAGGTGCGGCCCAAGCTTATCGCACGGTGTTAGACACTAATCCAGGCAATATGAATGCCCTGCAGGGCTTGGTCGCTCTGATGATGACTCAGGAGCGTCCCCAAGCAGCCATTGGTCTATTGCAAGATACATTGGCAACTGCTGCACAGGCGAACCAGGTACAGCCGAATTCTATTGATACAACTTCAGTTCAACTATTGCTGGGTCAGGTTTATGTTGAGGAGGCCCGTTATGACGAAGCCCTAGCCCTCTATGACCAAGCCATTACTTCCAGACCAGATGATTTCCGGCCTTTACTCGCCAAAGCCCTAGTCCTGCGTGATCAGGGGCAGACAGAAGCGGCTGAGCCACTATTTGCAAATGCGATCGCCCTGGCCCCTGACCAATACAAAGATCAAATTGAGCAGCTCGCCCAGGGGCAAAGCGCCCCAGCAGCCCCTCAACCTGAGTCGGTTGCTCCAGAGCCTCCTACGTCCCCAGAGAATGCCGAACCGTCTGATGCAGAGGACACTGAATAGAACCCTGAGTTCAAGTTCTATCGTGCTGGAGATTGCTTAATGCACCGAGTATCGCTGGGATGCTGAGTATCCGAGCAATCTGGCTCGCAGTCGCGTACAAATAGCAGTCGCCACGCTTTATGGCGACTGCTATAGGACAACAAGCTTTTTTGCGCGGTATCGGCAACAAACCAAAACGCATCAGCAGGACATCCATAAACCCTATCCTGACTGATGCATTTGGGCCTAAAATCACCCAGTTTGATCAAACTGGAAAATTAGCCTGTGGCTTGAGCTGCTCTTTGGGCCGCAGCAGCTCGATCCGCTGCCAATTGCCGTTCTGACGTCGCATCTACGGCAGCAAACTCGATATGATTCAGCAGTGTTGTGACAAACGCAAACAGCAGAAAAGGCAAAGAAACTACCAAGATCAACCCAACCGTCGCTAGGGCATAGATCGGACGACTAGCCCCCATCAACGCTAAAGCTGCTGCCAAACTCACAAACAAGACAATCAACCAGACAATAATTTGGCCGTAGATGTCCCCAAAAGTTAGCGTACAAACAAATCGATACTTTTGTGATTGATCCATAACAATCCTTGCATGAGTTCTTTAAAACCTCGTCCACATCCAGATCTATAGCTTTTCCGTAAGCTAAAACTCACGTTTTCAAATCGGATGGGGTTTAGATTACAGCTCAGGATATCGAGGTTAATTTGGCTCCTGGCTGTTTCTAAATATTTTCGCAATACTCACCTAGCGACATTAATATTCGTGTATTTAAGATACGAATTTTCGCGCTTTTCTTAGTCACTTAACAATCACGATTGTGGCCCCATATCCTTTTGCCCATAGGCAGTTTAGCATTGCGATCTTGGCAAAATTTTACCCTGTGATCAAGCCAATAGATTCATAAAAATTAAAGTTTGTAGGCTTATCTTTATCATCTAGTCCAACTTTTGGGCACTATTGCCATGGTTCATCGCTACTTGTTGTTCTATAAACCCTACGGCGTCTTAACTCAATTCACCGATGCCAAGGCTAAGGATGGCCCCAGACCTACCCTTAAGCAATATATTTCGGTGCCTGGAGTCTATGCCATAGGCCGTTTAGATCGCGACAGTGAAGGACTGCTACTGCTGAGTGATTACGGTTTATTACAGCATCGGTTGAGTAATCCTCGGTTTGCCCATCCGCGCACCTACTGGGCACAGATTGAGCACATCCCCGATGAAACGGCGCTGACACAGTTGAGGCAGGGGATAGACATTCAGCAATACCGCACCCGGCCTGCAAAAGTAGTCTGTCTTCAACGTGAACCAATCCTGCCACCTCGGGAACCGCCGATCCGCTTTCGCAAACAGGTGCCTACAGCCTGGCTTGAACTCACCTTAACCGAAGGACGCAACCGCCAAGTCCGGCGGATGACAGCGTCTGTAGGTCATCCAACCCTGCGATTGGTGCGCGTCGCGATCGCCCATTTGAAAATCACTAATCTTTCCCCTGGCGAATGGCGTGACTTAACGCCCAGTGAACTCAAACAACTGGAGCAGCTTGTCAAACTACGCCTGTGACTCTAAACCGTTTCCACGTCCAAAGCAGACGTTTTGCGGATGGGAAAATGTCATATTTCAAGCTGGACGCGGTTTAAGCCTCATCCTCATCTAGCGCCATGGTTTCCCCTTGCGCTAAAATTCAAGTCTCCAAATCGGATGGCGTTAAATCCAGCTGGCTGGGCCAAGTAACGCCAAATTTTGAGCCGAAAGTTAAAACCTTTGACAAAAATTCAAGAATTTATCATGTACTTTGTTAAGCAAGGTTGTTCATGAGGCATTCTGGATGTATGGGATACCCTTTGGGCCTAACGGATAGTCCGATCATGCTTGTTTGTGCAAAGTGCGAGTTTGAAAATCCTGAACATAATCGGTTCTGCCAGAACTGTGGGCATCCGCTCAGGATTGTGAGTGCGATTGTGATGCGGCAAGCATCTACTGACGCCTGCGACCCAGCACCCTCGACCGATGGCATCAGTGCTGCTGCAGCTTCTATCGCCACAGAACCACCAGCAACCTCTGATATAAACCGCTTTGCATTGGAACACTCGGGTACAGATGACAGCACTCTGGCGGCACATGAATCAGACGATAAGCCAGAGGATACGGCCTCTCATCCCAGTCACTTAACGGCAGCGGCAGCGTCAACACCTTTGAGTGGAGAGTTTTTGGATGCAGCCAATCGTTATCAACTTCAGTCACCGCAAGTGGAACGCCCTGTTGCCCCAGGTCAGGAATTAGAAGCTGAGGTGATTGACTGTCATCCTGGGGATCCTTCTCCACTTGATGCGCTACAAACGGCACTTTTAGAAGCTGAGTCATCGACGGAGTCCATTGAAGTGACGTTAATGGAACAACTCCCAGTAGCAGCTCATCCTTATATCAAGCTGCAAAATAAATTGTTTCCAGTGTTGCCTGAACTTTATGCGGCTTGGCAGCAAGATGATTACACCGTGCTGTTGCTGGAAAATCGAACCCAATTAACTCAGCTCAGTGACACTTGGTCTGACCAAATCGCTGATCCGCTACAGCAGGTGCATTGGTTTTTTGAAATGACTGATTTGTGGCATGCCTTAGCACCGTGGCATGGGCAGGCTAGCTTGCTCAAACAAGACAATTTATGCGTCGATGAAGATCGAATTTTATGTTTACGCCGACTTTATTGTCAGCCCACCCCAAACGGTAAACAACTCATCGAACTCGGCCAGTTTTGGGAAGATTTGTTGCGAACTCTGCCCAATGTTCTAGCCCCTTTAAAGCAGTTAGCCCATGACGTTGCTGGGGGAGAAATAGACCAGCTTCAACCTCTGCAAAGTGAGCTGGCTCAAATTGCAGATACGTTACAAGCTCAAAGTCAACCTGAACTAGTCCTGAATCCCGAATCAATACCCAAAACGGAAACTGAAGCCAGCCCTGATAGTTGGGAAGCAGATGAACAGGGTGATTTAGACGCAGAAGCGGTATCAAACAAGCCAGAGGCGAGCGTCTCAGAGTCAGGAGTCGAAGAACAGTCGTCGAGGGTGATCGCAGAGACGGATTCTGACAACACTGCTGATTTGGAGACCGTGCTGGAGGAAGATATTGAGGCAGTGTCGACCAATCTGCATGATGTCGCAGCGTCTTTGATTGGCACAGATATTAACAACAACAACGAGCTACCGCCACCGGACGAAGAAGACGAAACTGACTTCGCTGAATCCACCATGGTGTTGCCCATGGTGTTGGTGGGTTTAGACGAAGCGGGTCAGACCCACGTGGGGCAACAACGGGATCACAACGAAGATTCGTTTTACATCCGCACAGAATTGCACAAGCAAGAGATACCTAGTGGCCGCAAGCTTGCGGCTAAAGGACTCTACATCTTGTGCGACGGCATGGGGGGCCACGAGGGTGGGGAAGTCGCTAGTGCGTTAGCCGTACAAACCTTACAGGCCTATTTTGAGCAGCACTGGGGCGAAGATTTGCCTCCGGAAGAGAGTATCCAAACTGCGATCGCAGAAGCCAATCGCGCCATCTACGACCTCAATATCCAAGATGAGCGATCCGGCAGCGGACGTATGGGCACCACCCTGGTGATGGTTTTGCTGCAAGATACCCAAGCCGTTGTAGCCCATGTGGGCGATAGTCGACTATATCGCTACAGCCGTCGTCTGGGACTCCAGCAAGCCACCATAGACCATGAAGTGGGCCAGCGAGAAATTAAGCGTGGTGTGGAGCCTGCTATCGCCTATGCTCGCCCAGACGCTTATCAGTTAACCCAAGCCCTTGGCCCTAGAGACAGCGAAGATATTCGCCCCAGTGTGAACTATATCGATCTAAATGAAGACACGCTCTTCGTATTGTGCTCCGATGGGTTGAGCGACAATGATTTGCTGGAAACTCATTGCACGAGCCATGTCGATCCGCTGTTGCGATCGCGTCACGACCTCGAAGAAGGGGTTGCAGATTTAATTGAACTTGCTAATGTGCAAAACGGCCACGACAACATCACTGTGATTGCAGTACGGGTCAAAGTTAGGCCCAACTTGGAAAAGCTCCGTAACTAGCGGAGTTTATTCATTAATTCAAGAGCGCTCACACTCCAAATGCCCTGTCTGGCTTCAACAAAGTCAGACAGGGCATTTGGAGTTTCTAGGTCACTCATCCTGCTAAAAGCAGGATGAGTGACCTTTGGATCACCACCATTAAAAGAAGTAATCACCATCAGAACAGTCACTGCCAGCCTAGGGAGCACATTGATGCTAACCAAGGCACTCTATTCGGGATCTTCTTCCCAAGATTCGACAGCCAAGAGGTCACCGATGGTGTCTTGCATTGTGAACTCAAATTCTTCGAGTTCCCGCTTCCAATAGGCCCAATCATCGCCAAACAAAAAAGCGATCTTCCACAGACGATCGGTCGGTTGAATCAGTCTGGAGCTAACCAAGGATTGCACTTTACCCTGGAATTTCTCCATGGGATGAACAACCTGCTGGCTCACCAAGGTATCTGTCATAATTAAATTTTTCAAATTCCACGTTACATTGCTAGAACAGTCTGCCGACTCAATAAGTTGAGGCTATGCATATCGGCAGAAATTTGCTTTCCAGTGAAACAGGATAACACACCGTTTGAAGTTTCATCATCCATGAACCTGATTTCATATTTTTTGGGGATTTGGCGGCGATCGCCGAACTTAAGCGCCATTTTATGCAAAGGGGTATGCCTGCTGCTGTGCTGGAGTAGTTTATTAATTTTTGCGGGTGAAAGTCTTGCCGATACAGTTCTACCAACATCGGAGCCCAGTGAAATCATCGCTCCAGCTATCGCTCCTAAATTATCTGCTAGCGACATTTCATCCGAAAAGGTGAAGCAATTTGTCAAGGTTTACCTACAAATTGTGGATTTGATTGATCAAAGGGAAATCGATTTGCAACGGGTGGAAACTGAATCAGAATCGGTTCAGATGCAACGGCAAATTCGTTTAGAAGCCTTTACCCTAATCGAGCAGGCCGGGCTAACTCGTCAAGAATATGGACAGCTTTTAGGTCTCGCCAACAGCGACACCGATTTTCGCGATCGCATTTTGGCCCAAGTCGAAGAAACCACCCTTCAGAAATAAGGCAGAAATCAAGCTAGGGAGGGTTGGGTGGGTAGGGAAATCACTACCATGACATAGGTACTAGCAGCACACCCGAAAAGAATTCTATTTTCTTTCAAATCAGCTTAGTTAACCCAGCTCCCCAACTCCCTAACCTCCTCATCTCTCCCTCACTTAATCCCTCCCCCCACAATCGTGACAACCTCCAATCGATCGCCCGACTGCATTTCAGTCGTATCCCAAAATTGCCGATGGAGGATTTCTCCGTTATATTCTACGGCCACAAGTCTGGGATTAAGACCCAGCTGCGTCAAGAGCTCGGGCAGGGTTACACGGGCGGCACAGGTATGAGCTTTGCCATTGACTTGTAAGGCAATGGCGTTGCTGGGAGAGGGATCGCTCATGGTTTCGCGCGTAGGGGCGGGAGTTGGGTGGCTAGGGATTGGGTGATCAGCGTAGGGTTGTCAGCCTGCATGATGGCGCGGACAATGGCAACGCGTTGGGCTCCAGCATCAATCACTTCACGCAGATTGTGACTGTCGATGCCGCCAATCGCAAACCACGGCAGGGTTGCATGGGCAGCGACATGACGCACGTAATCAAGCCCCGCAGCTGCTTTGTCGGGTTTAGTTGGTGTGGCATAGACAGGGCCAACGCCAATGTAATCTGCGCCTTCGGCAATCGCCCGTTGCATTTCATCGGGGCTAGTTGTGGAACGGCCAATGATGGCTTGATCGCCCAGCAGTTGGCGGGCGACGGTGATAGGCAAATCCTGTTGCCCGAGGTGTACCCCGTCAGCGTTAGCGGCTAGGGCCAAATCGATCCGATCATTAACTAGAAACAGCGCCCCGTATTGGTCACAAAGTGATCGTAGCTGCTGCACGATCGGCCAGCGATCACAGTCATGGGCGACTTTTTCTCGGTACTGCACGATACCTAATCCCCCTTTGAGGGCAGCTTCTACCACATCGATCAGGTGTTCGTGGGGAGAAGTGACCAGGTAGGTTTGGGCCTGTTGGAGCTTGTCCTGTCGCTGGTAGAGACCGAGTTGACTCTCTAAGGTATAAACCTGGTAGCGCATGCGCTTAAACGTAGCTCCCATATCAGGGTTGATTAGCTTCCCATATTCTTCCAGCACGCGCAGGGCTTCCTGCACTCGGCAAAAGTTTGCTTGGAGGACTTGCTGTAGATTCGTGCGAATCGCTTCTTGGGGGTGGGTCAGCTCCACACCTGGATCGCTGGGGGTATCACGGGCGGCACGGATCTCTGCCCAGTGCCAATGGGCTAGGGTTTGCCGCCACTGCTTGATTTGATTCGTGAACTGAGCATGGTTGAGGCCAAAGCGGCACCATTCTTCGATAATTCTCAAGCCTTCGCGGGCGCGATCGAAGTTCGCATCTAGGATGCGATAGAGGGTAGTCGGTGACACTTGACGGTAATCAGAGATCAGCTCTGAAGCGCTATTGCTACTGGATGAATACAACTCCGCCATGCCAATTTTTCAAGCCATCCAACAAGACGGTTTTATCCTAGCAGCTTGAACTGTTTGGTTAACTTACTTAACATTTGGGTTCCCAACACCGCCATTTGAGTTATCAAATTGTTCGTCTCGTCTCCTAAAAATCCTCACGCTTTATGACCGCACTACGCGCTGCTTTGAATACGGTTTTAGCCCTACCCCTACTGCTTTGGGCAGGGGAAATTCTGGCGATTGCGGGGGTGGCACCGACTACCTCGGCCCTAGCTCAAACGCGTCCACTGCAAGGGAACAATTTGCCCAATCCGTTTAATCAAGAGGGCAGCGACGATCGCGTTCAAACCCCGAATGGCTATACCATGCTATTTGTGAACCCGACTGCGGGGGTTGATCAAGCCGGCAGCGGGGGCGAACGCCAGCCATTACGCACCATTACCTACGCCCTGGAGATCGCAGCCCCGAACACAGTGATTGTGCTGGCACCCGGAACCTACAGTGCTGAAAGCGGTGAGCAATTCCCTCTGAACCTCAAGCCAGGGGTCACCGTACAGGGCAACCCGAGCAGCAATGTCCCCCAAGCCGTGATTCGAGGCGGGGGGGATTTTGTCAGCCCCACCCTATCGCTGCAAAATGTCACCATCGTCGCAGCCGATCGCTCAGGGCTAGCCCATGTCATGGTTTCTAATCCAAGCGGTCAGGGGCAGGGGGTTTGGATTGAGGCAGGTAGCCCAGTGTTGCTTGAAAATGTGTTCGCGGGTAGCGGCCATGCCGGGATTTTTATCGCGGGTCAGGGGGAACCGATGATCGCCCGCAACCACTTTTATCAAAACGCGGTGGCCGGGTTGGTGATTTATGGTGCGTCTACGGCCACGGTGCAAGAGAATTTATTTGAACAAACTGGGGTAGGCATTACCGTTTCTGAATCGGCGATGCCCCGCATTATCAACAACCGAATCGTGCAAAACCGAGAGGGTATTGTTTTGCTCTCAGGTGCTGATCCGGTTTTAGAAGGCAACGACATCCGTCACAACCGCCGCAACGGTGTCGTTGATTTTGGAGATGCCCCGGCGATCGCAGCCGTGATACGTCCTACCCCTAGTGCCAATACAGCGGCAACCACACCAGCGGGAGCAGCTGCCACCGAAACGGTACCTGGGCCACCTGTTAGTCCGGCAGACTCTAGCGTAGCCACCCAGCAGGCTCCAGCCCCAAGCGGGCAAACCGCACCGCCTATCCCTGAAGCCCCATCAACCGCGATCGCTGAACCACCTGCTTCGACATCTTCATCAACAGCGGTAGCAGCAGGGCCAACAGAACCGCCAGCAGCAGCCCCCGCCCCTGACCACGCGGAAACCACCGCAGACCCCGTTACTGAGATCGCGGCTTCCCCACCCAGTGTGCCCGAACAACCTGCCTCGATAGCAGCGACTTCAGCGGCCTCCTTGCCCGATCTACCTGCGCCAACCGCTGCTGCCCCTTCGGTAGAACCGCTGCCACCCGTTACTGAACCGTCCGTTACGGAAACATCTGGGGTAGACGCCGTCCCCCTTGCTATCGGGCCAACGCCAGATCCAGCCGCTGCTGAGCCCATACCGTCCGGCGACTCAGCAGCGCTACCTGCCACCGAGCCACCCACCGTTGCTGCCAACAATACCGCTGCGACGCCAGCTCCTAACGCGGATCCTGGGCCAGATGTAGATGCGCTCTTTGCCCGCCTAAACTTGCGCCGACCGGGAGATCTCTCCCGACCCTTAACGGATACCCCAGACAATCGCGAACAGACCGCCTCACCAACCCCTCCCAATGCTCAACCCGATGCAGTTGAGATTGCAGTGATTCCGCCAACCGTTGAAGCAGCACCTGAACAGTCTCCAAGCACCGTCGAGAATGATTTGCCAAATGATTTGCCAGCAGTGCCGGACGACGGGGCTAGTTTGCCCCAACCTGACGGTGATGTGTTGCGCGTACCCAATTCCAATGTGCCCGTTGGCAGCCCTGGGGGGATGGCCAACGTCATTGTTCCGGCTACGTTAGCCAGTGCTGGGGGGGCACCTCCGTCTCCACCCTCAAGGGCCGCTGCTCTGGGTCTGTATTATCGCGTGTTAGTCGAAGCCCCCGATGAGACTACGCAAAACCAAGTGCGATCGCTCGTATCTGATGCTTTTCGCACCCGATTTCAAGGGCGGGTGATGATGCAAACCGGGGCCTATGAAGAAGAATCCGTTGCGATTGAGATGGTTGAGATGTTGCAACACTATGGCCTTGATGCGCAGATTGAAGACATCCGGCAAAATTGATCGGCGACTGCTGCTCTCCCTTCTAGAAGTACGATATATCACGCCTCTAAAAGATATTTGAATGGAGGGATTTCGGGTAACCCCTAAAAGATGATATCTAGGGAAAACTTCTCAATATCCACACTGTATAGCGTGCTTTGACCATTTTGAGTGGCGGCCACGAGTAAGCCCCGACTTTGACAGGTTTGTAAAGCAGTCAGATTAGCAGGACCTTGGACAGTACCCAGGGCATCCCCATCACGATCGCAAAGATAAAGCTGCCCTCCGGCATCTCCAAACACAAAACCCCACTCTGCAACGGCTGCCAGCGTAGCAACAATGGGTAATTGGATGCGAAACACCCGAAACGGTTTGAGATCAATCATCCAGGCAAATTTGCCCTGTTCTCCCGTTGCTAAGGCCAAGAGTCGATAGGGCGTGGGCGTTTGCCAAACTTGACTGAGCAATATCGGTAACCGCAGTCGTCCCAACCATCGTCCCCGGCAAGTAAAGACTTGGAAGAAGCTGTCTGGCCCCTGACGGGTCACTATCACACCGTAACGCTTATCCAAAATGAAGAGTGCTAGCAACGCGGAGAGGGGATGTGGGACATGGCGTGTTGTTCGGTTCCGTCCACCAACGGTTAAGCATCCGGGTTGCTCTGCTGTGGCAGCGGTGCCCAGAGCCCACCAGGTTTCTGCTGCTGCCATGTGGGGTGGTAGATCAGGCCAGGGGGTAACGGCCAAAGCTCGATTCTGGCAGGCCATCGCCGACGGCAGCGGTGGGCGCCAAGGGGGCACCCAGTAATACAGCTGGGTTTGGGCAGCCGTTTGGGTTACCATAAAGCACCCCGATCGATTCTCCCACCTGCCTCCCTGTAGTTGACACAGCGGTTCTGGCAAGTTGAGCGGGGTCACCTTGGGGGAAATATCGCCGGTGATACAGCCATCAGGATACTGTAAACCCACTAGGTGATGTTGATGACCGCAAAGCACCCACTGGTTCGGCTCAGCAGTGGACGGTTGGGTGGGGTACGGCAAAACAGATGGAAGAATCGCTAGATGGGTAATGGGGTGGGGCAACACAACTTGTCCTACTGCTTGCCAGGGGGCTGAAAGTAGGAGCGAAGCGGACTGGGGGGGTATGGTGGGGAGCAGGGCAGTGGCCCGTTGATCTGCAATTGTGGCGATCGCAGCTCGCATCTCAGTGGCAGAACTAAATCGGCGAGCGGGGAGTTTTTGCAGCGATCGCCGTAGGATCTCCTGTACGACCACGGGCAATGAGGTTGGAATTTGAACGGGTCGATTCAAGTGAGATAGCATCAAATCAGCTGGCACACCAGAAAACGGGCGATCGCCGAGCAGCAATTCAAACAAAATCACGCCCACAGCATAGAGATCTGACGCGGCAGAATGCCGATTATAAAACCGCTCGGGTGCCATATAGGCAGGCGATCCGGTATTGCCTGATTCAGATTGCATCTCTTGGCTGAGGCGAGCTATACCAAAGTCTGAAATCTTGGCAATCCATCCCCTGTCCGTCAGGGTTAGTAATATATTTTCGGGTTTGATGTCACAGTGCACAATCCCCTGGCTATGGGCATGTTCTAACCCCGTCAACACATCCATGATCAACCGCAACCCCTCTTGGGTAGACAGTTGGGCACGCGCTTCCATCCAGCTGCGCAGGGTGCCCCCTTCGCAATAGTCCATCACTAAGCGTCGCCCTGTTGCGGTATGCTCGATGGCGCGACATCCGACGATATTAGGATGCTCTAAGCTGATTAAAAAGCGCAGCTCGCGCAAAAAATTATAGGTCGGTAAGCGATCGCGGCTGATGACCTTTAAAGCTGCCAGTTCAGCCGTCTCCCGATGGACCCCACAAAACACACGGCCAAACTGCCCTTGCCCTATCAGCCCTAGCGGATAGTAGTTAGATCGACGGGAAGAAACAGATTTACTCACACCACTGATGGAAGAGTACGAAGATCAATACCAGCACCTTCCGGCCCAAAACATACCCTCCCTAAGCGACCAACGCCTGCATAATACTCTCATGGGAATCCCCAGCGTCAACCATAGCTTCAGCGGGTTGAAGCCGAGCCTGTAAACCTAGGACAAAGCGATTGCGGTCTTCCCCCATCGACTCACAGGCCGTTTGCACACACATTAAGTCACGCCCCGTCAATTGACTAAAGAACGCCTGCAAAATTCCCATTTCTAAATAACAGACGGGCTTATTCGTCTTCGGGGCATGGGCGATGTAGGGCGAATGCCAGATGTTAATCCCCAAGAATCCCTGAGCCTGGTAACTTTGGTCTAACGCAATCCGTCCCCATCCATGGGTTTGCCAGCATTGCTGCAAGGCCTGCAAAAACTCGGCCATCGCTAAATCAGCGATCGCTTGGTCGTAGTAATCGATCAGTTCTTCACAAAAGCGGGCATAGAAGTTCTTGCCCCACCAGAGGCCACAGTTGAACAACACCAGCTTAGCAGCCTGTCCAGTTTCTTGATCTAGCCCGGCATACATGCCTTTGACCAGGGCTTCAGGAATAGCCAACAAGCGATCGCCCCGGCGGTTTTCGAGCAACCCCAGCTCCAGGGTGCCACGAACGTAGACACTACTGGAAAAGTAGTTACCAGTCAGACGATTATCAACTAACAGATCAGCAACAGATACCATGACGTTATGCAATCAATGAATTAAAAAAGGCAACACGCTAGCCAATACCAGCCAGGGCTTCTATGGTCTCGTTTACGTCGGTGGGGGGGGATTGGGTTTCTAAAACGATGGATTGAGCAAGAATGAGTGACCCCTGAATAATTTTCATTTGGTTAGCAGTAAACCGTTTGGCCAACTGCTGAGTCAAATGCTGATACAGGGCACGATCGATGGCTTGGGTGTCGTAAACTGCAGTGATGGGTTTTAACCAGCCATTTAACCGCTGCACAACAAATGCAGGATCATCCAAAAGCATTGCCATCGCGCAGTAACGCATTACCAGCAGACCATTCTTAATGCTCCGCTCTAGACTGGCTTCAGCTACTTGGGGAAACTGTTGCTGTAAATCGTCAGCAACGGCCTGCATAATTTCCAGCTCTTTGTCGCGGAGTTGACGATAGACTTTAATTCGTTCAGGTAATGACCCCACATACTGACTCAGCAAGTTCAAGTCTTGGGCCTTGAGATAGCTTTTTTCGGGTTCGTTAAACAGCGTTTCGAGATGCTTATTCATGGTATTCAATCTGTTGGCCAGCGTTACTCTTTAAAACAAATCGGAGAAAGCATCAAGGGTGAGATCGTCGGCCTCCTCCGTTGCTGCCTTCACACCCAGGGGAGACACAGGCACTGCAATCTCTGGGGTGCCTTCCCACGGAAACTGACTAAAGAATTGCTGCACTGATAGCTGGAAAGATAACGGGGGTAATGCCTCGCTAGAGACAATTGGATCAGAGCCCACGAGGGCTTCAGGTTGCGCCCTGCCTTCCCAGTTATAGCTTGCAAAACACTGACGCACGGACTGCTGCAACCATGACTTGGAGAGCATCCCTGTCGTTTTGTCAGACGCTATAGCTGATGCTGTCATGACGCGACCTCGCCCGCTCTCAATCGTTTTTCAATGTCACGGGCACCGGCTCCTTCTGTCATCCAGAAGGCAGCAGCATCAATGCGTTCTTTGCCCCCCAGCAAAAATTTGCAGTAGGTTTCACCCATGGAATAGCACTGAATCTCAATACAGCTCAATTGTTTCCGTACCATCTCAGTGAAGAAGCCAGCAAATAAACCCGCGTAAATGTGACACACGGGCTTACCCACATCACCTAAGGTGCGGGCCACTGCTGAGTCAAATAGGTTGATGAACATAAAACCTTGCTGGCGATCATTCATATCCACTTCCCAACGCCCCCAGCCTTGAGCCGTGAACGGCCACCACCAGGTTTCTAGCAAAAACATCAGGTTAGCCTCACGGGTACTCATCTTGAATTCCCGCTCAAACCACTTATTAAAAAACAAAGAGTCCTGTTTGCCCCATTCGATGCCGATGCTGTACATGATGGCAGTGGAGGCTTCTCCGACTTCTTCTTCTAGCCCTTCGAGCAAACCAATAATGAAGTCTTCACTGGTCAGAATATTGCGGCTATCGTTCCAGTCGGTGATGTTGCCAGTTTCAGCATTGAACTGAAAGAAATCCCGAAAGCCGTAGTGATTATGCTTGTTGGGATGCTTTTTATGGATTAGATGAGCAGTATCAGCGACAGTAACCATGAGTTCTCTACGGCTAGATAGTTGAGACAGGCGGAATGCGGTCTGTTAATTACGATTCATTAACTCTCTTTAATGTACCCATTCATCCATGGATTTCAACTTAATTTCAACGACTTGTCGAAAACTGTTGGTCGAGAATCCAGAATTGGGCCCAGGACAGATGACGGGCTCCTGTAGAAGCTCTAAAACTAACGTTGATTCCAGGCATCAGCCGCGTCATTGACGGCCTGGTCAACGCTCTTTTGGCCGAGCATGGCTGCTTGCAGATTCTCATAAAGGATCTTTTGCAGCGCTTTGACATCTTCCATGGCAGGCACTAGCACCTCTGCATCTTCCATTTGAGCGGCGCTGAATGATCGGGCTACGGCCACGGCATCGTTATCGTCTGCAACTTCGGTGAAATAACCATCGTTGAGCGCATTTATGGTCGACGGCAATACGTTACCAGTCTTAGCAAAGTCTAATTGGTTCTCGTCGTTGGTGACGTAGAGGGCAAATTTGAGGGCTGCCTCGGGGACATCCGTGGATTGGGGAATGACTAGATTCATCACGGCCACATTTTTCTTGCCAGTCGAACCACTGATCTGGGGAGCGCTGGCGGTGGCTGCTGCGATATCGGGTGCGTTGGTGGCAATTGTGCTGAGGAATTCTGCCCCAGATGCCAGAATGGCGGTTTCTCCTGCTTGGTAAAGTTCAATGGCGCGGCGATGGCCTTGGGTGAGGACTTCTCGTGGCAGGAGCTCGTTTTGGAACAGATCTGTCCAGTATTGAAATACCGCTTGACCTGCGGGATTATTGAAAGCGGCTTTGCCCTCGTCATCCACTAGGGTGGCTCCCATCTGCACAAACGACTGCATCACATCAGCAGAATCTTCAGGAACAAACGTGGTGAAAAAAGCGTATTTGCCGGTTTCGTCTTTAATTTGCTGAGCTGCGATCGCGAGGTCTGCATAGGTCTGGGGCGGTGCACTTAACCCTGCTTCGGCCATTATATCTTGGTTGTAAAGAGTCACCCGCGTGGTGAGATACCAGGGGAAACCGAAGCTTTGGCCATTCAGGGAACTGGCCTGCCAAATTTTGGGTAAATACAGGGCTTTGTCTTCGGCTGAAACCTGATCATCTAAGATCAACCAGGCGTTTTTGCTGGCTAATTGAGAGGCAAAGTCAGGGTTCAAATTGACCACGTCAGGGGCAGTCCCCGCAGAAACCGCTGTCAAAATCTTGCTTTGCATATCGGCCCAGGGCACGTCTACCCATCGAACGGTAATGTCTGGATTCTCTGCCTCAAAAGCCGCAATGAGCTGGTTGAAGTAATCGGTAAAGTCGGGTTGCAGCTGCATGGTCCAAAACTCGACTTCTTGACTACTAGCACCTCCTCCATCGGCTTCTAGAGTAGCGCTGCTGCAGCTCACCATCCAGCTCAACAGCACCCCGATTAAGGCTATCAGTGCAAACCGTTTCCAGAATTGACGTCTTCTCATCACAACCCATAAAGCAGGACAATTATCCTATTAGGGTACCGCAGGGACAAACTAAACCTTGACTCTGTCAAGATCTATGTCTATGGACTGTGTGTGCTTAAGCATGCTTCTATAAATAGCCCTGAGCCTCATACCACGACACCGTATCTTTCAATGTCTCCCTAAGCGGGCGGAAGGTTGCACCCAACTCTCGTTCAGCTTTGACTGAGCTTAAATTCGCTTTTTCTAATAAAGTCTGGATGCCAGCCAGTGGCATAGGATTTACCCCACCCGTCAAACCCGCCCAGGTTTCTAACACCCAAGCGATCGCGATCGCCAGCCAATTCGGAATTTTCATTTTGGGCACTTTGATGCCCGCGATCGCTTCTAGTTCTAGCGCAATGTCTTTCATGGTTGCCAGTGGCCCGGTCAGAATGTAACGCTCACCCCGGCATCCCCGTTCAGCCGCCGTCATCATTGCTGCTGCTACATCCCGCGCATCAGCTAATGACGCCCCACCGTCAATCACGCCGGGTAGTTTACCGGCTAACAAATCCAACACCAGCTGCCCGCCAGAGGTTGGGGCAGCGTCCCCTGGCCCCATCATCCAACCGGGCAAAACCATCACCACATCCATGCGACTTGTTTCTAAGAACTGATAGATTTCCCGCTCTGCCAAAACCTTGGTTTTGAAATAGAGGTTCTTGTCAGCAAATCTATTGCAGGGGGATGCTTCAGTAGCAGCCTGACGTGGGTGAGCTTGAATCACCCCACTCGATGAAGTGAAAACTGCCCGAGCAACCCCTTGTGCCTCCGCTGCCCTCAAAAGCGCCATCGTTGCATCCACATTGATGCGCTTCATTTTCTCCCAGTGACTCCCCGGCTGATAATACTCCCTGAAAAAGGCAGCCGTGTGAAACACCACATCCACCCCATCCAACGCCTGAGAAAAAGCAGACACCTCCTCAACATCGCCTTGAACAAACTCAACTCCGCTGTTTCCGAGGAATCTTTTGGCCTTATCCATAGAACGAACCAGACCTTTCACCTGCCATCCCTGCGAAACCAATACTCGGCAAAGATTGCTACCCAGCAAACCTGTTGCACCCGTCACAAAAGCTGTTTTGCCATCCATCGCTGTTGATCTCCCATCGGTTGCAATGTTTGCAGATACAGTTTGAACTTTGCTAATGTGAGCTTTCACTCGCATTGTATTTTGCAGTATATGAGCAAAAGCTCACATCGTCAATCTCCAGATGGCAACTCCCAAAATGACAAAAGGGTAACGTCGCCCATTGCCAAGGATGGCGGTGAGGCCGCCCCAAAAAACCGCCGTAGCCCTACAGGGGAGCGGGGGCGGCGACGGCACGATTTGATCCTGGATACGGCTGCTGATTTATTGGCCGACGGTGGATCAGAAGCGATTAACACCAATGCCTTAGCCAATCGAGCCAATATTTCAGTGGGCTCGGTGTATCAATATTTTTCTAATAAAGAGGCGATTCTGATAGCGTTGGGGGAGCGGTACATGCAGCAATTGGGCAACAACACATTAACTGCGCTACAGCAGGATGTGTCGGGTCTAGATTTTGCGACAATCGTTGATCGAGTGATTGACCCCATGATTACCTTTGAACGCCGGCATCCTGCCTTCAGGCATTTAAACGCAGGACAAGAAGGGGAAAGTGCCCTAGCGGAGGGGGCGAAACGGGTTGACCAGGAAGTCCTAGCGACTATCCACGATTTGCTTCTGCGGATTTGCCCAGACCTAAACCCCAGTCGGGGTTGGCAGATTGCGCGGGTGACGAAGGCCCTTTACAAGGGCATGAGTTATTTAGTCCAGCAAGAACAGGAGATTAAAAGCACCGGGGGGGACGTGGACGGCATGATTGCGGAGATGAAACAATTGATGACGGCTTATTTAGAAGACCAGCTAGGGTCATAATATTCCCCATGCAGAACCCCACGATTCGACAAGCGAAGCAAGATGACCTGCTGCAGATGCTTGAGCTTTTGCGGGCTAAAGCGGAGTTTGACGGGGGGATTGAACTTTTGAAGGCGACCGCTGACGAAATCAACGAGGCTTTTTTTGGGGAGCGCCCTCGGGTATCTGCCATCGTGGCGGAAATCGGAGACGAATTGGTTGGGTTCGCCACCTTTTTCGAGACGTTTTCGACCTTCCTCGCCAAACCCTGTCTTTGGCTCGACGATCTATTCGTGGTGCCGTCCCATCGGAGTCAGGGGGTGGGCAAGTTGTTGCTAAAGGAATTAGCCCATCTTGCCAAGTACGCAGGTGTTGCCCGAATCGATTGGAACGTGGCTGCAACGAACCCCCGTGGACAAGCTTTCTATGAGCAGATTGGGGCTAAAATTCGACGGGGAACGTTGACTGTGCGCCTAGATGCAGCCGCGATCGCAGACCTCGTAAACGGATAAAATTTGATAATTTAACTTTGAATAGCAATAGCGCCCGTGAATCAAAATCTCGTTCGACTGCTCACCATGCTGGGGATTGTCCCTGGGATGCTGCTCATCCTGGCACCCAAGGCCCCAGCTCAGCCTCAGCCCGGTTGGCAAGACTGGGAGCAAATTAACCCCTCAAACACCTTACCCTTTGCTGCGGGGTTTTCTAATCTGGAGCTGGGCGGCTACCTGGATTTTGAGCAGGCCTGTGAGCAAGCGGCGAGTGAAGCCAACACCTCTATCACCTACTGGTATCGTCTCAGCGACTTGGTTTGGAAAATTGGCACAGGGCCAGTTGAGCAGGGCTGTCGAATTGGCGATACATTCGTCGCAACCAGCCACAGTACAGCTGTGCTATCTGGGTTAGCTTCTCCTGTTTGTCTGACAGTCCAGAGTGATATTGGCAATGGGTTACGCGTGCGCGCAGAACCAACGCTTTTATCGCGTCAGCTGGGTGCCTTGAGCAATGGCACCGAAACCTTACAGGAGAACCTACCCGCTTTGATCGTCACCGATACAACTGGGCGACTCTGGCTGTCTGTGCAGCAAGATCGCTTAGCTGGCTGGGCGTCATTGGCAAATAGAGAAGGGGGGCATGTTAATTTTCGGATGTGCTCCCCTCTGGCTCGCCTACCGAACTTGAGTCAAGGTTAATCATAACCAGACCTTAAGTTTCCACCTTTACGGTGTGTAGATGACAATCTTTTTCATTGGGTTCAGATAGACTGTGCTGTGGTTTAACAATCTTTACTTTCGTAGCCTGGGTCAAGGAATGCAGCCTGCAAATCCTTGTCGCATGGGGTCTTGCAGACTCGACACTAGGCTACGTGATTCATAACTTTAGCGGTAACCACACCACTCGCTTTGATTCAGCCCTTCTGACTCGCAACAAAAGTGTTATGAAAACCGCAGTCTTCAGCACTAAACCCTACGACCAAAAGTCACTGAGTGCCAGGCTCCCAGACTACGATCACGAATTAGTGTTTTTTGAACCCCGCTTAACCCCTGACACCGCTGCCTTAGCAGAGGGTTTTCCGGCTGTGTGTGTGTTTATTAATGATGATTTGAGTGCAGACACGCTACGGGCGATCGCAGCGGGCGGCACTCGCCTGATTGCCCTACGCTGTGCTGGATTTAACAACGTAGACCTCGACGTAGCCAAAGCGTTGGGGATCACCGTGGTGCGCGTACCGGCTTATTCTCCCTATGCGGTGGCAGAGCACGCTGTGGCGCTAATTTTGATGCTCAATCGCAAACTCTACCGAGCGTACAATCGCGTTCGCGATGACAACTTTTCGCTCAACGGGTTGCTGGGGTTCGACCTCCACGGTAAAACCGTAGGCGTGGTAGGTACGGGCAAAATTGGTCAGTGCTTTGCCCAAATCATGAACGGCTTTGGCTGCACCCTGCTGGGCTATGACGTTTATCCCAACTCAATGTGTATGGACATGGGCGTTAAGTATGTGGAACTCCCAGATTTGCTGGCCCAGTCTGACATTGTGTCGCTCCACTGTCCGCTATTGCCTGCCACCCATCACCTGATTAATGCTGACTCATTACAACAGCTTAAATCGGGGGCGATGTTAATCAACACCAGTCGTGGGGCGTTGATCCACACTCGGGCGGTGATTGACGCGATCAAATCAGGTCAGGTGGGCTATTTGGGTATTGATGTGTATGAAGAGGAGGCCCATTTGTTTTTTGAAGACCTGTCTGACACCGTGATTCAAGACGACACTTTTCAACTTTTGCAGTCTTTCCCCAATGTGGTGATCACCGCTCACCAAGCCTTTTTTACCCAAGAAGCCTTGGACAACATCGCCAAGACTACATTTTCAAATATTAGCGAGATCGAAGCCGGGCAGCGTTGCGAGAATGCCGTATGAAGATTTTGGTTCTCAATGCCGGTTCTAGCAGCCAAAAGAGTTGTCTTTACGAGGTTGCTGGGGAACAGTTGCCTGCCCAGCCGCCCCCCCCGCTATGGGAAGCCAGTGTGGATTGGTCTGGCCATCCTGGATTTTCAGAGATTGTGATCAAAACTTCAGCCGGCATCAAACATACCGACAGCCTCTCGACTCAAGACCGCTCAGCGGTTATGGATCATTTGCTCGCCTCTCTTTGGCAAGGGGAAACCCGCGTGATTGAGTCCCTTGAAAAGATTGATGTCGTCGGGCATCGGGTGGTGCACGGCGGGCAGGACTATCGCCAAAGCGTGCTGATCACAGAGACGGTGAAGGAAGCGATCGCCCGGTTATCTACCCTCGCCCCCATCCACAACCCCGCCAATTTAGCCGGGATTGAGGCAATTGAAAAAATCTTGGGGATCGATATACCTCAAGTGGCGGTATTCGACACGGCCTTCCACAGCCAACTACCCGAGGCAGCCGCCACCTATCCTGTCCCTTACGAATGGGTTGAACAGGGGATTCGTCGCTATGGCTTCCATGGTATTAGCCATGAATACTGTGCTCAGCGGGCAGCCCAGTTACTCAACCGTGAGTTGAATGACTTGCGGCTGATTATCTGTCACCTCGGCAATGGCTGTTCTCTCTCTGCGGTGAAACAGGGGCACAGCATTGACACCACCATGGGCTTCACGCCCCTAGATGGGCTAATGATGGGCACCCGCTCGGGCGCTGTCGACCCAGGCATTATTATCTACGTGATGCAAACTCAGGGGATCAGTGCCCAAGAGATTGATCGTTTGCTGAACAAAGCCTCAGGATTGCAGGGGATATCGGGCCTCTCAGGGGATATGCGGCAAATTCTGGGGGCGATCGCAGCAGAGAATCCCCGTGCCCGACTGGCCTTCGACATTTATATCCATCGTCTGCGGTCTTGTATAGGGGCCATGTTAGCCAGCCTTGGCGGATTGGACGCCCTCGTCTTCACGGCTGGGGTAGGCGAAAATGCAACGCCTGTTCGTGCCGCAGCCTGCGAAGCATTTGAGTTTTTGGGCTTAAAAATAGACCCCCACAAAAACGAAAGTCGCCCCGTCGATCAAGACATCGCTACCGCTGATTCAACCGTCCGCGTCTGGGTAATTCACACCCAAGAAGATTGGGCGATCGCCCAATCCTGCTGGCAAATTGTTGGCAGGCAAACGTGAACAGCCTACGGTTTGTCCGCAGAAAATCTAGACCCCATCCTGCACTGTGTCCCACACTGTCAACTCGAAGGAGCCTATGAAACCCCTATCGCATCGCACCAAAATCGTCGCCACCATTGGCCCAGCCAGTAACTCTCCAGAAATGATGAAGCAGTTGATGCTCGCAGGCATGAATGTGGCTCGGCTGAACTTTTCCCACGGCACCTACGAAAATCACGCCGAAGGGATTCGGCAACTGCGTACCGTTTCTCAGGAACTGGAACGGCCCTTAACGCTCCTCCAAGACTTACAGGGTCCCAAGATTCGAGTCGGGGAGTTGCCAGATTCAGGCTTAGAACTCCACCCGGGGGCATCTCTAACGCTAGTGCCGTTGGCAGACTATACCCAGCAGCCAGAGACGGTAGGCATTGACTATCCCTATGTGGCCGAGGAAGCAGTCGCAGGGACCCCCGTGTTGCTAGACGATGGCCTGCTCGAACTGCAGGTTGAGGCGGTGCAGGGTAGTGCGGTGCAGTGCAGCGTGGTCACCGGGGGCATTCTGAAGAGCCACAAGGGGGTAAATTTCCCAACGCTCAATCTGCGACTGCCCTCCATGACCGCGAAGGACAAGCAAGATTTGGCCTTTGGGGTAGAACAAGGGGTCGATATTATTTCCCTAAGCTTTGTGCGGAGACCAGAAGACGTACAAGAACTTAAAGCACTACTCACCGAAAAGGGCGCCCATATCCCCGTTCTGGCAAAGTTAGAGAAACCCCAAGCGATCAACAATCTAGAAGCCATCGTCAACGAATGCGACGCCATCATGGTAGCTCGGGGAGATCTAGGCGTAGAGATGAGCCCAGAAAAAGTGCCCCTAATCCAAAAGAAAATCATTCGTCTTTGCAATCAAAAGGGTATCCCTGTGATTACGGCGACCCAGATGTTAGATAGCATGATCCATAACCCCCGACCCACTCGGGCAGAGGCTAGCGACGTGGCCAACGCCATCATCGACGGGACGGATGCGGTCATGCTATCAGGGGAATCGGCAGTCGGGGATTATCCCATCGAAGCCATTAAGATGCTGGCCCGTATCGCCACTGACGTTGAACCTGAAACTGAATATGCCAATTACCCTCCCTCGGAAATTGACGATCCCCACGCCATCAGTGAAGCCCTAAATGCCATTGATCAGGTGCTCGATCTACAATGCATTGTCACCTTCACAGAAACCGGACACACGGCGAGACTCGCCGCCGCAGAACGCCCTAACGCCCCAGTTGTCGCCTTGACAGCCCACGCCAGGGTTTACCATCAACTCAACTTAGTGTGGGGCGTGCGGCCGGTGCTGTTAGAGCAGTTCGGCGGCTCGATGGAAGCACTGTTTCAGCAGATGGAAGCTTGCCTACTTGAGAGAAAGCTGGCTGCCCTCGGAGACAAGGTATTGCTGCTTGCCGGCTTGCCAATGAGAATTGCAGGGTCTACAAACTTCCTTAAAATCCACACTATTGGGCAAGCATAAGCTACTGAGCATACAACCGATGACTCCACCGTTTATGAGTAGGGAGTGCCCTAATCCATGAGTCTGAGTCTCTATTTTCTGAGGCATGGTGAGACCACCCATAGCCAAACTGGCGGTTACTGTGGGTTTCTAGACCCGGAACTGACACCATCTGGGGCAGAAATGGCTCAGGCCTTTGCGGATGCCTATAAAACGATCCCTTGGGCGGCTGTTTTCGCAAGTCCAATGAAACGCACCATCGCCACCGCAAAGCCCATATGTGAAGCCATTGGCACGGAGCCCCAACGCCGAGATGGCCTCAAAGAGCTGAGCTATGGGGAATGGGAAGATCGCACCCAAGACTATGTGCAGGAACATTACACCGAAGACTATATCCGGTGGCTAACGGAGCCCGCCTGGAATCCGCCGACCGGAGGAGAAACCACGGTTCAGCTTGCCAGTCGGGCAGCACTCGTGATTGCGGAAATCGAAGCCAAGTTTGAAACGGGCAATGTGCTGATCGTCTCTCACAAAGCCACGATTCGGGTCATTCTCTGTAGCCTCTTAGGCATTGATTTAGGCCGCTATCGCGATCGCATCGATATGCCCGTCGCCTCTGTCAGCGTGGTGACCTTTGATCGCTACGGCCCTCTGTTAAAGCGCTTGGGCGATCGTTATCACTTGCCTGAAGCACTCCGCAACCGAGCGGGCACCTGAAGCTGTTGTTGATCACCCCAGGAGCTGTCGTCAATGCAAACCGCCATGATACGGGCTTTTTGGGCTGGCCTGATGAGTGCAGCGTCAATGCCGTTGGGGGCGTTAACCTCACGAGTTTGGCGGCCCTCTGGGCGGATGATTGGTAGCCTGACGGCTTTTGGGGCGGGGGCCTTGTTGTCAGCAACCGTGCTAGATTTGGTCACCAACGCGGTTGAAGCCGGGCACATTCTTGAACTGGTTGTCGGCTCCCTAATTGGCAGTCTATTTTTTACGACAGTTAACCATGTGTTGAATAAGTACGGCAGCTTTTTGCGGAAGCCCGCCACCGCGATCGCCCACATTACCCGCCAGCAAGAGCAGCAGTTTCAAGAAATCCTCGGACAGGTACGGCGACTCGACGTTTTTCGTGCCCTTGGCAGCCAAGACTTACAGCAGTTGACAAAATCCCTTTTGATTAGCCGTTATGCCAGCGGCAGCGTGCTGTATCAACCGGGTAGCGCGGGTGAAGCCCTGTACATTTTGCACAGTGGGCAGGTGCAGCTGCTCGATCCAAAACAAGAGATGCAACCCTGTGCCCATCTGAGGCCAGGGGATAGTTTTAGCCGCATGGCCTTTTTTTCGGGGGCGCCCCACGGCACCAGCGCCGTTGCCACCACGGATTGCGAAATTGCCATGCTGCCTCGGGAGGTGTTTGAAGATTTACTCGAAACTTCCCCTGAACTGAATGAAGCAACTCGACGGCTGGTGCAGGGTGAAGAAATTGCCCAGTATTTGCAGCATCGACATTACCTCACCCTAGACGAGGTCAAAGCCTGGGTTGATCAGGCAGTTTTTTGTATTCAAACTGAGGCTCGAATTCCAGATGCGATCGCGATCGATAACAAAGCGGCCGAATTCATGCAGCTTGCTCGCCAGGTAAAACGATTGCCTATTTTTCAATACTTGCCCAACGAAGATATTGAAGCCGTCGCCAACCGCCTATCCTATCGCCGTTACAAATCCGAAGAAGCATTCTTCTATCAGCAGGAGGTTTCTGAATATCTCTACATCATCCATGAGGGGCAAGTCACCCTCAGCGACGCCAAAGATCCCAGTCGTCAGTTAAGGCGGCTCTACGCCAAAGATGTTCTGGGTGAATTTTCTTTTCTGACCGGTGCACGCCACAGCGTGACGGCAGTTGCCGAGGGAGACACCAGCGTTTGGCAGCTCAGCAAGCGAGATTTTGAAGATCTGCTCATCCAGTCCCCCGAACTGAATCAAGCCGTCGAAACGTTTCTCCGCCAGGAAACCGTGACCAGCTACTTACAGCAGAAACAAGATTTTTCTCCAGAACAGTCCACTCAATGGATGCAAAAAGCGTTCAAGTATTTGCACACGGGAGAGAAGTTGCCCTCAGCCCAGGACGTGATTCAAGCCTTGGGGGAACATGCCAATGCCCCCTTGGCAATTTGGGTAGGTTTATTAATCGACGGTATTCCTGAATCGCTCACCATTGGGGCGGGTGAACTAACTGGCGGGGGGGTCAGTACCACATTGCTAGCAGGCTTGCTAATCTCCAACTATCCCGAAGCCTTGTCAAGTTCAGATGGGATGAGTCAGCAGGGCTTTTCTTTCCTACGCATCTTCAGTATGTGGACCTCAGTCATGCTGGTGCAGGGCATCATCGCCGGACTCGGGAGCCTGATTTTAGTCGGGGCTTCTGAAAACCTAGTGTCTTTTATTGAAGCCGTTGGCGCCGGCGCAATTTTGACCGTGTTGGCTGAAACAATGTTGCCGGAGGCCTACATGCGACGGGGCTATTTTCTAGGCCAATCACTGCTACTGGGCTTTCTTGCGATTGTTTTGATTAAGCTGTTTGGATGAAGTGTTTGAAGTGCTTAGTATAGCCGTAGCCACAAAGCTTTGGGCGCTACGGCGAGCCAGATTGCTTGTGTGCTGAGCATCCCAGCGATACTCGGTGCGTTAAGCAATCTGGCCAGCACTATATAAAGGCAATCTGGCGCGCGACTGAAGATCCCCCGCTGTCGCTGCACCCTTGCAAAGGGGGCGATCGCAATTGGGATGTGACTTGCGCAGCTTTGCAAGGGGGAATCTGCCCAGCCTCCAAACGCAGCCAAGTTTTGGAGAAATAGTATTAGTACGGCCCGAACATGAAATTGGCAGGCGTCCCGGCATCGTCACTGTAGTAAAAATCACGCAATGCACTCAAAACTTCTTCCTTTTGAAGCAAGTTATCTCGATCTTGATCGAGGCTCACAAATGCATCACCTGCATAGACCACTGGCAAATTAAATGCTCTAAATAAAGCCACCCACTCATTTTGATCCAGATGCCCGCTATCATCTACATCACAAACGTCAAATATCATGTCAGCCAAAGTGTGGATCTCGTCCTCATATTTAGCAACATCATCCAGCATAAATTCGTGATAGTTCAGCCAATCTTTTAGCTGAACTTTGTACATCGCATGCCCACCCACTCGATCTTGAATATTGCCCTTTAGGTGTACCCAACGGTTTGTAAATTTGTTCAGAAGTTGAGTATATTCAGTAGAATTTGACTTCCATCCCTTAACTTCAGCAAGGGTTTCGACAATCTTTTCAAAATCTGAAAACTTCAAAGTGCCGATATTGCAGGTGTCGTACATGCTAAAGAGCTTAATTAACTTTCGCTTTTGAAGTTCACCAAGCATAGCGTTTATCTCCTTAGTAAAGGGTGAACGCGATCCACCATTAAACACGGATAAAATAAAAATACTGTAGGAACTTTAGATCTAATTGTTAACTAGCTGAGAAAACTGGGGATCAATTGTGGTGACGCCCAATCTATCGCTAGAAAAAGCTTACCTTGAACGGAGTGCTATGTTTGTCAGACTTTGGAAAAGTTCAAGCGAATAATAGCTGATCTAGATTGAGATTCGAGAGCGAATTGTTAATTTCTCCTTAACCATTTTTGTGTTTGAGGAGGCTTTAATAGGCTTACAGCGTTCAGTCTGCGATTTGATTAGGCGATGATATCTGGTTTCAAGCGTTATATCCGAAAACTGAATCATGCCTTTGAAATCCTTGAAGTACTCAATCAATCGAGTTGACTTTCATCTATAAAGAGTTTGAAAGAAACTGACTTTGATACTTTTGCTACGGTTGTAAGTGGGCGAGATGCATCCATGGATACATTCCTTTCTATCCTATTTATGCTGAGCCCATGGGCATTGACAAAGTGCGCAGGAATAATCCTTGAAAAAAGATTAAATCCCAATTTTGAAAGCCATTTAGGTATAGGCAGACTTGAGTATTGTCGGTAGAATCGCTGCAATATAGACCTAGCTCATTCCATAATCGAAGTTTAATTTAATTGGGTTAATGTGCTTTGGGTTAAGATCGATCCGATTCCCCTAATTGCCACTGACGACCTAGTTGCTACTTTTCAAACATCCTCCCGAATACTGAAATTCGGATTCTGAAAACCTAGTTAGGAACGAATTCCATGGTAGTCGCCCCTTCTCTAAAAGCCTCTTATCTCACAGACGAAGAGTTGCGCAAACTGCATGCTTATTGGCGCGCCTGTAACTACCTGGCCGTGGGCATGATCTACCTCCGCGACAACCCCCTGCTTAAAGCACCCTTGAAATCAGAACAGGTCAAACATCGGCTACTAGGACACTGGGGCGCTTCACCTGCCTTGAGCTTCACCTACATTCACTGCAATCGGCTGATTAAGAAGCACGACCTCAACATGATTTTCGTGGCTGGCCCCGGTCATGGTGCTCCCGGCGTCCTGGGCCCGGTCTATTTAGAAGGCACCTACTCCGAAATCTACCCCGACAAAAGCGAAGATGCCGACGGCATGCGGCGCTTCTTTAAGCAGTTCTCCTTCCCCGGCTATATTGGTAGCCACGTCACCCCCGAAACTCCCGGCTCTGTACACGAAGGTGGCGAACTCGGTTATAGCGTCTCCCACGCCTACGGCACCGTTTTAGATAATCCCGATCTGATTACCTGCTGCGTTGTGGGTGACGGCGAATCCGAAACTGGGCCCCTGGCCACCGCTTGGCATTCCAACAAATTTATCAACCCCGCCCGCGATGGAGCTGTACTGCCCGTTTTGAACCTGAACGGCTATAAGATTGCCAACCCTACCATCCTGGCCCGCATCTCCCATGAAGAGCTAGAGTTCCTGTTCCGGGGCTACGGCTACACGCCCTACTTCGTTGAAGGCAAAGACCCGGCTGAAATGCATCAGCGGATGGCTGAGGTGATGGAAGCGTGCATCCTCAAAATCAAGGAAGTTCAGCACGAAGCACGCGTTAACGGCAAGATCGAACGCCCCCGCTGGCCGATGATTGTGCTGCGTACCCCCAAAGGCTGGACCGGCCCTGAAGAAGTCGATGGACACAAGGTCGAAGACTTCTGGCGTTCCCACCAGGTACCGATGGGCGGCATGCACAGCAACCCCGAGCACCTGGAAAGGCTGGGCGAATGGATGCGCGGCTATAAACCCGAAGAGCTGTTTGACGAAAACGGTACGCTGATTCCCGAATTAAAGGAATTGGCTCCCGCGGGCGATCGCCGCATGAGTGCCAACCCCCATGCCAACGGCGGTCTGTTGCGCCATGTCCTGAAGCTACCCGCCTTCCAGGATTACGCCATTGAAATCCCCCAGCATGGCACCGTCGAGTTTGAGAACACCAAGGTGCTGGGTCTATTTATGCGCGACATCATGCGCGACAACTCCAACAACTTCCGTTTAATGGGGCCGGATGAAACTGCTTCAAACCGTCTCCAGGACGTCTATCAAGTCACTAAGAAGGTGTGGATGGCAGACCTCTACCCCGAAGATGAAGACGGGGGAGAGCTGTCCCGTGATGGGCGGGTGATGGAAATGCTGAGTGAGCACACGCTGCAAGGCTGGCTAGAAGGCTATCTGCTCACCGGACGTCACGGCCTATTCCACACCTACGAAGCCTTTGCCCACGTGGTTGATTCGATGTTCAACCAGCATGCCAAGTGGTTGGATATCTGCCGCAACCATGTGCCCTGGCGGCGCTCGGTGTCATCGTTGAATATCTTGCTGTCGTCTTTAGTGTGGCGGCAAGACCACAATGGCTTTAGCCACCAGGATCCCGGCTATGTGGACTTGGTCACTAACAAGAGCCCTGAGGTGGTGCGGGTTTACTTCCCGCCGGATGCCAACTGTTTGCTCTCAGTGGCTGACCACTGTTTCCGCAGTGTGGACTATGTGAATGTGATTATCTCCGACAAGCAAAAGCACTTGCAGTATTTGTCGATGGATGAAGCGATCAAGCACTGCACCAAAGGCATTGGCATTTGGGATTGGGCCTCCAATGACGACTGCGGCACGGAACCGGATATCCCAGATGTAATCATGGCCTGCTGTGGCGACATTCCCACCATGGAGTCGTTGGCGGCAACAGCGATTTTGCGTGAGGAGTTCCCTTACCTGAAGGTGCGTTTTGTCAATGTGGTGGACTTGTTCAAATTGATGTCAGAAGGGGAGCATCCCCACGGTCTATCCGATCGAGATTTCAATTCGTTGTTCACCATCGACAAGCCCATCATCTTCAACTTCCACGGCTATCCCTGGTTGATTCACAAGCTGGTCTATCGACGGGCGAATCAGGAGCGAATTCACGTGCGCGGTTACAAAGAAGAGGGTAATATCAACACGCCTCTGGAACTGGCGATCAACAATCAAATTGACCGCTTTAACTTAGTGATCGATGTGATTGACCGAGTCCCCAAGTTGGGAGCGGCAGCAGGGCATGTGAAAGAGCGCATGAAGAACAAAATCATTGAGTCCCTCGCCTATGCCCATGAGCATGGCATGGATTCTGATGAGATGACCGGCTGGAAGTGGCCTTTTAGTGGTCGATGTGATTGACGGGGTTGACGGGGTTCCTCAGCTGGGAGCGGCAGCAGGGCATGTGAAAGAGCCCATGAAGAACAAGATCATTGAGTCCCTCGCCTAGGCCCATGAACACGGTATGGATAGTAGAGAAATGACTGTAATGACTGGGTAGAAGTGGCCTTATTAGTGGTTGACTTCCCTCGATCCCAGGCTCTGCCTGAGATCGAGGGAAGTCAGAGGTTCTGCTTTGGAACCAACCACTCAAATTCGAGATCTTCAAGGCAACTGCGTTGCTAACATCATCAGTTTGGAATTCTAGACTCTCAGCCAAAACTATATAGAACTTGTTTTTAATGGAAAACACAAAGCCTAAATTTGGTATCCCAGACCACTCTCCGATCGCAGTCGCGACAGCGCTACATTCCTTTTCTCGGGATATGCAGTCTTACTACAAAATTGCCCATGGCCAGCTCTTGAGCAAACTTGATAAAGTGAGCGATGAGTCTGATTTATCCCAAATCAAAGCAGAACTTCAGGCGGTCAATCAAAAGATAGAGTATTTTCACGTGCTGAATAACGCCGCTTCAATTGTCGATATCGTCTTGCACAGTCCCGGCATGATTGAAGAACTACGCAATCCATGATCCACTGCTTTACAGTAGCGTCCATAACCCTTCAGGCACTAGCAACGGATCGCCGGATTTAAGTTCATCCAGCGATCGCCAACGGGCTTCAAAAGGCTGCTCACCTTCTACTGCCTGCAACGAGATTTGGTCATATAGAGCTGAATCCACAAACTGGCCGTCGTAGACAAACACCAGTTCATGGCCGGGTTTATCGTTGTAGACGTATATCGACTCCAGTACCCCCAGTAGTTTTGGAGCAGTCATTTCGACACCCAGCTCTTCGCGGATTTCGCGGATTACAGCGGCTTCACTAGTTTCACCAAAGTCGATGCCACCGCCTAGGGGTCGACAAAAGTGGGCTTGCTTTGTGTGATTGTAGCCATGATTAACCAAAATGCGATCGCCTTGGCGAAAAATACAAATCGCGATCGCGCGAATCTGTGGTTTCTTAGCCATTAACACCTTTAATCAAGCTACGTTCAGGGCTCAGCTCACTGAGAGACCATCACGATATCGTACACTCCCCTATCCACGGTCAGTTTTGGGCTATTTCTGGCTATTTTTTTATAGATCGCCTTTTTCAGTGAAGTTTTCTGAAGTGTTATCAAGTTTTAAACAGCGCTCTAAGAACTGAATATTATGCGAATAGGCAAACTTATGTGGATTCAAAGTCGTATGCCTCTCTTTGTCAAAAATCGGCTGCCTTAAGTAAGCCCAAAAAGCCATCCATAAATGCCTAAAGTGAATATTCCAAATTGTCATAGGCATAGCTCTCCTCAGCTTATCGCCCTCGACATCGCTAAAAAGCTCATTTGAAGGGGAAGCTCCCTTCAACTCATACGTTACAGAGAGAATTTGAGGATGTTGTGAGGGAATAGTCCCTTAGACTGCGTTTGGTTTGTAGCTATGGCTGATAAGATCTACATTCGCGTTGACGAGCCCCATCTATAAAGTGCTTAGGAAGGCATAGTGAGATGGGGTCTTACCAAGCAGAAACGTCATGATTTACACACACTTCAAGTGAACATAATACTACTGCGGTTTAGTTTGTTGGAAACTCACAGTTTTCTGGGGTTAAGTGAGATATTGTGTGATTAAGAAGAACCGTTTGACTTAATGATACGGGGTGCTTAATAGGTTCTGCTGCTAGAAAATTATGTGGCGCATATGTTTATCTCAAAGATATCTGTCCTCTGGCCAAAAGCCTTATATTCAATTGATCGCAGCCTATCTACTGATGTGCTCGATGCCTGCCTTTTTACAGCCTATTGTTTCTTTGTATTTGTATGCCTGCCTGTCTTCGTGATTTTGGCATGGAGCCTTGAGGCGCTCCAAGAAGACTTAGCAAGCACTCAATCCAAAGACTTAGGTTAAGGGTGCTCGTTAATGAAGCCTGCTCATTATCGAAATCGGGAAGGCAACCAAAAGTCTTCGCTCACTTTACAACTTGAAACACACTAATTATTAGGCAATCAACTACTAATTTAAAATCAGTAAATTTGAGATCAGCCAAAAGGCTTAATTAACTCCGAATAAAGTCGTTAATAGCCGATGGGTATCCCGAACTTTAGACCCATTCAACCGCTGTTTGCCAAATCAAGCGTCATGTCTCCACTTGAGTCAGATCAATGATTTCATCAAAACAGAAACGCTGGGTCAAATCCAAAAGGGTTTCAGCTAGTACTGCATGCTCTGCCGGAATTTGCGCCAGTAACTGGCAGATAACATCCGCATCTACCTGAATGGCTGCCTCGTACAACTGCTCAATCCAAGCCTGTGGCATCACGGATAAGCTATCGGCTTTGAGGGCTGAGTTGCCAAACTCTAACGCTGACTGATGGGCACTGACTTTCTGTTGATGGTTTTCGGCATAGATATACTTCACCCCCAAAAGCTGGGCCATTTTGTCGAAGATCATCGATGTCTGCAAAGGTTTACGCACAAAGTCATCACAGCCCGCTGCCAAAATTTCAGCGCGTTCCTCTTCAAATGCACTTGCGGTCAGGGCAATGATGACAGGTGCCGAGGACTCTCTGGTTTGAGCATCTTGGGCATCTGCCTTGATACGCCGCGTGGCTTCGTATCCATCCATCCCAGGCATGCGCATGTCCATCCAGATTAGATGGGGATGCCAGCTTTCATAAAGGGCGATCGCTTCCTTACCATTCTCAGCCTCTCTTACCTCAAAACCTACATCAGCCAGCATCTCAACCAACAGTTGCCGATTTGTCCACTGATCCTCAACGACTAATAGGCGATAGATGGGCTGATTGGGGGCCAGAGCAACAACCTGACGCGCCGTGGGTAGCAGACTCACATCCTTAGCCTCAGCGACTTTGGCTTGCAGCGTAAAGCGAAAAAGCGCTCCTCCGTTGAGGACGTTGCTGACCGTCATATCCCCCCCCATCAATCGGACAAACTCGCGACTGATGGGCAACCCCAACCCCGTTCCCTCTTGAGATTTTCGCCCCGGTTCCGTTTGGACAAAGGCATCAAACAACACCTCTACTTCCGTTTCAGGAATGCCGGGTCCCGTATCTTCAACTTCGCAACAAAGCAGCAAGTCCGCGTTGTTGCCCTCAATTTGCCGTTCGACCTTAATACGCAAAGTCACTTGCCCCACTGACGTAAACTTGATGGCATTACTCAACAGGTTGATCAGTACCTGCCGAAACTTACCTTCATCAGTTTTGATATAGCGCGGCAGGTCAGGCGATGTTTCAAGGCTCAATCGGAGGCCTTTTGACGACGCTTTGAGCTGAAACATATTTTCTAGGGTGGTGAGCAAATTCAATAAGTTGAATGAGCCCTCCGAAAAGGTAATGCGACCCGCCTCAATTTTTGAGAATTCCAGCACATCGTTGATCAGGTTCAGCAAATGCTCACCGCTACGGCTAATAATTTGCAGATGGTTTTGATGGGTTTGGCTGAGGGTGGCATCGCGATTCATCAGCTGGGTGAAACCGAGAATTGCATTTAGGGGCGTCCGTAATTCGTGGCTCATATTGGCCAGAAACTGGCTTTTGGCTCGGTTGGCAATATCCGCATCCTGCTTAGCTGCCTGGAGCTCCTCGGTGCGCGCCTCGATCCGAGATTCCAGGGTGCGAGAATAGTCCCTAAGTTGTTCATATAGCTGGGCATTTTCTAACGAAATGGCGGCTTGGGTCATCAACAGCTTGAGCACTTCCAAACGCTTGTGGGTAAATACTCCCGCCACTAAGTTATTTTCTAGGTACAAGATGCCGACTAAATTGCCATAGCTCAAGATCGGATTGCACAGCACAGATTTAGGCTGATGCTCGATAATGTAGGGGTCAGCGGCAAAGATAACTTCCTTCGCAGCATTCTCCAATGCCAGAGGAGTTTGGGTTCGACTGACGTAGTTAATTAGGCTGACGGGCACATCTATACTTGAACCGACCGGAATGGACTGTAAGAGCGATTCAATTTGGAGAGCATCAGTTTGTGCCCTGTCTTTGAAAACCTTGACTTGGATCATCCACTGCGAGTCTTGGGGCAAAATGAGAACGCCTTTTTCTGCCCCGGCCGTTTCGATGGCGACGGTCACCAAGGTTGACAACAGCTGTTCAATTTGAATTTCGCTGGATAGCGCTTGGGAGACCTTTAAGACGGCAGCTAAGTCAAGGGTTTCTGGCAGCAGTTCAGTGACCGTCACCGTTGAATTGAGATGGCGCTGAGTCACACCAGGGAGGCCAAGGGAAGCCGCGTCATCAATGCCAACATCTGTATGGGCAAAGCGTGCTGCCAGTATCTCTGGATACTTGGCTTCTAGGCTTTCAACTTTGGCCTTAGCCCCCCAGCGAGCATAGCCGTAGTAGGCATCAGTCAAATACACCTGAGCAAATTTGACTTGGCCCTGCGCTAGACAAAATTGGGCCGCCAGTTCGTTGGCTAGGGCCATTTCGTGGATATAGTCGTGCTTCTTAGCCAGGGCAATGGCCCGGTCGTAGGCGGCGATCGCCTGGGTTGACTGTCCCAATACCCGATGGCGTTCGGCCTCAACCAAATAAAACTTGTGCCGATGATTCATCGGGGCAAACTGAGCCCACCGCTCTACTTTTCGCTGATTGACCTTAACCCTCCGCAAAATACGAACCTGCTCAAATCGCGATACTGAGGGAAAGGTTGCCAGCCTAATGAGTGATTCATAGAAATAAAACAGGACTGAGTACAGCAGTCCCGTTGTCGTTTCTAGATGGTGCTTAGCATTGGCAATGTTTTCGGCTGCTAACCCATGAAACCCAAACAGATAATAAAGAGATGCCTTATGAAAATAGACATTAAAAATCGCATTGCGATCGTTGGCTTTGACGTGAAGCGGCAACAGCTGATCTTCGTCGTAAGCATCGCCGACAAGCCGGCAGGGGTCATATGATCGACCTAATAGGTTTAACACCACCTGGTGAAACCGCGCATTCATGTAAATGAATTTGGTTTGTTTTAGCTCACGAATCGCTGCGGTGTAGTTCCCGAGTTCTTGTTCTAGCGTGGCCAACTCTTGCCCCAAAAAATAGGAATGGTAGCCATAGACCATCGCTGAACGGGCTGCAAATTCTAGATCCCCCGTTTCTAGACCACTTTGGTAGGCTTCCACAAAGGGCGCTAGGGTTTCTTTCAAGTGGGCTTGCCAATGAATCACAAAATCATTGACAAGCATCAAAACCTTCGCTTTGAGCTTTTTCGCATTCAGCTTCGCGAGCAACTTAAGCGCCAGTTGACCAAACTGATTGCCCCGATCGATATCGCCGACAACACCGCAAAGAATTTGCCCATAGGTGCCATAGGCATAGGCAGAGAGGTCGATATTGCCATATTTCAGCGAGAGATTGACAGCTTTGAGAGAGATCAGCAAAAAAAGCGGCGGTGAAAAGAAAGACGCAGGCGAGATGACGCTGGTCAAAATCCGCATCGCCGCCAACTGGGTTGGGTCGGTCATGGGGGGTAGATCAACCAGTTCATCAATACGTTTGCCTGCCAGGGCGAGTTGCGTTTTCCAAATGGCGATCGCAACCGTATGTTGCTTGGGCCGTTTGGGGAGTTTCACCCCAAGCTCTCTGAGGATTTCTAAGGCTCGATTGACCGCATTAACGGGTTTGTCTTGAGCGATGTAGGCTTGAATCTGAATTTCATGCGCTTTTACCTTGTCTAGCAGCGTTGCAGCGTGTTGAAAAATAGCGGATAGCGATTGCGCCATTTGCTCAAAATCACCATTCAGATAGGCCGCATCTGCTGCAGTTTCATGGAGTTCTAAAGTCAGTGAATACTGGTTTTGCCAACTCTCTGGGGGGAGTTCTCGCAGACCTGTCGAGAGATAGTTCACGGCAGCGGCATAGGCCGTTGATAGCTTCGCTTTGCGGCCCGCGATCAAATTCAACTGCACTAATCGATCTTTTTCGGCTCGATCTGCAATCAAGTCTGCGCCGATATTAAGCTGATTGACGATTTCAAAAATTCGCTCTTCGAGCGTCGCCTCAGCCGTATTTTTCAAGAGGAGGCGACCGATGGTCAGGTGGGTGGATTGTTTTTCGGCCTCAGGAATGAGGGTATAGGCGGCCTGTTGGACGCGATCGTGGAGGAATTTGTAGGTCGGGATGTGGAGGGAGGCAGCGGGGGAGGTGGGTGAAAGGGGAGCGGGGGAGGTGGGGGGAGTGGGGGATGGGGAGATGGGGAGGGTGGGGTCGAGATAGAATTTGTAAACTTCGCTTTGGGGCAGGATCAGACCTTCTTGGAGGGCTTGCCAAAGGTCAGTTGCGGTTTCGGGTTGGGTTTGTTCGTAAACGATGGCCAGGGTAGTTAGGTCAAATAAGTTGCCGATGCAGGCAGCGAGTTTGAGGATGGCTTGGGTTGGGGGGGAAAGGCGCTGTAGTCGCGCTGACATAAATTCAACGACGTTGTTGCTGACGGCTAATGCCCGGATTTGAGCAATGTCGCATTGCCAACCTCTGCCACAGGTGTCTGTTGCTGATAAACTGTCGGTCGATATCTGGGCACTTTGGGAGTCTTCAAATAAAGGGGGATAATCGAAGGAGATCAGGCCATCTTGATAAAGGGATTTAAGGAATTGGGTGGCAAAGAACGGATTGCCAGCGGTCTTTTGAAAGATGAGCTCGGTGAGGGGAAGAGCCTGAGCTGGAGGGCAGATCAGGGTATCAGCAATGAATTCATTAAGAGACGCCTCGGTCAGCGGAGCCAGGGTAATTTGATCAACGCTGGCGTCTTGCTTTTCAATTTCACCCAGTGTGAGCATGAGGGGATGGGCGGGATAGACTTCGTTATCGCGATAGGCACCCAGCAGCAGCAGATATGCCGTTTCCGTTTCAGCGATCAGGAGCTGAATCAGCTTCAGCGAAGCCGAATCGGCCCACTGTAAGTCGTCTAGAAAAATAACTAGGGGATGGGCTGGGGTGGTAAAGACCTGAATGAATTTTTGGAACAGCAGGTTGAATCGGTTTTGAGCCGCTGTACCCGAGAGTTCAGGCGCTGAGGATTGGGGACCAATCACCCACTCCAACTCAGGGATGACCTCAATTAAGACTTGTCCATTGTCAGTCAGGGCGTTCAAAATTTGGGTTTTCCAGACTTGAACCACTGTGGCTGGTTCTGTGAGCAACTGCCGCATCAGGTCCCGCAGGGCCTGAACAAAGGCAGAGAAAGGAATATTGCGTTGATATTGGTCGAATTTGCCTTTGATGAAATAGCCCCGTTGACGCACGATGGGCTTGTGAACTTCGTTGACTAGAGCAGTCTTGCCGATGCCGGAGAAACCAGCGACTAGGAAGAGTTCGCTTTGAGGAAGCGGGGGGAGGGGATGGGGAGAAGTGTGAGTGGGGGAGGCGGAGGGAGCAGGGGAGGCGGGGGACGAGTTTTGGTTGGCTGCTGACTGCTGACTGCTGAATTCTGGATCTTGTTTGCCGGCAACCCGCTCAAAGGCATCTAGCAAGGCTTGGACTTCCTTTTTTCTGCCGTAGAGTTTTTCAGGAATGGTGAAGCGATCGCAGACGTCCCATCGCCCCAAGGGAAAGGCGGGAATGTCGCCCTGCGATCGCCAGGTTTGCTGACAGTATTCTAAATCACGACGTAAACCAAAGGCGCTTTGATAGCGGTCTTCAGCAGTTTTAGCCATCAACTTGAGAATCAAGTCGTTGAGCCCTAGGGGAATGGCTGGATTGAGGGTCGCAGGGGGGCGCGGTTGCTGGGCAATGTGGCAGTGAACTAACTCCATCGGGTCGGTGGTCTGAAAGGGGAGTTGCCCCGTTAGGAGTTCATAAAAGGTAATGCCTAAGGCATAGAAGTCGGTACGGTAGTCGATGCCGCGATTCATCCGTCCGGTTTGCTCTGGGGCTAGGTAGGCGAGGGTGCCTTCTAGGATGTGGGGGTTTTGCAGGACGGGGGTTTCTTTGGGCAGCAGCGACGAAAGGCTGAAGTCGATTAGCTTGATGTGCCCGGTTTCAGGATGGATGAGGATGTTGTGGGGTTTGATGTCTTTGTGGATGACCCGGTTGCGGTGTATCCCCTGTAGAATTTGGCTGAGCTGGAGGGTGATGGGAAAGAAGGCGGGCAGGGTAATGGCGGACTGGGCATGGGCAGCTAGGGCAACATAGCCTTCGTCAGGCATGACGAGGGCGTAATGGTTGCGATAGTTTTCTAGGGCTAGGGGCTGCACCACACCGGGCAGGTTGAGGGCTTTGGTGATGGTGTATTGGTTGCGGAAGCGAACCAGTTCTGAAAAGGAAGGATATTCAGCTTTAAGCAGCTTAATTAGGACAGGCTGGTGATCAGACAAGCGATGTCCCCGGTAAAGCAATGTTTTGGAGCCGCTATAGACGAGTTCGGCAACCTGATAGCCCTGCAGCCTAATCATGACTTGATTGTACGCGCCACGGATACTGATGGATCAGCTTTCAGTAAAGCACTACTGAGCAGGGTTTGAGGGTGTTTTCCAGATATCTCTCTGGCAGGTATACGCCATTTTTATTTGTTTAGCAACAATAATTTAGATAGTTGGATGGAAAATTCGAAGCAATTGTGATGCTGAAAGATGAATTCGCCTATTACCTGAAACGACTCAGGAATTAGGGCCAACCACCATGTTGTCATAGATATGACGTATCAGTGGTGCGACGATGGATTTGAATAATTTTGCCAGTTATCCAAGATGGCATACTGTACCAACCAAACAGATCAGTTAAGGACATATAGTGATCCACATTTGATCCAGAAATGATCTAAATCTTTCCCCAAAGATCTACCTTCTCACAGCACAATTTCCATATATTTGGATGTTGTAATCTTTTGCAACTCTATCGGGGGTGTCGTGTATGGTCACTGGGTTTTAATCCAAACTTGCCAAATGATCGCTATCAAGAAGCGTTATGAAGGAGGGCTATTCTTTTACCCCTCTAGTGGATCTGACAGTCTGTTAGACGCTCTACAAAATCATGATATTAGGTGTAAACGTTAAGTGCCAAATCATGAAAACTGTAGTTTCAAACGCGCGACATACGGGTTCTACACCTAAAAGATTGCAGAAATTTCTTGAGCAGACTACATGGGCTGACACTTGCCCGCCCGAATCAAACCGACCCGCCGCGCGATCGCTTCTCCCTGTGAAGCAAACGGCCCCCAGCTTTTTGCATCATCCGTAGACTTCGCCGCAGCCAAATCAGCTTCCGTGACGATTTGGCACTGGCCCTGCTCAGTTTGCACAATATGCCAGCGAGTTTGAGCATCCTCAATCATAAGCACATCCGATTCGAAACCTCTGCGATTTTTAGCTTGGGAACCTTCTCGATAGAAAGCGTTCAAATAGAAAACATGCAAACAGGAATTGAATTATTATGCGTTATCCTCGCTGATTTTGCCTAGCCAACAAGCACTCACATATGCCAACTGGATCGAAACATTGCTCAGGCTCCTGACGAATCAGGGCCGATCGATGTTGACACCCTGCAAGATTACGATTTCAGCTTGAAATCATTGCTTCAAAGCCCAGTTCTGCGTTCCCAGATCAGCGCTTAGCAGAATGATTAGCGCCCAGTGAAACCTAGACTATGCTGCCAAGTTCTCCAGTGGGAGATCCCATTTGACATCCCCAACATGAATAACCGGAAAATCTTAAGAACTAGAGATTCATAGCAGCTAAAGCCGCGTTTCAGCTTCCGCTCTGAGCTAAAGCCATCAGTTTTCCAACATAAGAAGCGCTCCCCATGATCCCCAAGCTACTCTTTTTAATCTTCTGCCCTCTGCTCCTGGCCTCATGTTACCTAGGGCCACCCAGCCGAGCTGAGACAGATTTTCCAGAGCCATCACCCTGTACAGAGCACTACGCTGAATTGCAGGCGTGCTCCAATCTTAATGAGCCAACGAAAAATTCTAAGAATGATACATAGGAGAAGGGCTTGGTCGTTGGGGTTTAGGCCCTGGAGATAACCCAGTGCCATATGACATAAAAAATTAGGCTCAATAGCTGTTTTGAGGAGTTGGTGAGAGCGATGACATGAGGTGGACTTGCTACGATACCGCCTGAGACGAGTTGTCACTGCTGTATGTTAACCCTGACGCATCTTCTGGAAGAGGCCAAATGCTATGCAACTG
>JBCBZT010000107.1:0-10515 GCA_039815185.1 Cyanobacteria bacterium P01_A01_bin.123 | reverse complement strand
CCACGGTATGGGCGCAAGTCTCAAACATGGGAGCACTAAAAAGCACCTCCACCTTCAGCTGACGCGGTTGCGCTGAGCGAATGCCAAAGCTATTCTGCGACTGAACCAAGTGCGGCATAAACATACTCTGGCCTGCCGCTGGCCCTTCTATCTGAAATTCAAACTCCAAAAATGGGCTGCGTCGTGGGTTCTTGTATATGAAGGTGCTATGGATTGAATAATCCATAACGACAAGACACAGTCCTTCCCGTAAAGGAATCGTCTGTGTGTAACCCTGGCCCACCTGGGGTGACCAGATCTGAATCTGGTCAGACGAATCGGCATGAAATAGCCTGGGATCCTCGGGGCTACCGCAGTGAAGATAGTCAGATTTTTGATTAAAGAACCGGATCGCCATGGTGTCAGCAGCGGCCAAGTGCAAAAAATAGCAGTTGACTTAATGATAATAATTTGCATTATTATGCCATAGCTAGTTTCACGAAAAGAGGATTAGATAAGAACTGTAAGTCCAGCTGCGATCGCAGCCATAGGCACACCAAGCGCTAAACCAACCAATCCTGCTTTAATATGAGCCCAGGGTTGATGCAGCGGTTCAATACCTTCAACTCTCATCCACGAGGGATAGATCCAGATGTAAATCAAAAGGTCGATGACAACAATATCCACCACATTAAGGATGGCAATGATCAGCCAGGCCACTACTAGCCGTTCGTAGAAACTGGCATCATAAACCAATGCAACCCACTCAGCTGTGATAGCGGTCCCTGCCAGTATGGTAAACAAAATGACCGCAAAGACCGTATAGGTTGGCCAGGTTTGGGGAGATTTTATCTTGCCTTCGGTTAGGTCTGAAAGCCAGACTTCCGGCGTAAGTCGCCAGGATGCCAGGACAATAAGACAGAATATAAAGGACGTGAGTGCACCACCGATAATAATTGAAAGCGCCATAAGACAACCTTTTTGAACGGATTTATACTATTTAGAACTGGCCCCTGACCTGCAGACCAAACACCTGGCCGTCACCGGGATATCCTGCAAACTGTCCAGTCCCGGTATTTAATGCCGTCGTAAAGTAGTCTTGGTCAAACAAATTGTTGGCATACAAATAAACACCAAACTCATCAAACTCATAGCCTATACGGACATTAACCAGGGCAAAGGGATTTTGTTTCACATCATTGGTTTGATCAAAAAAGTAAGTGCCAAATCCACTTAACTCAAGCCGCCCAAAGAATCCTCCAGGGTCTCGGTACTGGGCTGCTAGCCCATAGGTATACTCGGGCGAGTTGGGCAGTTGATTTCCCGACAAATCTCGCCCCGTAATCGCGTCCGTGAATTCTTTAAATTCGGTGTTTAAATAACCAAAACTAGCAATTATATCGATGCGATCGGTAGGCTTTGCCCTTAGATCCAGCTCAATTCCCCAAATATCGGCACTGGCTGCATTTAGTACAGTTGTTACTAAATTGGGCAAATCAAATCCAACAACTTGATAATCTTCAAGGTCAGTTTTAAACAACGAGAGATTTGCCAACAACCGATCATCTAACCAGGACGTTTTTACACCCACCTCATAGGCCAAGCTTGTTTCAGAATCAAATTCTGCTGCTGTGGGCAGATCGGAAATGATATTGAATCCTCCCGGTTTGTAACCACGACTAACACTGGCGTAGGTGAGTATATTCGGTTGAAAACGATATTCAACTGCAACCTTTGGCAGCCATATACTTTCGCTGGCATCAACTGAATAATCTGGGACCAAGGAAGTGACAACGTTGTTGAAACTCACCGTGGAGCGCCGGTCCATACTAAAATCACGGTGCTCAAATCGAAGACCTGCCGTTACCCCCAGCTTATCGGTCAGATCGTAACTGCTTTGGGCAAACCCGGCATAGGTAGTATCTTCAAATTCACCAAAATTGTTGAGGACACTGCCGCTAAATAACCCAAATGCCGGGTTGGCTCCTAAAGCTCCAAATTCTACACCACCCGATAGATCAGAACTCTCATTCTCAAAAAAACCACCCAATAGCCAACGCCAGCGACCATTGTCAGTCGTTGATTGGAGGCGTAATTCCTGAGTATACTGCGTTGCTTCAAGAGCAGCACCTCCAACCGTGACATCTAAAGCACTAAAATCTGAGTCAGTAGAGTTCTCCTGTTGCCACTGTCGTCTGCCTGAGATGGAGGTGATGATAACATCTGGTCCAGTATAGCGAGCCCTAATAAACTGAGAATTTCTTTCTACTTGATTGAATCCCAGAAAATCTTCTTGCACTTCTCTAGGGTCATCAGCACCGATCAAGGTGCCAAAGGTGCTGCCGTCATCAAATTCCTCATAGTCTGCCCCCAGACGCACCTCCCACCGATCGGAAGGAACCCAGCGAAGTTGTCCACGAACCCCATAATTTTCCCGCCTGTCGGCATCTTCATCTAAAAAGACATTCTCTATAAATCCATCGGATTCAAAATACGAACCACCTAAGGAGAAGAACAGGTCATCACTGATCGGTCCACTGGCAGATAGTTGAGCTTCAAGTAGGTTCTCTGTACCTACCGTGGCCAAGCCACTAAATCGAAACACGTCATCCGGTGCCTTGGTGATAATGTTAACAACGCCCCCTTGGGAGTTACGCCCGTACAATGTGCCCTGGGGACCTCGAAGCACTTCAACGCGTTCAATATCGTATAGGGCTGTCTCCGATGTCAGGATATCCACAGGTACATCATCGATATAAATGCCCACCGAAGACTGACCCACACCAACCACGTTTAGATCGTTGGCTAACCCCCGAATGTTGTAGATCGGATTATTAGAGCGGGGACCATTAGCAAACGTGGAAAAATTTGGGACCAGGCGTGATACTTCCTGGGGAGAGCGAATGCCGGAATCCTCAAATTCTTGTGATGTAATGGCAGTCACACTACCTGGGATATCCTGGATGTTTTCTTCAATCCGTTCACTTGTAACGATAATCCGAAGCGGCTGGTTATCCGCTATTTGGTTATTGTCTAGAGCCTCTTCTGCCTGAACCTTCAAAAGCTCAGGCGCATTATCTGGCAATAGTATTTGCGCAACATGGTCAGAAGGTATAGGTTGTGCACTTCTCCGTGGAAGAGTTTTGGCCAGTGCACTAGAGCCGAAGCTAAGTGCGATCGCAGGAATTGCCAACAGGTATAGTTTCATATCACACCACCGGACTGTATGTTGCTCCAACTCAAGATACTGAGCTTGAAGCAAATCATTCCTAGCTAGGCTACTGATTCATCCTCAAAAATTTGCGCCCCAAACGCATTATTTTGTCATTGACATCGCCCTCAAGAAACGTGGGCAATATTATCAAGCTGGAGTTGAAAAAATTTTGGATTGAGTCCGAATTGTTTGCGAAAAGCGGAGGTAAAGCGACTGCGATTGGTATACCCTACCCGGTAGGCAATCTCTTCAATCGCTAGATTCGAGGCGAATAATAAATGGAATGCTAGCTCTAGGCGACAGGTACGCAGGTATCGAAAGGGGGTGGTGCCATAAACATGATGAAAGCCTTGGTTTAGCTTCAACCGATTAAGTCCGACCTGCCGTGCCAATGCCTCAATGGACGGTGGAGTTTGCAACTGGCGGGCTAAAATCTGGCTAGCCTGCTGAATGCCGTCCAAATCCTCAAATTTTAGTGGATAGGAGGGATTTTTCCACTGTTCTAAACTATTGAGCTTCAGAGTGACTAAGTCTAGGGCTTTATGCTCCAGATAGGTTCGTCGCACTCGGCCATGGTAGGGACAGCTCAGTATCTGCTCAATGATCTGGTGCATTTCTGCGGTCATTGACTTCTCGATGGTAAGCCGGGAGCCCAAAAGTTCTGGCGCAGCCAAAAACCGATCGGTAATCAGTTCAACTGATGGCGGTGAGCTATGTGTATGGATCAAAATTTGGCCGAGTGCCGCCTGGGATGACTCAGCCCGATTACAAAACAGGCTAAAGTAAGAGAGTTCAATAAATTTGTTAAACGAAGTCAATGCCTGGGGCGATAGACGCTCAGCAATGCGCTGATAATAGGTCATCAGGCTAGAAAAACCAAATATAATCTCGATCCTAAACTGATGCTGTTGGGCTGGCCAAACATCTAGGCTGGCAGGTCCAATATGAGGTTTGAAGCTACTTTGGTTTGGGATATCTCCTGCCAGCTGAAATTCAAAATTTAGGGATGCCTTTTGTTGTCTTGGCAGGTTCATCAGCACAGTTTTGTGCATTGTATAGTCAAGAATGGCGAGGGATAGGTCCTCCCGCAGTGGAATTTCCTGGATGTATCCCTGACCCACTTGAGGAGCCCAAACTTGAACCTGGTCGGATGTGTCGACATGAAACAGCCTGGAATCTTGATGGCTTCCAGAAACAAGGCAGTCAGACATTTGTTTGGAAAATCGGATCGCCATGCTGCTACCAGAAGTCCAGCATTGATGTTTCCATCGACATTAGGCTTAATGATAATTATTTTCATTATTATGCCATAGTCAGTACAGCGACGCGGAGAGCTTGAGCAATCATTACCGCGTCGCTCTGTCCCCACGTCTCCGTGTCTGCCTTACCGAAATGCTTGACTTTTGACAGAGTGCTAGCTTCTGTTATCGGTTAAGAAAAACTGACGCAGCTGCTTCAAAATCAGCTCTGCACTAATGGGGCCATTAAGTCCATTCCATTTATAAAAAGTGGCGAAGTAAACGCGGTTTTCTTGGCTGGCGGTAAGCGATTGAGCAATGTTATTAGCTTGCCAATTTTGTTGAATGGCTTTCACCTGATGTGTCTCAATCCGCTGAGTTACGGACGCATCAGCGGATAGGTCTAAATCTTCTAACCCATCACTGACATTGGCATTCCAACCCAGAACAATAATGGTGTCAGCATCATTCAGAGTGGGCAACGCCTCAATGGACATCAGTGGACTAGCCGCGTTGAGAGCAGCAGGCGGCGGTGGGATCAGCTGAAATCCTATTTCACTGAGCAATTCCCCCAAATAACTATCAGGATTAACCACCAAAAAGCCTTCACCTAAGCTGTTAGCACCCAATAGCAATAGTTTTGGATGTATGGTGACCACATTGGCAAAGTCAGTTTTCACATCAGCGATGCGGGTCGTATATTGCTGAATTACAGCGTCTGCTTGTTCGCTCTTCCCCAGGGCCGTTGCCAGATCTCGTAGGCTCTCCTGCCACTTACCTTTATCGGTGCGATCGCGCCATAGAAGCGTGGGGGCAATCTGAGATAGCAGATCGTAATCATCAGCATTGCGGCCAGCTTCACCGATGATCAAGTCTGGCTTGAGTGCAGCGAGTGTTTCTAGGGAAGGCGTATGATCACTCCCCAGGTTTACAGGTTGAGTCGTGATGCGATCGCCCAGGTAGGGAATCTGCTGGGCCGGGTTATCAAAGATGTCTCCACGATGCAAATTTAGCGTCATTGTGGAAGCTACAGGTTGATTGTCTAGCGACAGCAGTAAATCAAGCATATGCAGACTCAGGGTCACTACTTTCTGAGGCTCTCCACACACTTCAGTTTCGCCAAGATCGTGCTCAATTAAGCGACAATCAGACGTCAGTGGCTGGGTTGTTGTGCCCGCATCGGAGGCATCTCCTAACTCGTTATGATTAGCGGCCAGACCGCATCCAACAACGAGTCCTGCTGTCAGGATACTCAACACTAGCCAGCTAGTAATTCGCTTCCATGTCAACATAAAAAATCAACCCCATAGCACGTTCAAAACTCAACCGAGAATGACCCAATGACGGTAAACCCTTCACCCGGATCAATTCTTGAGTTCCTGTTATTTCCAGTGCTCTGAATATAATCTACGTCAAACAAATTGCGAAAGTTTAGACCCGCTTGCCAGTTGTTGCGACGATAAGAGACAGCCGCATTGGTGAGGAAGTAGTCATCTACAGTAAAGCTATTTGCATTGTCGCCAAATCGCTCACTGATATAGTTTAAGCCGAGACCAAACCCTAATCCTTCCAAGGGGCCAGCCTGGATATCGTAGGTGGTCCACAGATTAACGTTGTGTTCAGGCACACTATACAGGCGATTGCCCTCTAATCCACTATTATCCTCTGTAATTCTGGCATCAGTGTAGGCATAGTTTGTCACCAGATTCCATCCTGGCAAAATCTCACCAATCAGGTCAAATTCAACACCCTGACTGCGCTGCTGGCCTGTCGCAACAGAAAATCGAGGAAAGTTTGGATCGGGTGTAGCCACATTCTGCAGAGTGATATCGAAGTAGGCCAGGCTGGCTGCCAATCGACCGCTTAAAAGTTCGGCTTTAGCGCCGATTTCAAACTGCTCACCTCGCTCCGGTTCTAGGATATCACCATTGAATGTAGTGGCCGTATTGGGAGCGAAGGAGCGGCTGTAGCTTGTGAACAGAGACACTTTCTCAATGGGCTGATATACCACTCCAACTCTTGGACTAAAGGCATCATCTGAAAGAGAAGACTCGGATGCTGTTGGCGCAAATAATGATGGATTGGTAGTGTTGTCTTGCTCAAAAGTGTCATAGCGAATTCCGAGCAGAAGCTTAAGATTATCCGACAAGTCTACCTGGTCTTGAAGATAGACACCAAGCGCATCTATCTGACTCTCAGTACTAGAAATGAGCGGAAGATCGGCTGGATCTTGATCAGGAACGTTTCCGTAAATAGGATCAAAAATATTAAGAGGAACAGGCGAGAAGAAATTACCGCGTAGAAAAGCACCATCATTCTGTCGAAATAGATCCACCCCTGCTAATATAGTGTGCTCAATGCTTCCTGTATTGAATTCGGCGACGAGATTTGTCTGCAGGTCAAAGTTTTCCAAAGGAGGATCATCGTCTCCCAAAAAGGTAGTAGCTCGAAATAAATCTCCTGTCGACTCGTCGAATCCCAAAAAGCCAAAGGTAGAGGTATTTAGAGAGTCAAAGTCAATGTTGTAGTAGCTAAAAGCGTTTCGCAATGTCAAGCTATCGCTAAAGCGATGCTCAAAGGTATATCCCACTCGCAGTGTTTCATTCTCGGAGAAATCATCGGGTTCTCCTAATGCGCGGTCGAGGGGGATATCGGCCACTTCATCGCCGATGGCGACTAGACCGAAATCGGCAGGACGCTCTTCATTTAGATATTCCAGGTAGAGATTCAAATCGGTGCGATCGCTAATTTGTGCACTTACAACGGGCGCGACAAAAACGCGCTCAATGTCTGTATCAAAATCTCGAAAGTAGTCTTCAGTTCTGTAGGAGGCGTTTAAGCGATAAAGCAAGCGACCATCCTCTGTGAGCGGTCCAGAAATATCGATACTTGGCTCAAGAAAGCCTCGATTACCAGCCCTCAGCCCAAGTTCATAGAACGGTTCACTCGGCGGCTGCTCGGTAACCAGATTAACCACACCACCCGGCTCAGTCACACCAAACAAGATAGCAGCCGGGCCTTTGAGTACCTCAATCTGTTCAATGTTGGATAAATCTTGAGAACTAATCGCCCCACTGCCACCAAAGGTAAGGCGAAAGCCATCTCGCAACACAGAAGCATCTTCAAATCCGCGCACGTTCAGTCGTAGCCCTGTTCCATCGTTACCACTTCTAGCTGGTGTTACACCACTAACATTTCGCAGGGCATCATCTAACTCAGTCACTTGCTGATCTTCTAGCACTTCGCGTGGAATCACCTGAATCGATTGGGGAATATCGCGCAGTGGCGTGTTGGTGCGGGTACCGGTGGTGGCAGTGGGTATCACATAGCGACTGCTCTCTTCACCCGTCACAACAATTCGTAGAGAGTCTCCATCTGTTTCATCCGCTTCTTCGTCTTCTGGCTCTTCTCTCGTCTCTTCTTCCGTCTCGCCTACTGCTTGAACTAGCTCCCCAGGCTGTTCAGCCGTCTGTCCTAATGCTTTGTATGGTACTGCCAGATAAGCTGTCACCACAGCCAAAATCACCCAAAAATTCCAATTTAGTAACAACTTTTTTATCTCCCTACACCACAACTAGAACTCAACCGGCAGCCGGGCAGCCATCAAGCTCAAAGCAAATCATTCTCGATTAGGCTACGGGACAAATTGATCTCGTTCTAGGGGTTTTGAAGCTCAAACGCAATTTTTTATCGTGTCGATCTTTAACTAGCACGCTGCCAGGCTTCCATTTGAAATGCTTTGGGGTTCATGCCCATCAGCTGGCGAAAGGCTGTGGCAAAGTGGCTGCGGCAGGTATAGCCGACGGCAGTAGCCACATGGCTAATCGAAAGATCCGAGGTCATCAAGAGCCATCGGGCGTACCACAGACGGCAGCTGCGCAGATAACCATAGGGGGTTGTACCGTACACCTGAGCAAATCCTTGATTTAGATAAAGCCGATTAGTACCCACCTGACGAGCAAGGGCTTCTACAGTGGGCGGATTCACCAGATGTTTTTTTAAGATGGCAGCTGCTTGGTAGATGCAGGAAAGGTCAATTTTGGTGGTGTGCAACTGTACCATGGCTTCTAAACGCAGGGAGACAAGCTGCAGTGCTTTTTGCTCTAGATAGGTGCGACGGGTTATCCCCTGATAAGGGCAGCTGAGAATCTGCCCAATCACCTGATCCATGACAGGCGTTACTGGACTGCAGGTTGCATAACCCAGGTTAAGCATCTCGCCATAAAGGGTCTTGTTGGCAACTTGCTCAAAGATGAAATGGGGATCGCTTATGTTTGAACGATCAAAAATCCGGTCTAGCATCCCAGCTGGAGTGAAGCTTTGGCCACCACCGTGGTACCGATACATTAATCGAATAACTTGCTCAGCGGTACTTTGATTTTGGGGAGACAGACGCTCCATAAAGGCTTGCAAGTAGGCGATCAGAGTAGGTCGCTTAAAAAAAATCTCAACTTTGAAAAACCGTTTTTGTGCACGTTTGAAGGTCAAAGTTTTCCACCCAAAATAGGGAACCACAAAACCATATCCACGGTTGGGACCGACTATTGGAAAATCAAACTCCAGGCGATCACCCTCACTTTGCAGATCCATAACCAAATCCTGGTTCAAGGTGTAGTCATGGATAAAAAGAACCAAATCATCTCGCAGCATGATTTCTTGAAAATAGCCCTGGCCTAAATCAGGTGGACACACCAAAACACGATCCGATGCATCTGCATGTAGCAGCCGCATATTACTGGAGCTACCTGGCAGAAGCCAATCTTCCCAATGATTTAGAGCCAATCGGGTCGTCATAAGGCACTTGCGTCAAGGGTTTTCCATTAATGAGAATAGCTTGCATTATAAACCGTCGTTTGTGCTGTAGGGTACTGGTGCCACGTTAAAAGTTAGGGTAGTAAGTGGTGAATCGTTAAATACCAACAAGACCAGCTGGAATGAACGATGGTGCAACCTATCTCAGAAAAGTCCGTGCCTGCAGTTTCGGACCCGCTGTCTGACCCCATACTGTCCGCGTCAAAGATTGGACGGTGTCTCCAAGACAGCTGGATTTGGCAAGATATCAGTTTTAAGCTGTTTGCTGGCGATTGTCTGGCAGTTGTGGGTCCTTCAGGGGCGGGTAAAAGTCTGTTGCTTAGAACTTTAGCTGGACTAGACCCAATTCAATCAGGCGAGATTATTTTTCAGGGAACGTTACTGTCAAATTTAAGCATGCCTGAATTTCGTGCTCAGGTGATGTATTTACACCAAAAGCCTGCTTTATTAGAAGGGACGGTTGAGTCAAATCTGCGACAGATTTATCAGCTGAAGGTCCATCATAACAAGACTTATGATCGGTCTCAGATTCTGGACTATCTATCAATTTTGGGTCGGTCTGAAAAATTCCTGGAACGCTCTATTGAACAACTTTCTGGTGGAGAACAGCAAATTGTTGCCTGTTTGAGATCGCTACAGCTATCTCCCACCGTTCTACTCCTCGACGAACCCACCGCCTCCCTCGACAACGCTGCCACCCACCAGCTAGAAGCCTTAATCACCCAGTGGCAACAGAACGACCCCAATAGAGCCTGCATTTGGACCAGCCATGACCCCACCCAAATCGAACGAGTCACCACTCGACAGTTAACCCTCTCCACACGAAGTCAGTAAAAAAGCCCTTTCCCCTTCCCCCTTACCCTTTCCCCCTTCCCCCATGACCGACACCTACCTTCCCATCAACAACTGGCAGCTGGCCCTTGCGGCTACTCTCATTTTGATCAACGTCATTTTGTCCCTGGTGCTGCGGCTTGGTTTGGCCAAACAGTTGGGAATTGCCGCTCTGCGTATGGTGGTACAGCTGCTGGCGGTGGGCTATATCCTGGGTTGGGTGTTTGCGTTGGATAATCCGTTGTGGGTGTTGGGATTGGTACTGGTGATGAGTGCGATCGCAGGTAACGCATCGGTCAATCGCACCCGCCGTCGTTTCCCCCTCATTTATTGGAATAGTCTGATTTCCATTTTGAGCGCGGGCGTGTTGGTAACAGGCCTATTGGTGCAAGGCATTATTCGGATCGATCCCTGGTATGACCCGCAGTATGTGATTCCGCT
>JBCBZT010000102.1:0-12353 GCA_039815185.1 Cyanobacteria bacterium P01_A01_bin.123 | reverse complement strand
GTCAAACAGATTGACCGTCGGTTGAAAATCTCGGGGGCTCAGTGGAAAGCTGACAATGTCAATGCTATGCTTTCTCTTCGCTGTACTTATCTCAATGGCTCCCTAGCAATCTAATGTTTTTTCACATTCGGGATGCTCCCGCAATGAACCCGAGGGGATTATTAATTTCATGGGCTACCCCGGCGACCAGATTGCCCAGGGCAGACATTTTTTCAGCTTGCACGAGCTGGATTTGAATGCGTTTAACTTCATTTAGCGATCGCGCCAGTTCAGCATTTGTAGCTTTGAGGTTAGAAAAAGATGCCTGCAATCGGTTTGCCATCTTGTTAAACGCCCGAGATAAACTGCCAATCTCGTCCTCACTCAGCACCGGTAATTTGTGTGTTAATTCACCATCGGCCATTTGTTCTGCGGCATCCCGAATGTCTAATAAGGGTCGGGTTGCCCGGCGCGCAAACCCATAAATGACGATTTGTAGACAGCCCGCCGTCAAAAGCCCTACCCAAAAAATTCTCCCAGCTAAGCGTCGAGCTGGAGCAAAGGCCTCGGTCTGATGAATCTCAGCCAGTAAGGCCAAATTTTGATCATCGAGCCAGCGATAAACGCCAATGACGGGTTGTCCTTTGTAGTTGTGGTAAAGGCCCTTACCGTTTTGCCGATTAGTCGCCAGGGTAATCCCTTCACTAATGGGTGGCTGATTAGGTTGAACAGTCGCTTGATCGGCTGACGCGTTAGCGTTTAGAGAGATAAACGAATTCTCTTGCTCCAGGCGACCAATGAGATAGGTTGCCCCCGTGGCACCCAGATATTGGCTCGATCGCGTGAAGTCATCCACGCGCTGCAAATCGAGATCGACAGATATCACCCCTACCCGCTGATTGGCCTGATTAAAGATAGGCGTAGCCAATGTGATAGTGGGTTTCCCTGTGATCGCAGAGCGATAAAAAGTGGGATTAAGCTGTGCTTGATCGGGTTCGAAATAGGTAGTGGTATTACCCAGGGGTTGATAAAGCTGCTCCGAAGCTTGATCGGTTGAAACAACAACTACCCCCCCCGTGGTGAGGATCGAGATTTTTTTAAGGTCGGTCTTAGTCTGGGTTAAGTCTGCGAAATAGGCAGACAGAAACTCATAAGCCCTTTGAGCTTCCGAATTATCGTTCTCTTGAGCCAGTAGGGTAGCCGTATCCCTGCGAATTTCTGGTAGTTGCGAGAGCAACACAACGTCTTGGCGCTGAGTGTCAAACCACCGCTGAACCTCCGCCTGCTTAGCTTCTGTGGTAATCGTTAGCTTTTCATAGAGCGATTCTCTCAACGCATTTTTAGCCAGAATAAATGCCGTGACTGACACAGACAAAATAGTTGTCAATGACAACAACGAGCAAGAGACAAAGAGCTTAGATCTTAAGCTGTTGCGCAAGGTAAACATTCTGCTAAAGCATGACAAAGGTAGACACAATGACTCAGCCATGTCCTCATATTTCCCAGTGGATGCGACGCCATGACTAAGCTACCGACAGATCTTTCTAAAACTTGTTATTTCTCTAAGAGAGTTATTTGAATCTACCGGGTTGGATATTTTCCTGGCTCAAGTCAGTTACTCAAATTTCTTAGGAATCGTTTAACTTAGCGGATCAACAATGCAGGCTAGAATCTTGGCATTCATGCTGCCAAGTCTGTGAGTGCCTATTCAAATCGGTTGTGTCAACCCCAATGCGTTATGCCCTCAGACCCTATGGTGAAGTTCAAACAGCTATTGATGTTCGGCGTAGTGGGCCTGCTCGCGATCGCCTGTAATCGGTCTACCCCCAATGGATCTGCGGTGACTGAGAGAGAAGAATCTACCCCGCTGACGCCACCCACCTTGGCAGAGCAGCCGTTGAGCGAAGCTACGCTCCAAGTCTATACAGAACCCACGATTCCAATCACAACGCAATACCCAGACTCGTTTATAGCCGTGGGCACTGAGACCCAAGCCGGCGTTAGTCTTGAATTTACGGTTACAGGCAGTGATTCGGAAACTGCCAAGATGAGTTTTCTCTTGCCTGCCGACAGCACCACCCCTGTGGAGCTAGAACAAGCGGTAACCCAACCTGGCGGCTTATTTGAAAGCAATGGCTGGCTGGTGTTAGAGGACTCCGCCCTAGTGAAACGATTGAATTATCCTTGGATGCGAACGGTAATCGCTTTCTCTGGAGAGAATGATGTGAGCGGGGCACTGATCTTAGGCGAAGTGGACACCCAAACCGTGCAGCTGATTATGCTGTACCCCGATGCCTATGCAGAGGACTATTGGGCAGCGGCGACCATCATTTTAGATAATCTAGAGTTCAAGTCTGAGCTCTTACCGGTTGGCCAGGGTTAACCCGTTAATGTTGCCGCTCCAGTCCGCATCGCTCAGGCGTAATCTAAAATCCAAAATTGCAGGTCTAGAATTGGTCTCAGGCATGGCATCTCAGGATACCCTACCCACAGAATTGATTTTGACTCATCCCCAGCGATCGCTGGGACAAGCCTATCTCGACTGGAGTCCTCATCCGGGAGCTTATGTCAATTTTGAGGGCAACACCTATGCTGTGCTAGAGCGACGCCACCGCTATCAGCTCAAAGCCAACCGTTATCACCTGGCAAAAATTGATCTCTATGTGCAAGCCGCAACCCCACCGAAAGAGACCAGCTTAATCGGCGATCGCAGGGTATTAGGCGACGCGACTTGCCGCTACAATGCCCATTCAGAACTGATTCGCTGCGCTGTCAATGCCGCTGGTCCTTGTCAAAATTGCCCCCACTACGAGCCAAGGGGGTTTAGCAGAAATGGAAGCCAATCCTAGATGACAGTAAATAAGCCACACGAAATGTTTCAGACCGAGCGTCTACTCGTGCGTCATATCACAGATGCAGATGTCGAGGCGATGCATGCTGTCTATGGAGACGCTGAAGCTATGAAGTGGGTTGATGATGGTCAACCCCTTGATCGCCAGGGATGTATCCAGTGGATTGACGTGACCCATCGCAATTATATGAGTCGCGGCTACGGCATGTCGGCGTTGGTGCTCAAACGGACCGATGCAATTGCAGGTTTTTGTGGTCTTGTTCATCCAGGGAGACAACCTCAGGTTGAAATCAAATACGCGCTTTTACGCGCCTATTGGGGGCAGGGGCTAGCGACTGAAGCCGTTCGAGGCATGTTGGACTATGCCAGAGAGCATCTGAAGATACCGCGAGTGATTGCGACTATTGCCCCCGAGAACAAAGCCTCACGCCGAGTCCTCCTCAAAGTTGGCATGAATCATCTTGAAACCCATCGCAATGAGGATGAGACTTACACTGAAACCTTAGTTTGGCTAGTTGAAAATTTTGGGAATAGGGATTAACGATGCTTTGGGATGACGCCTCTTTTTCCGCAGATGCCTCCCTTGGCAACCAACGCACGTGGCTGTGGCGGGGTTGGCGAATTCGTTACACCTACTTACGGCCTGCCACCATAGCAGCAGAGCAGAACCCGCCGATTTTGTTGATCCATGGGTTTGGGGCTAGTTTGCAACAGTGGCGCGACAATCTTCTGGAGCTCAGTCAACAACATTCGGTTTATGCCATTGACTTGCTGGGGTTTGGCGGATCTCAAAAGGCAGCGACTAGCTTTGGGACATCGCTTTGGATCGAGCAGGTTCATGACTTTTGGCAAATTTGGATTGGCCGACCGATGATCTTGCTGGGGCATTCTTTGGGGGCATTGGTGGCGCTAACGACGACGGTGACTTATCCAGCAATGGTTGAGAAGCTGGTGATGTTAACTCTGCCTGCTGCGCGTCAAGAACTGCTATCGGGTTGGGTTGAGACAGTTTCTAGCAAGATGGAGCAATGGTTTTCATCACCGCTGCTGATTCGCCTGATTTTTCAAATCTTTCGGCAACCGGGGGTGATTCGCAAAACCCTGGGGGGCGTTTATCAAATTTCTGAACGGGTTGATGATGCTTTAGTGGAACAGTATGTACGGCCCACTCGCGATCGCGGTGCCGCCAGGACTCTCTGTTACTTAGTGCGATCGCGCACAACCCCCCAATTTGCCCCGGCTACCCAACAGCTCATACAGCGGCTCCAAATTCCCACCCTGCTGCTATGGGGAGACGCCGATCGCGTGATTCCGCTTACCTGGGGACGACAGCTTCCTCCCCTCAATGACCACATCACCTTGATTGAAATACCCGCTGCTGGACACTGTCTTTACGACGAATATCCAACCCGGATTAACAATCACGTTTTGGATTGGCTCAGGGAGAATTAAGTTGGGGTGGGCAATTAACCGTGAGCTAGCACCCAGAAGATAGAACCATAGTGAATTCTGACTGCTGGCACCTGCATCAAAGCGGAAACGCCGGACTCGAAGACATCATGCGTTGATGGCCACCTTCTTTAACCTTGCGACGGGCTTTCCAATTGCGAATGGCGGCGGCTCGGCGCTGAGTTGGGGTGAGGTAGCTGTCTAGCGGCACCACCATTTGCCCCTCTAACGGTGACGAGTTCGAAGGTGCTTTAGTGTTCATACAATCTGACAAAGCGCTCAAATAGGGCTCTAAATCTAAGGCCCGTTCGAGATCCCCCAAGCTTTGATAGCGATCGTTCACGTCGGGCTTGAGCATCTTGTTCAAGACCCCTTCAAAGTGGCGACTGACATTGGCACTGTATTGCCACTTCAACTCACCCGTATCGAGGTCGGTTTCAAATTCCATCGGCGATCGCCCCGTCAACAAATACAGACAGGTCACCCCCATGGCGTAAATATCGCTGGCGTATCTGGGCCGTAGCGCTAACTGCTCTGGTGGCGCAAACCCCAGCGTGCCCACAAATTGTGTGGTGGGGGGGCGATAGGCATGGTCTTCAGCCTCTGCTAGGCCTTCGCGCACAGCGCCAAAGTCAATTAGAACCAACCGATTGTGAGCCTGGCAACGAATGATATTGGGGGGTTTGATGTCTCGATGTATCACTCGGTGTTTGTGAATGTACTTCACCACCGAAATCAATTCCTTGAGAAAGTCTTTGACCTTTGCTTCTGGTTGGATACCAGAACGGCGAACCTCTTTCGTTAACGTTTCCCCCCGGATATACTCTTGAACCAGGAAAAACTCCCCCTTGATCGTGAAGTAATCGAGCAGCATCGGAATTTGCGAGTGACTGCCTAACTTTGCTAGCGTCCGTGCCTCTCGCTTGAATCGAACCTTGGCCCGCTCTAGGGATAAGGGATTGCTAGCTTTGGGCGAAAGTTGCTTGATCACACACAGGGGTAAACCCGGCAGCATCACATCTTGGGACAGGTAGGTCACGCCAAAACCGCCCCGCCCTAAAACTCGGATCAGGCGGTAGCGATCGCGAAAGAGCTGTCCAGAACCACACATCTGTTTGAGATAGCGGCTACTATTCTGGCGGTTTGAACGGAACTCGGAAAGTTGGGGAAGTGACGTTTGCATAGCGCTTGCATCTAATGATGCGAGGAGCAGGGAACCTAAAACACGTACGGATTAAGATAATCTTTGCTATCCCTAATGGCTGTGATCCAGATCGTTAGGACACATCTATTTACTTGCAGCCGGAAGATAAAGCCGGAATATTGTCCCGTGATTTAGTTCGCTTTCTAATTCTATCTGACCGCCCTGCAATTCCACCAACCGCCGACAAATGGCTAACCCAACGCCGGTGCCGCCTGAGCTGCGATCGCGGGACCGATCGGCCCGCCAAAATCGCTCAAACACGTGGGGAACATCTTCAGAGGCGATCCCTATCCCGGTGTCAATGACTGCAATCCAAACCTGCGTAGATGCCTCCCACGCCCGAACAGTCACAGACCCTGATGTAGTATAGCGAATCGCGTTTCCTAGAAGATTTACCATGATTTGCTCAACCCGTTCTGGATCAGCCATTACCAAAGGCAACTTCTCTGGGTAATCGAGGCTGAGCTCTAAATCTTGCTTTTCCAGAATTTGATCGGCAAATCGTTGAATCAAGCTTTCCAATAGGGGCTTCAGATTGACGGGCTGAATTTGAATCGGAAGATAGCCTGCCTCAAGCTTAGAGAGTTCTTGTAGGTCATCAACTAATCGCTGGAGCCGACTCGTTTCTTTGGCGAGGCGTCGATAAATCTCGGGCGTTGTCTCGACAGTGCCATCGGCTAACCCTTCCAAATAGCCCCGCACAATGGTTAGGGGCGTGCGCAATTCGTGGCTTAAATCCCCCACGAGCTGCCGTCGCCGTTGTTCCACCCCTTCTAAATCGGTCGCCATCCGGTTAAAACTGCTGGCCAGCCGATTAAATTCAGGAATGACCTGGGGCGGCACTCGCTGATCGAGCTGACCATTGGCAAACTTTTCGGTGACCGCTTCCATCTGTTGCAGGGGCCGCACGATCCGTTGAGAGACCAAATAACTCAACCCCCCCGCAGCACTGCCCCCAATAATCACCGACCACAACATGCCCCGGGCCCAGGCAAACTGAAATCCCTTAACCAGCTGAGTTTGCATTTGCTGCACCCGAAATCCTCGGCCTTCAATGCGTTCTAAGGAAACAATAAAGAGCCGCGGTGAATAGAGCCAGCCAATGCTCGCCAAGGTAACAATACCTGCTCCCATCACAATCAGATAGGAGAGAAATAGACGACTTTGCAAATTGGGCTTAGACATTCATTAACTATCTTCAAACTTGTAGCCAACCCCAATGACGGTTTTGACAAAACTGGGATTAGTGGGGTCAGGTTCGATCTTTTTGCGGAGACGGGCCACGTGGGTATCCACTACCCGCTCATCGCCATAGAAATCGTCACCCCATAGCCGTTCAATTAACTGGGCCCGGTTCCACACTCGGCCAGGGTAGCTCATAAAAGTTGCGAGCAGTTCAAATTCAAGGGTGGTCAAGTCCAAGGGATGGGGGGTAGCTTCATCAAGTTGGCGCTGCACTGTGCGCTGGGTCATGTCTAGGTTGAAATGGGTAGTGCTGTAGGTTTGGCTGTCCTGGCCACCGCCGTGGCGTAAGCTGCGGCGTAGCAGTGCCCTAACCCGCGCAACCAGTTCGCGGGGGCTAAAAGGTTTGACCAAATAGTCATCGGCTCCGGTAGACAGGCCAATGATTCGATCGATTTCTTCCCCTTTGGCGGTCAGCATCAGAATGTAGGGATCTTTATCACCGGGTTGCTGACGGATGCGGGCGCAGACTTCGAGGCCGTCGAGTTCCGGTAACATCAAATCCAGCACAATCAGATCAGGCTGGGTGGATTGGAATAAAACAAGGGCCTGTTTGCCGTCTCGACAGGTTTGACAGGTGAAGCCTTCTTTTTCCAAATAAAGTTTAATGAGTTGGGCAATTTCAGATTCGTCTTCAACGATTAGGATATTCATTGATTTTTAGCAAGATTTATCACTCAAGTGGGGGAAATTGATGATTGATTCGCCCATTCCTGGGTAAGATTCTACGGACTAAACATGATCCATATCCAGATCCATCGATTTTCCTGTACAAACGCAAGGCTCTAGCCCTTCCTTAAAATTCTCAAATCGAATCTGGTTTAACCTGCTCAGCAGGCTTACACCGTTCTCAGGTTGTCACTCAATCAGCGCTTTCTATGGTCACTTCAACGTCAGTTACGTCAACGTCAGGCAATTCAATGCCCGCCCAACTGTCAGAACTGGCCGCAGCGACCCAACGGTTGTTGCAAATTTTGGCCGACCAAGGACAGTCTATTGAAGGGTTGCGGGTGCGATTGGCCACGAAACCAAGCACGCTGTTGGTATTGGCTGAGCACCATGAAGCTGAACCACTGCTGCCACAACAGTTACTGCAGATCCTAGAAGCGGCTTTGCGATCGCTGCTGGCAGAGCTCCCCTTCCCTGATACCTTAGGCCAGACCTTGACGGAACGACAACAGATTGCAGTACGGCTATTTTTGCGCCATACCGGGACAAGCCGCCCTTATCAGTCCCACGGCATTACCTGGCAGGCGAGTGATGCCCTCAATGACGTGTTTGGGGAACAACCCGACTCAGACCCAGCACCTGCCCAACCCAGCGCTATTGAGAGGATGGAATCGGCGATGCCGTCAGCCGTAGTGCTCTTGCCACAGGGAGTAGAGGGAGTAGAGAGAGCAGAGGAAGCAGGCGGAGTAGAGGGAGTAGGGGGAGTAGAGGGAGTAGAAGAAGCAGGGGAGGTAAAAGGTACAGGTATGCTGGCTATCCAAAGTCAGTCGTTGGCTAGTGTGCCTGTGGATGCGGGCGCTAGTTCTGATGCTGCTGACATCGATCGGGACGCAGAACCTTTGGCCATTACCTTCCAACCCATTACTTTTCAGCCAAGCTGGATTACTAAGCTCGATCACTGGAAACAGCAGGTGGTATCGCTACCCCGCTGGGTTTGGGGCGCGATCGCGGGTCTGTTTGCCATCGGCAGTGCAGGTTATGTGCTCAGTCGCCCCTGTGTCATTGGCAGCTGCCCCCGATTGGCTCAGGCTGAAACTTTAAATCAAGATGCATTGGGGAGTTTAGCGGCTCAGCCGTCTCCCGGAGATGTGATTGCCGCCCATGATGATATGCAAACAGCAACCCAGTTGTTGACGGCAATTCCATCCTGGTCTCGCCATCATGGTTCAGCCCAGACGGCCTTGGCCCGCTACAGCGACGAGGCAACCCTACTTGACCAGGTAATCACAGCCCAACAGAGCGCTACAGAAGCGGCTGAAAAAAGCCAAAATCCCCCCCATCCTATGCCTCGTTGGATTGAGGTGCGGTTATTATGGCAGCGGGCGATCGCCCAATTGCGCCAGCTACCGCCAGATAATCAAATCCAAGCGTTCACGACAGCCAAACTGAGAGAATACGAAGCCAATTTAGCCGAAATCGACGACCGTATCGAAGCCGAGCAAGCTGCCGAAAAAAATCTCAGCGGGGGCATGGAAGCTGGACAGTTGGCCATGCACCATACCGAAAATGCCCAGACTTTTCCTGCCTGGCAGATTTCTTACCAAGAATGGGAAAATGCAGTCAACTTTCTCCAACGTATTCCCCAAGGTACGCTGGCCTACGAGGAGGCTCAAACCCTCTTAAAAGACTACCGGAAGTATTTGCAAGCTGCCCGCGATCGCGTACAAAATGAGCAGCAGGGTGATCTCGTCTATGCCCAGGCGATTAGTGCCGCCCAACAAGCACGGCAATATGAACAAAAAAATCAATGGACTCTGGCAGTACAACAGTGGCGTCAGGCCTTAGAACTGGCTCAACAGGTGCCCCAAGATACTGCCCTTGTCAGCTCTGCTCAGGCTTTGTTAGATCCCTATCGTAATGCCTTAACCCATGCCACGGGCCAGCTTAGGGACGCGATTGACCTCCAAAAGCTTGCCCAAGACCTCGACCAAATTTGCAGCAGCGACTCCTTGGTATGCCACTACACCATTGCCGCTAATCAGTTGCGGATTACGGTGAACCCAGGCTATGACCAGGCGATCGCGCAAACCATGACCTATCCCCAAACTCAAACCAGCGCCCCAGATGCCACCTTTGCCGAACCTGCCGGACGCTTGCTACAGCATATTGCTACCCTGGGTAGTCACAATCAGCGCATCATCGAACTCTATGATGTACAGGGCATATTGATTGCCCGCTACGTACCTCGCTACGGTGGGTTTGTGAAAAATTGATGGTCCCTCCGACCTGCTGTATTATGAATCGGGAATTGTTGTAGCTGATATTCCCTGGATTTGAAATTGTCGTCGCTGCATAGCAAGCCCCTAGCCCAGGCGTACTATGTCTTCAGAGAATGCATCTTCAGAGAGTGCAAAAGTTCAGCCCCCGTCTTGGGCGAACGAAACGGATGAAACTTTAGCCTTGGCCTTGCAAAAAGGCAACCAAGCCGCATTAGCAGTTCTGTATGACCGCTATTCGCGGCTGGTTTATAGCATTGCGTTTCGAGTCTTAAATAGTGGGCCAGAAGCAGAAGATTTGATCCAAGAAATCTTTGTCAGCCTTTGGCAGAAACAAAACTATGATCCAACACGTAGTTCCCTGGCCCGTTTTTTAAGCACAGTGACCCGCAATCGAGCCATTGATCGAGTACGCTCTCGCGGTGTTCGCCATCGAGTATTTAACCGTTTAATTTATCAGTCTTCATCCGTGGAAAATTTCTCAATTCCGGTAGAGCAGGCTTCACTTGGGGAACGCTCACAACGGGTGCGCGAAGCTTTGCAGGCACTTCCTCAAAATCAACGTGAAGTTTTATCACTGGCTTATTATCATGGATTTAGCCAGTCCGAAATTGTTAAACAGACGAATATTCCTTTAGGGACTGTCAAATATCGGATGCGTCAGGGCTTAATCAAGCTCAAAGCAGCGTTGCAAGACTTGGTCGAATAGCAACAGTCCTCTCTATCTTTGATTAATTCCTCTCCTCTGTCCTATGACTCCTCATGATCAAAATCAAAAATTAGACGAACTGGCAGCTGACTATGTGGCTGGCAATCTCTCAGCTGAAGAAACTGATGAATTTGCCTACCTTATTGCTGAAACCCCTGAACTGAGGGCAGAGGTCAATCGTCTCGAAAAAACCATCGGTCTAGTGCTAGATGAGTTGCCAATGGTTGAGCCCCCGCCACACCTGCGGGCTGCTGTCTTAGACTCGATCAATACATCTCCCATACAACCTAATCCTGTGCAAGTCGCACCCCAGCGAACGGGTTTAATCTGGGCACTGGGCATACTTGCAGGCGGCGCGACAGTGCTGGCACTGATGCTGGGGTTGACTAACCATCGTCTGCGTTTGGCTAATTTACAACTACAGCGAGATCTCTTAGCAGCACAACCGGCACAACAAGCAACGCTGATTTTGCAGCAACCCGCCACGCGCTTTTATGACTTTGAAGGCACAGATGAAGCTCAGACTGCGTTTGGCAGCATGATTGTAGATACTGACGAGCTGCAAGCTGCGATCGCATTTAGCAACCTATCTCCCTTGGCAGATAGCCAAACCTATGCGCTTTGGGTTGTTCACCAAGGCCAATATATTCCCTGTGGTGAATTTCAAACTGATCCAGATGGGACTGTCTTTGCGACGCTGCCAATGCCTCCCGTATACCAATCCAGGCCTTGGGTTAAAGACGTCATCGTTACGATCGAACCTGCTGCCATACCCGCTCAACCCACTGGCCCGATTGTTGCTCAAACAATATAATCCTCATCCCATTGAGAACCATGGGTAGGGGCAACGGCTCTTCGCCGCTACCAGAAAACCCTATGGAGCTGAATGTGGACAGCCTTAGAACGGGGCGAAAACTTTTTTCCATAATTACCCCATCCAAAACACAGCTCCATTCGTATTAATCATTGAACGCATCAATTGGTGTTCATTGCTCAGGTCAACTTTGGATTTTTATCCATGGCACTCACTGTAAATGGATGAAAAGAATGCTTTTTTCAGTTGGACAACACCCAGTGTGCTTTCAAGCTGTTTGATTGACATTCAATTTTAATCCCATCCAATTCTTGACCTCATTCGTATCTAGATAAAGTGCTAACGTTGTTGCCCCTCGGCTTAAGTTATACCTTGCCGCCAGACAACCATTGCGCTCTTATCTAACACTCTCTTTTTGTCAGCAATATCAATGCAACAGCAGCCTTAGCCGTGTGTGCTAAGGCACTGTTGAGCCTGCCTGACAAACCCTCAAGAACATAGCTCACCTCTTTTATTTGCAATACAGGAGCATCCAGATGAATCTTATTCTGACTTACTTAGTCAACCTGATTGTCAGCAACCTATTTGAGGATGCCATTGGCCCTCAAGAATTAGGCGACATCCTGATTGGTGATAACGATGATGATCAGTTACAAGGTGGAGATAAAGACGATCTCTTTTTCGGTGGTAAGGGCAATGACACTATCATTGGCGGTGCTGGTATTGATGTCGCCTTTGCTGGCAAAGGTGATGACACTGTTATTGGTCAGACAGGAAACGATATTGCTTTCTTAGGTTCAGGCAATGACCGTTTCATTTGGAACAATGGTGACGGCAGCGACTTCATCAATGGTGGACTCGGCTTCGATGTTACCGAAGTCAACGGTGCCGATGGCCCGGGCGATGAGTTTGACCTGAGTCAAGCAGATGGTCAAGCTATCTTCAACCGACTCAATCTAGGACTGTTTACCCTGACTAACGAGGGGATTGAACAGTTTGAGATCAATGGTCAGGGCGGTGATGATTCCCTCACGGTAGGTGACTTGACAGGCAGTGATGTCGAGAAGGTCGTCTTCTCTGGTGGTGAAGGAAACGATGTTCTCGATGCCCGTGAAAGTTCTACAACCATTGAAGCCTTCGGGGGTGAGGGAGATGACTTG
>JBCBZT010000057.1:0-48523 GCA_039815185.1 Cyanobacteria bacterium P01_A01_bin.123 | reverse complement strand
TAGGTGCCGTCAGCATCTTGCAATGCTGCAAAGGGAACGAGAAACAAGCTGCCCTGGGGTACAAAAACAACGTTGGCTTCAGAATCAGCGGGAAGTAGGTCTGCGATCGGATCGATCAAAATTTGATGCAGGTCTTTGAGCCGTTCATCAGGAATGCCGCCGCCGACTACCGCGATGCCTGAACGCGAGTCGGCCACGAGAGTGTCAAGTTCTGAGGGGGCTGAGTCGCCACGATAGACCGGGCCATCGATGGTGGCGATGGGATTGACGTTGGGAGTATCGCCGCCATTGAACTCAACAGAGCGAAATTGGATGTCGCCTGTGGGTGAAACAACCCAGATGTAGAGTGATTGATCGAAGATCAAGGAGTAGGTGACGAGGGTAGCGTTTTGTTCTGCCGCAATGCGTTGAATGTCGGCGATTGAAGGATAGGTAATGGGAGGTTTAGTGTTGTCGCTGTTTTGGCGGAGGGCGAGTTGGAGGGCGAAGGCTTGAGCGCGACCGCGTTCGGTGATGGCGAGGGCTTCGGTGTGTTTACCTTGGGCGACTAAAGCTGTCTCTAAGTTGGCGTAGGTAGATGCTTGGGTGTCAGCGATGGAGATGATTTGGGCATCGGAAAGATCAACTCTCAGGAATTCAAAGACTTCAATGGATTGGATGAGAGTGGTTTCTGCGGCGGCGAATTGATTGATATTGAGGAGGGCTGCACCCAAGTTGTTGAGCGAAGTTGCTTCCCCTTGGCGATCGCCGATTTGTCGCGCGATATCTAAAGATTGCTGATGGAAGTCAATGGCGCGCGGATATCCGCCCAAGGAATAGTAGGCAAGGCCCAGGTTACCAAGGGAAGTGGCTTCCCCTTGGCGATCGCCGATTTGTCGCGCGATATCTAAAGATTGCTGATGGAAGTCAATGGCGCGCTGATAGTCGCCCAGGGAGCGATAGGCATTGCCCAAGTTACTGAGTGACCCGGCTTCCCCCGAGCGATCGCCGATTTGTCGCGCAATTTCTAGTGATTGCTGATAGAAGTCAATGGCACGTGGATAGTCGCCTAGGGACAAGTAGGCAATGCCCAGGTTATTGAGCGAATTAGCTTCTCCTCGGCGGTCGCCGATTTGTCGCGCAATTTCTAGTGATTGCTGATAGAAGTCAATGGCGCGTGGATAGTCGCCCAGGGAATTGTAGGCATTGCCCAGGTTATTGAGAGCAATGGTTTCCCCTTGTCGATCGCCAATTTGTCGCGCGATATCTAAAGATTGCTGATGGAAGTCAATGGCACGCTGATACTCGCCCAGGTAGCGATAGGCAAGACCCAGGTTACCAAGGGAAGTGGCTTCCCCTTGTCGATCGCCGATTTGTCGCGCGATATCTAAAGATTGCTGATGAAAGTTAATGGCGCGGGGATAGTCGCCCAAGGAATAGTAGGCATTGCCTAGATTACCAAGGGAATAGGCTTCTCCTTGTCGATCGCTGATTTGTCGTGCAGTATCTAAAGATTGCTGATGAAAGTCAATGGCACGTAGATAGTCTCCCAAGGAATAGTAGGCATTGCCGAGATTACCAAGGGAATAGGCTTCCCCTTGTCGATCGCCGATTTGTCGCGCGATATCTAAAGATTGCTGATGGAAGTCAATGGCGCGCTGATACTCGCCCAGGGCATAGTAGGCATTGCCCAGGTTATCGAGAGAAGTGGCTTCCCCTTGTCGATCGCCGATTTGCCGATCAATTTCTAAGGATTGCTGATGGAAGTCAATGGAACGCGGATAGTCGCCCAGGGCATAGTAGGCAAGACCCAGGTTACCAAGGGAAGTTGCTTCCCCTTGTCGATCGCCGATTGCCCGATAAATCTCTAAAGCCTGCTGCCAAGACTCTAAGGCTAACTGAAACTGACTGACTTGATATTGCTGAATCCCTTGCTGAAATAGTCGTTCAGCTTCTGCCCATTGGACATTTGTATTGCTAGTCTGCTTGGTTTCAGTGGTGCTTTGGTATATCGGTGTTGATGCTTTGGCAGAAGCTATGAACGGCATCTCCACTAAGGTCACCGCTAATATCACCAGCCACCCCAATCTGTTCATTAGCCCACCACTCCAAACCACTCCCTCCGCGTATTCTATATTTCGCGATCGGCCCAACTTATACGTTTCACTGAAATCTTGTTGATCTAGCCTGACAAATGGCTCAATGCCGCAGCGTGAACTTTGAGATGGAGATCCCAGGGTTCTGGCTAGTTTATCGTCGGGAAGCCTAACAACTTAATATCGAGAACCCTGGGATCTGGCTGTCTAAGTGGGGTGAACGATTCCTTGTCGCGATCGCTTTGCAAAATCGTTGATAATAAAGATTCATACAGCGTCCACATCCAGATCCACAGTTTTTCCTTGGTCTAAGACTTAGGGTTGCAAATTGGATGTGGTTTAGCTGTATTTAGTGCCCAATCCCAACGCTCGACTCAATCGCCGTTATGCCCAGCGCCTTTCTCAATCACCTGCACAGCCCAGCTAAACCCATCTTGGTCTTTGACGGAGCGACAGGCACCTCACTCCAGGCCCAAAACTTAACTGCCGAAGACTTTGGCGGTCCTGAATACGAAGGCTGCAACGAGTATCTGGTGGAAACTAACCCTGAAGCCGTCAAACAAGTACACCGGGGGTTTTTAGAAGTTGGTGCAGACGTGATTGAAACCGACACCTTTGGCGCGACTTCTATCGTGTTGGCTGAGTATGATTTGGCCTCTAAAGCCTACGAATTGAATCGCAAAGCGGCTGAAATTGCTAAGGCGATGGCAGCACGGTATTCGACACCAGAGAAACCGCGTTTTGTGGCAGGCTCGATGGGGCCAGGGACGAAGTTACCAACCTTGGGCCATATCGATTTTGATACCCTGCGAGATGCCTATGTGGAACAGGCCGAAGGACTCTATGACGGCGGGGCTGATTTGCTGATTGTGGAAACCTGCCAGGATGTGCTGCAAATTAAAGCTGCCCTCAACGCCATTGAGACCGTGTTTGAGAAAAAGGGCGATCGCCTGCCGTTGATGGTCTCGATCACGATGGAAGTGATGGGCACCATGCTGGTCGGAACAGAAATTGGGGCGGCACTGACGATTTTAGAACCTTACAACATTGACATCTTGGGGCTCAACTGTGCCACTGGCCCAGACAAGATGAAAGAGCATATCAAGTATCTTGCTGAGCATTCCCCCTTTACGATTTCGTGCATTCCCAATGCTGGACTCCCTGAAAACGTCGGGGGACAGGCCCATTACCGCCTGACGCCCATGGAATTGCGGATGGCGCTCATGCACTTTGTGGAAGATCTGGGGGTGCAGGTGATTGGTGGCTGTTGCGGCACCCGTCCTGATCATATTCAGCAGTTGGTGGAACTCTCTAGCGAGCTAAAGCCGAAAGTTCGGCCTGTCGGCGATCGCGCAGCGGTGCCCCCCTATGCCCCCTTAGACTACAGTCCTTCAGCGGCCTCTATCTACAGCGTCCAACCCTACGACCAAGACAATTCATTCTTAATTGTGGGTGAACGGCTTAACGCTAGCGGTTCCAAAAAGTGCCGGGAAATGCTCAATGCCGAAGACTGGGATGGGTTGGTCTCCCTGGCAAAATCTCAGGTCAAAGAGGGAGCACACATCTTAGATGTCAACGTGGACTATGTGGGTCGCGATGGCGAGAAAGACATGCACGAACTGGCCTCTCGCCTGGTCAATAACGTCACCCTGCCACTGATGCTCGACTCCACTGAGTGGACCAAAATGGAAGCCGGATTGAAAGTGGCTGGGGGTAAATGCATCCTTAACTCCACCAACTACGAAGATGGCGAGGAGCGTTTTTTCCAGGTATTAGATCTCGCGAAAAAATATGGTGCCGGGGTAGTGGTGGGCACTATCGACGAAGACGGCATGGCTCGTACGGGTCAAAAGAAGTTCGACATCGCTCAGCGGGCTTATCGGGATGCGGTGGAATACGGCATTCCTCCTACAGAACTATTCTTTGATCCCCTGGCGTTACCCATCTCTACCGGGATTGAAGAAGATCGGGTTAACGGCAAAGAAACCCTTGAGGCCATTCGACAAATCCGCGATCGCCTGCCGGGATGCCACATTTTGCTGGGGGTTTCCAACATTTCCTTTGGCCTTAACTCAGCGGCGCGGGTCACCCTCAACTCGGTGTTCCTCCACGATGCCATGGCGGTTGGCATGGGTGCGGCCATTGTTAGCGCTGCCAAAATCTTGCCCTTAGCTAAAATCGATGAAGACCACCAAAAAATTTGTCGCGATCTGATTTACGACCGCCGAGGATTTGACGGCGACATTTGTACCTACGACCCGCTGATCAAACTGACCACCCTGTTCGAGGGCAAAACTGCCAAGCAAACTCGCCAGATGGACGCAGATTTGCCCCTGGAAGAACGGTTGAAGCAGCACATCATCGATGGTGAACGCATTGGATTAGAAGACGCGCTCGATCAAGCGATGGAAATCCATCCGCCCCTAGATATCATCAACACCTTCTTATTGGATGGCATGAAGGTGGTCGGTGAGTTATTTGGCTCCGGGCAGATGCAGTTACCGTTTGTGCTGCAATCGGCCCAAACGATGAAAGCTGCTGTTGCCCATCTAGAACCCTTTATGGATAAAGCTGACAGTGACGGTAGTGGTAAAGGGACAGTCGTTATCGCCACGGTGAAAGGGGACGTCCACGACATTGGTAAAAATCTGGTCGATATTATTTTGTCAAACAACGGCTATAAGGTCGTCAACTTGGGCATCAAACAACCCGTAGACAACATCATCGCTGCCTACCAAGAACACAACGCCGACTGCATTGCTATGAGCGGCCTGCTGGTGAAATCTACCGCCTTTATGAAAGACAACTTGGCCACCTTCAATGAATCTGGGATCACCGTCCCCGTGATTTTGGGTGGGGCAGCGCTGACGCCTAAGTTTGTCCACGGAGATTGCCAAGATACCTACAACGGGCGAGTGATTTACGGCAAAGATGCCTTCTCTGACCTCCACTTTATGGATAAGCTGATGCCGGCCAAAGCCAATGACAATTGGGACGATCTGCAAGGCTTTTTAGACGAAGCAGAGGCACCCGGCAATCACAGTAACGGCACGGCAAAATTAGCAACTGAAGCGATCTCCCCCTCTTCCCCCCTCTCCCTATCCCCCCCCGACACCCATCGCTCCGAGGCAGTCCCTGTTGACATCCCCCGCCCTACCCCCCCGTTTTGGGGCACTCGTATCCTGACCTCAGCCGATATCCCGCTGGCTGAGGTGTACGACTACCTAGACTTACAGGCACTGATTGCTGGGCAGTGGCAGTTCCGCAAACCGAAAGATCAGTCACGGGAAGAATACGATGTCTTCTTACAAGACAAGGTTTATCCCGTGCTGACCCACTGGAAGCAAAAAGTCTTGGATGAGAACCTGCTAGCTCCCCAGCTAGTCTATGGCTATTTCCCCTGTTTGGCAGAGGGCAATACGCTGTACATTTATGATCCGGTGCTTGTATCTGCATCTCAGCCTTTAGCAGAACATCCCGAGGCGATCGCGTCCTTTGAGTTTCCCCGGCAAAAGTCAGGCCGTCGGTTGTGCATCGCTGACTTTTTCCTGCCCAAAGATCAAGCAAAGCCAGGCCAGTTCGATGTGTTCCCCATGCAGGCCGTCACTGTCGGGAAGATTGCTACGGAATACGGACAACAGCTATTTGCGGCGGACCAGTACACGGATTATTTGTACTACCACGGACTGGCAGTGCAAATGGCGGAAGCGCTGGCGGAATGGTGCCACGCAGCCATCCGCAAAGAACTGGGCTACGGCGACTTGGAACCGGACAATATTCGCGATGTGCTGCAACAGCGCTATCAAGGGTCACGCTACAGCTTCGGGTATCCGGCTTGTCCTAACATGGCCGATCAATACACTCAGCTTGACCTGCTGCAAGTCGATCGCATTGGTATGACGATGGATGAAAGTGAACAGCTTTATCCGGAGCAGTCTACAACGGCGATTATGGCCTATCATCCGGTGGCGAAGTATTTCAGTGCTTAAAAACTGAAGCATATCAAGAACCCTGGGTTTTCTGAAAACCCAGGGTTCTGACACAACTTAATAGCGATGGCGCACATAATCCTTGAATAAGACAGACAAGCGGATAAGATCAATATCCAAATGACTTGAGTCTTAGTCTTTATCCAAGTTTTCGCGACGCAGTTGATCAAAATTTACAGCGTCTTTATCGAGGTTTTCGCGGCGCAGTTGGTCGAAGTTAACGCCACCCACGACTTGACCAAGTTGCTCATCAGAAAGCGCATCTTTATCAAGGTTTTCACGACGCAGTTGGTCAAAATCTACAGCATCTTTATCGAGGTTTTCACGACGCAGTTGGTCGAAGTCAACACCACCAGAAACTTGACCGAGTTGGTCGTCAGAGAGTGCATCTTTATCAAGATTTTCACGACGCAACTGGTCAAAATCTACAGCGTCTTTATCGAGGTTTTCGCGGCGCAGTTGGTCGAAGTCAACACCACCAGAAATTTGACCGAGTTGATCATCAGAAATTTGATCGTTGTTTTGGGTTTTGATGTCAGACATTTTGGGTTCCTCCAATGGATAATTTGAAACGTTTCACATCCGAAGCAATAATCTTTAATTCGGATGTTGTTTGCTTGACATCTTTAAGTTAACAAGGTCATTGGTAGGTGAGGTGATGCCTGAATTAGAAGTTATGAAGAACCATTTAACGCTGTCCTCAGGAAAAATTCACAAGCTGGGAATATGAACAAACCCCAGGGTTTTCTGAAAATCCTGGGGTCTGATACTGCCTAGATATGGGCGATCGCGAACAAACGTTATCAATCACCCATCAAATCCAACTTGACTACACGCCTACACACAGAAACCGGGTTTCTTCAAGAAACCCGGTTTCTGTTTAACGCAAACCCAACGACCAACTAGCTGAGCGCGGAACCGCTACGATCATAGGAGCGGCTAGCACTGGCAGTAGGCTTGCCCTGAATATGGCTCCAGTATTCTGCAACTTCAGAAGGCATGCCAATTTCAGTGTTTGTCCGGCTGAGCATGGCTTGTTGACGCTGCTTGATAGCGTGGTGGTGACGCATCATCAAAGCCCGAGCTTGATCTTGTGCAGACATGGCGGTGTTCTCCTATAGATATTTGAAAGGATTGGTTGAAAATCGTTTCTTAGATAATTATACAAATTTAATTCTGTAACCAATGATACGAAAAATACATTGTTTACATTTATTTTTATTTGGTTTCGCTGTTTGTGTTGGATTGGTGGTTCAAGCCACGTCCGATTTGAAATCTACAGTAGGGGCGAGAGGCCCCTCGCCCCTACTAGGGATCTGGATATGGACGTGGTTTATTGAGGCAACTGGGGCGATCGCGGGGCGATTACGATTAAGCGATCGCGGTTTTGCATCTGCCTATCTTTAGGCGGATTGATTTGAGTCTGGGGTGAGCTGCCATCAGCAGTGGTTTCAACGGCAATCAAGATGCTGTCAAACTGTTGCTGCAATTGCTGGCTGATGGTGAAGCAGGTTTGTCCAACCCAAGACGAGGGCAGCGGTACACGATAAAACTGATTGCCAGTCTGTACGGTGAGCAACTCTGAGAGCACGCCCACAAAGCCTTGATTACGAATAGAGGTGGCGATTAGGTGACTGGTCACTTCGGTGGCGACGATGATGTCATCGACCCCGGCAATTTTGAGCTGGACATCATTTTTGCGATTGAGCAGTTGGGCGCAAGTGTAGATATTGGGATTGAGTTTTTCGATAGTGAGAGCAGCGAGGACGGTGCGGGCATCGCGGTCTTGGTCGGTGCGGGGGCGGCTATCATCGGCCAGCAAGATGGCGCGGGAGGCGTTGTAGATGCCGATGCTCTCTAAGACATCAATGGCAGTGTAATCCCCGCTGTAGAAAAAAAGTTGGGAGAGATTTAGGTGTCTGAGGTCTTTTTCTGGGGTTTCGGTGAATTCAGCCACAATCGCGATCGCGGTATGGGCCAACTCCTTCTCGGCCAGCAATTCTTCTACAATCAAGTGCCCTTCCCGATTCCAGCCGCAAATCACAATATGGCCGCGCAGTTCATCCAGTTCCACTGCCTTAAACTCCATCACTGTTTTTAACCGTTGAATCATCACTGCCGATACCACCCCAGTAAACACTGCAAAGGTTGTGAGGCCACCCATCATCACAATCAGCGCGATCGCTCGCCCGCCATCCGATCGCGGATCACCGCCAATCGGTTCCCCGGCTACCAGGGTCAAAAAGCTCCACCAAAAGGCTTCTCGCAAAGAGTCAAACCGCGAATCTTGCTGGCCTTCAATTAAATAAATTCCCAACCCGCCGACCAGGGTAATCAAACCGATCACCACAAATACCCCCACTTGAGCCCCAATGCTGGCTGCCAGCGTGGAAGACAAACGATTGAGATTGCGGTTAAGCAAAATACCAGCCCGCAACAATCGCAACAACCGCAGCAGTCGCAATAACCGGAAGGCATGAACGAAGGGAATCACCGCTAAGATATCGAGCCAGTAATTGCGAAAGAAGCGGCGTTTTTTGGTGGCGATCGCGAAGCGCACCCCCAACTCAACGATAAAAATGCCCGTGAGGATTCCCTGAATCGCTCGAACCCATTGAAACAGAGTCGTTTGAGGTTCGACAATTACCTCTGCGACAACCAACCCGACCGACACCAAAATCATGCCAATTAAGGTGTATTCCACCAGGGGCAACTGAATCCAACGATTAAGGCGGTGTCTCAGACTGGGTTCGACCATAGGGTTAGCAAAATAAAGCAGGCAAAATAAAACCGTCTCCCCATTTCACCACGCTGCTTTCCCACGGGAACTCGGTACACTGATATTAAGGTTAAGAAATGTAAAAGATGCTCTCCTCCTCTCCCCATTCAGCGCAAAGCTCAACAGTTCAAACGCCAACGTTTCCTAAGACCGCCAATGCACAGTCAAACCCGCAAACCGTAGCAGTGATTGGTGCCGGAATTGGCGGTCTTACAGCAGCGGCGTTGCTAGCCAAGCGGGGTTATCGAATACGGGTGTTTGACCAGGCTCTAGTCCCTGGTGGATGTGCCTCAACCTTTAAGCGCCGGGGCTTCACATTTGATGTGGGGGCGACTCAAGTTGCGGGGTTGGAAACCGGAGGAATTCATCACCAAATTTTTACTGAACTCGGGATTGACCTGCCTGAGGCGACACCCTGTGATCCGGCCTGTGCCGTTTATTTACCAGGGGAAACCCACCCGATTTCAGTTTGGCGTGATCCAGAGCGGTGGCGGGCAGAGCGCCAACGGCAGTTCCCGGGTAGCGAACCGTTTTGGCAACTAATGCAAACGCTATTTCAGGCCAGTTGGCGATTTCAGCAACGTGACCCCGTGCTACCGCCACGCAGTCTGTGGGACCTGGTGCAGTTGGCTAAGGCCATACGGCCAGACACATTGATTACGGTGCCCTACACCTTTGCCACAGTCGGGCAATTACTGCGGATTTATGGTCTGGGACGCGATCGCCGTCTCAAAACCCTTTTAGACATGCAGCTCAAGCTTTATTCCCAGGTCGGAGCCGATGAAACGGCGCTGCTCTATGCAGCGACTGCTCTGGGCGTCTCCCAGGAACCGCAGGGATTATCTCACCTCCATGGCAGTATGCAGGTGCTCAGCGATCGCTTGGTGGAAGCGCTGGAAATGCACGGAGGTGAACTGTTGATGCGCCATACTGTTGATGGGATTGAGATGACGGGCGATCAAATCTCTGCACTAACGGTTCGCAACCAAAATACGGGTGATGTGTGGAAAGAACCCGCTGATGCTGTGATGGCCAACGTGACGGTGCAAAGCTTGGTGAGGTTACTGGGCGATCGCGCGCCTCAGGGCTATAGCCAGCGGGTCGAAAAACTCCCCCCCGCTTCCGGGGCATTCGTGATTTATCTAGGGGTTGACCAAGCGGCTATTCCTTCAGACTGCCCGCCCCATCTGCAATTCCTCTATGACTACGACGGCCCCATTGGCGAAAACAATTCCCTGTTTGTGTCGGTCAGTCGCCCTGGCGACGGGCGGGCACCAGCAGGTCGGGCCACGATTATTGCCTCATCGTTTACAGATGTCACCCTGTGGGAACAGACCGATAACTATGAGGGGTTGAAGGAAAAGTATACCCAGGGCGCGATCGCGAAACTGAGCCAATTCTTTGATCTGCGCGACGAGCATTTGATCCACGTTGAAGCCGCTACGCCGCGCACATTTGTGCGCTTTACCGGGCGAGACCGGGGGATGGTGGGCGGCATTGGGCAGCGTGTACCCACCTTTGGCCCCTTTGGGTTTGCCAATCGGACGCCGATTGATGGCCTGTGGTTAGTGGGGGATTGTACCCATCCTGGGGAAGGGACGGCTGGCGTAAGCTATTCGGCGATGACGGCTGTGCGGCAGTTCGTCAGACAAGCCGCAAGCAATCGCAATATAGGTTTGCGAAAATAGGATAGAAAAGCTAGGCTTGCAGAAGGAAAAGGAATACGCTGATACGTCAGATCTTCTCCCAGATTAAGGAGTTTTCTCGATGAGAGTTGCAGCATCTACTCTGAAGCGGTTTTTCCCCATCATTGGCGTCTCTACTTGGAAACTACGTTGTCGGAGATATTGCCTATGCCACAGCTGAGCCTCCGTATGAAATCCTTAGCAATGGTAGGGTCTGGTTAGAAGTTTTCGTCTTTGACAATAATATTGGTTGGATTGCGCGTACGAATCGTGATGGCAGTCGCAATAACGTAACGCTCCTGCCGAGTAATCAATGCGGTTAATAGTGTGATCGATCTGAGTCTAGATCTCCGCAACACTTTGCTCAACAGCGATTTGATTTTCAGTGGCGCTGCTGCCAGCATCGACCTGTTGATCAAAGTCAGAAAAGCGGGTTTGGGCTGTCGCATTGCGGGCTTTTTGTAAGACCATACTCAAACTATGACATGGATTAGGATGGAGCCATATCCGCTAGCGATCGCGGCAATGCCGATTATGCCCAGAAGCCTGTTCCCACTTCTAAATTTGCGGCCAATTTACAACTCACTATGGGCCAGCTTTTCGATTGGCTCATCGTTCGATAAAGATCTCGTTGGAAAAGTTAAGCTGTTGGCAGGTTCCTGAGTCACCCTCAATCTGCATCAACCCTATGCCTGTCTAAGTAAACTCGTTATCTTAGCCGTCTAATTGGGTACTTTTTATTCAATGAGACAGGGTTCGCTTAAGCAGCTACATGTGCTGTCCTCTTGCTGCAGCGAATTTTAGATTACTTAGACAGACATTGCTGCGTGGCTCTCAGGAGACGCTAAAGTTTATGGCACTCCCCGCTGAAACTAAGCCTGATGAACCTTGGGCTATCGATCAGAATACCCATCAGTTGCCGCTGTCGTTAGGTGAGCGACGCTGCCTACTATATCTAGAATGGGCCTTTCAGGAAATTAAGGCTGAGATTTCTCCAGGGCACTTGCAAGCAATGACACAGCTCATCGTTAAGGCGATGACTGGGCCGAGCCGCTATTTCCACAATTTAGACCATGCCTTTGATGTTGCTCAAAGCGGGGATGCCATTGAGGTACTCGCAGCGCTGTTTCACGACGTGGTGTACGTCCAAATTGATGATGGTATCAGCGTTGAACTCGCCGAAAGCCTAGCACCTTTCATCGAAACCCTGCGGGAGCGATTGGTGATCCGAGATTTGGAGGAAAATCTCGCGGATCAAAGTTTTGTGCTGGTCATGACGATTTTCGATGTGCAGCTAGGACAGCATTTGGCGCTGGAGCAAAATGAATTCCTCAGTGCGCTCATAGCTGCAAAGCAATTGGAGTCAATTCTAAATAAGACTCAATTAGCTGAGATCATTGCCTGCATTGAAGCGACTATCCCTTTTCGTCCGCCGACGATAGATGGTTTACAACCCAGTGAGAATCTCTATCGCAAACTGTCGTCAGCGAATGACCGTTTTCAGTTGGCCTGGGATGAAATAGCATTAGTTCGAGCGGTGCAGCGAGCGGTGCGAGTGGGTAATCGAGATGTCGAAAATTTTGCAGATTTGCAGGCCGCGGATTTTTTGAGTAATACCTGGAATCTGCTACCCGAATCTAATCCCTGTTTGAGAGCAGCGGAGGACTATACGATCCAGCAATATCGCCACGTGTTGGAGAAGACAACCAGCTTTATGTACTATCTCAATGCACCGCTTGTTTTCCGTCAATTTGAAGGGGAGCCGAGTGTTGTTGACTATGAGGGTTTGCTGGAGCGAACAAACAAGAACCTTGTCGTTGCTCGTCTGTATTTGAGTATTAAGCTTTTGGCGATCGCGATTCTAGAAGCCCTGACCTATCGTTCACATCCTCTGCTGCCGTTGGGGTGCTTGGGCGGAGTGAATTTTTCGGAAATTTCAAGTCAAGTCATGCAGCGACAGTCTGTATCGATTTCTGATGTGCCGTATCACCCCCGCGATTGCATTGAGCAGGAGATTTGGACACTCTTGCAGGTTGGCCGCTCGCAGGAATCAAGCTTTGATATTAAAAATTCGCCGATCGCTGCTTTTCTGTTGAAGCATTTGGGGCTGGATCAGATGGTTGCCCGAGTAGATCGGGGGAAAGCATTTTTTCAGGAAAAAATCACGGCTGAGGAATTTTTGGCCGAATTTGATCCGGGAATGATTGCAATATTTCAGAAAATGCTGTCACAAGCGGTTGAACGCGATCAACAAGAGATGCTGCCACCTTTCGACGAGAGAAATATCAGGATCGCCGGTTAAGCCATAACTAACCCCTACGGGGGTCGGCTTTAACCTACTTCATACTTCAGTGAGTTTTCCTCAATAGCTTGCCATTCATAGGCAGGTCAGGTGGTGACGCAGTTAAAAGAGTCTATCGAGTTCACGTTAAGTGGGTTGAAACATTGGCCCGAGCGTAGCAGTTGCCACACAAACTAAGATAGACTAGTCACATACTACAAGTCTCTCTTTTGTACTACAACAGGAGGTTCTCATGGCTGAGTCGGTTATTGGTTTCGCTTCAATCCCTGCAAGGCTAGAGGTTTTGTGTCGCTGAACTTAGGTTAGTGACCCATGCTTTGGTAGATTTATGCTTCAGTTCAGCAACGCCTCCTCAACGGACTGACTTTAGACAGGTCAGATGTTGAGCAGCCTCTAGAAGCCTTGCCGATATAAACCACATCCGATTGGAAAACTTGTTCGCGCAGCGTCTCCGAAGGAGAAATTGTAGCTCAGGTAAACCTGTGGATCTGGATGTGGTCAAGGTTTAATCCAAGGCTTTTGGGAGAAAAATCAGTGACTTTAGAACAATATGGTTGGGGCGATCGCGTTGCTCAAGCCTTCCAACCCTATGCTCAGCAGGGCTATCTGGCTGGGCGTGTGACGCTGGCTCAGCGCCATCAGTTTAGGCTGCACACCGAAGTGGGTGACATTGCAGCCACCGTGTCCGGAAAATTTATTCACGATACGACCGCTGCTGCCGACTTCCCCGTGGTCGGTGATTGGGTGGTGGTGCAGCCCTCAGCGGAGGCTGCAAATGGTTCAGGTCAAGGGGTGATTCATCAGGTGTTGCCTCGATACAGTCAATTTGCCCGCAAAGCCGCCGGAACCCGTACTGAAGCCCAAGTGCTAGTCGCCAATGTCGATACGGCGCTGTTGATCTCTGGTTTGGACGGCGACTTTAACCCCAGGCGGATCGAGCGCTATTTGGTGCAAACCTGGGAAAGCGGTGCCAACCCGGTAATTGTCTTGAATAAGGCTGATCAGTGCGATCGCGTAGCAGAAAAAATTGCCGAGCTAGATGCGATCGCGCTTGGCGTCCCTATCTTACCCATCAGTGCCGAATATGGCACCGGATTGGAGCACCTGAACCCTTATTTGCAACCCGGCCAAACGCTAGTGTTACTCGGCTCATCAGGAGTAGGCAAATCAACCCTAACAAATCAACTCTTGGGTCAAACCGTACAGCCCACCCAATCTGTACGCCAAGATGACAGTCGCGGTCGCCACACCACGACTGGCCGTCAATTGTTTCATTTGCCTTCAGAGGCCCTGCTGATTGATACTCCTGGTATGCGCGAACTGCAACTGTGGTCGAGCGAAACCAGTTTGGATAGCACCTACGCCGACATTGACGCATTGGCCCAGCAGTGCCGATTTCGCGACTGTCACCATCAGCAAGAACCGGGTTGTGCGATTCAAGCGGCGATCGCGGCGGATGAACTCGCCCCCGATCGGCTTTACAGCTATCAAAAGCTGCAAAAAGAGCAGCAGTACCTTGCCCGTAAAAGCAATCCCCAGGCACAACAAAACAGCAAAAAACGCTGGAAAACGATTACCAAATCGATGCGACACTCTAAGAAACCGGATTATTAAGGAGACAACTCGACAACTCCTCTAGATATTGCTTTCGGAGGAGTTGTCTACGCTTTGCTTTAACTGGATAAGCCTTGCACCAGCACAGTACATCTGTAGAAATCGGCTAATGGATTGGGCATACTGGCGTCAGTTATTGTGGTTAAAAGCAAAGTGAGTCAAAAGCCTCCATTAGCTCATTTAAAGCAGGTTCCCTTGCGGACGTATTGGGAACGAGAAGATTTCGATTTTACACCTTGGCTATCTCAGCCAGACAATATCAGCCTATTAGGAGCTGCCGTTGGGCTTGATTTGGAAGTTGAAGCTCGTGAGAAAAATGTTGGTATTTTCCGTGCTGATATTCTTTGCAAAGACCAGACAGATCATAGTTGGGTAGTGATTGAAAACCAATTGGAACGCACTGACCACGCTCACTTGGGCCAGCTGCTAACCTATGCTGCTGGATTAGATGCAATCACGATTATCTGGGTTGCTCAAAGCTTTACTGAAGAACATCGAGCTGCGCTTGATTGGCTCAATACGGTTACCGACTCTGCAATCAACTTTTTCGGCTTAGAAATGGAACTGTGGCAGATTGCAGACTCTCCCTTAGCTCCGAAATTTAATGTTGTCAGTCAACCCAATCACTGGCGTAAAATAATCGCCAAGGTCAAAACGGGTAGTCTTTCCTCATCACAGCAGAAGTTCCTAGAATTTTGGCAAGGTTTTCATTCATTTCTAGAACATCAGCCTATCGGCCTAAAGGTTACAAATCCTACTACCCGAAACTGGCTCAGCTCGACTATTAATCGTTCCCATTTCAATCTTTACCTGACGGTTTATCCCAAGACCCAAATTGTGTCTGTGGGTATCTGGCTGTCTGGTTCCCATAAAGATGTCTATTTTCAAGTGTTACAAAACGTACAAGATGAGATAGAGAAAGAGATTGGTCATGCCCTTGAGTGGAATCTAAACCAATCTCAGACTTCCCATGCGTTGCTCTTGAGAGCTGCTTGTGTTGAGTTCTCAGATTTGAGCCAACGTGAAGTGCTCTATAAGCAACTGTATGAATTGGCGGTTACATTCCATCAGGTGTTTGATGTTCGTATTGAGCAGTTGAATACCGCTGAATTGCCCATTGCGGACGAAAAGATATGACTTCGTGAAGCCTCCTCAAGTCTAAAGCTTAGTTTGAGGAGGCTTCTTTTCAACGCTACATAGACACTAGATTGACCAGTGTCGTGGTGTACTCGCAAAATCTATCTTTAGGCATACCGTACTCGTTGCTCAATCCCATACGATCGGCTGCGTATAATCGCAGTGTTGAATCTACCCCCTGAATACTATGACTGATTCAGATTCGGCCTACCAACCCGTGGCCTTTGTCACCGGAGCTTCAAGTGGGATTGGCCGCGCGATCGCATTACGGTTAGCCAAAGTAGGCTATCGCATTGCCATCTGCGCTCGTCGAGAAAACAGGCTAGCGAGCTTGAGCGATGACCTGAAAGCCCTAGGCGCAGAAGTATTGAGCCACCGGGCGGATATGCGTAAGGAGGCAGATATCTTGGATTGCTTTGCCCTCATCCGCAATCTCTGGGGTGGGGTAGATGTGATGGTCAACAACGCTGGGCTCGGGCACAAGGAATCCCTGATGCATGGTGAGACCGAGGCGTGGCGAGACATGCTAGAAGTTAACGTTTTAGCCCTGTGTATCTGCACCCGTGAAGCTATTAAAGATATGCAAATCAATGAGAGCAAGGGGCACATCATTCACATCAGTTCTATGGCGGGGCACCGGATTCCGGCGGTTGGCGGCATGTATTCTGCCAGTAAATTTGCTGTGCGATCGCTCACCGAAGGCCTGCGTCGAGAACTGCGGGCTGCCAACAGCCCGATTCGCGTTTCTTCAATCAGTCCAGGATTTGTCGAAACCGAATTTGCCGAAAAGTACAGCAAAAGCGCTGAACAAGCCCGCCAAACCTACAGCCAGTTCCCCGTGTTGCAACCCGACGACATCGCCGATGCCGTTGTCTATGTGTTGAATCAGCCCCAGCATGTGCAGATTCACGACATTCTGGTGCGGCCGACGCAGCAGCCGAGTTAGGGTGAGGCGATGATGACCCGATGCCTGGGAATTGAGCTAATTCCTCACTCCGCTGCCTCCCTCGCCCCCCACTCTCTTACTCCCCACTCCCCTAAGCTATAAATATAGTGCTGGCCAGATTGCTTAATGCACCGAGTATCGCCAGGATGCTGAGTCTACAAGCAATCTGGCTCGCGGTAGCGCACAAAGCTTTGTGGCTACCGCTATAACCCCCTCTCACCAAACCGGCCCCATGGTTCCCCTAAAAGACGAAAATCCCATCAAAATTACGCCCTACGTGACCTACGGGCTGATCGCTATCAATGTGCTGGTGTTCCTATTTGAGCTATCCCTGTCCTCTCGGGAACTGTCTTACTTCTTCTACCAGTGGGCAGTTGTTCCTAAAGAGTTGACCCTGAGTTTGCAAACGGGATTTGCCAGTCCTGGTATCGAAGAATGGGGCACGTTGATTACGAGCCAGTTTCTCCATGCAGGGTTTCTGCATGTGGGGGGCAACATGCTGTACCTGTGGATTTTTGGCAACAATTTGGAAGAACAAATGGGGCGGGTGCGGTTTTTGGCGTTTTATTTGCTGTGCGGAGCACTTGCGGGGCTAGCCCAGTGGTACTTTAACTTTGATTCAGTTGTGCCGTCACTAGGGGCGAGTGGCGCGATCGCAGGGGTGATGGGTGCCTACATTTTCCGATTCCCCCAGGTGCGGATTTTGACGTTGATTCCCCTGGGCATCTTTTTCTACACGGTGCGAATTCCGGCGCTGCTGTATTTAGGCTTTTGGTTTTTGCAACAGGCGTTTTATGGGGTTGCTAGCCTAGAAGCCCCAGCTACCGTTGGCATGGAAGGAGGGGGCGTGGCGTACTGGGCCCATGCAGGAGGCTTTGTTTTTGGGGCACTGCTTGGCCCCTTGTTTGGCCTATTCGATCAGCAGCGTGATGGGGCGCTGGTTGATAGTATTTCAGATGAGTCTGGCGATGCTGGGTAGGATGGCGTTGGGTTTAATTGCCAGCAATTCCCGCTTCTCGAGCCGCTTGCTGCACGGCAGAGGCAACGGCAGAGGCGACCCGACGATCAAAGACTGAGGGAATGATGTGTTCTGGGTCGAGGTCACTGGGGCGTACTAAACTGGCGATCGCGTGGGCAGCTTCTAAATACATGGCGGTGGTAATGGCTTGGGCACGGCAGTCCAGTGCCCCGCGCAATACGCCGGGGAAAGCCAACACGTTGTTGATTTGATTGGGATAGTCACTCCGTCCTGTGGCCATAACCGCCACCAAATCGCCCGCCAATTCGGGCTGAATTTCGGGCACGGGGTTGGCCATGGCAAAGACAATCGGATCAGCGGCCATGGACTTGAGCATATCGACGGTCACGACCCCCGGTGCGCTCACGCCCAAGAACACGTCAGTGCCGATCATGGCATCGGCTAGGGTACCGCTTTCGTCTACGGCAAATTCCAATTTTTGTTGGGTCAAATTGTCGCGATCGCGGGCAATAATCCCTTTTGAATCACACATCAAAATCTCGGTCGCCCCTGCTTTTTTGAGCAATCGAGCGATCGCCACCCCTGCCGCCCCCGCACCGTTGATCACGATGCGAATGGCCGACAATTCTTTTTTCACCAATTTGAGGGCATTGAATAAGGCCGCTAGGGAGACAATTGCCGTCCCGTGCTGATCGTCATGGAAGACCGGAATATCCAATTCTCGCTGCAGGCGGGCTTCAATTTCAAAGCAGCGGGGGGCGCTAATATCTTCTAAATTAACCCCGCCAAATACCGGGGCAATCCGCTTGACCGTGGCCACAATTTCATCGGGATCCTGGGTATCTAAGCAAATGGGAAACGCATCAAGACCAGAAAATTCCTTGAACAGCATGGCCTTACCTTCCATGACAGGCAGTGCCCCCGCTGGCCCTAAGTTGCCGAGCCCTAATACGGCGCTACCGTCGGTGACGATGGCCACAGTATTGCGTTTAATCGTTAGATCATAGACCCGTTCAGGATCTTGGGCGATCGCAGTACAGATGCGTCCCACCCCAGGGGTGTAGGCCATAGCCAAATCGTCCTGGCTCTTAAGGGGGATTTTGCCTTCCACATGGATTTTGCCGCCTTCATGGATTTGAAACGTGCGGTCATATACTCGCAGGACTTGAATCTCGCTCAGCGATCGCACGATCTCCACAATCTCTTCGGCATGTTCGGTGCTAGCAGCATCTACATTGACATCGCGAATGATGCATTTTCGCGTCCGTTCAATCACATCCAAAGTACCCAAGCTGCCCCCTGCCTCAGCTATAGCTTGGGTGACTTTGGCCAACATCCCTGCTTGGTTGGGAATTTTCATTTGAATGGTGAGGCTAAAGCTGGGATTGGGTGTTAAATCAACCATAGGATGAGATCAACTGCGTAATTAAACAACGTAAAACGGATCAAGGTAGCCTGTGTCCCAGGGGGACTATGGTCGTTGACCTAGTTGCCCATCAGGGCTAGACCCGCACAGGAATCATTGGCGGGCTAAAATTTCAGAACTTAAAGAATGGTAAATCTAAATGCACTGCGGCCAAAGAAAAACCAAATCTTGCCTATTCTGAAATGGCTCTCTAAAATCACCCAGGAACCAGTTTGCCTAGAAACCCAAGTCAGAACCGTTAGTGGTGTACTTAATTCGATATGCCAAATCTCTACACCGCAATTGAAATCAATGCTCCCAAAGCTGTTGTATGGGATGCGTTAATCCAAAAGGAGCAGTGGTTTCGCTGGAACACCTTTCTCTATGATTGCGACCCTAATCGTTCATTTCGCCAGGGAGCTCAAGTTTGCCTTGCCCTGCGACGCTTAGAAGGCGATGAAGAAACTGAGTTTCGGCCCCGCGTGCTGTTGCTGCAACCGACTGTATGTCTCCGCTGGATCTCACAAATTCCTGGTTTCAAAAGTGAACACGTATTTGAACTTCAAGAAGTCGGCTTTAACCGTACCCAATATACTCACCGCTCGCGGTTCTCTGGGGTATTGTCTGGCGTATTTATGCCGTTCATCCGACAAGACGAAAAGCAGGGGCTCAAACGTATGGCTTATCAACTAAAACGATACATCGAGGGGCGATCTTATGACATGCGACCATCGCCCCCCAGCCGTTATTATCGATAGCTAATCCGCCGATAGACAACCCGAGCGTTGATGCCTTGTGCCTGTAGAGCATAGGTACGAGCAAAGGCAGCATTGCGATTGCCAAAGGTTCCCGCATTCACAAAGTCACCCTGCCGAGAGCGATCCAAATAAGCCTCCGGGTAGAACTGGCGCACTGACGTTAACATGTCTTGCCCGCCCGGAATCGCGACGACATAGTCATTGGTCAATAAATTCGTAGTTTGACCCTCGATTAAATTACTGTCTTCTCGGGCTAACAGTTGGCCATTGTTACGATTGGTAATTTCAAGTTGGGTCTGTCCTTGGGGACTCACGCGGGCAGTGAATGTTGATGGAACCCCGCGATAGTCACCAAAGCTCAGATAGCTTCGCCATTCATCGTTTTCATTCCTAGGGGCTTCTATGAAGGCGCGCTGCCCATTCAAAACTGTAACTTCTGCCTGACGGTCGTAGACATTCATAAATAAACTACCCCCCTTCTCCAAAACGTGGGTAGCAAAGTCAGTACCCTGAAATCTGATAATGGTCGTTTCTTCCTGCGGCGGGAACTGTTCAGGTGGAATATTAGAATTGGCGATCGTGCCCGTTTCTTGGAGCACAATGGAACCATTAGAATTGATGATTTGTAGCTCACCAACACCGTTGCTGTTTACCCGCGCAAGATAGGTTGCGGGCAAACCATTTCTAGAGCCCTCACTGGCGTAAGTGATTGCCCCATTATTGCTAGACAGCACCCGAGTGGGTACCCCATTTTGCTCCTGAATACCCGTTGCCCGATTGTAAGCATTCATAAACAGCCCAATTCCTGGCCTGCGAATTACCCTAACCGCATAGCCCGGTGTCTCAAAAAAGGACACGGTTTCTTCTACCTGTGCCAGTTCTATCGGTAGTGCTGGTTCGATGTACTCGAACTCCCCAGCCCCCTCTCCTGTAAATGTATCTGGATTGCCTATATTGGCTGTTTCTGTATCCGTTGGTGAGTTTGCTGCTCGGGCAACGGACAGCGGGGGGAATGCCAGCAAGATCAAGAACGCTAAAAAGGGTGTGGGTAGCCCTTTGAGGCTAAGGGAGGTTGGAGATTTTTGTTGAATGTTGGGCATGACACGATCCATCGTAATTAAGTCTCGATACAGTCTCAATACATTGACGTTTAATATGTCATCGTTGTGGGAGAGAAAATCTAGGGGGCAAATGAACTGTCGAATAGCTAGTGCTTGACAGAAAACAGAATTTATCAATTCGAAATTTCGGCCTCTGCAACCAGGAGCAGCGTCAGACGGGTTGATTTAGGCTCGAATAAGTACCGACTAAACGGCTCGGCGACCTCGCTATTAAAGCTAAGTTTGATTTAGGAAAACAAAAAATATTGACTCCCAAATTCTACTTAATTATTTCCCAAAACCCAAGTACCCTCTGGGCGTAATCATCCAATGATGGTGCTTTAAACTGCTGTTATTCCCAATCAAAAGCGTCGTTACCATATCGATGGGTTGGGTCAATAACTCTGCCAAAGTCGTCAAGGTAATGGTTTCGTCAGGTCGATAGGCAGATCGCACAATGGCTACAGGGGTTGTGGCGGGCCGATGCTGGCACAAAATCTGGTGGGCGATCGCCAGCGGACGAGTTCTCGTTTTGGACTTGGGATTATAGAGGGCGATGACAAAATCGGCTTGAGCAGCGGCGACTAATCGTTTTTCAATCACTGCCCAAGGGGTGAGTAAATCGCTGAGGCTAATGGCGCAAAAGTCATGCATCAGCGGTGTCCCTACCCGCGCTGCTGCCGCTTGCAACGCCGTGATGCCAGGAAACACTTGCACATCTGGGGTTTTGCCATCCCAGTTGAGTTTGTGCAGCGACTCTAAAACCAGGCCGGCCATGCCGTAGATCCCCGCATCCCCAGAGGACACCACGGCGACTTTAAGGCCCCATGCGGCTAGCTCAATGGCGCGCTCAGCCCGCTGTTGTTCTTGAGTAATGGGGAAAGCCTCAACGATTTGGCCAGGGCGCAGGAGGGGTTGAATCAAATCCAGATATAGTGAATAGCCAATGATCACATCCACCTGGGCGATCGCGCCCTTTGCCGCTGGGGTCATTTGATCCAGATTGCCAGGGCCAGTGCCGACCAAAAAGAGCTGTCCTGACCGACCGATGTATTCTTGGTCTGCTTGGGCCACGGCCAGGGTTACAGCCCCTGGTTCCCCCGGTTGGCGAAAAACTTGTTTGCTCACCCGCAACTCAATGTTATGGGCCAGCTGCTCCAGTTGTTCTGGTGTTAGGGCTTCTGGTGTTAGGGCAAGGTCAGGCGCATCAATGGGGACGATCGGTTGATAGGCTGCCAGCAGGGCTGCGGCTTCAGCCACACTGGGAGTACCGACTGCTTTTTCCACGACCGTTGACGGTTGAGGAACCGGGATGGGCTTTAATGCTTCAGGCGGGAAACAACGTAGGGGCCAACGGTGCGTTTCACACAGGGCTAACAGCCCTGATTCGTCGGCTTTCAGGGTAAGGCTGGCAATTCCTGCGATCGCGGCTGGGGCCAAGTGATGCGTTTGAAACACCTGTTGAATGGCCCAATCCATTAAAGCCGCCGAGGTACCCCGTTCACACCCCAAGCCAACCCACAGGACACGAGGATGCCACTGGACTTTGGGCAAGGCTGCATCTGGAGCAAAGCGGCGTTGGATAGGGCTAATCCATACGCGTCCTTGGGGTGGTTCGGGGTTAGACGCTTGCCCAGGTTGGCCAGTCTCAGCGGGAGCAGGGGGCCACCCCCATTGAAAGGAGTGCTGGGCTGGCAGTGCGGTTCGCCAAAGGCTTGAGCCACAGTCTTGAATTACTTGAATAGGGGCATTGCGGGCGATCGCAGCACTGACTCTAGTCCAATCTCCACTGCCACGCTGCCAACCAAAGGGCTCACCCACCACATCAATCCCCGGAAATCCTAGATGATGGGCCGCTCCAGTAACGATGGGCTGTGCCGTCAAAACCTGGGCAATTTGGTGGGTCAAGCGATCAGCTCCCCCTTGATGTCCCCCACACAGACTAATCACAAATTGTCCCGTTTCATCGACCACCACTACTGCGGGATCCGTTGCCTTGTCTCGTAACAAAGGTGCAATCAATCGCACCACTGCCCCGGTGGCTAACGCAAATACCAATTGTGACTGGGGCCAAAACTGGGTTAGAACATCCCGCAGGGAACCCTCGTAAAAAGTATGCTCACAAGCCAGCAGTCTTGGGTCTAAGCTGGTTTGTATGCGATTCGGTATCCACAAAACCCCAGCCATCGCTTGGCAAATAGGCACTAGGCAACTTGCCCCCTGGGGTGTGGTTGCCAAAGCTACCAGAGCAGGAATTTGAGAATTAGCCATGACATGAAGAAGAAGGAGCAATCCCTCATCATCACACATCCTTAGTTAATCGGGCCAGCAGCCCCATTTGGGCAGTCATACTCGTCCACGCCCATCACCAAATTATCGTCAATCTCCTCTAGGGCACCCACATCGACGATTCGCTGGTGGGAGGGATAAGCGCGCACTCCACTTTCACCTGCAAAGCCAACCTGCACATAACAGCGGCCACCGCCAATATTCCAGTGGTCATAGTCATATTGAGAATCGTAGGGCACCTTCGTTGGCCACTCGGTTATTCCCGTTGGCGCAATACCACCGTTCGTATCCGCAGGGTAGCTACCCTTTTCCAGACGATACATCTGTAGATCCTTGGCCATTGCGTTAAGGGCTAGTCTAGCCTCGGCGTAGCGAGCGCGGCGGGTTAGATTGGCAACAGCAGGTAAGGCGATCGCAGCCAAGAGGCCCAAAATTATAACCACTACCATCAACTCAATTAGCGTAAACCCAGCTTGCTTAGGGTCAACTTGTTGAGGTTTAACTCTAGTTTGCATAGTGCGACATCAGGGGAACTAAACCACATCCAATTTGGCAGCTTGAGTAGGGGCACAAAGCCCTGCATCCTTATAAGGAAAGGCTCTTGAGCTGTTGGCTCAGGAGATCAATGGATCTGGATGTGAACGAGGTTTATCAGTATCTATGCCCTGAGACAGGTACGTTGCCAAACCATGCAACGTACGTAAATTCTCAGTCATGAAGAACACCCCTGATTAAAAAGTACTACGTATCTATGCTGATTCTAGAAAGAAAACCTTACTCTTGACCCTTGCTAAACAAAGGTATTTAGCCCACTCACGAGAGCTTCATACTTTTCAGGCATGACGCAAGGCAGGAGGTTAGACGCTATGGGTAGCGTCCAACCTCCTGCTAGCGACCCTTAATGAAGGAATTGATGGTGGTTTAGCCCCTGTTACCTATCGACTCGCGATCGCCCTCTGGTCTGAGCTTGGGTTTAAGTAAGCCGATTCATTTTGGGTCTCGGGTTGATCCGGGAGATAGGTAATTTCTGCAACACTGCCAGGTTCACCCAATGTCTTGGCTTGCTCATCGTTATAAGCAACCAAAACGGCTCCAGCGTCACCCACGCGTAGCGTTAACGCTTCACTCGCGACCCAAAGTTTGGTTTCACCCTGCTGCAAAATCCCCTCAAACTCAGTTTCCCCGTCAGCAACCACGCGCATCCAAGACTGGGATTTCAGCACGATCTTGATCCGAATCGGGCGTCCAGCCGTCTCGTCCACAGAACGCTGATCGGATACCGTTGGCTGAGGTTGTACGGGTTGGGGTACCGACTCAGCGGGTTCAGTTTGTTCACTAATCGTAGACTCTAAACTAGGTAAAGCCGTGGCTTGGGGGGCATTACGCTTAAGCCAATAGGAGAGCCCACTGATTGAAGCCAGCAAAATCAACACATACAACCCGTAGAGGTGGAGGGGGCGTAGCTGTGCAGCAGCTGACTGCTGCCAAGAGGGTCGATTTTCCCGCAAATTGGGATAAGGCAAAAACTGACTGGCCAGCATTTCGCCATCGGTTCCAAGCTGATTGCCGTAACGCTTAATCAGACCGCGAATATAAATGGGTTCGGGCAACTGATTCAAATCAGCGGATTCAAGCGCTGCTAAGAGTGCAGGGCGAATTAGTGTCCGCTTACCCATCGCCTCTAGCGTTAGAGACTGTTGCTCACGGAGTTGGCGTAATATACTCCCAATCTCAGTAAGCTGCTCTTTGTGGAGCTGTTCTAAATTGCGGACTTTTCTCTTCATACGACGTTAAACAGGGAAATCCATGAAACAAGGGGGTACGACCGAGATCAACGCTGACAAATTTTAGGCCCATCTAGTTCTAAGAACAACTGCTTTCAGAATTAGGCAAAGCCCCTTTAGAGGCCGCAACTAACCCCTCTACCTCAACTGGGGTCAGGGAACGATATTCACCCGATTTAAGCAGATCGAGTTGAACCTCCCCAATAGCAATGCGATGGAGCTTCACCACGGGGTGCCCTAACAAAGCTGCAACGCGTCGAATTTGCCGATTCCTACCCTCCTGAAGAACAACCTCAAGTTGTGTTTCCCTTGGCAAATGCTCAAGATCCTGAACATGAGCCGGTAGTGTCCTACGACCTGATAGGACTATACCGTGTCGCCATTGGTCAAGGCTAGCTTGATTGGGGTGTCCTTCAACCCACACGTGGTAAGTTTTGGCAACTTGGTGACTGGGATGGGTGAGCCGGTAGGTAAAGTCACCATCGTTAGTCAGTAGTAATGCCCCAGTTGAATTGATATCTAAGCGGCCTACAGGATGTAGCCCTTGTTTTTGCCTAAGCGCAGTTGGCAAAAGATCTAACACTGTCTCTCGACCCTGGGGATCGTCGCAGGTACAGACGACGCCAAGCGGCTTGTTGACCAAGAAGTACAAAGATTTTGGCAGGTTGTCTAGGCCAACACGAATGCCATCCACTTGAATAATGTCGCAGGCGGGATCTGCCTTTTGCCCCAAAATTGCAATGGCATCATTAATCTTGACTCGTTTAGCCAAGATCAAATCTTCTGAACGTCGTCTAGATGCCACGCCCCACTGAGACAATAGCTTTTGTAATCTTTCTTCCATTTCAACCAAACATGGCAACCGCCACAATACTTGATGGGGTGGTGAATCACAATGCTTTTGCTGCCTAATCAGGCGGGTTGTTTAGCCCATCATGACGCCTCCATTGAATCAATTGCTGAATAGACCGCACAAGGCGGAAAGCCGCACCTCAGCACGTTGAGATGGCTTCGGGACTGGAAGCCTGTTTGTTGATGACGGTGTCTTAGTCACGCCATCATCGCGGGCTGTAGCGGTTTTGCGGGTAGGTATATTCTCAACCAGGCTCCGCCAGTCTCCGGATGATTTAGAGCTTGGATGCTACCCTGATGAGCTTCTATAATCTGGCGAACAATAGACAGCCCTAACCCGGTGCCCCCCTGTTGTTTGCCCGACCATTTTTCTGAGGATTGACCAGGTATCGATTTTGATTGTCTCCCTAGGGGGAGTTCGCCGCGACTCCTAGCCGGATCGGCACGATAAAACCGTTCAAAAATATAGGGTAAATCTTTCTCGGAGAAGCCATTCCCGCTGTCAATCACTTCAAGTAAGGTGGGTGTGGTTTCAGAGGCAGCCGTCAGTTTGACTTGAATCACGCCTCGGGGGGGGCTGTGTTTGATGGCATTGTCTAAAACGTTGATCATCATCCGGTACATCAGCGATTCATCCAGGTTGCTCCAAAGTTGAGGGGGGCCTATGTAATCGAGCTGGAGATGTTTGACTGTGGCTAGGGGCTCAAGGCTTTGCCAAGCGGCCTGAACCAACTGGGTCAGATCAATGGTTCTGGGATTAAGGCCCTGCAGGTTGCTGCCTTCTAGTTGGCTGAGGTTAAGCAAATCTTCGACCAGATTACTCAGGCGAATGGTTTCATTCAGGAGGCGATCGATCCAACTTTGGATTGGGGGAGCAACCCGCGATCGCAGGGTTTCAGCAACTAACCGAATAGAGGTCAGTGGCGTTTTGAGTTCATGGGCAACATCAGAGGTCCAGCGATCGCGCTGCTGGGTGAGTCGCACGGTTTCTTGGCGGCTTTCGATATAGACGCCAATCTGCCCCTTAACCATCGGAAACGCCTGGCCCCGGATGGGAGACACCACACTCTCAGACAGATGCACCGGATCGGGGGAAGCCGCATGGAATGTCCAATCTTGCTGGCACAAAGCTTGAGTCCGGCGGGCTTGTTCAATCAGCTGATCGAGCTCATAGGAGCGGACAACTTCCAATAGCAATCGTGGTCTCATTAAACCTGATTTAGGAGAGACGTCAATGCACAGCAACTCTGCCGCCCGTTGATTAAACCAAAGCAGCTGATTTTCTTCGTCTACGTGCAGGTAGCCCGTGGGTGAGAACTCTAAAGATTGGTGTAGGGCCTTGAGTTGATTCTCGAGATTGGTGATGGCTTTATCTTGATTGGCGATCGCAGTGGAGATTTGGGTTGTGTAGGGCATTTTAGTCGTCTCCGAAGTGTTTTTTAACCGACGGAGTAAGGACTTATGTTTTTGGGTATACCAGACCCGTTGCCATCCCAGCAGGACTAATCCGACGGCTAACCCTAAAAGAAACCCCACAATAAAGCCCAGCATTAAGTTAGGTGTCCGTAGCGTGACTCAAGAATACCCCATTGAAAAGCGATTAGCAGAGGTAGGGGATGATTCGGATAACTGTGGATCTACTCAATGCGGTTAAGCGTTAAGGCGCGATCGCGCCTGCCTTCTTGCCGCTAATAAAAATATCAGGTTTATGGGAAGGTGATTACAATACTAGAGTTTTGGTAGTCAGATTGGGGAAGTAATCAAGTGTGAAAGGGAAGATAATAAAGTCCTGATAAAGCCTTGGGCAATTGAGCGAGGTTTTTGAGCACAGCTGGAATATTAAAGCAAACTGTCGTTGATGGGCTTCAAATGTCTCTCCCTGTAATGTCTTCTCCTATACCAATTCTTCCCTAAGTAGTTTTTCGTTGAATATGCGCTGATTACTGAACTAACAGCCCTATTCGTGTGATCCCTGTTTTGATAACGCTGACTGTTATTTCCTACCCAAACTATTTTATTCAGGCGATCGCTGGGGTTACGCAAACCCCAATTGAGGCCGATTGCACCGCATAGAGAATCACAATGGGAGAACTCACAGGCACTTCGAGTAGCAAGAGCGTTTTGATTGTCGATGACAATCTCAATAACGTGCGGTTGTTATCGGCCGTGCTAACTCACGAAGGCTACGAAGTACGCAAGGCCATCAATGGCGCAATGGCACTGCAGGCCGCTAAGGCACTGTTGCCAGATTTGATCCTGCTAGACGTGATGATGCCTGAAATGGATGGCTATGAGGTTTGTCGCCAACTCAAGCAGGATCAGACAACTGCATCGGTGCCGATTATCTTTATCAGTGCGCTAACAGAAGTCTTTGATAAGGTCCAAGCGTTTAGCGTGGGTGGGGCCGACTACATTACTAAGCCTTTCCACTTTGAAGAAGTCATTGCTCGAATTCGCCATCATTTGGCGTTGCGAGAAGCAGAACGAAAACTCCAGCAGGTTAATTTAGAGTTAGAGGCGCGAGTCAAAGAGCGTACTCAACAGTTGGAAGCTGCAAACGCCCAACTCTTAGAGATGGCCCTGCACGATGGCTTGACCGAATTGCCAAACCGGGTGCTGTTTATGCAGCGTTTAGAAGCGGTGCTCAGTCAGGTTCATGCAGGTAAATCTGAGTCTGATCAGGCAGGTTTTGCCGTTTTTTTTCTAGATTGCGATCGCTTCAAGCTAATCAATGATTCCCTAGGGCACATGGTAGGCGATCAGCTATTAATTGCAGTGGCCAATCGACTACGGGCACTGTTGCATTTCGACGACGTTTTAGCCCGCTTTGGTGGCGATGAATTTGCCATTTTGATTGCCCGCCCACTTTCTTCTGAGCAAGCTCTAGTCCTAGCTCAAAGCTTAGTGGAAGGGCTCTCAAAGGCATTCCGGTTGCCCAGTTGTGAAGTGTTTGTCAGTGCCAGCATCGGGATCGTCCTTGGTGATACCCACTACGACCATCCAGAATATGTCTTGCGCGATGCCGATACGGCTATGTATCGGGCGAAAGCCAGTGGCAAAGGTCGGTTTTTATTATTTGAACCGGTCATGCATCGAAATGCTATGGACCGATTGCAAATCGAAACTGACTTAAGAAAAGCGGTTAAAGGTCGTGAACTGACCGCCTACTATCAGCCTATTTTTCAACTTGAAACAGGTGCCCTAACGGGGTTTGAAGCGCTAGTCCGCTGGCAACATCCCAAGATGGGACTGATTCGCCCCGATATCTTTATTCCCATCGCAGAAGAGACTGATTTGATCCAGACCCTCGATCTACAAGTGTTTGAGATAGCCTGCCGTCAACTGCGATGCTGGCAGCAAGTAGGGACTGTACATGAAAGTGTAACGATGAGCGTTAATCTTTCAGCTAAACAGTTGATGCAGCCCAAACTGGTAAAAAACATTGATCAGATTTTAAGCGCAACAGCGATCAATCCTCGTAACTTGATTCTAGAGATTACTGAAAGTTCGATCATGTTGAATCCAACGGTATCGGTTGAACGATTAAAGGTACTGCGATCGCGCGGTATTCGCATTAGCATTGATGATTTTGGCACAGGCTATTCATCCTTAAGCTATCTCCACTCTTTGCCGTTAGATGCCTTGAAAATCGACAAATCTTTCGTGGGAAAAATCCAAGCTGATACCACAGATAGTCGTTTGATTCCATTGATTGTGAATATCGCTAAAACAATGGAAATTTTGGTGACGGCAGAAGGGATTGAAACCCCCGAGCAAGCTGAACATCTGAATCGATTATCCTGTTCCCTAGGACAAGGTTATTGGTTTGCTCGCCCCATGCCTGCAAATGAGATCGAACCCTTTTTGCAAAATCGCTATTCATGACAGTTCAAATTGAAGACAATGCTGCACTGAGGCATCTGATTCGCACCAAAATTCAGGGGAGCCCTGAACAACGAATTTCTTTTGCCGAATATATGGCAATGGTGCTTTATGAACCCCAGGAAGGCTATTACACCCGTGCTGGGGTTGACCTGGGGCCGAAGGGAGACTTTATCACTTCAGCGCATTTGGGTTGTGATTTTGGGGAACTTTTGGCAGAACAGTTCGCTGAGATTTGGCAACGGTTGGGACGTCCGCAGCCTTTCGCCGTAGTCGAACTCGGGGCAGGGCAGGGGCTAATTGCGGATCAGGGGTTGGCTTATCTTCAGCGTCATTATCCAGACTGTTTGGCAGTATTAAATTACACTCTCGTGGAAACGTCTGCTGAATTGATAGCCGTGCAGCAACAGCGATTAAAGTGCTGGCAAGATCAGGGCGTGGCGATCCAGTGGCGATCGCTGGCCGAAATCTTCCCTGAGTCAATCGTTGGCTGTGTCTTTTCAAACGAACTGGTGGATGCCTTTCCGGTGCATCGGGTACAGTTAACTGACTCAGGGCTGCAGGAAGTTTATGTGACCTTGACCGAGGATGGATTAGGGTTTCAGGACACTCTAGGAGAGCTTTCAACACCGCGACTGGCTGATTATTTTGATCGAGTCGGCATCGCCTTAACCCCAGATATTTATCCCGTGGGCTACTGTACGGAGGTGAATTTAGCCGCGTTGGACTGGCTGAGCGCGATCGCCAGCAAAATCAAACAAGGGGTTTTAATCACCATTGATTATGGTTATCCAGCCCATCGCTACTACGGGCGATCGCGGATCCAAGGTACGCTGCAATGCTATTACCGCCATAGCCACCACAACGATCCCTATCGGTTCATGGGTCATCAAGACATCACGGCCCACGTAGACTTCACTGCCCTTGAAAACCAGGGAGAAATCTGTGGTTTAGCCCCTTTGGGAATGACTCAACAAAGTTTGTTTTTGATGGCGTTGGGCTTGGGCGATCGCCTGACGGCCTTAGCTGAAATTACCGCTACCGATCCCGCCAGCATTAATGCGGCTTTGCAAAGGCGTGATAGCCTACACCGTTTGATCGATCCTATGGGAGTGGGAAACTTTTGGGTTTTAGTGCAGGGTAAAGGATTTCCGTTATCCGGGGATTCGGCTCCGTTAAAAGGGCTGACCGTGCCCCCGTTGGGTTAACAGCCAGCCTTGACGGTTACGAGAAGAACCTGCCTCTTAGCCTCTAAACTGTGTCCGGATCGACCCCTAGTGCTTTCAGTCGCTCCGCCAATCGTTCCGCTCGTTGCTGGGCTTGCTCTGCCTGTTGTTGAGCATCTTTAGCAGCTTCTTCGGGCGTGGGGACTAATGTGCCATCGGGATTGAAAAATCGCAGTTTATCGTCATATACGCCTAAAGATAAACCAAGCTGTCGGCTCCGCAGATGTCCTGACTCGTTGGGGGCGATCTCCTCGTATTCACCTGCCATCAACACAAATCCAGCAAACTCTAAGGTTTCTGGATCAACCCAAAAATACTCAGGGGTTCGAAAGGTGTCTTGATAAATCTGTTTTTTGGTTTCCCGATCAGACTGAGCTGTACTGTCTGATAACACCTCAATGATCACGTTGGGATACTTGCCGTCTTCTTCCCAAACCACCCAGCTCTTGCGCGTACGTCGTTCTGTATTCAACACCACGAAGAAGTCTGGGCCTCTAAAGTCTTGGGACTTGATCTGCTTGGGGCTGAAATAAATGGTCAAGTTGCCCGAGGCAAAAAAGTCAGTACGGTCTTGCCAGAGCCACTCCAGGCTGGTGATGAGCAGTAGCATCTGCCGCAAATGGAGGTCGGTTTCCAAAGTTGGCTCGTCACTGTAAAGATCACCCGGCGGTAGTTTAACATCCGCTGAACTCGGGTTTTCAGTTGATTGAGGCAGTTTAGAAGTAACCATAGCAAGTAAGTCTAACTCGTTAGGTCGTTAGCTGTTCCGGATTTGCCCCTTGAGCCTTAGCCTGAGTCCGTTGGGCTAAACCTAGGCTACGGAAATAAGCGCCGCCAATGGTGGCCAAAAATAGGCCATAGCCCAGTAGCTGCCCCAAATAAAGGCGATCGCGGTAGCCCAGCAGCGTCTTCAAAATCACGCCAGGGAACTGCTTGTCCGGCAGAATATTGTGAGCATCCCAAAGCTGCGGTCCCAAAATGCAAGATTGGCTGGAGAAGCATAGGTTTACGCCATTGTTGAGTTGGGCTAGGGCCGCGATCGCAGCGTCTAAGTTTTTCAACATCGACACCACCAGTGCCCCTACAATCAGCAGCAGCAAGATGCCCATCACCTGGAAAAATCGCTTCAAGTTGATCCGCACACCCAGGCCAAATAGGGCAAACCCAATGGCGATCGCGCCCAATCCCCCAGCCACTGCGCCAGCAATCGGGGTGATGCCGGGTTGCAGTTGAGTGAACAAAAACAGCACGGTTTCAAAACCTTCTCGCAGGACTGCGATCGCGATGAGCGTAAAAATGCTCCAGCCTGCAGCGTTTGAGTGGGCTAAGGCGGCAGTGATGGAATCTTCAATGTCTGCCTTCAGCGATCGCGCTTGTCGCGTCATCCACAGCAGCATCCAGCTCAGCATAGCGATGGCGATCGCGCAAAATAGGCTTTCCAATGCAGGTTTGATTAGAGTTTGTAGCCCGGGCAGGGCCATTTGCAGTTGGCTTAATCCAGCGGTTAGTCCCAAACCGACAAAACCACTCCCGACAAGTCCGACCACAATCCCGAGATAAACCCAGCGATTCAGTTGGGAGCGCTGAGCCTTTTGCAAACAAGCTAAAACAATACCCACCACCAGCGCGGCTTCTACCCCTTCTCGCAGGGTAATGACAAACGGCGGTAGGGCCGCAGTGAAATCCATGATGCCGTCCTATGCGTTAATTTTTTGCAGTACGCCCAGGGCTTCACCCACGTGAGCTGTGGCGTTGAACTGAGAATTGAACACGTGCTGCACTGTCCCAGCTGGGTCAATCACATAGGTGACGCGACCGGGGAGTAACCCTAGGGTAGCGGGTACGCCGTAAGCTTTGCGCATTTTGCTGCCTTCATCGCTGAGCAGCGTAAACGGTAGGCTGTGCTTAGCCGCAAACTTTTGGTGGGAAGCAGGGGAATCACTACTGACGCCAATCACCTCAGCACCCGCATCAGTAAAAGCTTCATAGCTATCACGGAAGCTGCAGGCCTCAGCGGTGCAGCCGGGAGTATCGTCTTTGGGGTAAAAGTAAAGCACAACGGGCTTTTGGCCCTTGAAGTCGCTGAGCTTTACCGTCTCACCCGATGCTGATTGAAGGGCAAAATCCGGGGCAGTGTCGCCAACTTTAACAGCCATAGGTCTCGTTTGGTCTTCCAAGAAAATGGGTTTTGAAGGTTAACTGAGAAGTTGTTAACTTTTCTTTAGAATAACGCGATCGCGTTTTGAAACCACAAACCCAGTTTTATGCGAATTCTAATTTGGACCCGTAACGACCTCCGCCTGCACGATCACGAACCTTTGCACCAAGCGTTGCAGCAGGGAGCGACGGTGATCCCGGTGTATTGCTTTGATCCCCGTCAGTTTGGCGAAACCGCCTTTGGCTTCCATAAGACTGGCGCTTTTCGGGCCCAGTTTTTGCTGGAGAGTGTGGCTGCGTTGCGGGCAGAGCTGCGATCGCGCGGGAGTGATTTGGTGGTGCGCCAGGGTAAACCCGAAGAGGTAATTCCTCAAACCGCTCAAGCGTATGGCGTGGAAACAGTGTACTGGCATGAAGAGATCACGGCTGAAGAAATTGCTGTTGATCAGGCATTGGCAGCCAAGCTGAAAAGGGCGGGGATCAAAACCGAGATCTTCTGGGGGGCGACCCTTTGCCATCCCGACGATTTGCCCTTCCCACTGAGCAAGCTACCGGAGGTATTCACCAGCTTTCGCAAAAAGGTTGAAAAAGCCTGGACGATTTATCCCACCTTCCCAACGCCAGCCAAACTATCGCCATTACCCGCTGAGTTAGAACTGGGGGCGATCCCAGCCTTATCAGACTTGGGCTTAGCCCCCCCTGAGGTTGATGACCGGGGCGTATTGCTGTTCAAAGGAGGAGAAGCGGCTGGTCTCGATCGCTTGGATCATTATCTTTGGCAGGCTGATTGCCTAAAGGTTTACAAAGAAACCCGCAACGGTATGTTGGGGGCCGACTATTCTTCTAAGTTTTCGCCTTGGTTGGCGTTGGGGTGTTTGTCGCCCCGAAAAGTCTACGAAGCAGTGCAGCGCTATGAATCCGAGCGGATCAAGAACAACTCCACTTACTGGTTAATTTTTGAACTGCTTTGGCGTGACTATTTTCGCTTTGTGTGCGCCAAGTATGGCGATCGCGTGTTTTATCCCTCCGGGTTGCGGGGGCTGAATATCGCCTGGAAACAAGATTGGGAGCGTTTCGATCTGTGGCGTCAAGGCAAAACTGGTTTCCCGTTAGTAGACGCTAACATGCGCGAACTGGCGACCACCGGGTTTATGTCCAATCGGGGACGGCAGAACGTTGCCAGTTTTTTGACCAAAAATCTAGGGATCGATTGGCGTATGGGAGCTGAGTGGTTTGAATCGCTACTGGTGGACTATGACGTATGCAGCAACTATGGCAACTGGAATTACACGGCTGGTGTGGGGAACGATGCCCGAGGCTTTCGTTATTTCAACATTCCCAAACAGTCTAAAGACTACGATCCTGACGGCAGCTACGTGAAACATTGGCTACCAGAACTTGTCCAGGTTCCTGCCAAGAAAGTCCACCAGCCTTGGACACTGCAACCTGTCGAACAAAAGCGGTTTAACGTACACATTGGTGTCGATTATCCGGCACCCGTTGTGGATTTAGCTAAATCGGTACTGGCTAACGAAAAGATTTACGATTCCACGCTGAAATTAACAGAAAATTGAAGTGGATTCCGCTATTTCAAAAATTTTATATTCGTAGGCATCGCGATCTCAAAAAAGGATTCTATAGCCGTAGCCGCAAAGCTTTGTGCGCTATGGCCAGCCAGATTGCTTGTGTACTGAGCATCCCAGTGATGCTAGGTGCATTAGCAATCTGGCCAGCGCTACAACTGGCGATGAAGCAAAACAGATGGGCTAAACCATCGTTTTAATCCACCAAGGCTTCACGCAATTCATCGAAGCTGTTCTGATCTTTGTCCAAGTTTTCGCGGCGCAGTCGGTCAAACTTGTTGTCTTCTTTGTCTAGGTTTTCTTCACGCAATTCATCGAAGTTGTTTTGATCTTTGTCCAAGTTTTCGCGACGCAATTGATCGAAGTTAGGTGAGGCATTGGCGATGGGTGCGAGGGTCGCAGATGCGATCGCGATAGTTACCAGAGAAAGTGCAAGGCGTTTCATGATTTCAAATCCTTAATCATTAGGTGAGCGATGAATGAGTGAGTCATCGAGCGGGCAATTAACTCACTCATTCATCATGGTCTTATCATGTGTCAAAAGTTAGATGGCTAGGGTGACCGGGATTTTACGTAGATGTGATGTTTGAGTATGGCTGGGGTGATGCACATTGCCCTGACAACTGATAGCGGTCACACCTATGGAAAAGGAAAGTGCATTAAGCCATCTGACCAGCGCCATAGAGGGCTGGAATATCCCATGCTGCGGTAATTAACTGATTAAATTTCGATGGTAACGGCTTGCCCCCCTTAACCCCTTGCTCTCAACGGGTTACTTTTTTTGTGTTTCCTGGCATGAATCGGGTGAATTGAAGAAAATTTAGAGCGTGGGAGTATGAAATCCTCTATTAGGAGAATCAGCGCATGGGTAGACGAGACACCTCCAGAGATGGCTTTCGCAACAAGGTGTTGGCTTATAGCTTGAGTCACTTCCAGCCGTTATGGGCACTCATCCAGGGCATTCGTCCCGTTAAACGTAAGGTTAATAAGTTCTTAATTAACAACCTGATCAATAGCGTCCCCAATCGACCCTATCCCCATAGCATGATGACCCTGGATCCCCATATTCCAGGGACTAAGCGGCCCAAGAAAACAGACACCTACACCTCTTGGGAGTCGCTTACCGATCGCAGCTATACCGGGCGACATCTGCCTCCCGACCCAGCGTTTAATCAAGCGGAAAATCTTCCAGCTCTTGCTGACTTGAAGGTGCTCTTTCAGCAGCGGGAGGGTAAAACGCGCTATTCCAAGAAGTCAACCCTGTTGTTTCCGTATTGGGTGCAGTGGTTTACCGATAGCTTCTTACGGATCGATCGCAACGATCGGCTAAAAAACACCTCTAATCATCACATTGATCTTTGTAATGTCTATGGCTTGGCCCGCGAGCAAACCCATCTCTTACGATCCTTTGAGGGGGGCAAGCTGAAGACCCAACCGCTAAAACGAGCGGACGGCACTGAAGAAGAATATCCGCTGTTCTACTACGCTGACCCTGAAAACGGCACTGTCGATCCGCAGTTTGAGGGGCTATACACCCCGTTACGGGTTGAACAACAACAGCCCCCTGACTTAAAGGCCAAATTGTTTGCCATGGGGGTCGATCGGGCCAATGTGCAGCTCGGTTACGTGATGCTGACAACCCTTTGCGTTCGGGAACACAACCGGATTTGTGAGCAGCTCGCTAAAGCCTATCCAGCTTGGGATGATGAACGTCTCTTCCAAACGGCGCGTAACGTTTTAACCGTGGTGATTTTGAACATCATCATGGAAGAATATATTTTTCACATCACGCCCTATTACTTCAACTTTTTTGCCGATCCTGAAGCATTTACCAATTCCAGTTGGTATCGACAAAACTGGATGGCGATCGAGTTTAGCTTTGTCTATCGCTGGCACAGTGCGATTCCAGAAAAGATTCGTTACCAGGGTGAAGAAACTTCCTTGGGTAAGACCCTATGGAACAACCAAATGCTGATTGATCAAGGGTTAGGTGCCCTAATGGAAGAAACCTGCTCTCAACCCGGCTCCATGATTGGGTTGTTTAACACGCCAGATTTCCCGGTCAGAGAAACCAAGAACGGGATGATGACGTTTATTGATTACACCGAGTTGGCGACGATTGAGTTGGGTCGCACTGCTCAGCTCAGCAGCTATAACGACTACCGGGAACTGTGCGGATTCCCAAGAGTGACGGATTTTGACCAAATTACGGGTGATGAATACGCCCAGCAAAAGCTTAAGGAGCTCTATGGTCACGTGGATAAGATTGAGTTTTTTGTCGGGCTTTATGCGGAGGATGTGCGGGAAGGCTCTACCATTCAACCTCTAGTGGCTCGTTTAATTGGCATTGATGCGTTTTCCCAAGCGTTAACTAATCCGCTGCTGGCCCCTCAAATCTTTAACCCAGAGACGTTTTCTCCCGCTGGCTGGGAGATCATTCAACAGACTAAAACCCTGTCAGATATTGTGAATCGCAATGTGCCCAAAGGCGATCGCCCCTATAAAGTCACCTTCGATCTCGAACCATGACCCTTTTTACTGAATATCCTGAAAAGGACGAACAAGCCTTTTCTGACCGGATACGGCAGGCGACTCGCGCCCGCATGGATCAACTCTATGGCGATGCCGCAAAGGCCCTGCGGGATACCCATGCCAAAACCCAAGCTTGCATCAAAGGCACCCTAGAGGTTTTTGACTTTGACGAGGCGGCGATTCAGCAAACTGTCGCTCAGGCGGCTGGACTGTCAGCCGCTCAGCAAATGGCGATGTCGCTGAAGCAGGGGTTATTGGCCCAGCCCCGTCAGTACCCCGTTTGGATTCGCTTTGCCAATGGCCGCACCACCGTTGAAAGCGACTATGTGGATGACACCCGTTCCATGTCAGTCAAAGTGATGGATGTGGACGGGGAGCGGTTACCCGTAAGCCATGAAGACCATAGCCAAGATTTGATTGTGCAAAATGGAGATACTTTCTTCATTCGCAGTATTCGATCCTACTACGGCTTCTTCAAGGCAATTTCATCGTCTACCCTGTGGGTGATTGTGTGGCTGTTTTTGCACCCCAAACAAAAAGCAGCCCTCGCCCGGATTACCAGCCACGCCCCTAAAAGTTTGCTGACGGAACGGTACTGGAGCGGTTCGGCTTCGGCCCTGGGCCTGCCAACCAATTTTGATCCGTCCCAACCGGGCCAAGTCCCCGTTACCTATCCAGCAGTGGTGAAGTTTGCGTTTACGCCAGTTTCAAATCAATCGCCCTACACGCCCCTACCGCGGGCAGCTAGGCCAGAGGCAGATCGAAAGCTGGCTAAAACCCGCCACAAGCAGGGCAACACCCCAGATAACTACTACCGTGAAGAGCTGGTTCAGGCGCTGGGGCAACCGGATGCCACCTACTGTTGGGACTTTCAGATTCAGGTGCAAACTGATCCCGAAATGTCTATTGATGATGTCACGGTGTCTTGGGATGAAGCCAAAGCTCCGTTTTTCACCGTTGGTCGACTGACAGTTAGCCATCAAACCGTCAACATTGAAGCCCAGTGCGATTTTTGCGAGAACCTGCGCTTTTCCCCCTGGAATGGGCTAGCGGTTCATCGCCCCGTCGGTGCCTTGAATCGGTTGCGCAGTTCTGTTTATGCGATTGTGGGTGAGTATCGCCACCAAAAACAAAAGCTGGACTACCAGGAACCAACAGGGAACGAGACTTGGGATTAAGGTTTTTCTGTAGGGGCACAAGGCCCTGCGCCCCTACGCCAAATTTCAAATCGTATGGGGTTTAGTTCGCCAGCCGCATATCTTGCCGGAAGCCATAGTTTTCTATCTTGACGCGGATGTTTTTAACGTGCTTTTTCACGGTATTGACCGTAATAAAAAGCTCTTGGGCAATTTCGCGGTAGGGTACTCTGGCCTTTCGGCGCAGCCAAACCTCGGTTTCGCGGGCGGTGAAGCCATATTTCTCTACTTCGAGGATGGCTTGGGCTTGCAGCGATCGCTGTTGGTCTTCCAAAGTAATCCAAATTATCGGGTCAACTTGGGGCTTAACGGTTGACCATCGAGCCCGTAATCGCAACCGACCCAGGATTTCGAAATCCAGCTCTGATTCAACAATTACGGTTTGATCGCCATAGAGGTCTTGGCTCCCCGCAATAGCCTGATAGATGCGACTAACTTCTTGGTTAATCAGTTGGGTTTCCGTCTCAGACTGGCAAAATTTATCAATGATTTCATAGGCTAAAGCGTTAGCATGGTGCAAGTCTCCTTGATCGGTGAGAATCAGCACCCCATCAATAAAGCCTTCTAAGACACTTTCCAAAAAATCGTTGTCAAGCTGGCTACCGCGCTGCTTGAGCCTATGCAGTTGAATTCGTAATGTATCCATCGGGCGGACCTCGATCACTCTGGGCAATTTGCGTGGAATCGCTCCACTGTCAATCTGCTGTGGAACGATTCCACTGTTGATGACATAGATGCAGGACTGGGAATTTATGCAGTTTAGAGGTCCCCAAAGACGCATTGAGGATGGGTGGTACTGCAAATTAATGCCTGTAGAACCCAAGGCAGCTTGAGGCTGCGATTATTCCTGCAGAAACCGCTGACCGTTTGATGGACTTTTGTTGAGTTTTCTTGAGTTGAGGCGCGTTTATTTTTAAGTTCAGGAGGATAAGTCTAAATCACGTCCGATTTAAGGACTTGAGTTTTGAGCTCAGGAAAGCCATGGAGTTGGATGTGAACGAGGTTTAAACCCAAACTTTAGAATACCGTCTGCGATCGCCCGTTTAGGCTCTTGCCTTGGGGCCTGTGAATAACAATCTTTTGGGAGGAAGAATGAATATTGCCGTTGTCGGCCTCAGCCATAAAACAGCACCGGTCGAAGTCCGAGAAAAGCTCAGCATCCCCACCCCTCAGACCGCTGATGCGATCGCCCAACTGTGTAGTTACCCCCACATTGAAGAGGTCTCCATCCTCAGCACCTGCAACCGCTTAGAGCTCCACATTGTCACACGCGAAACGGAACAGGGGATCCGAGAAGTCACTCAGTTCTTGGCCGACTACGGCAAGGTATCAATGCGCGAACTGCGCCAGCACCTCTTCATCCTGCTGCATCAGGATGCAGTGATGCACTTAATGCGAGTTGCGGCAGGGCTAGACAGCCTGGTACTTGGGGAAGGGCAAATTTTGTCCCAGGTAAAGCATGCTCACCAACTGGGCCAGCAACACAAAGGCGTGGGTCGCATCCTTAACCGCTTGCTGAAACAGGCGATTACCGCAGGCAAGCGGGTTCGGACTGAAACTAGCATTGGCACTGGGGCTGTTTCCATTAGTTCGGCCGCGGCAGAGCTCGCTCAAACCAAAGTGACCGATCTAAGCCGGTGCCGCATTACGATTTTAGGGGCGGGTAAAATGGCACGGCTGTTGGTGCAGCACTTGCTGTCAAAGCGAGCTAACCAAATCACCGTGCTCAACCGTTCGCTTAAGCGGGCTGATGAATTAGCCAAACAGTTTAACGACGATGGCATTAGCGCCGGCACCCTCGACATGATGATGGATACGCTGATGGTGTCTGACATCGTATTTACCTGTACTGCCGCCACTGAACCCTTGCTAGATAAAGCTAGATTAGAAGGGGCTTTAGGCAATCACTCATTGATGCTGTTTGACATTGCCGTACCCCGTAATGTCCACAGTGATGTGAACGAACTCGACACCGTTCAGGCATTCAATGTAGACGACTTAAAAGCGGTTGTGGCCCAAAACCAGGAGAGTCGTCGGCGCATGGCCATGGAAGCAGAGGCCTTGCTAGAAGAAGAGGTGGATGCGTTTATTGAATGGTGGCGATCGCTCGATACTGTTACCACAATCAGCAGCCTACGTAGTAAAGTCGAATCCATCCGCGAACAGGAACTTGAAAAAGCCCTATCTCGCTTGGGCTCTGAGTTTGCTGAAAAGCATCAGGAAGTGATCGAAGCGTTAACCCGTGGGATCGTCAACAAGATCCTCCACGACCCGATGGTGCAGTTGCGCGCCCAACGCGACATTGATACTCGCAAACAGGCCATGCAAACTCTGCAGGTGCTATTTAACCTAGAGATGGCCTCCAGCGAAAAGTACAGCTAGCTCACCCGTATGCGGTTTGGTGTTGTTGCTCTAGAAGTGGCCTCACTAAACCGCTATGGTAGAGAAATGACTCCCGATGACATTACTCAAACTCTGAAACAGCAGTTTGGCGACTCCCTCAAGGTGCTGCCTCCTGATGCTTGGCAAGTCGATACCAATGACTTTCGGCTGCTGGTTTTACTTTCCCAAGACGGTAGTTGGCTGAGAATGCTGCTACCCATGTTGCCAGCGGCTGAGGCTCAATCTTTTCTTGCCCAGATTCTGGCAGCAAACTTTGATGCGACTCAAGAAGTCCGCTATGCCCTCCATGAAGGGGTGCTATGGGGCGTTTTTCATCATGATTTTGCCAGCCTTGTCCTAGCAGGGTTTGAAAGTGCCCTCAACCAGCTGCTGGCCATGAAGCAAGCGGGGATTGGCCCCTTTTTTCAAGATCAGATCGAGGTTCAAATTCGACAGATCATCAAAGCGGCGAAACAGCAGGGCCAAACCCTGGAGTCTACGATGAAAACCCTAGATCGACTCTATGCTGAAGGTGTAATGGGTGATATGGCCTCAGGTGCAGTCTATCAGAGCACTCTAGCGGCATGGCAACGACAGCTTGAGCGCCTGTGGCCTCAGGTGGATGAATCCTCGGGATAGCGTTTGATTTGAACTGGGAAAACATCGAGAAGGAATTCAGAATTCTGAAAAACCCGCTTTCACGCCTGACGCCTGACTCCCGTCTGCATTGCCCAGCACGGCGATAGCTTTTACGCTTTCGATTCAAGCCGAATCTGAGTACCGTCGCTATCGGTTCGATAAATCCAGATGTGTTCACCATCGGTTACGGTGGCTGCCCAACCGTCAACTAGCGCCAGGGTACAGAATTCACCAGCGTCGGCCAGTCCCAGACAGCCATCGGGCCAGATCTGGGCAGTGGCGTCTATGAGTTGCAGTTGGTCAGCAGGGACAGATTGGTCGACGGCGATCGCCATCAGCACAGCATCACGCAGCGATTCAGGCATCTGTGGTTGTTCACCCGCGGGTGGATTAGTTGGAGAATCGGAGGGAAGTGATACAGCAGGCGTTGAGGGTTGCGGCGTGGATGATACTAAACTCGGATCATCTGAGGAACAACCCAACAGCAAACTGGCACATAACAGGGATATGATTATCCCCAAACCCAAGGATTTGAAGCGATCGTGCCCTAGCCAAATGATTCTTCTCATGGTTTATGATCCTTCAGAAACTTCTCAGGCTACCTTCAGGTCTGTCAGTTACGGTTATGCCCATATTGCCCCCTGCTTCTCCCTAGATGCCATGTGGATTCATCGTATTGGCCCATTTTTTGTGGTGGTGGTTGTCGCGATATTGCTTAGAACCGTTCTGGTGCCTGTGTTAGAACATGCCTTTCGATCGCAGAGTCCACCCTCCGTATCTCTAGCGTATCCGCCAACGCTAGAACAACACCATCAGTTTCCTTTTCCTCATCAAGCTACATGAGTCAGTTGAGTCAGTTGCCAGCTCCGCTTGAGCCAGGGGATTTGCTGTATGTAATCGCCCCCAGCGGTGCCCTGCGAGAACGAGAGGCGTTTGAGGCAGGGGTCGAACTTTGGCGATCGCGCGGCTACACCCTTTCCCTTTCTCCAGGATACGATCAGCGCTGGGGTTACTTAGCAGGGTCAGATTCTCATCGCCGACACCAGCTTTTGAGCGCCCTTAAAGCGCCTGACTGTCGCGGCATTCTTTGTGCCAGGGGCGGTTACGGCGGTACCCGACTGCTAGAAAACTGGCAATGGCCCCCAGTAGATCCCAAGTGGCTGATTGGCTTCTCTGATATCACCAGCCTGTTGTGGAGCTTAAGCAAGCAGGGCATCGCTGGTGTCCATGGCCCCCTACTGACGACCCTGGCTCAAGAACCCGATTGGTCAGCGCAGCGTCTATTTGATTTAGTCGAGGGGCGATCGCTAGGGGTTCTAAATGGTCAGGGGTGGGGTGGCGGCCAAGTGACAGGACGCTTGCTCCCTGCTAATTTGACTGTGGCGACCTGCTTACTCGGCACAGCTGACGAACCTGATTTGGACGGCGTCATTTTGGCTTTTGAAGATGTGTCTGAAGCCCCTTATCGCATCGACCGAATGCTGACCCAATGGCGAGCCATGGGCAAGTTTAAAGGCGTCAAAGCGATCGCCTTGGGACGCTTTAGCCAGTGCGACCCACCCCCCCATATTCCTAGTTTTTCGGTGATGGAGGTGCTGCGCGATCGCCTTGGGGATCTCTCAATTCCCATTGTTTCAGACCTGCCGTTTGGCCATGACGGCGTTAACGCTGCCCTCCCCGTGGGCGTCACGGCCACTTTAGACGGTGATACAGGTATCCTCAAAATATGACCCAGGAGCGTAATTGATCGCGTCCCTTCAAAACTCCACCATCCCACTACCCATGCTCACCCAATCCCAACCCCAAATCACCCACCCCGATCACTTCGCTATCACCTTCGCCCCCCTGTCTCTAGACGAGGTCTACAACTTGGCTGATGATCGAGCCAATGGTGCGATCGTCGTCATGAGCGGCATGGTGCGTGACAACACTGACGACAAACCTGTGGTGGCACTGGAATATCAAGCTTATGAACCGATGGCGATCGCAGTCTTTAAGCAAATCGCCGAGCAAATTCGTCAACAGTGGTCTGAGGTTACCCATATAGTCATTCACCACCGCACGGGCAAGTTGACGGTGGGAGAGATTAGCGTACTGGTAGCCGTGGGGTGCCCCCATCGCACAGAAGCATTTGCCGCCTGCAAATACGCGATCGATACGCTCAAACATAACGCCCCAATTTGGAAGAAAGAGTGGTGGAGTGATGGCTCGACTAGCTGGGTGAGTATTGGTGCTTGTGAAGAAGAATAATGACGGCAACGTTCATTACTCTCTTGTGGCCAACGCAACATCTAGACGGATCGAAGCAGTGTAGTCCGTGTATGAAAGGATGCCCACCGTGACTCTAGCTCGTGACTCTGGCTTAAGATAGCAGCAGAGAGTTGGTAGAAAGGATGTCAGTTGCAGTCACAGAGGCGATTACAACTCTGGCAGAAGCGGAAGCACGGTTTCATCTTACTCGCACCGAAGATGAACAATTTTTTCCTGAGTGGTGTGCTGATCTTCCTTCCTTAACCGAGGCTGAAGAGACTGGGCTCGTTGAGTTACGCCGTCGCTACCTCTATCAAAGATCGCAAGGGCATTTACTAGAAAGCACCGTGATGCTGCTATTTGCGTCACCCCTGCTAACGCTGGCGGGATTTTACGATCCACCGTTTAGAGTCAGAGCAGAGGAATCGGTACAGCTCCTGTTGGCAGACTCAGAAGAGGTGTTGCAAGGCCGTTTGGATGTGTTGGTCTTGAAGGAGCACTTTTGGGTGGTCGCATTGGAATCTAAAAAGACGGCGCTTTCGGTATGGTCAGCCCTGCCGCAAACCCTGGCGTACCTAGCTGCAAATCCTCACTCAGAAAGACCTAGTTTTGCCTTGATGACGAATGGGGATGATTCGGTCTTTGTGAAACTAGCCCAGACTGAAGAGCGGCAGTACAACTTTTCGCGAGCCTTTGCGGCCTTGACTTCTCATCAAGAATTGCAGTGCATTTTGCAGGGATTGAAGCAATTGGGTCGTGTGGTTGCCAGCTAAACACGGCAGCCAAGCGAGGAATAGGCATTACTCGATGCCAACGGGCTAGGGGTGATGGCCCGTCATCTCACACTGCGATCACCCAGGGCCGACAACCTGAACGCAACTTGGGTTGAGCATTCCAGGACTGCTGCTAGGACACTCGCTTTGGGGAGGTAGTATTGCGATCGCCATAGTTTGACGGACGAGAGCTAGTGCCGAATCCACTTTGTAAGAACGCGCATAGACCTACCGCTTCGAGGATCGATTTGCGGCTTACTCCAAACTCTAGCTTCTGCGAGTCCCAATCGATGCAAAACTTTGATGACGAGTTCAACGCCGAGTGCAGAGCCAACGACGGTGATAATCACAGGCTTACGGATAAGGGCAGAATCTTTGTCTGTATCGGGAAGTGGAGGGCAAGCCAAGCATTGAAGCAAGTTTTAAACACTTACGGCATCAGCCAAAATCGGCTGGCTGTAGAAATGGGGATCAGTCGTGCCAATGTGGGGCGCTGGTATCACGGTTTAGATCCCAGTGCTGAAAATATTGCTCAGATTACTCATGCGCTGAAAGTGCTTAATCCAATAGCGGCGAAGGAATTTGCCCGCTTGTACTTAGGGAGCATTGTGGATGAATAATCCGCGCTCTCCTTATTCCCACCACAATTGCCCTCAATCTCTCGTGGCTTGATGTCTACTTCTCACAATCAACTTTCACTTATAATGCAATCATTTATTGCATCAAATCCAAGAATAGATGATTTTCCGTCGCCAAAATTTTCCTGGAAAATTTAACTTCCGTGAAGAAGCGAGCATTTGCGCAAGGGATTTTTCGTTCAGAGTTGATGTAGATATTTTAATTGATTTTTATGACAAAGTAAATGTTTCAGCTAAAGTCTTCAAGAAAACAGCTTCTAGAAAAACAGAAGAAGGATCACATGAAAACCTCGGCTTTATTAATCAGTTCAAAAATGAAATCAAAATTATAATTCCCGGAAAATTAGTTATTTTTGGGTTTTTCACATCTATTCAAACTAGACTCGACAATTCAAGAAATCGTGTAGAAAGCGGGGACTTTGCAGCATACAAAATTATCTCTCTAGAGTTTCCTGGGTATGTTCGTTTTCAAGAAAATGGCGTGAAGCATTTCTTGTTTGATAGAAATAACGAACAACCAAGCTATGTTAGATTGAAAGTTTATTTGTCTGATGAGCTCTCGTTTAAGGACAAATATAACATTTCTGAAAGTTTGAATGTTGATGGTGACAACGATGATTACGTAGTTTTGCATGAAGTCTTCTGTCTTCTCAAGTCAGGATACTTGTTCAGATGTGGAAAATCAAGAAAGAGCTTTTCCTCTGTCGAAACCGTAAGTATTGATCAACAAATCATTTATAAATTGTCTTTTTTTGACCTCAAGTTAGAAAGGCAAAACTTAATGAGGGAAATTAGGGCTGACGGTGAAGAGGCCAATAATTTTAATACCTGCGCAGATGTCCTGAAACAATTAGAACTGACTAGCATGAAACTGTGTGATTATATTTCAATTATTGCTGGTCGAATAATTGAACCGATTTACTATGAATATGAAGCTTCAATTTCAGGAAGATCCATAACTGGTCTTATGTTACCCATTTTTGAAAATATTCGGTTAAACACAAATGCAACTCACTGGCCTACCCAAAACTCAAACAGTTCAAATATAAGCTTAATGCTTGAAGCTTTTCTGGAGTGTTGTCCTCTTGAAGAAAGGGTAGAGAGAGGTTTGTTTAACTTAAAATCTTCGCTCTCTAAAGACTATTCTTCTGATTTGCAAATCCTAGCTATCTGCTCATCAATTGAATACTTCTTTGCGCATTGGTTTTGGGACTTGGATGGTTATAATTTTCTGATGAATCATCATGATGTCGCACAAAGAAAGAAGAAGTTTGTGGAGAGAAATCACGCGGATGGAAAGACTCCGGCTCTATCTACTTACCTTAAATTATTCTTGGAAAATATAGAAGTGCTATACAATCACGAGAAAACTCTAAAACTACTCGAATACAGGCACAAGATACTTCACGGTGGCTTGTTCTCTGAAACGTCAGAATTTTTATCAACCATTCAAACGGGCAGAAGTTTAGCTGCTCAGATTATGAATTCCATCCTGAAAGCTATATCAAAGTCTGACAACATTGATATTTATGAGCAGATTATAGCCGCCCCATTAATTTCCTCATACTTAAGTTCTTCTCATTGGCTCGATGTTGAAAGTGCCAGGAATGAATTGGTCAATTTTGAGTCTTCCGAAATTCTTGGAAAATACTGGTCAACATAGATTCTGTAATTACTTAGAAGCTTGGAGTTTTGAGGGGCTTCCTCTTAAGAAAAACGATCGCCCTATCACTGAGGTGGTCGCCCCGATCTCTGCACTATAGGCTTTGCTCATCTCGCTGTGGAAGTTCCGTACCATTGTGCCAAAGCTGCCGCAGAAGGAGCCCTTTGTGATTAGCCTCAGCGGTGATTCGTGCATCAACTGCTTGTCTTTGGTGACGAGGTAGACCAGATAGCGCTGCTTCAGCACATGTATGGCGCGATCGCGGCTGGAATCAGCGTAGTATCGCAAGAGCAGCGAGCGATGATGAGCCGCATCGACCAGCAGTTTGCCTACCTCATGCAGATGCTCATTGACGAAGCTAAAGAGGGGCCTCGGCTATTCAGCTTCAAACCTGTTGATCCGGGCTTCTTCGATCGCCCCAATTGGGTCGCGGAAAAGTTTCAACTCACCCTCTGGTGTGAGCACTCGCGCAAACCACTGCCCGTGTTAAATTCAAACGATTCCAAGCAGAGAGTATACGAACTAGAGCTAAATCGCGACTGGTTTACCAAAGCCGTGCCCGTTTTCAAATTTGTGACTGGCACCTTGAGCCTGGTTTTACCCGTTGCCGCTTCCACCACCCAGTTCATGCTTGATGATGCCACCTACAAAGGCATCCAAGAAGAACTGGATTTAGGCCAAAAAAGCCTGGAATTTGGCATCAAAAGCAGCAACATAGCAGTCGATTGGCAGACCAAACGAGACTCCAATGATTTTGAAGAAGGCGGAGCCATCCGCGCCCAAGGTGCCATGCTCCGAGAACTCCACGCCCTGCTAAAGGAAAAAGATCCAGGCTTCGGCGGTTTGGTGCGCGTCCAGAACAAACGTCGCGAGTTCCTCTGGGTTCATCCTAATTTCGTAGATGAGTACTAATTTAGACTGCGCCTCGTCGAAACTCTGCAGGGGACTGCCCAGTCCAACGCTTGAAGGCTCTGCGAAAGGCGCGAGCATCGGAATATCCTAACTGCGTCGCGATCGCTTCGACACTAAGGGTTGGGTCACTCAGCAACTGCCGTGCCCTTGCTTTGCGAGCGTTCTCCAACAGCTGACGAACCGTGAAGCCATGGTCGCTAGCTAGGCGCTGCAGCGATCGCAAGCTCATGTTCATATCCTGTGCGATTCCTTCGGCGCTGTATTGGTAGAACTCAGCCTTACGGGCAATGGTGTTGTGAATCACAGCTAGCGGGGAACTGTGGCTAGATAGGCCCCAACGGTCGCGCAGGAGGTCTAAATTTTCCTGAACGTACCTGAACAAATAAACATCGCGCTGTTTGGCTGAAATATCCAAGGCCGCTCGACGAAACACAAGTGCGTTATAAGGCTGTTGAAAACAGACTGGAATACCAAAAAATGCCTCGTAAATCTTGGAAGAGCTATGGGGCTGATGGGCAAACTCAACACGCACCAAAGCGTCTTCTTGACCGATAGCCTGTTGGATGAGGCGTCGAATCAAGGCGATGGCTGATTCGACAGAAAGCCCCCTATCGAGCACGTCGAGTGGATGATACAGGCGCAAATAAGCCTCACTATTGGATTCAACCAAGTCCAACCAGAGTTGATCTGACAATAGGGTCCGATAGCATACGAAGGCCTCTAAGGCTGAACGGAGATTTGCAGCATATCGCATGATTTGAGCCATTGGTCCCAGCGCTGACAGCGGAGCAACACGTGCCATCTCTAGACCAACGGCTTGTCCTGGGTAAGCCTTACCCAATATGTTCCAAATGGTAGGGAGAATTTCGCCGGGCAAGCGTGTTTCTGGATCAAGCAGATCGGTTCGTACCAGCCCAGTCTCAGTGATCTTCCTCCACCAGGGACGGATCGAGGAAGAGGGCACGCCGGAGACGCTCTTCGGTAATCCCAAGAGCG
>JBCBZT010000042.1:0-71021 GCA_039815185.1 Cyanobacteria bacterium P01_A01_bin.123 | reverse complement strand
GCTCGCAAAGGTGATGGAGAACCAGGCTTGAAAACGCTATGGCGAGGGCTCACTAAGCTCCATACTTTGATGGAAGGAGTGCAACTAGCCACTGAAACCTAACCTGTAAAAGTCTTTGAGCAACTTATGCGTAAGGGACAGGCCCCCTGGGAGAGGGGTTGGGGGGTGAGGGCGGATAACTTTTGTCGGTCAACCAGGACACAGGGACTCGACGTGGCGGTTCAAGACAGTAAGCAAGGTGTATTGTCATATCCGGTGGCTTGGCGTAAAGACTGAATCGTGGCGATCGCGCTTTGGCCCACGGTTTCAATCTCTGCAGCAGTTGTGAACCGCCCAAGGCCAAACCTCAACGACGCATAAGCCAACCGATCTGAATGACCTAACGCTTTCAACACGTGGGACGGAGCCGTTTTTGTAGAACTACATGCCGCTCCAGAAGACACCGCCACCACCGATCGCAACCCTAACAGCAATGCCTGCCCGTCTACGCCGTCAACACTCACATTCAAATTACCGGGCAGCCGTTGGCTGGAATGACCATTGAGATGAACGCCAGACAGGGTTGAGAGAGACTGCCACAGGCGATCGCGCAACGCCACCAACCGTTGCCCCTCGGTTTGCCAATCTGCTAGCGCTAATTCCACAGCCTTAGCAAACCCGACAATCTGCGGCGGATATAGCGTGCCCGATCGCATCCCCCGCTCGTGCCCACCCCCATGCAGCTGGGCAGCTAGCTGTACCCGTGGGTTGCGCCGCCGCACATACAGTGCACCAATTCCTTTGGGCCCATAGACTTTGTGGGCGGTCAGTGACATAAGGTCAATGTTCATCGCCTCCACATCTAGCAGGATTTTGCCCAGCGCTTGGGCCGCATCCGTGTGAAAAAGTACGCCGCGATCGCGACATAACGCCCCAATCTCGGCGAGGGGTTGCAGCACCCCAATTTCGTTATTCGCTGCCATCACCGACACCAACACCGTGTCCGGGCGAATTGCCTGAGCTAACGTAGCCAACTCAATCAAGCCATCTGCCTGCACCGGCAAATAGGTCACCGTAAACCCCAAAGACGCCAAATAAGCACAGGGATCCAGCACTGCATTGTGTTCGGTTACCCCTGTGATAATGTGCTGCCCTTTGGCGAAATAAGCCTCTGCCACCCCCTTCAACGCTAGATTATTGGCCTCTGTCGCCCCACTTGTAAACACAATCTCTTCCGGTTCGGCGTGAATTGCCGTGGCAATCATGTGGCGCGATCGCGTCACCGCAGCTTCGGCTTCCCACCCGTATTGATGGGTGATGCTGGATGGATTCCCAAAATGCGTTGTGAAATAGGGCATCATCGCCTCTAACACATAGGGATCAACAGGCGTTGTGGCGTGATTATCGAGGTAGATAGGGCGGTGCATAGTGGGGAAGGAGAAGGAAAATCTTGAGGCTTGGTTAAAGCCGCTTGAAGCAAGGAAATAGGAAACGCCTCAGCTTGATTGAAATCAAGCTTGATATTAAAGATCACAACGACTGACATCAAAATCTCAACGCTGGCTTGCGTTTAAGAGCAAACTGATAGATAAGTGGGTGTAATCGACGTGCAGCTTGAGCTAGGACACCCTCCTAGGTAAAGGATACAGAATATAGAAATCAGAAGCCAGAAGTCTCTAAGAAGCTGGATTCTGACTCTTGATTTCTGACTTCTATCCCAGGAATAATTTCCGGCTTCAAGTGGGTCGCTGAAGCCAGTATTGATTATCGGTAGCATTGCAGTGAAAATAGCAGTTTCTCAGCGATTGGGGCACTCCCTAATCTTGGGTCTCACAACGGTTTTAACGGCGGCCTTTCCAGCCCGGAGCGCAGAGCGGATTCAGTTTTTCTTTGGGCCGTTTGAACCCACGATTTATGTAGAAGATTTGGCACAACTGGTAGAGGATGGCACCATCAGCGATCGCTTTCGGCCTGTCGCCGATCGGTTGGGTGAAGAGCAGTTAGTCAATGTGCGATCGCTGCTGAGTACCACATTTGAGATTGACTCGGTCATGATCAGTCAGTTTACCTATGGCCCGGTAGGCGAAAGATTGCTCCAGCAGGCCGGACAAGTCGTCAGAACTGACAACATGCTGAGTGGTTCACGGGCATTGCGGGCAGCTCTGATTTTTGCGGCGGCTGAAGAAGACGGACTCACGATTTTGAATATCATTCAGCAGTTTCCGCTGGAGACGATTCAAATTGACTTTGCCCTCCTTTCCCAAATCATTGCTGAGAATCAAAGTATTTTCCAATTGCGGGATGAAGTCGTCGCTGGCGTGAGAGAAATTTCTGTTGAGCAAGCGGCAGAACAGGCAATCGCGCTCCCCGACGCTGGCGCACCTCACTTGCCAGGCCCTTACAGCTGGCAGCAAGAGACCCTCACATTTCAAAATCCAGGGCGACCCGAGGCCTCCCTGGCGGATCTTTATCTTCCAGATGTGGCCTCTCCCCCGGCTGGCGGTATTCCATTGGTGGTGATTTCCCACGGAATCGCCTCAGATCGTGCAACCTTCAGTTATCTGGGGACTCATCTGGCATCCCATGGTTACGCAGTGGCTTTGGTAGAACACGCTGAAACCACCGCCGAAAAATTCGGTCGATTTTTACAAGGGTTAGAAGGGCCACCCAACCCGACTGAACTGCTGCATCGTCCTCGGGACATTACCGCGATTCTAGATGAGCTAGCACAGTTGGCCGAAACACGCTCTGATCTCCAGCAGTTGAATTTACAGACTGTCGGTGTGTTAGGACAATCTTTGGGCGGTTACACAGTGCTGGCCGCAGCGGGTGCTGAGTTAGACCGAGAGAATCTGAGACAAGAGTGTGAAATTACCCTCGAACGGCCCTCGGTAAACTTATCTCAGCTGATTCAGTGCCAGATTCTCCAGTTGCCAGAAGATGTGTCGTTGGCGGTGCAAGATCAGCGGGTCATCGCGGCTGTCGCGCTTAACCCGGTAACGAGCAGCTTATTTGGGGAAAACGGTTTGGCACAGATGCAGCAGCCCGTGATGGTTGTCGGTAGCACAGATGATTATTTTGCCCCCATCGTGCCAGAGCAAATTATCCCGTTTACCTGGTTTGAGCATCTAGAGTCTTACTTGGTGATTGTCGAATCGGGCACCCATTTTTCTTTTTTAGGCAATTCTGAAGGCGGCACGTTGCCTGTACCAGAAACGCTGATTGGGCCTGAACCCGAACTATCTCGGGCTCAGATTCAAGGATTGAGTTTGGCCTTCTTTAATCGATTTTTATTGGCGCAGACTGAGCAGGAAGCTTACTTGAGCCAAACTTATATGGATACTTTGGATCAAGTCCCCTTTCGGTTCAATATTATTCAGAATTTCTTCGAGTGATTGTAGGCAGTCTCCGTGTGGCCTTGGCAAGGCGTTAAAGGAGATCTTTAGCAACACGGGTTGCGAAAGCTTCGGCAGAATGGAAGTGATGTTGAGCGATCGCAGCAGCATGACTATGAAGACTCGTCGGAAATTTTTAGCCACTAGTCTCACGACTGCCTTAGGGTTGATCGGGTGTTCAACGGTTCAGCGGCAGCAAGAGTCGGGTGCTGTCTCATTGGTTAACGTGGTATCGTCCGATGACATCTCGTCCAGTTCGTCAGCGCCGACTGCGATGCCCTCACGGCAACTCGGTCGCACGAATGTGCAGCTACCCATTTTGGGATTAGGGGGAGCGGGGCGTACACCACTATCACAACCCAATCAAGCGCAGGCCGCGATCGCGCAAATTCAGCGGGCATTGGAGTTGGGCATTCGCTATTTTGATACGGCGGCAAGTTATGGCCCCAGTGAATCGTATCTAGGCCAGGTGTTGCCTTCATATCGGGATCAGATTTTTTTAGGGAGCAAGACGGCGGCGCGCGATCGCGATGGTGCCTGGCGTGAACTAGAGCGATCGCTTCAAAGGCTAAACACCGATTACCTGGATTTGTGGCAGTTTCACCATGTGTCGTTTGAGGCTGAACTCGATACGCTATTTGGGACAAATGGCGCAGTTGAAGCCTTAGAAGAAGCCAAAGCCCAAGGATTAGTTCGCTTTAGTGGCATCACCGGCCACCATGAACCCGCCATCATCGCCGCCGGACTTCAACGCTATCCCTTCGATCATACGCTGATCCCGGTAAACGCCGCAGATAGCTACCATCCCCGACCCTTTATTCCCGGTGTGCTACCCCTAGCACAATCGCAAAACGTTGGGGTCACCGCCATGAAGGTACCCGCCTACGGTCGCTTATTTAAGCCCGGGGTGCTAGACGGCATGCACCAAGCACTCGGCTACACGATGTCCCAAGCCGGGGTTCACTGTGCTGTGATCGCCGCAGAAACCATTGAGCAACTGGAAGAAAACGTGCGGGTGGCAACAGCATTTGAAACCTTGGACGCGACAACCTTGGCTGAAATTGAGCAGCGCGTCGCATCAGCTTGGCAAGACAATACCTTCTTTCGAGCTTGGACTTGAGGAAGCGTTAGTGGGGTTTGGCGAACATTCCCCCCAAGTCAAATCAGGGGAGTGCTTGATACGGATGATCTCAAGCACTGTCACTTTTCGACTAAATAATCACTTTTTTGACTAAATAAAGTGATAAGGCGGTAGGGCATCACTCAAGGCAATTTGCCAGTATTGAGTGTGTTGCTGCCAGCGTTGACAATACTGCTGTAAGGTTGAAGCTTGATCTCGCGAGATCAGGAGATAGAGGCGTTCGATGCCGTCTCGGGGACTGTCGTGGATCAGTTTGGGGTAAGCTTGGGCGATCGCAGCCGTGAGTTCAGACAATTCGGCTATTTGAGCCTGCTGAGCTTGATTTTGGGCCTGTAGCCGTTGTTTCTTTGCTAAAAAATAGTCGCGGCCTTTGAGTTCTGAAGCAGGAGTCGGGATGTTAATGGGTTGGGGATGCAGCTTGAGTTGGTATTCAGCTTTGTCGGCCAAGGCTTGGAGGGTCTGCCGATAGCGATCGCGATTCGCTCTCAAATGCTCTCTCAGGCTAGCTTCTGAAACAAATCGAGTGCCAAAGCGTAACGGCAACACTGGCAACTGGCCAAACCAGTCGCACAGCACTCGGTCATGGGTCAATACAGCCCGCATTAACCGCTTATCATCTTGGGAAACCGCGTCAAAAAAATGATCGGGTTCCACCAAAGCGGCTAGGTCATCTTCTGTGACCAACTTTAGGGCGTCTTGAATCCCCAAAGGGAGTGATACAGTTTGGGCCGGGGTCCAACAAAATCCGTACGTATAAAGCGCAGTGTCCTCGGGCATGGGCAAATCTTGCTGAGCGCTTTTCTTACTCTAGCTCTGTGTGAGGCGAGGTACCAAGTAAAGATTGATCCATCCAGTTTGTGCAGTCTCGTCTGCCTCGGCGGTGAGCTGATACAGGCTAATTTGAGTTCCCTGAAATAACCCATCCAACGCTGGCGAGGTCTCAGACAAGAGCGCTTGGAGATATTGCTGATGCATCGCAAGGGTTGAAAAATGACCCGATGATGACACCGACGGAGATTGGGATACAGATGCCCCAAGTGGCCCAAAGTTTCCACCTAAGCTGACGATATCTAACGCTAGTATCGTGTCTGGGGCAGGGGGCATCAAAGCCAACGGCATGCCCGTCGTCAGATCTAAACGTTGAGTTTGATCTCCAGCTTCAACTTTTAAGACGATAACCCACTGTAATGTCCCAGTTTGCCAACCGTTGCCAGGGTGTAGCCAGCCAGCAGGCATCCCCCCAATCCACTGCATAATTTGGTTAGAACTGCGCATGATATACCACCACAGACGCGATATCCAGTCGCTTAGCAGCATTGACTGATGCCAAAACCCTTGTTGAAAGAAGCCAGTATTGCTTTGTAAGCGATCGACCGTCAAATAGGTTGCGGCAATGAGATCGTGTAGCAGGGTGTCATAATCGCTGACCGTCGCTTCAGCAAACTGATGATTGGACTGGTTGAGACGGTCAATCAATTGCTGGTAGGCCAGGGTATCTAAAAACTGCTGCAGCCAAGTCTCATCACTAAAGCTAATCCAGCTTTGTAAAAACGGGGGTAGGGCAACGACTGGCTGGGTTGTATCCACGGCTGAACTGTTCGTGGCATGCGCTAGCGCGGGGGTCACAGCCTTTCCCTGACGAGCGATCGCAGCCGGATCAGGGTTGCTCACGGCAGGTGTTGCCATGTCAAATTCGTCTTGATTGGAGACTTTGGCGTCTACCTGGGAAAGACCTAGGGTTTGATTAGTGGTGAAACGTCCAGGATCCTCTGGTTTTGAGGATGACAGTTCTTCAACGTCTGAAGGCTGTGAAGGTTCAGCGATGCCAAATAGTTCAAACAACCGGGGATCAACTTTAGATGACTCAATAGCAGCGGCTGAGGAGAGACTGGGAGAAGGGGGCTGATCCAGAGCATCCGCAAAATCGGAGAATAAATCTTCGTTAGCTTCAGTATTGACGTTTGGCTCGCTGCTTGGGGGGAGTCTGGGAGGACTGGGGAGTGGTAGAGACTGCCCTGCAAAATTAGAGAATAAATCTTCGTCAGCTTTGGGTTCAGGATATGCCGATGGTGCCGTTGGGTCTAGTTGTGTGGGTGAGGAATCTAGGGCCTCTAAGCGTGAACGCTTAGAGGCATCGGCCTTGATTTGCGGCGGGTCTACATCTGCAAATAGGTCAAGAATGGTCAGGGTTACGGGGGGTGCCATTGTCCCAGAATCTTCAATGGCCGGTGGGGTGGGGGTCAAAGACTGGCGCTTGGTTACAGTGGCTGGACGCTGTGCTGGGAGCACCTCTGGGATGGGATCTGGAATGATCTCTGGAATGACTTCTGGGGTAACCGACGGCTGGGCAGGTGACAGGGGCAAAAGTGCCAATCCAAATTGAAGTTGGAGCACACCCTGCTGCCATGGACTATTGGGGAGTAGGCAGTCTACAGCTAATCCCTCAATCCAGGGCATCAGCAACGGCATCTGCTGTTGAATTTGGTGCTCGATCATGCTGAGTAGCGTTTTGGCCTCAGCAGCTTGGGGCCAAATCCCCGATTCCAAACTTTGAATCAAAACTTGGGCATCTAGCCAGTGCTCGACGTCCGGGCTGGCTTGGGTAACCAAATCTATGGCGCGATGGTCAAAGACCGGCCCTGGAGGGCCATCGCCCGTGGCCGTTTTTAGCACCAATACACTTGCGAGCCGGACAACACCTGTTTGGACGTTTCCCGATGCAATTCCAATGGGTGGGGTGATTTCCACTTCAATGCCCTCAATCAGCCGCATGATTTCGTAAGCACTACGAAACAAGGCCCAAAGCAATGGAGAGATCAAGCCATCAACGGTGCAATAGCCGTTGAGCTGTAACAGCGCTGAGTCTCCTGCTGGCATGATTTGAGGCAATGGGGTTTGGCGCAGAGCATCCAGCAATTCATAAGCTTCCTCACTGACATAAGGCGTCAGGGTTTCTGGATTTTGGGCTAACTCAGGGGGCCAGCCACCTTGGGGCGATCGCAGTTCGGCCACAATCTGTAGCAGATTATGAATCGCTGTGGTGAGTTCGGGGGAAGCTGGGGAGGCATTGGCAGGAGCAGGCGTCATCAGCATTGATGACCGAGAACGACAGACCGTTTGGCGCAACAGCAGTGATGTCTCAGGACTAAAGGCTGCCCTAGTCTGACTGTAGTTGGATGTTGAAGCAACTAAATTATCCACCTGGAGTGAGTTACCCATACCTTGCCGTAAACCATTGCCGATTGGTGCGTTTATCCTATGACCAGGGTTCCACTATTGTTAGGCAAAATCACCGTCAGCTTCGGAAATCATAGCGGTTTAACGGCAATAGACCTGATCCAAAATTAATGGCGTAGAACAAACTCCTTCATTTTGTAATCAAGTTTGAAGAAAATGTCGCTCTAAACTCGACAATTGCCAAGAAGATTTTCTACGTGAATATACTTATATTTTTAGTGATGTGACTAGGTTTTGACTTTTAAGCTCTGAAAAACTGAAAGAGCTTTATAGAATCTTCATGGCAAATTCAACACTTCCACATGTTGAGCAATTCAAAAATAGTGCTCTAAGCTTAATTGAGCCAGCCAAATAGCTCATTGCAAGAACCGATCTGATCCGACTATTTTTTGCACGATTGATCAATTGATCTCGGGAGATATTCACCTTCCGGTCAGTTTCACATGCTTTAAAGAGCACAACCTGTTATGACTGCTCAGCACGATTCCTCATCGTCTACTGCTGCTAGCGAGCTACTGGGCACTACTGCTATTTGGGCCAGCGATTAATAGTAGGAAGGCTGAATTGGTGGGTAAATTGAAATGAATAAAGACACCTAATGACAAATCAAAATCATGAAAGATATTTTTCCACGCAGAAAATTATATATTTATGCTCGAACTATCTGCCTGATTGTATCCTTGTCTATTTTTTCTGGCTGTTCGTGGGTATCAAGTTTTTATATAATTAACAATTCTGACAATGACATAATGATTTCATATCGTGTGTCGAGATATATTTCGTCTAAGCCTACAGACAACATCGATTTCTCTGATTGCTTTGAAACATCTGCTAGAAGTGCACCTTACATTACTGAAAATGTTAGGAAAGCTTCTGAACTTAGGTCAGCTTCGTCTGACCGGAGGCAGTTAAATTCAAATGAATATTTTTGCGATGTTGAGGAACGAGTAGTCAACTTTAAAGTTGCTCCTCAAACGGCGGTGGAAATACATTGGGAAGTCAACTATTTAGGACATGAGAAAGAAAGTGAGCTAGCTATGGAATCAGGTCGTGTACATCGCCTTAGACTTGAACCTTTGAGACTGGAGGGTAGTCAAGGCTCAATAGTTTATGAGGGTGATCAGGCTATCAAAGCTTTCAAGAAAGAAAGTAACACTAAATATGTACTTGAGTATAATTAAAGCCGCATTTCTTGTTGGTTTGATCAATAAAACTACGCCTTTAAGACTCAAAATGAGGTAATTCTATGGTAAACAAATTTACCTCATGAACTCTCTACTATGTTCATGATTTTTCTTTTGAAATTCTCGATACTAACAGCCGTAGCGATTGTATCTGTAGGCGCTCTGTTTCATGCTAGTGCTCACATATTAAACTTGTAACTGCTACTGGATTTGAATTTTACCGAGGAAGTATCGAGCCCAATACACAGTACGTCACTGCAAATTGGATAAGAACTGATGCTGCCATGGCTGAGATTGTCACAATTTCTTACGAAGTTGATCCTCCTCTTAATGAGAATGGCGTTTCATCTGGTGAGAGATATCTGTTTAGTTTTGATGTTACCAACTGGGAATATAGCCCTTTACCTGAAGAGTTGTCTCAGTTCTTCTCAGACTGGAATACAATTCCCTAGCTGAGTCAATTAGCTCTATTGAATGAACTTCCTATACAATCTCTCCGTACCCTAGCCGAGCACTGCAACTTCACCCTCGGTGCCGCCGTCACCAAAGAACCATGTTTCTTCACCGACCCTACCTATCGCCAAATCCACGCCGACCACTTCAACCTATGCGTACCTGCCAACGCTATGAAATATAGAATTAGAAATGCCTGTAGGGTTTTGGGATGTTTGAATCGATGCGTCGCGACGCATCTTATAAGATCGGGCGATCGCACTATCGATAGAGTCTCTTAAGCACCTAAATTGGTGGGCAACTTGAAATGAATAAAGATACTTAATGATTAAATCAAAATCATGAAAGATATTTTTCCAAGCAGAAAATTATATATTTATATTCGGATTGCTTGCCTGGTCTTATCCTTGTCTATTTTTTCTGGCTGTTCGTGGGCATCAAGTTTTTATGTAATTAATAGTTCTGAAGATGACATAATGATTTCATATCGTGTGTCGAGATATATTTCGTCTAAGCCTACAGACAACATCGATTTCTCTGATTGCTTTGAAACATCTGCTAGAAGTGCACCTTACATCCTTGAAAATGTTAGGAAAGCTTCTGAGCTCAGGCCAGCTTCATCTGACTGGAGACAGCTGAATTCAAATGAATATTTTTGCGATGTTGAGGAGCGAGTAGTCAACTTTAGAATTGCCCCTCAAACGGCGGTGGAAATACATTGGGAATCCAATTATTTAGGACATGAGAAAGAAAGTGAGCAAGCTATGGAATCAGGTCGTGTACATCGCCTTGGAATTGAACCTTTGAGACTAGAAGGTAGTCAAGGCTCAATAGTTTATGAGGGTGATCAGGTTACCAAAGCTTTTGAGGAGAAAAATAGTTCCACATACGTAATTGAGTACAATTAAGAGTAGGGCTATTTCATTCTGAAAATTCTCTTTGGAGTACCTAAGCTAAATTTACAGCGACGTTCAACCTGAGCCATATTAGAGAACTGATTCGAGCGATAGAAATTCAGAGCAAAGTTATGAGCAACTGCAAGGATCTGAGGCAACTGATACATGTGAATGCGTGAGTGCGATCGCGGATCTTGTAGGGTGAGTTGCATCGCAAACGCACCTTTTAGTTGGAGTATTTAGAGTACAACTTGTTTCTTTATATGTATATTTACCAGATTAGAGAAATTACGAGTCTGATATAGCAATTGATGAGAAGCGATATGATGCTTAGAAGTGCGTTTACTTATAGCAACGCACCCTACAAGGGAACTGATAGCTAGGAGATATTGTGATGAGTACTGATGGTTTGTGGTACTTCTATAAAGTTGACAATGCCCATTTCAAAGCTGTAAAAAGAGTTTTTGAAAAAGCATCTAAAGGGATGCCCAGCTTGCCGGGAATTCCAACCCTATCATCTTACCCAAATACATTACCAGTCACTCAAAGTTACGTTGACTCTTGGATAGAGAATATTTTTACTGGGCAAGACTTATCCTCTTCTCTCTATCATGAACCTTTTGATATCCTTGCTTATCAGCTAATGGAAGAGGGATACCCTCTGTCATCAAAAGATATCATCGAAATGTGTGCGCAGTCACGTATACTACCACCCGCTGTTCTTTTAGTTGGAATTGGTAGCGAACGATTTTCAAAGCTCCCAGGACATTTGGGAAATATTTTGTTACATTCAACAGAGATTGATAATGCGCGTACTGCTGTTACTCAAGTCCTTGATATTGACTGGGAAAGCTATTTTGAAAGAGCTAAAAAAATTCTAGATTACACAGGTTTTGATAGCCGTGCGTCTAGCAATTTATCGGAAATTCTTAATGTGATCCCAGCAGCTTTGGAGAGAGCAACAGCAGAAGATTCAGGTCTACTTGCAATAACATCTTGGGGTTGCCCGTAAACCTTATCATACTACTTAAACCCAGTGACTATTGGTGAAATATATAGCGTTTCTAACTCTCGTTTGGTACAAATTCGAGACTCGAATCTTTATGCAGAAATAACTCTGTGTATCTTATCCGATAGAAAACGCTATACAGTCTGGAATGTGCTACAAGATCGGATGCGACCGATCTTGTAGATTGTAGATTTGGCTTGCCGAAATCCAACATGCATTATTAAAAGTAAAGCGCGATCGCTGTTTTTATAGATCAATAACCCTACACAGCTTTGACAAACACAATTAAGAATTAAGAATGACTTTTATGTGAGGTTTCGTATCTCAGCCCAACCTACGACAAGAAGCGATCGCACTACATGCCTCAACCTAACCATAAAGGAGACCGATCGCACTTTTCCAAAAAATAAATCTTCTTTATCATTGAACGCCTTGACATCAGCTCATCGTTTGCTCGAACGCGTTTAAGACAGCTTCTAATCGCTTGTTCTAGCTAGTTCCTCGTATTTTTATGACCTCTAACCTCCGCACCCTAGCCGCGCACTGCAACTTCACCCTCGGTACTGCCGTCACCAAAGAGCCGTATTTCTTCACCGACCCTACCTATCGCCAAATCCACGCCGACAACTTCAACTTATGCGTACCCGCCAACGCCATGAAATGCGGCAGCATCTGCGCCCAACCCAACCAATACGACTTCAGCCGCGCCGACGCCTTCGTTGACTTTGCCACCCAACACAACCAAGCCATCCGTGGCCACACCCTATGCTGGACCCACAGCGCAGATCAGTCGTCATTTTTGTAAGGCGTCGAGTACGGCCAAAGCTCAATCTAGCCTACATACTTAACTGTGTCAGTTGACTTCTGTTCCTTATTCAGAAAAGTCATGGTTACGTAGTTAGTTCCCATGTAGCCTGCCATCAGTCAAAATTGAAACCAGACTTGTCAAAGACAAAGTTCCCTAGAAAACCATGGCGATCGCGACTGATAACCCAAACCTAAGATCCTATGCAAAGGCTTTGGCCGAGCTAGAACAGGCAGGCTCAAAGGCAACCGATGCTCAGGTGTTGGCGGTGCTGCTCGCCAGAGATGCGGTGCGGCAAGATCACGATGGTGCCGCGGGGCGGTCGCAGACCGACTCTGGAGGGCGATCGCAGGCGGATTTGCTGCAGCTAATTAAGCTTGACCAAAAACTCAGATCTCTAGCGGGTTCGATGACACGCATCGCCCCCCTAAGCGACTGGCGAGTCAGCCTCAACCCACCGAAAACTGACTGGTGGTGGTTTTTAGAAGCACCAACCCATCAACTCGATCGCTTTGACTGGTTATGGAATGCCTTGACCGTTACCTCTCTGACTGCCTCAGCCAGCTTGGTGATCGACATGGGTTCCAAGTTTTTGACGGGCGGACCTGGCGTATTTGGCTCCTTTGCCGTCATTTCCCAAAGCTTAATTACCCTGGCCACTGCAGGGGGCGTTTTGACGGATGCAGGGCGTCGCACCATCGATCAAATGCTGTGCAGCATGGGGCTAAGACGCTACTACTGGCAAGAAACTAAATTCGGCTTATCGCTAACACTGCTAATGATTCTGGTGGGATTTCGAACTTCCCTACCGATGATTTCTGAACGCCTCAGCCAACAAGGTAGCCAAGCATTAGCTGAAGGCAATCTGAGTGATGCCAGGAACGAGCTCCAACGGGCCATCAGTCTCGACGATGGTAACCTTGCCGCCCACAACGCGCTAGGGCAAGTATTTGAAACCTTTCAACAACCTGCAGAAGCCATGGACGAGTATCACATCGCCCTCAAAGGCGGATATCTGCCTGCCTACAACAGCCTCGCCCGGCTTCACATCCAAAATGAGGACCATGCCAAAGCTGCGGCGCTGCTCAATACGGCTCTCGCCCGACCGGATGAAGAGTTGATTGAAAGCAGACCAGAAGTCAACGCAGAACTGTTGACCAATCTAGGCTGGGCTAGACTGCGCCAGGGCCGACTCACCGAAGCTCAAGACTATCTGGCCCAGTCCCTACAAATTCAGCAGCAGTCTCTTAATCAAGACACGCCACCGCAGACCAACTTGCTTGGCACAACCTATTGTCTGCTGGCAAAAACGGTTGAACAAGAGACGACTGTAGAAACAGCGTTGCCCATCTGGCAATCTTGTCTGGAATATGCCCAACCGACAGATCCCCTATCGGATGGCTGGATTGGAGAAGCTAATGAGCGGTTGGGAGAATAGTCTCTCACCACCTCACGACCACCCTCACCTCCCCCATCCACCCTAACGCATCTTCTGCACTCCCCCCATTGACAGCAAGCTCTACCCAGCCATGGCTACCCATGAGGGCAATCAAGCTGCCGATCGGGCGATCGCCGTAGGTTTTTCCGCTTTTAATCTTGTGGTTGCCTATTTCTAAATACCAAGATCCAGACGGAACGCGATCGCCGGGAATGGTGGTCACCAGATTGCCGAAGCGATCGCAGTATTGAATCGTCCCTTCGATGGCATTTGAAGTTATTTTCAGAGGCGGCAAATCGAGAGAAACCAGGGACTCCGGCGCGATCGCTGGCCCTAGGGATTCCAGAGGCACGCCTTGGGCGAGGTAAGCAGCGGCGGGGGCAAATAGGTCTCGACCGTGAAAGGTCACGCTAGGGGTTGGGGTGCGCCAATAGGTCGGATTAGCCAGTTCGACGGCTCTCAGAACCGGGGTTTGGGCTAGAACGCCGCTAAAAATACCGTTGTCTGGGCCGACAAAAGTGCCTTGGGCGGTTGCAATGGCGATCGCCCGTCGAGCTGTACCAACACCTGGATCAACGACGGCAAGATGAATCGTATCAGGCGGAAAATAACGGTAAGCGTTGAGCAAGTTAAATCGAGCTGCCCACAGATCCTGGGGCGGGATGGTGTGGGTCAGGTCAATGAACTGAGCTTGAGGCGCGATCGCAGCCATCACCCCTTTCATGACGCCAACATAAACATCTTGATCACCAAAGTCGGTTAACAGCGTGATTAGCGCAGGCATATACCGCCTCCACATCCAGATCCACAGTTTTCCTTAAGCTAAAACCCTAGATTAGTTGGGTCGGGCGCGGCAAGGCTGAGCCATAAAGCTTTCTGCGTTTAATTGATAACGTGCCCTAATGTTTCAAATCGGATGTGCATTAGCACACAAATAGTTTGTCAGCAATTCTTGGTTTAGCCCCTTGCCGAATGCGGTAGGGGGTTGGTTATGATGGTGCCTAGTTCAACTGCGGCGTTGGTGACTGCCAATAACGTTTTACGATCTATGCTTGACTTCAAAGGGAACTAGTTGTGTCAGTGGCAGTAAACCGGGCTTAGTACTCGGAAACTTTAAGCTGATGCCAAAGTACCCACCTGGATTTTCCAGGTCGAAGACTGAGGTAAGACGGCGCTGCGGTGGACTTTTAAGCATTAGAATTCCCTTACTCATAAGAGTAGGGGGATTTTTGTATAATTGTGTTTAAATCAAAGCCATTTCAAGTTCGTTTTTGGTTACGCCCTTTAGAGTAGATAAACTCACTAAAAAATCAGATTTATCGGGGCGAAAAGCCTTTCAGTCCTACTTTTTCCTGTCGTTCCGCTCGACCTCTATTGGCACAACATCCTTCTTTGCACCCCAACTTCCCTGCTACGGTAGTTCGGCTCGATAGTGGCTTAACCATCATTCACCATGAAGTGCCTGCGACACCCGTAGTGGTTGCGGATGTGTGGGTGCGAGCTGGCGCGATCGCAGAACCAGCGGCTTGGTCTGGTCTGGCTCACTTTTTAGAGCACATGATTTTCAAGGGTACCGATCAGCTCGCACCGGGCCACTTTGACTATGCAATTGAAAGTCGGGGTGGCATGACCAATGCCGCCACCAGCCATGACTATGCCCATTTCTTTTTAACCATCGCGGCTGATGCCTTAGCTGAAACGCTGCCTTATCTGGCTGATTTGCTACTGCATGCGGCTATCCCCGCAGATGAGTTTGAGTGCGAGCGCCACGTCGTTTTAGAAGAAATTCTACAGGCGATGGACGATCCGGATTGGATTGGCTACCAGGCAATGGCTGAGCAAGTTTACCAGCAGCATCCCTATGGTCGGCCGATTTTGGGCACAGCGGAGTTGCTTAACCAGCGATCGCCGGAAGAGATGATGTGCTTTCACAAAGCCCATTATCAGCCTGAAAATATGACAGTCGTCATTGTCGGCGGCGTTGATTTAGACACCACACTAGCGTTAGTCACTCACGCCTTTCGCCCCTTTGCACAACCCGTGGTGTGTCCCCACGATGAAGCGATCGCAGCACCCTCAATTCAAGGTATCCAGCGTCAGGTTTTAGAGCTACCCCGCATAGAACAAGGCCGCTTGACCCTGGCCTGGATCTGTCCTGGGATTGATCAGCTCAAGGCTGGTTATGGGATTGATTTACTATCGGCGCTGTTGGCAGAAGGTCGGTCGTCGCGACTCGTGCGGGAATTGCGCGAAGACCAGCAGTTGGTGATGGATATTGGCAGCAGCTTCTCACTACAGCGCGACTGTAGCCTGTTTTCAATTAGCGCTTGGCTCGACCCTAAAGCAGCACCAGAAGTAGAAGCTCGGATTCAAAGCCACGTGGCCGCGATCGCCAATGAACCCATTACTGAGGCCGAACTTAAGCGAGCCAAGCGGCTGCTGTGTAATGACTACGCTTTTTCAACTGAAACCTCAGGTCAGCTAGCAGGGCTGTATGGCTACTATGGCACGGTGGCTAGCCCTGAGCTGTGTTTTACCTATCCCCAGGTCATCCAATCCTATGACACAGAATCGCTCCAACAGTTGGCAAAACGTTATGTTTCGCCGGAGAATTACGTTGCCACTGTCTTGAAACCGATCTAATCTCACCCAACCGTTTAAAGACCCGCCCGGCCTTTCCAGAGTCCCCATTTTCTGACTCCCTGTTCCCTGAATTCCTAGGATATTTGTGTGATTGCTTCGAAATCTTCATCTTCCATTCAATCCATGACCCACCGCCACGTTTTGCCCAATGGGTTGGTCATGCTCATAGTTGCAAATCCGGTTTCTGACATTATTTCAGCACGGCTATTGGTGAGGGCGGGTGTCGCCTATGAACCGTCTTCTCAGGCAGGGTTGTTTAGCTTACTTGCTTCGCTACTTACCAAGGGGACTCATGCCCTATCATCGATGGAAATTGCTGAACAGGTAGAATCTGTAGGCGCTAGCTTAGGGACTGATGCCGCCGCCGACTACAGCTTACTTAGCCTCAAAACTGTTTCGGCAGATTTTCCCGCTATGCTGACGCTGGCAGGGCAAATTTGGCGATATCCTAGCTTTCCTGAAGCTGAAGTTGACTTAGAACGCCGCTTGACCCTGCAAGGGTTGCGATCCATGCAAGAGCAGCCGTTTACGGTAGCCTACAACAATCTGCGTTGTATTCTCTATGGTGATCACCCCTATGCTCGCCCGAATATGGGTACCGCAGAGAGTGTGGCAAATTTGACGGCTGAAGTCTTGCACCAAGCCCATCGGGCCTATTTTCGTCCCGACAACATGGTGATCAGTATTTCTGGCCGCATTGCTGTGGATCAAGCGGTTGACCTGGTAGAAAAGGTATTTGGTGACTGGCAAGCCCCTGATACCCCCCCGCCGGCTCTTGTATTTCCGTCTGTGCCGATGACTGCTGCCAACGCGATCACGGCCCAAGAGACCAATCAATCTATTGTCATGCTGGGGTATCAAAGTGCAGCCGTGAAACAAGCTGCCTATGCACCACTGAAGCTGCTCAACACCTACCTAGGCAATGGACTCTCCAGTCGTCTGTTTGTCGAAATGCGCGAAAAACGCGGATTAGCTTATGACGTGTCGGCATTTTATCCCACTCGATTGGGGGTGTCACAGTTTGTGGCTTATATCGGTACTGCTCCTCAGAACACCCAAACCGCCTTAGAGGGCTTGCAGGGTGAAATTGAGCGCCTATGCACCACCCTATTAAGCGAGGAAGAACTGCAAGTTGCGAAAAATAAGATGCTGGGCCAATATGCATTGGGCAAACAAACCAATGCTCAAATTGCCCAATTGGTCGGCTGGTATGAAGTGTTGGGCTTGGGGAGCGACTTTGATCAAGCCTTTCAAGACGCGATCGCGTCGGTTACCCCAGAAGAAGCAAAAGCCGTGGCGATGGCTTCTTTTGAGGCCCCATTTATCTCAGTGCTGGGACCAGAAACAGTCGTTGACTGTGTTCGTTAAGGTTGTTTTTTAGATCGTTGCGGTGATTTCTGTTTGGCCCGTTTGGCTGCAGCATGGGCCTGCTCAAGCCAATGATGGAGTTCAGCTAAATCTTCAAACACGGTCTCGGGTAGCCTGAAATAGGACATCTCGATCGGGCGTTTTTTCCCCTCGTAGACGAATGGCCCCATGTCAGCAGCGACAAAATCGGCTCGGTTGCCATCATCAACTTTGAAATACAGAACATTGTAAGCAATCAGCCCAAACATTAGCCCGTCTAAGTAAAGCCCGTAGCCGCCGAACATGGCCCGTGCTGTCACTGGGGCGATTTGGTTGAGCTGGGTAATGACGCGATCGCGAAAGGCAAGCTTTTCTGGATCTGCCATTGACTTATCGCTTTAGCCCCGCTGTTCAATACGCTTAGTATACTTAAACCCTTTTGCCAGGGCATTCATGGGGCTTGTGGCTGCGCAAAATTCTGGAGCTGTTAACGGACTGATATAGCAGTAGCCACAAAGCTTTGTGCGCTACTGCAAGCTAGATTGCTGGTGTGTTGAGCATCCCAGCGACACTCGGTGCATTAAGCAATCTGGCCAGCACCACACAACAAAAAAAGTTCCCGTGGTAATCACGGGAACCATGTTGCGGAGACATAATCAAGAACGACTTAAGCATTACTCAAGACGCAAATTCTGGAGCTTGTAGACCAATAAGTAGATGCGTTTTGGCCTTAGTTGCCATTACACGCGCTTCACGGAGCATACGCAAGCCTCCCTGAGGTATTTCACAAAAGCCTTACGAAAATCGAGGAAAGTTTATAAAGTTGCTTCGCATAAGTCTTAAGCGGGAACACTGACTTCATCAGGCAACACAACAAACAACTGTTCCCAGGCAGTGCATGAAGCAATCTGGCCAGCCCCATACTACAAACGTTTCAGTTAATCGCAATTAGTGTCCTCAATCAGCGTCCTTAGACGGTTACTTAGGGTTGCGAATTAAAATGCCTGCGCTCAGGGCAGCCATGGTCAGCGCGATCGCGCTCAGGGGAAACCCCTAATACCGCTCACAGACCAGCACAGTTTCCTTTTGGCCCTGGGTGATGCGGAGTTCATCGTCTAGATACAAGAGGGTGAGGATGCCTTTAGGCGATCGCGTCATTTGAAATTCCACGCGTCCGGTGTCGGTTGCCATCCCCTCCGGCGGTACTAATCCAAACATAATCTTGAGGAATAATCCTTGAAACCATTCCCCTAAACTGCTAGAACGAGACGGTGCAGTTGGGTCACCAAAGATTGATTGCCATTCTTGCAGATCCTGGCCGGCGGAGGGTTCTAGCACACCGCCAGTGAACCAGACCCGTAAGGCTGTATCGCTATTCGGTTCACAAATGCCCAAATTCCGCACAACACCCCGCAATGGCGAAACGTCTTCGTTGAGCGTCGAGAAATCCACCACAATATCATGGGTGCGCTGGACACCTGCATCTATGGGGAATACAGGCTGGGAGACCTGATTAATCAAGACCTTCAGATCTTTCGGCTGAAACATATTAAACGCCAGTCGACCCAACGTATAGACATAGGTGCCATCTGCGCGTTGTTCGCCATCCGGAAAACTAGGGGCGCTGATTAACCGCCAGTTACCATCGAGTAAATCGGTGTTGTGGGCTGGGGTGGGCGTCGGGTTGAGGGTGGCAAGGTGCGCGATCGCACTCATGACAACCGGATTGTGGGGATCGCCCCCGTGGGCCGCCAATGCCTCCCGCAGAGCTTGCTTGGCTTCGATTCTTTCCTGACTATTCACCTTTGACCAACCCAACTAAAATTCCCAGGATTTTCTCGACAGGCGGCAATTAGCATCTCTGCAATATACTGGCCAAAGCCACTGCGGATATCAGCTTTTTTTCGTCTACAATCACGACGACTGGGGCTTCAATGCCTAACACTTCTGGCGATCGCCCTAGCAAAAAATCTACCACGCCGTTAAGGCCGATACTCACTTTAGAAGATAGCCTAGAGTCAAAAGTTAACGTCGAACTCATTCGTAAGTGATGACCCCCGAACAAGAAGCGGAAGTCTTACGGCTACGCAGCGCCAAAGTCGGCACCAAGCAGATTGCCCGTAAACTGAAACTGCGTCCGGCAGAAGTGACTGCTGTGCTTCAAGCTAATGCGACTGCACTGCTATTGCCTTTACATGAATGCTTAATGAACCACTCTGCCTCCCAACAGCTGCTTGAACCGCGCGCCGATGGTTTGCTGCAAAAGATCACGGGCAAGGGCGAAGACGATGCCCAAAGGGGTTTAGCTCAGGTGGTTATATCTCGACAAGATGGCAAACGATACCTCGTTGGCAGCTATTTGGTGGACTACTGGTGTCTGGGCGTGAAAGATGTGGTGTCGCCGAGAACCATGAGCCGCCGAGAATACGAGATGTTCTAAGAGCATGGCAGTTTGACCAGAAGATTTTTAAGAATCGCTTCTGTGGCAAGCTAGAGATTCAAGGTTGCACCATCAATCGACGCATTATCATGGCTGCTCGTCCCGATATTCTCTTTATAGTGCTCGATACCCAACGAGCCGATCGCCTGTCGTGCTATGGCTACGACAAACCGACTTCTCCCCACATCGATGCCTTTGCAGCCAAATCAACGCTGTTTAAGAGCGCGATCGCGCCGGCCCAGTGGACCGTGCCCTCTCACGCATCCATGTTTACTGGACGCTATCCCTCTTCCCATAACGTGCTTCAGTCCTATTCAGTCCTGCCGGAGTCGATCCCCACATTGGCAGAACGACTCAGCCAGGGAGGGTATTACACCGCTGGGTTCTGCAACAACCCATTGGTGGGCGTGATTAATAACGGCTTGCGGCGTGGGTTCTACAGCTTTTTGAACTACAGTGGCTTGCTCACTTCGAGACCTAACCAAGCTGGGGTATCTTCGGGATTTCTAGATCTTTACCGTCAATGGTTTAAGCGGCGGCTGGCCAAGCTACTGAATCAAGTACAAGATGCCTTTGCTCGCTCAGAAGCCTTGCTGGCATTATCGTTTACCCCACTGATGGTGCCTTTGTGGCAAACGGCCTTGAGCTTTAAAGGTAATACGTCAAAATCATTGGCAGATACGGCACGGCTGTTGATTGAACGCAACGGTGTCCAACCCAACCAGCCCGTATTTGCTTTTGTCAATTTGATGGGCACCCACATGCCCTACCATCCACCCCGGCAGTATGTGGAGAAATTTGCCCCCCACGTGCTGAAAACACCGTCAGCGAGGAACTATCTGCGCCAGTTCAACAGTGACGTATATGGCTGGCTAGCGCCGTTGGCAGGGGCCTTGGATAAGCAGCAAAAGGCCACTCTCGACGGCATGTATGACGCTGAAGTAGCCTGCCAAGATGAGCAATTGGGCCGATTTTTAACTCAGCTCCGCGATCGCGGCGTACTCGACAACACCCTAGTGATTATCTGCTCAGACCACGGTGAACACCTGGGCGAAAAACAGTTTGTGGGCCATTCCCTCACGGTTTATAACGAGTTGGTGCGAGTGCCGCTGATTATTCATGATCCCAGCGGCCATTTGCCCCAGGGTGAAACTGTGGAGTCTGTGGTGTCTACCCGACGGTTGTTTCATACTGTCCTCAGCGCGGCAGAATTGGCTACGGTGGAAGAGCAAACGCGATCGCTGAGTCAAGAGATTGATCAGGTGCAGGCCAGCAGCAGCGATCGCGATCCGGTGTTTTCCGAAGCAGTTCCGCCCCAAAATGTAGTTAATCTACTGAAAAAGCGTCAGCCTGACTTGATTCGCGATCGCGCCTGTGATCAACCCCGTCGGGCCGTGTGGCTAGGCCCCCACAAATTAATTGAAACGGGTGACGACGCCACCGAACTCTACGACTTTCGCCAAGATCCGACAGAATCGCTGAATCTCAGCGCCATCTTGCCAGAGAATGTAGAAGTGCTGCAAGATTACCTCCAAGCCTTCGGCGGTGACGCTGATACCACGACGACCGCCCTAGATCGCGCCCCTGGATTTGATGATCCAGAAGTGCAGCAGCGCCTACGTGATTTAGGGTATTTGGAAGATTAAGCCCATGCCCACCCTCCTGGTTAAAAATATCCACACCCTGGTCACTCTGGATGAACAGCGGCGCGAAATCCGCCATGGGGCGCTGTTTGTGAGAGACCACGTGATTGAACAAGTGGGCACTACCGCTGAGTTACCCCCAACCGCTGACGAGGTGTTGGATTTGGGCGATCGCCATATAGTGCTGCCCGGTCTGGTCAACACCCACCATCACTTTTTTCAAACCTTGACGCGGGCAGTGCCAGCAGCGCAGAATGCAGATTTGTTCAACTGGCTCACTACCCTTTTTCCAATCTGGTCGGGCTTAACTGCGGCAGGGGTGTTTGCCAGTGCACAAATTGCGGCGGCGGAGTTAATGCTCTCAGGGTGCACCACCGCTAGCGATCACCTCTATCTCTATCCCAATGACTGCACCCTAGACGATGAAATTCGTGCCGTTGAAGCCATGGGGCTGCGGTTTCATGCGAGTCGGGGCGGTATGAGTGTGGGCCAAAGCCAGGGCGGCTTGCCACCAGATATGTTGATGGAGTCGGAAGCCCATATTCTCAAAGACTCCCAGCGGTTAATTGAGCAATATCACGATGCCCAGCGCTACGCCATGGTGCGGATCACCGTGGCCCCCTGTTCACCCTTTTCAGTGTCAACGGATTTAATGCGCGAGTCGGCTGCCCTGGCTCGCGCTTATCCCGGTGTGCGCCTCCACACCCACCTCGCCGAAAATAAATCTGATGTGGAATACAGCTTGGCTAAATTTGGCATGATTCCGGGTGATTATGCCGAAGCGATGGGTTGGTTGGGCGAAGACGTGTGGCATGCCCACTGTGTCAAACTTAGCGATCGCGCCATCACCAAATTTGGCCATACGGGTACGGGGGTAGCCCACTGCCCGTGCAGCAACATGCGACTCGCTAGCGGCATCGCCCCCATCCGCAAAATGCTCAATCACCATGTGCCTGTAGGATTAGGTGTAGACGGCTCTGCCTCTAATGATTCGGGTAATTTATTCCATGAAGCCCGCACCGCCTTTTTAGCCGCGCGGGTAAGGGATGAAGACGCTGCCGCCATGACGGCGCGCGAGGCTCTAGAAGTGGCCACGCGGGGCGGCGCACGGGTATTGGGACGAGATGATATCGGCTACCTCGCACCGGACATGGCAGCTGATTTTGTGGCGGTCAATATCGACACGCCTACCTTTGCCGGAGCCCACCATGACATCGTTGCGGCGCTAATTTTGTGTCAGGTTAATCGCGTTGATTACAGCTTTATCAACGGGCGGCGAGTCGTGGATCAGGGGCAGCTGACGACGGTAGATGTGGCTCGCTTGATGGAAACTCACCAGCAGTTGGCGATCAAGATGGTGGAACCGTAGGCAGTTAAGGAATAAGGAGTTAGGCTGACGCTATAAAAGGCATACAGCAAGTTGTGATAACCTAAAAGCAACTTAGGTCATAGAAAGTATGGCTAAAAATAAAAGTGACGAAGATGAATTAAGCATCTCCATTGGAATGGATGGAGAGTCTCTTCCGTTTGGCAAATTTCTGTCTATTCAAAAAGATTTCTTAGATATTGTCATAGACGTTAGTAAAAGCTATTTCGAAGATTCAGGTGTGATCAGTTGGTCTGTACTTCATGCTGGAATGAGCAGCCCTTATAAATGCAAAGTCGAAGTAAGACCAAGAAGATCACATATCACGAAAGATGATACATACGGACTCATTGAAGCTATAAACTATGGGTTTGAATCAATAGAGAAAAATGCACAATGGCCTCCCTTCTTTAGTGAAAAATCTGTCAAGAAAATAAAAAGAATGGGAGATAGCATTGACGGTAGAAGAGTTTCTAGGGTCTTTATAGGGGGAAACAGGAAAAATCTAGAATTCTCGGACTCGCTAATTATGAATGTCACAAATTTGCTGGCAGCTAAGTACGAAGTGTATGATTCAGTACAAGGGAAGCTAGAATCCATTAATTTACATCGAAGAAGAGCCTTCAGGCTTTATCAAGGGAAAAATGAGTCTGAAGGTTTATTATGCAACTTTCCAGAAGAGTTAAAAGAAGAGGCCAAAAATGCTTTAGAAAAAGTAGTTTATATTTATGGTCTTTGTAGAGAGAGAGAAGACGGGAAAAAGGTAAGCATGGAAGTAAGAGAGATAGAAGTACTTCCATACAGCTATGAACTCCCAAGCGTAGAAGAAATACTTCTGATCGGGAGAGAGTAAGTTGGCCCGTGCAAAGAAAAAAACGAATCTTCCCTCTGTATATCTAGATTCTTGCGTTTTTATCCATTACTTGAATAACGAATGCTTAACAAAGTCAGATTCCAGCGAGGAATCCAAAGAAATGCACAGAAAAGCGTTGCGATTATTGCGCCTTGGAGAGACAAGAAAAATCGAAATCGTAACATCAACCTTTACTTTTGCTGAAGTTGTCGCAAAAAGCGAATCAATCAGCGAAGAAGATCAAGAAAGAAGAATAGAAGCTTTGTTTGGGAAAGAATTTATCACACCAATCAATTATGAAAGGAAAGTGGCAGAAGTGTCTCGTATGTTTACAAGACGAATAAGCAAAATGAAGCCACCAGACTCTATTCATATTGCAACCGCTATAAGACATAAAGCGGACTGCTTTATTACTTTCGACAATAATTTTATTGAAAAAACCAAGACATTTATTGAAAAATTAGGAAAGGATTTACCTCATATTAAAAATATTGAAATAGCAGACTTTCCCCAAAAGATTGATGTAGGCCAAGGACTTTTCTCAATTATGGATTTTCCCTTGTCTTAATCTTAATCTGGCCCTTTGTACATCAAGTTACGGTATTACCCTAGCAATTTTGGATTTGCGATTTTGGCTTCAAAAGTCGCGCCATAAGCAGAGCTCACACTGCTACATCTGGATAAACACTAATTCTCATCGACGAAGCTGAATATTTTGCACCGGGCGTGCAGCCGCACTACCCGCTGATCCTATTCAGCAACCACAGTAATCTGCTCAGTATCTGAAATCCCCTGCCCCTGATAAACCAACGGCTCATGACCATTGGCGTTGAGTTCTACCATAATTTCATGATCGCCGGGGGGCAGTGATGGGAGATGATGCCAAGGGCCGTAAATGCGACCCATTTTTTCGCCGTTGACATACAGATGAGCATGACCTTCATCTGTGCTGCTAGCACCGTTGACGTTTTCTGGGGCAAAACGGAAGTTACTGACTTGAAGCTCTAGATTCCACCCCTCTACCGGATCCTCATAGACGACCAGATCTAAGGTGGGCACCGGCATCCCCGCAGGCACTTCGAGGGGAGCATGATGGTGGCCACTATCGCTATGCCCCTCTGGATGCTCCATCCCTGGCATCGCCGAGTCAGCCTGATCGTGGTTATGGCCTGCGTCTGCAATCCTGTATAAGGTCGATTGATTTGCGAGCCAGATTGCTTGTGCCCTTAGCATCCCAGCGGTGCTCGGTGCATTAAGCAATCTGGCCTGCGCTATACCAGCAGGCTGATTGGTAGAGATTTGCCGCGCCTGCAATGGGGTTATCCCTCCCCATAGCAAGGCTGAGCTGACGACGGCAAACATCGGTATCTGTCTAAATCGATTCATTAGTAATCTCATGTCCATTTTGAGTTTCAATAGTCCCCTGCTTTGACGGCTGTTAAACTTTGAGGGCATTAGGCAATTTTTTGGGTCGCGGCTTTCACCGATTCAATCAGGGGTAATAGGCGGTGATACGCAGCGTGATCACCCCGTTGGGCATACTGTGCCGCAGCGGTTTCAAAGTCGCCTAATGCAGCGTCGAGATGCCCCAGTTGATAATGAATCAAGCCTCGGTTGACCGCTGCCTCAGCATATTGAGCGTCCAGGGTGAGCACTTGGGTAAAGTCAGCCAGTGCGATCGCCAATTGACCATCTTGGTGACAGACACAGGCTCGGTTATAGTAGGCCCGACTCGCGTTAGGATTGGCCGCGATCGCTGCTGAAAAATCAGCCATTGCGGCTTCTGATTGCCCGCTGGCTAAATGGGCTAAGCCTCGGTCAGTGTAAATAGTGCTGAGGGGAGTCCTATTGTTGCCACCTGCCGTAATCAAGGCTTGATCATAGCTGGCAACCGCTTGAGCATAATCCCCCACCTCAGCCTCAACCAGTCCCCGGTTATAAAAGGCGCGAAAGTCATTGGGCGATCGCTTAAGGACTTGATTGTAATCAGCGATCGCCGATTCATAGTCCTGCTGATGAAACTCGGCCATACCTCGATTCAGGTAAAACTCCGGGTTAGCTGGGTTGAGGACAATGGCCTGGCTACAGTCGGTAATGGCGTGATCGTAGTCGTCAACAGACAGATAGGCCAAACAGCGATCGCCATAGGCTGCTATCAGCTGATCATCCTGCCGTAAGGCTTGACTAAAAGCCGCGATCGCGGCTTGATGCGCGCCTTCAATCTCTGCCTGAATGCCTGCGGTTAGCCAAGCTTTAGCATCCACTGTTGGCACAGCAAATGGAGCCGAAGGAATTCCTTCGGCTCCAGCAACCCCAGGCCAAAGCACCAACGCGCCCATCAGCAAGACTGCCAAGCATGGGTAAATCACTCGTTTTGCAACTGTTCGAAGTCTCAACAAGTCTTTAGCCTCAACAACGTCTGCTGACCGACAAACTAATGACCGCGCTGAGGTACCTACCAGCCTTGCTCTGACTGAGACAGGACATAGGCTGCAACCGATTCAATTTGGTCGTCGCTCAAACGTCCTTTGAAGGCAGGCATCGCCATCTTGCCATTGGTGACCTGAGTCACAATGGCTTCCATTGAGTTCATGCCGTACTGCTCTAAAGCATCTTGTTTCAAGGTTTTGGCTCCATTCACCACGTTGCCACCACCGACATGGCATGCCGCACAATTGTTGGTGAATACCGTTGCGCCCTGGGCAACGTCAGCAGCCATGGCAGGCGCCATCCAACTCACGGTTGCAACTAACGCTGCCATCAACCAGACAAAACACTGTTTCATTAATGGGTTCCTCAATTCAGTCGTAGCCCAAACCTCGCGATCGCACCATGATTGGCCTAACGCAAGCCCCAGGTTTTCCCATGTTGAAGAGAAACCCGTCGAGGGTCAAAAGACACACCGTCAAACATTGCAAAGTGTAAATTATCGGCAGTCGAGAACTGTCCAGTCGGAGTTGCTATGGTTCTATGCTGGTTTCATCCGACTGCCAATCGTCACGCTACAATCGCCTAGCAGCAAGCATTTCAAAATCCAAAATTGGCAGCTCTCCATTTATACTGAACAGAGAGGATTTCCTACCGATGAATCCCCTCTGCCCCTTTAAACCTTCTCAACCCTATGGCTCCCTTGCCAGAACACACGCCCAGTCGTTTATCCCTAGGCAGTTTAGAAGCTGAAGTACTGGAGCTGCTCTGGAATCTCGGTACCACTACGGCTAAAGCCATTCACACTCAGATCTTGGCAAACCCAGATCGGGAACTTGCCTACGCCAGCGTCACCACAGTACTCAAACGATTGGCGAAAAAGGGTTGGGTCAAATCATATAAACAGGGCCGCACCTTTTATTGGGAACCACTGGTCTCACAAACAAATGCCCGCATTCTTAATGCCCATGACCGTCTGCAGCAGTTTCTCGCCGTGGGCAACCCCGACATTGTGGCCGCTTTTGCCGATAGCTTAGATGCAAGTAGCCTGGCACAAATCGAAGCGATCGCCGATCGCATTCGCACCCTCAGACAGCAGCAGGAGGGCTAATGCATTTAACAATGGTGGTCTTTATCATCATGCTGGCCTGGATGATTCGCGTTATGGTCAGCCCCGATCCGGGTAATTCCCCCCACCGTTGGGGCGAAAGCCTGCTCAGTTTTGTCGTGCCGCCACTGTTGTTGTTAACAACGGCCCTGTCGATCGTGTGTATGGGGCCACGAGGCAATATGGTGGTGCCTTGGGAGGGATGGTTCAGCTACGGTCTCGCTTGGGCATTTTTGGCTACCAGTGTTGGTCTTTTGCTATACCTAGCCTGGCGCAGTGGATTGGCCTTATACCAAATCCATACCTTGCCTGAAGCCTCGGTTCAAGGTATGGCCGCTCGATTGTTAACCACTGATTTACCCTACAGCGCCCAGGTAGGATTTTGGCAGCCTCATTTAGTGGTCAGTCAGGGCTTACTTCAGCAGCTCGACCCCGATCATCTGGCCTCGGTCGTGATCCACGAACAAGCTCACGCTTATTATCACGATACGTTTTGGTGTTTTTGGTTGGGCTGGCTTAAGCGGCTCACCTTTTGGCTCCCCCACAGTCAAACCCTATGGGAAGAAATCACCTTTTTACGTGAACTGCGCGCCGATGCCTGGGCCACCCAACGAATCAACCGTTTTATATTGGCCGAATCCCTAGTACAAGTTGCAAAATCGCCTTGGATAACGGATGACATCATTTCAGTCCCGTTTAGCTGTGCCACTGCTCAAGGTCGGCTAGCCCAACGCATTGATCTATTGCTCACCGAAGCTCATCCCTTAGCTGAACCTCGACCGTTACATTGGCTCGCGATCGCCCCTGTGCTGATCCCGCTACTCATGATTCCCTTTCATCATTAATCTAGATATGTTGCGCTGGTGGCGGTTGTGGCAAAAGTGGTGGCAATGGTCAAAAACTCACCTTAAAGGGTCATTGCAGTTTATTTCCCGCCCTCAAAAGCTGAACGATCACGCTAAGGCCAAAATCAGCGATCGCCCCTCAGCAGTATCCCTATCTTCAGCAGCATCCCCATCTGTTGAACAAACGACATTAGACAACGCTGCCTTACAACGCGATATTCTGGCAGGTCGCCCCTTTTCTCTGGCTGAGGCGATTGGTCGAGAAGGCGGCGATTTTCTTAAAGGCATTTCTCCAGTGCCGCCTTTGGCCCAAGCGATCGCGACAGTTGAGCGCTTTATTGATCAGCACTTACTCGATTCGTCCGGTGCCCTCAAAGCCACCCTACAACGTTGGGCTACGACGGATGTGCGCCTCAGTCAACAGCTGCACTGGCAAAGCCTCTCCGCAGGAGAATCAGCGCTCGTAGCACTGCATCAGATTATTTCTGAGCTACTCAACAATCCGCCCCTCTTCTACGAGTTCGTGCGTCAGGTGGATATGTGCTGGGGCCAAATCTACGGCGAACCGCCCCATTTTAAGGTTCCTGGCAAACCACCCCATCCCGATGATGAATATGCCCATGCATCAGTCCATCAAGCACTCCTGGATTGTTTGGCACATCTAACGGAAAAGATATCTGTCAACTCTGAGAAGCAATGATTTGCGTCAGTTGAAGCTGAATGGGGAAAATTAGTCTGAGCTCCTTACCCCTGACGACCAATCTACAGCAGCGTTTGGTGGTGAAATGTTAGCTGCCATTGGCCGTAGCGCAACGTGTAAGTACTGCTCATCAAGATGGTAAATGGCTCTTGTTTGGGTCTTTGGGCAGTGGCTTTGTAGTAGACCACAGCGCTCTCTGGTGTCAGCTGCACCAGTTGAGACTCCCCTTCGACCCGCCAGAAAACAAAACCTCCTTGACCTTGACGATTGATCTCAACCGTCGCGTTTTTGTCTAAGGTGCCAAAGTTACCAACCAGGCAAGCATCATCAGTCAAAAGGCTGGCTATGGTATACGCATCGCCATCAGAACTGGCTTGCCAAAAATCTGCTTCGAGGGCCATGAGCGTTGCTTTCAAACCCGTTTCGATCTGCTGCGAGTTCCTATCCCTGGATGGCTGAAAAATCATACTGGCCGCCTGCACCTCGTTTATTTTGGGTTGAGATTGTCTCAATCATAAATTCTCTATCCCTAAATCCCAATCCGGACACCCACCAAAGCGATCGCTCAAAAACTCAGTCAACAGCTGCACTTTCGTCGATAGGTGGCGATTGACGGGATACAGGACGTATACCGCAATCTCTACCGGGGGATAATCGGCCAAGATGGCCTGTAAGGTTCCTTGTTTCAGGTCTTGCCCCACGATAAATGTCGGCACTAAGATAATGCCCAACCCTTTCAGGGCGGCATCTCGCAGCACTTCACCATTGTTTGAACACAGCACACCCTGCACAGTTACAGGATAGATTTCACCCCCTGGCCCAGTTAACCGCCACTGATTTTGGCTGGAGAGATAGCCATAGTGCAGGCAAGATTGTTGCTTGAGATCGTTGGGGTGTTGGGGAATACCGTGTCTTTCTAAATAGGCAGGAGAAGCACACATGACACGGTTCGCGGTCACTAGGCGATGCACAATCAAACTAGCCGAATCGGGGGGTACGGCAATTCGAACGGTGAGGTCAAAGCCTTCTTCAATCGGATCGATAAAGCGATCGCTCAGGGCTAACTCAATTTGCAAATCGGGATATTGGGTCAAAAAATCGGCCACTGCGGGGGCCAAATGTAACGTACCAAAGGTCATAGGTGCGTTGATCCGCAGACGGCCTTTAGGTTCAGTTTGCAACTGCGAGGCAGCTTGTTCAGCTTCGGCCAGGTCAGCCAAAATGGCTAAACATCGATCATAAAAGGCTAGGCCAGTCTCAGTGGGTGTGACTTTGCGGGTGGTGCGGTGTAAGAGCTGAACCTTGAGATCGTCTTCTAGATTCATCACCAGCTTATTCACCGCAGACCTTGACAGTCCCATGACTCGGGCTGCTGCCGCAAATCCTCCAGAATCGACCACCTGGGCAAAGGCGCGAATGCTTTCAAATTTGTCCATAAGCTCAAATGCAATTGCAGTCAGAGGGTGAGGCGAGAGCGGAGATGCAGGGAGAATTTCTGCAAGCCAAAATTCCAAAATCCAAAATTCAGAGGATGGGGTGAATGGGCATCACTATTGTATCCTTTAGAGATACAATACGTCTATAAAATTGAATATTGTCTTTTTTATGGAATCAATCCATAATAGATTCATCAGCAAGCGGTTCGCTACTCTATCACCGCTGCAAGGAGTGACACCATGATTACGATTCGTCCGGCAAATGACCGTGGTGCAGCTAACTTTGGCTGGTTGGATTCTCGCCACAGCTTTTCCTTCGGCAACTATTACGATCCGCAGCATATGGGTTTTGCGAGCCTGCGAGTGATTAATGAAGACAAGGTCACCCCTGCTCAGGGCTTTGGCACCCATGGACATCGAGATATGGAAATCGTCACCTATGTTCTCGACGGTTCTTTGGAGCACAAAGACAACATCGGCAACGGCTCGGTGATTCGTCCTGGAGATGTGCAGCGGATGTCTGCGGGAACCGGAATTCTACACAGTGAATTCAATGCCTCCAACACAGACCCCGTGCATTTTCTGCAAATCTGGATCATCCCTGACACCAAAGGATTAGCCCCCGGCTACGAGCAAACCTACTTTGGCACTGAAGATAAGCAAAATCAGCTGCGACTGGTGGGTTCTCGTGATGGCCGTGAGGGATCCGTGACGATTCACCAAGACATGAATTTGTATGCGGCCCGGTTAGCTAATGGTGAAACAGTGAGCCATGATCTTGCAGGCGATCGCGCCGCATGGCTCCATGTGGCCCGAGGCGCAGTCACGCTCAACGGTCAACCCCTAGCGGCAGGGGATGGGGCTGCGATTTCAGCAGAAGCTAGCCTGACCCTCCAAGGCACTTCTGACGATGCCGAAGTGTTGCTGTTCGACATGGCAGCTTAATGACATTAAGGCGGCTGATTTCCTGAGAAATCAGCCGCCTTAATCGGTTTATTTCTGACTTGAGGCAGTTTAGCGCGTGCTGGCTGGACTTTAGATTGTCAGAGATAGATTGTTGAGGGCAAATTGCCCAACGAATCGACTCAACTTATTCACTTGACTGGTACACGAGAGGAAACAAAATGTCTCAACCCAATATTGCAGATACAAAACCTGCGGTTATGGAGCTAGAAGCAGGCAATTATTTCTGGTGTAGCTGTGGCAACTCGGCGAATCAGCCCTTTTGCGATGGTGCCCATAAGGGCACTGACTTTACACCCCTTAAATTTACGCTAGAGGAAAAGCAGCAGGTCGCCCTATGTCAATGCAAAGTCACACAAAATCCACCCTTTTGCGATGGTAGCCATGCAAAGCTCTAGTGGATCGGTGGTCGAGCGTGCTGGAGTATAGCAGTTGCCACACAGCTTGATGGGCCACTCGGGGGCCAAAGTGATTTGGCCCCACCCTATCTGCTAAATCAAACGCCGACTGTCCAGCTCAGCCTTAGCAGATATTCTGTCCCACTGGAACAAAAAAATCTGTCGCTGCCGTCTAGCAACGGGGTGTGATGAATCGTTCTTTATGCTGAAGTGGATCAGGCGCATTGCGCTGGGTGTGGTCGGTATTCTGCTCTTAGCTTTGCTGACGGGGTTGGGGTATGAGCAATGGTTTCGACACAGTGCAGCCCAAGCATTCCCACCGCCAGGCACCCTAGTTGAAGTCAATGGCAAGTTCTCTCACCCTGAGGCTGCGATTACAGCAGTGGGAGATGTGATAACGGCTCAGCGGGCAGGTACGCCTATTCATCAGGCGGCTTGACTCAAGACCGATATTTTCAGGGATATGAATTCAATGTTGACGCTTCGATCATTCCTGTGGGCTAATCTATTGGCGATCGCCCTCTACGTCATCACCGTTATTGTGCTGGGGTGGTTGACGCCGCAATATAGTCACATTGCTAATGTGGTGAGTGATCTAGGTAGGTTAGAAGCCCCTTATCATCAGGCATTTAGTCTTTTGCTGGGCACGGTGGGGGCTTTGTTTGTGCTGTCGTCTCTGGGCTTTTTTGCGGTCGTCAAAACGGTTTCTGGTCATCGGTTTTTGTCGGTTGCGATCGCTATGGCGGTTGCAGCCATTGGTATTGGGTTTATGACTAGCGCCATCTTCCCGCTACCAGATCCTAGGCATGGTGGGTTTGGCCTGGCGCGTTTGATATTTTTGATGCCGGTTTTAATCTCGATTGCAGTCTGGAAGAAACCGGTTTTTTTGAAGTTGACGATCTTTAATGGGGTTGCTTTTGTCGGGTTGCTGGCCTCTATTCCAATCTTTCGCTGGTTGATTGAACAGGGCCAAATGGGCTTGGGTCAACGGATTACGGTATTGATTATGTTTGGCTGGTTTTCGGTTACCAGCTACACCTTCCTCAATACCCCCGACGCGCCAGAATCCCTTGCCAAGTCGGCGGTAGAAGATTCTTGCTAGGCTTTTGCTCAGAGATAGGACGCGATCGCGTCAGGTTACCCCAACGCGATCGCAGATCTGCCAACCTTAGTCTATAAATCCATCTGCAGGAAACCCACCGGAGTCTGCCGTAGCCTCAGTTGGCTGCGTTGGTCGCGCAGGCGGCACCTCACTCAACCAGGCGATCGCATCATCCATGTGACTCGTGGTCTCTCCATCTGGCGTCTCAATGAACATCACATTGTTAGCCACTGTAATTTTTTTGATCTGTTCCCAATCGTGCCCACCCTTGATCAGCAGCTTTTGCGCCTGGGCCATATTTTCATGCATCCGGTAGAGGGTCCGCCAATTTCTCCAAAGGACACGAGCAGATTGGCAGTGGAGGTCATACCCTTGCTTCGCAGGGAAGTATTGATACCCGCAAAAGCCGTCGTCACTTTGTGTGCCAGTGGTTAAAAACTGTTGCTGTTTTAGTAGCTCATCAAGTTGCTCACGGTTAGGTGCATCGTGACGGATCCAAAACTGCACGGGCTGCTCCTTCACGTTGACTTTGACCACCAGTCCCGATTTTTTGCTGATCAGATGGTTGATCCCAAATCGACTTTCAGCTATGAACTGCTTGTTTGCGAGGAGGGTATCCTGACCACGGATAGAAGCTTCAACAAAGGCTTCCAAAAGTTCTGTCTCTGAGAGCATAATGACTTATCCAAAAGCGTCACGACAGGCCTTTCTATGGAAACAGAAAAACCGGATAATGATACTAAGTCTTAACAAACTGACAGAAATATTGATGAAATTAGCTACCTCTATTGGCTGTCTTTAGATCGTTTAGCGGCAAGCAACTCCCTTAAACAAGGCAGTTTGAATATGCCATGGGACATACAGATAACTCCCCTGGATCAATGCTGATCTACTAAACGTATGTGACAAATAACACCTCGCTTTCCATCCTTGAACTGTCAAAAATAACCAACTATTTCTTCCTTTTCAGGAATAATGTGTCAAATATTGACTATAAGTCCTATGAATAGGGGCATTACAGTTGTGTTATGAAGATTGAATTTGTGCCATTACTGCAACTCCAGCGTAATCTCTACAACACGCCACGAGGACAGGAGCGCTTTCGTATTTATCTCGAAACAATGCTCAATGCTGATGCTTCGGATGTTGAGTTACTTCCAATGGCCACAATGAACCCAATGGGCCAAGCTCACATACCCGCAATGCTTGATACCCTACTTGCTATGAATGCAGAAGCTATAGCATCTTTGGCGATCGCAGAGACTTTAAACCAGTTCGATGATGTGGCCATGGTATGCAAACTAGGATTGGTCATTGCTGACGATCAAATGGGAGGATGGACAAATCGTTATACCAGTGAATTTAGCAGCCGCTTTGAAATACAAAACCATCTCAAACGGGGATGGTTGGCCGTGATTCTATGGACGAGTGAAGTTCCATCCGTCCAAAAAGTACGGGAAGAAACGTTAATCACTTTGTATCGTGTGACATACATTCAACGGCACGGGTTTGCGCGTACATTGCAAGAAATGTTGAATCAAGAAGGATACGCAATGGCAATGGCAGGTTGTCAACAACCCACGCTTGATGAAGATGATATTGCTTACACCTGCAAGGTCATCTCACCCCATCTCTTTACGCAAGATTACCCGGCAATCATGGCGTGCTTGTTTGGCGATCAAGCTGCTCATTCGCTGGGGTACAGGCCACACGGTTTGAGTGAACGTGCGGGTTTCGCATTGGCGTTATATCAAGCGCAGCATAACGATCAGGTTAGAGCAGACTGAAAAAATCGGTCGGGAACAGAAGGGTTGAATCAGACAATAGACGATAGCTCAGGTGAGCTTTGGCAGAAGCGACTAAAAGACCTGAGGAATATATAGCTCTTCCGGCAGCGTATGGCGCTCATAGTCTGTGTTGAACAGCCGCTTAGGGAGCTGGATCGTTTCATGAGGTACTTCAGTGTACGGAACCTGGGTTAGCAGATGCTGAATGCAGTTTAGACGTGCTCGCTTCTTGTCATTTGCTGGCACAACCCACCAAGGAGCCTCAGGAATATTCGTCCGGGCAAACATCTCCTCCTTTGCCGCAGTGTAGTCTTCCCAGCGAACTCGAGACTGTAAATCCATAGGGCTCAACTTCCACTGTTTCAGTGGATCATGAATGCGCATTAAAAAGCGCAGTTGCTGCTCATCATGTGCAATAGAGAACCAATACTTGATGAGGATGACGCCAGAGCACACTAGCATCCTTTCGAATTCAGTAACATCACGGAAAAAATCTTCCACCTGCTCAGGGGTGGCAAAGCCCATGACACGTTCTACGCCAGCGCGGTTATACCAAGAGCGATCGAACAACACCATTTCTCCACCGGAGGGAAGGTGTGGAACGTAGCGCTGAAAGTACCACTGGGTTTTTTCACGCTCAGTCGGCTTAGGCAAAGCCACAACACGACAAACACGAGGGTTCAGACGCTGGGTAATTCGTTTAATCACCCCACCCTTTCCGGCTGAGTCTCGTCCCTCGAAAATGACGGCAACCTTAGCTTGGGTGTCTTGAACCCAGTCATGCAGCTTGATCCAACAAGCTGTCCGCCGCCAGTGAGATCAAAGCCGTTACGCCTCTCAATCGTTGGTGGGGATGATTCAATAAAATTCAAAAACCGAGTTTCTTTTCAGACATTCAAAAAGATGTGAATATCCAACAGAAGAAACCCGGTTGTTCAAAGCGTAGCCGCTTGCCCTAACGCTCTGTCAGCTTTGTCAGCAAAACGTTCGAGCGATCTACAAAAGAGGTCATGCCGTTAGCATCAAAGCCCTTTTGAGCCATCAACGCCAAATCATAAACCTGCTGACAAATCAGCTTTGCCATTTCCCCACTGGGTGAAGCTTCACCACTCGCCGAAACGATGGTGCTTTGAGCCATATTTGCCAGATTTTGAATCATCGGATGAGCGGTATTCACCATCAAGATGTGCTCTTCAGGGAATTCAGCCGCCTGCTGCTGCATCATGGCTGTCATTTCTTGTAAACGACGCATAGATTCGGGCAGCAGCACCATAGCTGGGGGTGTCCCTTGCGGATCATCACCCTTCAAGGATTCAGTGCGGATCGTTAGCTTGGGCTTGTTCAAGGCTTGCTCAAACAGTTCCTTAATCTGTTCGCTGCGCGTCTTATTCGTGGTCGGATCAACGATCTCACTGGACTTATCGCTGTCAATCAGCGTCTCGTCCATTTCAGCATCCACCCGCGAGAACTTCACATCGGAATATTCCCGTTCCAAAAAGCTGACGAAGTGGGTGTCGATGAAAGAATCCATAAACAACACTTCTAACCCCTGCTGTTTGTGCAGGTTGATGTAGGTGGCTTGGGAAACCTCATCGTTGGTATAAAAAACACGGTTTTCGTGACGGTCTTTGTTGCGCTCTAGGTACTCTTTGAGCGTGGTGTAGAAATTGCCCTTGTCGTCAGTGGCGTTTTCGGGTTTATCACTGCTGACATCTTCCCAGGCATCGTCGCCGTCTTGCTGGACTTCCACCTTGGGGGCTTCTTCAGGAGCTGCACCCAGTTTGGCGGTGGTGCGGAAGATTAAGATATCTTCCACTTGCTTTTTGAATTTATCGTCGTTGAGGGAGCCAAATTTAACAAAGGTGCCGAGGTCTTGCCAAGAGGTGATGTATTTGCTGCGATCGCTGCGGTAAAGCTCTTTCAAGCGATCGCCCACTTTTTTCGCAATGTAGTCGGCAATTCGCCGCACCGTGCGGTCAGCCTGCAAGAAGCTGCGAGACACGTTCAGGGGAATATCAAGGCTGTCAATCACGCCCCGCAGCGGCATCAAGAACCGGGGAATCACTTCCTCACAGTTATCGCTAACAAAAACCTGGTTGCAAAACAGCTTGATTTGGCTCTTGGTGACATCCACATCCGGCTTTAGCTTGGGGAAGTAGAGAATGCCGTTGACTACAAAAGGATAGTCGGTATTCAGGTGTACCCAAAGCAATGGCTCTTCCTGGAAGGGGTAGAGGTAGCGGTAGAACTCCAAGTAATCTTCGTCGGTAAGGCTGCTAGGAGACTGCTTCCACAGGGCATCTTTTTTATTGATTTGCTCTTCACCCAGGAAGATCGAGACCGGCATGAAATCGCAATAGGTGCGAATCAATTGACGGATGCGAGCCTCTTCCAGATATTCTTCTTCCTCATCCATTAGGGTGAGGGTAATGGTGGTGCCGATGCTGTCGCGTTCTGAATCAGACAACTCAAATGAAGTAGACCCATCGCAGGACCAATGTACGGCTGTGGCGTCTGGTTTATAAGACAGTGTGTCGATTTCAACTCTGCTCGCCACCATAAACGAAGAGTAAAAACCCAGACCAAAGTGACCAATGATTTGATCATCAGTGCTGTCTTTATATTTAGAGACAAACTCTTCGGCACTGGAGAAAGCCACTTGATTGATGTACTGCTTGACCTCTTCAGCAGTCATGCCAATGCCGTTGTCGGAGATGCTGAGTTGCTTAGCGTCTTTGTCAATTTTGATGTGGATTTCAGGAGTGTTAATATCTCCAGAAAATTCTCCAGAACGGGCCACCATCGAAAGCTTTTTAATTGCATCGACCGCATTCGATACGAGTTCCCGTAGAAAAATTTCGTGATCAGAATAGAGCCATTTCTTGATGATGGGGAAAATATTCTCGGTATGGATACTAATATTTCCCTGTTCCAGAATCGTTGTCATAGCCTTTGCCCGGAGTTACATGAAGTGTTCGAGTGATCCAATTTTGGAGCCAATTCCCCATTCCCCACAATAGGCAAAAGTTCTCTAAGCCAAGTTCGGTTTCCCCCACCCAGGCTCCCCAGGTTCTACATTTCATGAACGGGACAGGTATCAGCACTGACTCTCAGCTAGGCTGGAAGTTCCGTCAGGGGTCTGATCTATGAAAGCGCTGCCGTTTATCATTCAAAAATTTATCTTCCGCGATGATCCAGCGGTGCAGGCTAATGAGTTTCAAGATGACAATCTAGTGCAGCTCGTCGATATGGAGGCCTATCCTGAGGCCCAAGCAGCTATCCCTGGCTACTTTGTGATGAGCAGTGCACCCCCCAATATCGAAGAGGCTAAAGAAGCTGAGCCCGACGATATGCGCCATGCCGCTCAGGGTATTGCTGAAATCGCCGCCCATCTTTATCGCATCCATCAAGGGGGAACAACTGCGCCTGAACTTGTGATTACAGTTCATGGCTACAACACCAGCCGTCGTTCAGTGCAGGGCTGGTATAAGGATATTTTTCGCTATATCAATCGCCATGACCCCGCGATCGCCCGAGCGGCTAATCAAGTCTTCATTGGCTACCGCTGGCCCTCTGAAAATATTCAACTCCAACGCCTTTGGGAAGCATTCGCAGCGCTGCCACCCCTACCTCGGGATGTGCTGATTGCGGGGGGCATTGGTGGTATTGTTGCCATCATCTTCAGGTTCATTACCTTTGGCGGAACACCGCTAGGACTCCTGCTAGGAGCGTTAGTGGTTTTAATCATCTTGTTAGGAACAATGATGATGGCATTAGTTGTCCTACGGCTGATCGTTTATTTTCGCGATCGCTACCGAGCCAACAACTTCGGCGTCCTAGACTTGGTGGAGCTGCTACGGCAAATCGACCAGACCCTTGTAGCCCTCAAAGCGAAAGAGATTGAACAACAGCAACCAGAAGCCACCGAGACTTGGGAGCAAGCGGCGAAATTTTGGTGTCGCCCGGACACCCCCAGAGTCAAGCTCTCCTTTATTGGGCACAGCATGGGAGGCTTCGTGGTCACCAACGTCGTGCGTATTTTATCTGACGTGTTTGATGCGCGCTCGATTGATAAGCAACCGCCTGCAGATGTCGGCACCGTATTTCGTCTAGAGCGATTGCTGCTGGCTTCTCCAGACATCCCGGTGCTAACCATTATTTCCAGTCGGGCCAATTTCTTGTCGTCGTCTTTGCGGCGATTTGCAGAGTCATATTTGTTTAGCAGCGAAGGGGATGTGGCTTTACGAACCGCTTCCACAGCGGTGAACTACATCGCCTTTCCCAGCCGTACCCAGTCACGAGGGTATCGCTTGGGCAATGTGTCGATCAACTCCCGGCAATACGGCATTGTTAATTTGAACGGGCTTGACCAAACCTTTGTCTTAGGCACTCCTTTGATTGAGATGATTGCTCGCAGCCCGGATAAGGTGCTAGAAACCTTGTTTTTGAGCTATCAGCGCTTCGGATCAAAACGCTACGTGACCCTGGCCGATCTATTTCAAGATCAGGCCAAACGCGACGGCGATCGCATTACAGTAGCCGACTTCTTCACTTTTTTCGACTGCACCGACTATAAGGATGTGGAATTTGACTTTGATCGACCCAACCCGGCTGAACTCTATGGAGAAGACGCTGAGGAGAAACCGTCTGAAAAAACACCGTTACCCGCAGCAAAGGGCATCCTGACTCGAGCCCAGGGTAAACCGGCTCTCAATACCCTAGACTACTTTTGGCTGACCCTAGACTACGCCCTCAACAAGCGAAACGTCCACGGCGGTTATTTTGACGGTGAATTTAGCCAGCAGTTGCTCTATCGCATTGCTTTCCTAGGGTTTACGAACTACCTAAAAACGCTCCACACCGACCCCAACGTTGCCTTTGACCCCCATGTGAGTTTGAGCAAACTGCACATTGCCTGTCGAGATTTGGGTATTCAAAGTTTCCTCTCCCCCATCCGCTACCGGGTGGATATTCAGGGAAAACCAATTACCGATACCAAGGGTGAAATTTTAGAAGCGATCGCGTCCGAACCTGTGACACCAAAAGCAGAGTAAGCATTGGAATGTGCCCGACTCGGTGATCGAAAAGGCAAAGCCAAGGATTACCAGATCTATGAACCGGACTCTGATTCACCAGCACTCAAGACCTGTTTGGCAGTTAATCCCAAGGTAGGCAGCATCGGGGAAATAATTCGTTCGTGGCTTTGAAAAATAGCGGATTCATACAGCCCATTGATCCATTCCAAAACGACCACCTGACCTTGACCGGGATCTACAATCCAGTATTCCTGAATTTCCCGTGCGGCATACTCTGAGCGTTTGTAGCGGTAATCTCGATCGGCATTTTGCTGCCCAGGAGAAACCACTTCTACCACCAAGATGGGCGGTGGCATATCTAGGGTCACTGTAGCGCGAGGCAAAGCTTGCAAAATTCCGGCCAGTTCTTCAGAGAAAACTGTCAAATCAGGAATGCGAGCCGTTGCCCGTGAACCACTGACAGCCAGCTCAGTTTTGAGGCTTAAACAAGCCAGAGGAAAGTTGTGGAGAAATTGAGTGAATAACCATAGGGCAATCCGTTCGTTCAGCCTGCTCTCTGGCGGCATTTGTACCAAATTTCCATTGACTAATTCGTAGCGATTATCGGTACCATCGTCATAATTAAGATACTCATCTAGAGTCATCGGTGTGGTGCTGATGGTCATCTTGAGCCTCCTGATGCCCACTTGTTCATTGTAAGTAATGGGGAGCGTCTAAACCGCATCCACATCCAGATCCATGGTTTTTCCTTAAGCTAAAACTCCAGGTTTCAAATCAGATGTGGTTTATCTGCTAGCAAGGTCAATGATGGCGATCGAGAAATTGCAGTTGGCGGTAGAGCATGGCAATGCGAGGTACGCTAACCCCAACAGATGCAGCGGCTTTGAGCGGATTGCCAAAAATAGCCTCAATTTCCAAAGGCCGCTTTTCGTCAAAGTCAATCTTCATGCTGGTGCGGTAGGGCTTCATTTTGGCCGTGTGGTCTAGCATTTCAGCCACTAAGGTTGGGGGGAGGTGACGGTTGGCATCGGGGGACAACACATCGCCACAGGCGTTGGCAGCCAAGACGACTTCTTCCATTAAGTGTTGGGCCAATTTGCGGGCGTCGGCGTCAGCCATCATGTCACTCGTTGAAGCATCAAGGACAACGGACAATCCGTTGAAGGGAATGTTCCACACTAGCTTGCGCCAACGGGCGAGATAGAGATCCGCTGTGAGCTGCACCGGAATGTCAGCGACTTTGAAATCTGACGCGATCGCACTCAACTGCTCTGTCATCCCACACGGCAAATTTTGGGGGCTATATTGCCCAAACATAATCGTGCCGTAGTCCAGATGATGCACGGTGCCAGGGCCAATTTTATTGGAGCAAATGAAGCAAAGACCGCTGATGACAGACCGAGAACCCACGATCTTAGCCACATCTGCCTCAATCTCTAACCCGTTTTGCAATAGGACTACGGTCGTCTCAAGTTTGAGCAAAGGCGGCAAAAGTTTCGGCAGCAAATGATTTTGGGTCGTTTTGAGCGCAACCACAACCACATCAACTGCTGGCATGTTTTGAGTGTCTTGGTATGCCTGCACCTGAGGTAAGGCAAAATCTCCGTTAACCGATTTGACCACTAATCCCTGTTGACGCACATACTCGTAGTCGCGGTTCAGCAAAAAATGTACATCTAGCCCCGCCTGTTGCAGGCAGGCACCGTAATAGCCCCCCAACGCTCCGGTGCCAACAATGGCGTAGCTACGAGGGTTTGTAGAAATTATGTCAATCTGAGTTTTCATAACCTGATTTAGGTCTTTTAGGAAATAGGCTTTTCTCAAAAGCATAACTGCTACCTCATCCGCCAATATCCTGTGTCCAGGATTTCGATAGCTTTGCCTTGTCGTGAGGTGCTAGATCCCAGGGTTCTGTCGAGATTGTCGGTAGCGGTAAAATCTGGATTGAGAACCCTGGGATCTTCAACCTCAAAATTGTGTCGCTTCGTTGAAAGATTTATGATTCTGCAGATTTTGGACTGTAGAGTACAAGAGTCTGCTGCCTTGAGGAAAAAAGCATGGTGCTCAATGCTGGTGCTGCTGCGGTGTCTCTACTAGTGCTTGTCGCTGTGCCATTCGGCTTAGTTGAACAGGCTAGTGCTAGACAACCGCGCTTAGGCAATCGCATTGCCCGACTCACTCCTGCAGATAGCCCCCATCAGCACTGGAACACTGTCGTCGCACAATCTGCTTCTGAGCGATATCGCCAAGGCTCCGAGCAGCTCGTAGAAGATCTTCGCCAACTGCATCCAGACATTGTAGACGCCCGATCCAGCGCCTCAATTTTGAATGACTATAACGACTTCCTCAAATGGGGCGGTGCGGTTACGGTACGGGCAGGGTTGTCGCTAGAACAGCAGCAAGCGATCGCCTTAGAAGTTACGGCCTTTATGATCGCGTTTCAATACGAGCAAGAAGGGGCGATGTTTCCCACCGATCCAAACTATGAAGCTTACGGCGGGTATCTCTTTTCTGTGGAGCACAGCGAAGAAACCGTTCCCAGAGTCACAGGCGTTAGCTATCGCATCCTCAGTCGTGATCCGGTAGCGGTCGAGGTTTCCATTAATGTTCGTAGCGCTGACAGCACAGACTCAGTTGTCGTCGGGCGAGTTGAGGCGGGTCAGTTTGTGGCGATCGCCCCCGATCAACCAGATCCCGCAGCAGAAGCCACCCGCCTTGCAGACGAAGGCAAAACCGAACTTGAAGCAGGCAATCTACAAGCCGCCCGCCAAGCCTTAGAAGCGGCTCGGCAGATCTATCGAGACCTCCCCGATAACGAGGGAGAGTTTTGGGTACTCGATCAATTGCTGCGGGTCTACGATCGCTTGGGTGACGAGTCCAATTATCAAACCGCGTTACAGCGACAAGCTGATCTAGCCCAGAGTATGCAAGATCCGCTGTTGCTCCGGCGGGTCGGCTCTGGATTTCAGTGCGGGAATTATTGGGACGCGGCGATCGCGACGTACCAAAATGCCCAGGCCATCTACACCCGCAATCGACCCGACCAATTTTCACTCCCCGATGCATTCACCGTTGAGCAAGAATTACTCACTTTAGTCAGCATGGCGCAGACGCTGATTAAGGCCGATCGGTTACCAGAAGCTGAAACCGTCTTACAAGAAGCCATTACCTTACTCAACGCTGTCTTTGAAACACCGCTGGATTCTTTAGGAGAAGACGATGTTGAACTAGACCGCCAAATTCGTAACTTCTCAGAGTTTTTCAACACGCCACTGAGCAGCAGCAATTTATATTTGATGATGCAGTGGGTCTTGGTGGCCCAAGGCAAAACCGATGAAGCACTGGTGGCCATTGAGCAAGGGCGCACCCAAGCCCTAGAAGAACTCTGGGCCGTCAAACAACCTGGCACCCGCATACCGGCTCCGTCTTTAGCAGAAATCCAGGCGATCGCCCGCCGCCGTGACGCCACCCTCGTGACCTATAGCTTTAACTGGTTGATTGATGCCTGCGGGGGTGATACGGTCGCCCCAGAATTATTGACCTGGACAATCGAACCCACAGGTGAGATTAACTTTCACGCCCAACCGATTGAGTTATCCACTTTAGCCTACGAACCTGATGATGTGCGGAACCTGGTGCAAGATACCCGCACCGTTCTAGGCGCGAGGGGGCTAACGGTAATTGCAGCCGCGCTGGAAGATCAGACGTCGGGGCAAGAGCGACCCTATCTGCGATCGCTCCATGATTTATTGATTGATCCAATTGCTGAGCATCTCAGCACCAATCCCAACGATCGGATTATCTTTGTGCCCGATTTTGTGTTGTTTATGGTGCCTTTTCCAGCTCTGCAAGCTGATAACGGATCGTATTTGATTGAGCAGCATACGATCTTAACCTCACCCTCAATTCAAGTCTTGGCCCTGACCGAACAGTCTCGCCAGCGATCGCTAGCAGCCCGTTCAAATCCTTTAGTGGTCGGCAACCCCACTTACACAGAGGTGCAGTTAGGCCCACAGGAAACGCTGATCCCACCGCCTTTGCCGGGGGCAGAACAAGAGGCGATCGCCATCGCCGATTTACTCAACACCCAGCCGCTGATCGGCGATCAGGCGACGAAAGGGGCAATCTTACAGCGCTTTGGTGATGCCAGCCTACTGCACTTAGCCACCCACGGTTTTCTAGAAGGGATTACGTTGAGTGACTTACCGGGCGCGATCGCCGTGGCCCAATCAGGAGAAGGGCTTACCCCCTATATTGAGATTCCAGGGACAAATACTGCGATCGCCCTGTCAGATAACGGGTTGATTAGCACCCGCGATATTCTCTCCTTCCGGCTCCAGGCAGAACTGGTAGTACTCAGCGCTTGCAATACTGGGGGTGGTGAACTCACCGGGGATGGCGTCACTGGGCTTTCCCGCGCCTTTATCGCGGCAGGGGTGCCCAGCATTATTGTCTCGCTATGGTCTGTCCCCGATGCCCCCACAGGGGAGCTGATGGAAGTGTTCTATCAAGAATGGCTTGACCACGGCGATAAAGCCCAAGCCCTCCGCGCTGCCATGTTGGCCACGTTAGAAAAATATCCTGACCCAGTCAATTGGGCAGCGTTTACCTTGATCGGCGAAGCCGACTAACGAAGCGCTATGGAGATGGCCTACGATTTGAAGATCCGCAATAAAATGGGTGTTAAAGCACTTGGGCCAGACGCGATGATTTCGCAACTCCAAACTTCGGGACAATCTAATATCCGCTATCCAGATAGTGATGGTCAGCCCATGGCAGACAACACCAAACAGTTTCGTTGGATCGTGCTGATCCAGCAAAATTTGGAGGCTTGGTTTGCGGATGATCCCACTGTGTTTGTGGCCGGAGATTTGCTGTGGTACGCCGTCGAAGGTAACCCCAAAATTCGACAGGCACCCGATGCCATGGTGGTTTTCGGTAGATCCAAAGGTGACCGAGGCTCCTATCAACAGTGGAAAGAAGACAACATCGCCCCCCAGGTTGTGTTTGAGGTGCGTTCCCCCGGAAATTCGCAGACCGAGCTTGATAAAAAGCTGCTGTTCTACGAACGCTACGGGGCAGAAGAATATTATCTTTACGATCCCGATCGGAATGACCTCAGTGGTTGGCTTCGGCAAGGGGAAAGACTGATTCCCATTGATTCAATGCACAATTGGCAGAGCCCCCGCCTACACATACGATTTGACTGGTTGCAGGAAGATTTACAGCTTTACCTGCCGAATGGCGTCGCTTTTACCACCCTAGAGCAAGAACGGCAGCGGGCAGAATCGGCTGAACAGCGCGCGGAGAAATTCGCTGAACGACTCAGAGCGATGGGGATTGATCCAGAAGAGTTGTAATCCTGTCAGTCTACGAGTCACTGATTACCCAAACAATAAACTTCCAGCCCCCTGAATTTGCGCTAGGGGTGAAACATTGCAAGGCAACTGAGGCAAACACACTACTTTTTGATGAGCAAAACTTTTCGCGGGGAGCGCCTGACCTGCTTCATAGCGGTTGTGAACGATGTAGCGCTGACTCACACCCATTTCTGCCAACGTTTGAGTCAGCCGCTGTGCCTCTGCTAAAATCGCGGACTGATTTTGCACGACGCCAATAAATTCGGTGTATTGGGGGTCTTGGAGCTTCTTTTGGGCTGCCACAACTCGTTGGCGTAACTTCCGTAACCGCCCCATCAGTTCCACTCGCCCCACCACATCTTGATATTTGATCCACAGTTTGAAGATCCAAGCCAACCAATCGCTCAGGGCCGTCGGCATTTCTAAAAAGCGCAGCAGGTGACCTGTGGGAGCCGTATCTAATACAATCAGTTGCTGTTCGTCGCGTTCCAATAAGTCCATCACCGTAATGAGCGACAGCATTTCGTCGATACCAGGTAGGGCTTGGGCGACGATTTGCCGCCACGCTTCTGGGCCGTAAGCGACCTGCAATCCGCCGCCAATGTCGTCGCTGCCACTCATCATTTCGGCGAGTTCCCACAAGTAGTCTTCGCGAAAATCGTCGAGCACTTGATGGGCATCAACTTCTTGAGCACTCAGGTTATTTGTCAGTTGTCGAGGATCATGGCCTAGCGCTTCTCCTAAAGCATCACCTAGGGAATGGGCTGGATCAATGGAAATCACGCGCACCGCTGCATCTTGATGATGGGCTGCACTGTGCCATGCGATCGCGGCAGCAACTGTCGTTTTACCCACACCACCTTTACCCCCCACTAAAACTAGCCTGCGCCCTGCCGTGAGCAAATCTTCAAGATGGGGAGGCATCGGGACTGGCCACTGGACGGGGATATCTAAGGGCGCGATCGCATCTTGATCTCCCTCACCGATAGGTTTTATCTGGGCCATCAACCGATCCAGAGCTTTACCCTCCACAGGCTCCTGAATTTGCTGAGGTAGCCGGAACACAGGCCGTTCAGGCACCAAAGTATCGAACTGATGCAGCATGAGGCGTTGAGCCAGGGCGCGCGCTGACTCGCCAGCCAAAACACGATTCACAAAAATACCGCCTATGGGAATTTTCAGTTCCGCCAAAGACTGGATAAATCGCCGACTTTCTAGCCAGCTCATCGGTTCGGGGATTGCCACAATCCAGCAGGCAGTCCGAGCTACATCTTGCAATAAGTTGCGTCCTGTCTTCAGGTCAGCCTGCATGGTTCGAATAAACCGATCCGCCTCGTCAGAACTGTATTTGCCTGAAAGGGCTTTGAGCATGTAGCGATGCTTTTCTTGAAACAGATCAAGGGCCGCTAAGAAATTATCTAGAAAATCCATCAGCCCAAATAAATTCAAGGTGTGACCGCTGGGGGCCATGTCTACCACGACCCGATCGGCGACTCCTTCGCGCAAGATCCGCTGAATCTCCAAAATGCCCATGAGTTCATCTAAACCCGGCCATTCTAGATCCCACACGGGGGAGAGATCTTCGCCATCGACAAAGCTGCCCCGCTCTACCAATAGCTCCAACACCTCTCCATACTGGGTTTTGAAGTCAGCCAGTAGACGGTCGGCATCTAGGGCTCGGACACTCAGATTGGGCAAATCCGGTACTGAGGCAGGGATGTCGGTGACCTCAAACCGCAACACATCTGCCAAAGAATGGGCCGGGTCAGTGGAAATCAGCAAAATTCGTTCATCAGGAAATCGCCGTGCCCACTGCCGTGCCGTACCGCAGGACACAGTCGTTTTGCCCACACCCCCTTTGCCGCTAAACATGGCGAGTTGAAGTGAGTCAAAACATTCCATAGAGCAAGTTGGCGGTGAACTACATGCTCATTTTGCCCTCGATTGCTCTTGGGGTAGGCAAAAAGAAGACGGCTTACTCACAATCTGCCAGGGATGACACTTGTAGTATTTATGTAGTATAACGGATTAGCCAAGCTGAAAAGCTAACTGCGGAGCATCTTTATGGTGGTGACATCTGTAATTACCCAACACCCTTATCGAGGTGAAGTTGACCTAGAGGCGATCGCGGCCTTAGTCAATCTTTGCGATGCGGTCGATCAGTTAGATCGCGGCACCTCAGTCGCAGAACTCCAAGAAAGCTATGCCGACCCCGACTGCGACCCTGCTCAAGACGTGAAATTATGGCGTGACGAAACTGGGCGCTTGCTAGCCCATGCAGAACTCTGGCGCTCGGAGGTAGAAGGTACACGCCAAAGCCACCTCACCTGCCACGTCCATCCTGACGTTCGCCACGGCAACCTGGAAACAACCATCCTTAACTGGGCAGAACAGCAGGGCAAACGGTATGCCCAAGCAGCAAATTTACCCGGTGAGCTACACGTCGCTGCCAGGGATAAACAAACTGACTGGATTGCTCTATATAAAGGCCAGGGCTACAGCTTGATCCGTGAGTTTTATCGGATGGCGCGATCGCTAGCCGAGCCCATTCCTGAAAGTCCTTTGCCTGAGGGTTATCACATCCGACAGGTCGATTACAAAACCGACGGTGAAGCATGGATAGACATGTTCAACCAGTCATTCATTGACCACTGGAACCATGAGCCGATGACCCTCGAACAATATGGCTACTACACCAAAATGGTTGAGTATGATCCCAAGCTTGACCAGATTGCGGTAGCCCCAGATGGCACTCTAGCAGCCTTTTGCTACTGCAAAATTCATGCCCAAGACAATCTGCGCAAAGGTACTAAAGAAGGCTGGGTAAACGTTTTAGGAACTCGACGGGGACATCGACAACAGGGTTTAGGGCGAGCCATGCTATTGACCGGCCTTCATCAGCTCAAGGCGGCTGGCATGGCAATGAGTTTGTTAGGTGTTGACTCAATCAATCCTTCCGGTGCATTGAAGCTTTATGAATCCGTGGGCTTCCGGCAGCTATACACCACTCTGATTTATCAAAAAATGATTTATTCTCCAGTCAGTTAAGAGGGAGTTTGCTATCAATCATTCAGCAGTTCCTGAATCGCCGCTCGAAAGGCTTGGTGTTCTTGCTCATTTCTTTGTCGATCGGCTCTTGCCTCTGCCAACAGGGTGTTGAAGCGCTCATCAGTTTCTCGCATTTGCCGATCGGTATCCTGAATGCTGCTGAGAATCATAGCTGTCACATCTTCAAGATTGGCCTGTAGCTCGCGGCCCATCTGGGCAAAGCCTTCGGCAATCTCATTGCTATTGGCTTCGATAGCCCGGGCGTTGCTGGCAATAAGTTGTGTGCTACTTTCCATTACCCTTGCATTCTGGTCAACTTGTGCCTGGGTAACCGCTTGTTGGGCTGCTAGGCGATCCAAGATAGCTTCAATCCGGTCGAGTCTGTCTGTCATGGTCAAGAATTTCAATCAAAACAAAGCGTGTGGATTATCCAGTGGGTTGGGTTAAGCCTGCTTCGAGGCGTTATCGCGATCGCTCAATTTCAGTCAGTAGTCGCTGTACAGTTTCTAGAAAAGCATTATGTCTGATATCACCTTTTTGTCGATCGGCCCTCGCTTCTGCCAATAGCGTATTGAAACGCTCATCAGTCTCTTGAAAGCGTTGGGCAGTTTCTTGAAAGTAACGATCGATTTCTTGGCTGTTTGCCGTGATCATAGACGTTACATCTTCGATATTGGCCTGAAGCTCACAGCGCATCTGGGCAAACCCCTCGGCAATCTCGTTGCTATTGGCTTCGATGACCCGAGCATTACTGTCAATTTGGGCCTGGGTAGCAGCCTGCTGAGTGGCTAAGCGTGTGAATACTGCATCAATCTCGTTGCTATTAGCTTCGATGGCCCGAGCGTTATTGCCGATTTGGGCCTGCGTGGCGGTCTGCTGAGTGGCCAAACTGCCAATTTGTACCTGCTGCGTAGCGGTCTGCTGAGTGGTCAAACTGTCAATTTGGGCCTGCGTAGCGGTCTGCTGAGTAGCTAAGCGATCCAAAATAGCTTCAATGCGATCGAGTCTGTTTGTCATGAATACAAATAAGATCGAGTACAGCTATTCTACTCCACCTACCTTAATTCAAGGGGGAGTGTATGCTAAGCGGAGTATCTATTCAAACCCTTATTAGAACTGAGGCGAGACCCTGTTCCTGCGTGTTGCCCCTAAGCTAAATCATGGCTAAATCTTCAAAATCCACGCTGGGGAACTTGGGTGAAACCTTGGTAGCCAATTGGCTGGAACGGGAAGGTTGGCAAATTGTGAAACGCAATTGGCACTGCCGTTGGGGAGAACTCGATGTGATTGCTCAAACCCGTGCTCCTGCCAGCCCCATGTTGGTATTTGTAGAGGTTAAAACCCGCAGTCAAGGAAATTGGGACGAGTCTGGGTTGTTGGCCATTACCCCGAGTAAACAAGCCAAGCTTTGGAAATCGGCACGCTTGTTTTTGGCCCAAGCCCCAACCCTGGTTGACTTACCTTGTCGTTTTGATGTGGCGTTGGTGAGCTGCCATACCGCCTCACGCACCCCAGCATCAGACCAGACACCCAGTTTGCTAATTGCCGACAGCGATCGCCGCTTGATCTTGCAAGACTACATCCCCAATGCCTTTGCTGGAGAGGGCTAGATCATAAAACCTAGCCCCCACTCACGGGCGGAATTAAAACCACCTCATCACCATCCTGTAGCACCGTATCGGGGGGCGCAAATTGCAAGTTGATACCAAAACGGGTCAGCGCTTTCCACTGGGCCAATTCGGGATGGTCGGCAATCATGCGATCGCAGAGATCACCGACCATAGTCCCTTGAGGCAATTCCAGTTTGAGTTCGGGCACGCCGTAGGCATCTTGATAGGCGGCAAACAACTTGATGGTTATAGTCACTGGAGGCTCCGTCATTGTTTACCTAGTAAACAGCCAATGAACAAGCAACTATAATTTCAGCAAAAGTGTCTTGCACAGCCAGATCGGGAGCAGGTACGTTAGGAATCAGTAGCGATTCAAAAAAGCTAACAAATTGATCGTTAGACATGCCAGAGGATTGAATACCTTGCACTGCACAACCACAATACTGGTTAGCTTGTGTGGTTGTCCAACCGTTTGCAAGCACCGAATCAGTGCAGCCAGCGATAAAGGCCTGAATGTCCTCTGGATTGCTTAATGCTGTAGATGAAGAACTTGATACTGTTGCTGATGAGGAAGTAACAGGTGCAGGCAACTCTTCTACGCCACAAACATCTCCTAAGTTTACTAAGCGACCACTCTCCGTACGCATATAGCAAAACATGTCAGCATCGCTAGCGATCGCAGTGGTGGTTGCTACCGTGCTCACCATTGTGATCACCGTCACTAATGTGACAGCGCTATGCTATTTATTCATTGAATCTACTGAACCTCTGATTAATATTGAAGTAATTGCTTGAGCTAATTTGTGCCGGGTTAATGCCTAATATGGGAGCGTTGAGCATTACCTTAGCCATTTCGATCTTGAGTGTTCCCACAGCCATCGCGAAAATAGAGAGGGCTGGAGACTCTACTGAGCCACAAACCGAGCAATGGCTCGCAGAGCTTCCTCGTTTGGAGTGGAGGCAAAGCGACACCTATTGTTAAGCACCATCACTCGATAAACTCAAAGACTGAGACCAAAATTTAGGAAACGACTTTGAACATTAGCTTTTTAGGTACCGGCCTAATGGGTACCCCCATGATTAGGCGATTGCTATCAGCCGGTCACACTGTAACCGTCTACAACCGCACCGAAGCCAAGTGCTTGCCCCTCCAGCAAGCAGGCGCGGTTCTGGCAGTCTCCCCAGCGGCCGCGCTATCGGCTTCTTCTTGCATCATTCTGATGTTGACGAATGCTGCTGCAATTCGAGAGACAATATTCTCTGAATCAGCTCAACCCCATCTGCCCCAACGCACCATTATTCAAATGGGCACCATTTCACCCCAAGAAAGCGAAACAATTCATCACGACATTGTCGCCGTTGGGGGGCAATACCTAGAAGCGCCTGTATTGGGGAGCATCCCTCAAGCAGAAACGGGTAGCCTACTACTGATGGTAGGCAGCACTGAGTCACAGTTTGCCACGTGGGTTGATGTCTTGCGCTGCTTTGGCCCAGAGCCGATGCATTTGGGTGAAGTCGGTAGTGGAGCCGCAACGAAACTAGCCATGAATCAACTGATTGGTTCACTGACGACGGCCTTTGCCATGAGCTTAGGATTGGTACAGCGCTCAGGCATCGATATCGAAAAATTTATGACTATTGTTCGCGAAAGTGCCCTCTATGCGCCCACTTTCGACAAAAAGCTGACGCGCATGCTAGATCGAAATTTTGATAAGCCCAATTTTCCCACTAAACACTTGCTCAAAGATATGAACCTATTTGTGGAAGCAGCCCACGAAGTAGGGCTAGATCCGACGGCAGCAGAAAGTGTTAGCACAATCGTCAAACGAGCGATCGCATTGGGTTTATCCGACTTAGACTATTCAGCCCTCTTCAACGCTGTAAGCCCTGAATCAACTGCTGATTAGAACGCTATAGATTATTTTCCCAGGATGTTATTTCCTAGGATGTCTAAATGGTTGGGGTCTGATTTCTGACGTCAGAATTCCAACCCTATCTAAACATCCCATCATCCAATCGTCTCTAAGCCGGTTTGTCCTCAATCACACGATCGATCAACCCATATTCAGCAGCTTCTTCTGCAGACATGAAATAATCGCGATCGGTATCTTTTTCAATCTGCTCTATGGTTTTGCCAGTGCGTTCGGAGAGCATTTCATTCAGCTCTCGTTTCACCCGCAAAATCTCCTTGGCTTCAATGGCAATGTCCGTCGCTTGCAGCCGTTGACGCCCAGTGCCACCCAGAGGCTGGTGAATCATAATTCGCGAATGGGGCAGGGCAACTCGCTTGCCCTTAGTGCCTGCAGCCAAGAGAAAGGCACCCATGGAAGCCGCAAGCCCCACACAAATGGTGACCACTTCAGACTTGATGTACTGCATCGTGTCGAAGATTGCCATCCCAGCGGTCACAGACCCCCCCGGGGAATTGATGTAGAGATAAATTGGCTTGGTGGAATCATCAGAATCCAAGTACAGCATGGCTGCCACGATTGAGTTCGCAAGGCTATCGGTGACCTCTTGACCCAAAAAGATGATTCGCTCTTGGTTTAAACGGGTATAAATATCAACCCACTGGGTATATTGGCTACCCGGTAGGCGATAAGGAACCTTTGGTGTACCGATGGGCATGGCAGTAATCTCTGTGCGTTTAAGAGGACAAAATAACTGAAACTGAAACTATTCCGATTAGCACTATGAAATGCCAACGGGCGCTTTAGGCAACTCTTTAGGGCTCTCTAGAACGCGATCGATCAAGCCATAGTCTTTGGCTTCTTCGGGGTTCATATAGAACATCCGATCTGAGTCTTTCATCACCTGCTCTACGGATTTACCCGAGTTTCTGGCTAAAATTTCCATCATCGTGCGTTTATTATTCAGCACTTCTTTAGCGCGAATTTCAATGTCTGTGGCCTGACCTTGAGCACCACTGCGGGCCTGATTCAGCACAATTCGGGCGTGGGGTAAGCTAGCACGGAAACCCTTAGTCCCAGCAGATAGGATGATGGCGGCAGTTCCCATTGCCTGACCAATACAAATGGTATGGACCGGGGGCTTGATGTAGTTCATCGTGTCACAGATGGCAAAGGCTTCGGTGTCATAGCCAATCATGTTGCCGTCGTACCAAGACGTTCCCGTCGAATTAATGTAGAAAAAAATCGGCTTCTCAGGGTCGTCGAACTGCAAGTAGAGCAGTTGGGCAACAATTAATTCTGTGACATCAATGCCGGTCTGCTGTTTGAGCTGATCCGACGAATATAGCGGCAAGCCCAAATAAACAATGCGTTCTTTGAGCAGCAATGAAGGTAAGTCTGGTGGCGGTGTCCGGTAAGAGGCCTCACCATAGTAAGGAGACTGGACAGCCTGAATATATGAACTCATAACCCCTAAATGCCTGACGGGTGGCAATGTTTTTTAACAGTGTAGCGTGGCTGGGAGTCGGCCTGGAACGTTATGCCGTAGGGATACCCCTACCTTGATTTAGAACCTGTCAGCGCTTCGACTGGTTGTGATTGAGCTTGGCGGCGAGCCAATGCCTGCATCAGATCATTGTCGTTGCGATGGGCTTCCCAGGAGCCAGTCCCATAGCGTTTGATACGCCATTGCCCCTGCATATGATTGCCGTCTTCTGACAAGGTGCCCGTGTAGTCAATAGCCGCATGCCCCCCCATCAGATAACGTTTGGTAAAGCGGATGCTGCGTCCGATGACTTCTCCTGAAACCTGTGCTTCGCCCAAGTCGCTATCGTCTAGAATGCTGCCGCTCAGAGCGTTGCCGCCTTGAACAAAGGAGGCATCAAATCGGGTTGGTAGCTCACTTTGCCAGTAGGTGCCGAGCCAAGCACCGTTAATATCCCCCATATCAGAATCTGACCTTTTGCGGATGATTCAAATGCGAACAGGCCGTAGGATAAAGGCACATTCTTTGATTGAGTTTTAGCCCAAATCCTAATTTAGTTTTAGCCCAAACAATGCGACTGTACCTTGTTTTTGCGTTGGCGATCGCGCTGCTAGCGATTTCTTTTGCCCTTCAAAATTTCAACTCAGTCACGATTAATCTATTTGTCTGGCAGTTGCAAGAATCGCTGTCGCTTGTGCTGTTGGCAACTCTGGCGATTGGTGTGGTGATTGGGCTGCTGTTCTCAATTCCGGCAATTTTGCGACGCGGCTGGAGCAATGCTCGGTTAAAGCATCAGACTGAAAGTTTGACAGAGCAGATTCAGTCTCAACAACAAGCTACCCATACCCAGCTAGCCCGGGTAGATGAGGTGCGCCATAGCTATGAAGATCTGCTGTTGGCCTTATCGCTGATGGATGAAACAACTGGGTTGCTCCATCAAAAGACTTTACCCAAAGCGATCGCATCCCTGCTCAGTCGCATGCGCCATGATACCCATGGCGATGGCCAACGTCGATCTGTCTGCCTTTTTTTGCTTCATACCGAGCGGGCTGACAAACAAACGATTGCCCCTGTCGATGCCCAAGTGCAGCTCACCTGGCAAGCGATCGCATCTATTTTGAAAAAAAATGCCTCGGTTCAAAGCTGGCTTTACAGCGACGGTCAGGGACAATTCGCCTGCACTGCTACAGGGCTAAACCTCAAGGATGCCGGACGGTATGGAGAAGCCCTCCAGGGCTTTTTGACTGACAGCCCACTTCAGCTAGCTGATGGCTCAACTGTTAATCTCAACGTTAGTGTGGGGGGTGCTTTCTGCGATCGCGATCATCCTGTCGATGCTGATCATCTGCTTTCCCAAGCCCAGGATGCCCTCGCCCAATCTCAAAGCCGGGGCCGCAATCGTTTCCGGCTTCTACAGGCAACTATTTAAGCCTTAAGCACTCGGTTCCGGAATCGACACGTCGATTTGAGTCACCGTTACGTCTGGACCCAGCGCGGATAAAGGCGGCTCAATTTCAGCTTCATTACCGACCACTAACGTCACTAACTGCTCAGGTTTAAGGTTTTCTTGGGCAGCCCTTAAGACACCTTCGATGGTGGCATTTTCTACATCCTGCTGAAAGCGAAATACAAAATCTGAAGGATAGTCGTAGTACTCGTAGCGAATCAGCCGCGACAGCGTTTGCTCTGGGCTTTGGAAGTTAAACACAAAGCTATTGAGGACTGCATCTTTGGCAAATTGTAATTCTGCCGCAGAGACAGGGGCCGTGCGCACCTTTTCGAGTTCTGACAAAAATGCCTGGATAAAAGGCACAGTGGTCTCAGAGCTGGTCTGCCCACCCCCAATAAAGGTACCAGGATAGTCATAGCGGGGAGCCCAAAATGCATAGACCACATAGGCTAACCCTTGGCGCGATCGCAGTTCGTTAAACAACCGGCCACCAAAGCCATTGAGTACTTCGTTCAAGACTGCCATATTGCCGTGATCGGGGCTGCTCAATTGGCCCCCTAAATGACCAATTTGAACCGAGCTTTGGGTCAATTGGGGCTGATCAACCAAGAAGACGCCTGCCTGGGCCTGGGCAACCTCAGGGAGGTCAAAGGTCACAGCATCGCTAGCCGCAGGTTGCCAGTCTCCAAACAGCTCCTCAATCAGCGACTTCATCGCTTCAGGGTCAAAGTCACCCACAATGCCCAAAATCGTCCGTTCAGGCCGAATGGAAGCTTGGTAGAAAGCCAGAATATCATCGCGGCTGATGGCGTCTAGGGTGTCATACTCGATTGTCCGTGCATAGGGACTTTCGGTGCCGTAGACCAGCTTGCGAAACTCACGCCGAGTAATATCATCCGGGTCGTCATTGCGCCGGGCGATCGCGCCTCGATTTTGATTCTTGAGAAAATCAATCCTATCAGCGTCAAAGGCGGGATTACGGATGACATCAGCAAACAGGGTAAATACCTCTGGCAAGTCTTCTGTCAAAACATTAAAACTCGCGCTGCCGGTCGTATCTCCAACTTCCGTCTCCACAGAAGCAGCCCGTTGCTCTAATAGCTGATTCACATCATCGGGGCTGTGGGTCTGCGTTCCCCCCAGGCGAATAGCATCTCCAAGAATGCTGGCTAAACCGACCTTCCCGACAGGCTCAAAGCGGCTACCCGTGCTAAAGGTAGCCGACCCTTGTACTAGGGGTAATTCATGATCTTCCATCAGATAGACCACTAGCCCATTATCGAGCTGATAGCGTTCAAACTCTGGAATCTCGATTTCCCCTAGGGGCGGAAAGGTCAACTCATCGTAATGCAGGGCTGTTGTCGCGATCGCTGGGGCAGGCCAGCCCAACCCCAAGGCCAACATCAGTGCGCCAAACCCGAGCCCCAAGGCCGATAACCACCGACGACGCTGTCTTTGTTGCCCAGATTGCCTAAACCACTGCATGGGGGATGAAACTCCAATGGAAATCACAACATCAATCATCAAAAAAATCGTTCGCAAAATCGCCTGGTCTAATTGAATTTGGCATAGCTTACGGCGATCGCGACCTCAGACCTATCACCATTGCCTCGCAGCGGCTAACCCCTAACTTTGGGACAACAGTTTACCGACCGTGCGATTGTTCGGTTGAAACGTCGTCTCAGCGACTCGCTGCACATCTTCTGCAGTCACCGCTTCAATCGCCTGGAGTTCTTCAAACACGTTACGCCAACTGGCCGTTTTGGCTTCGTAGGCCGCTAGCAAAGCCGCCATGCCAGAATTTGAATCTAGCGATCGCAATAAGCTAGCCCTAGCCTGAGTTTTCACCCGATTCAGTTCCTCAGGTTGCACGGGTTCAGTCTTTAATCGGGTCAACTCTGCTTCCATCGATTCAGCCACATCTTCCACCGTCAAACCCGGTGCAGTAATCCCATAGAGCAGTAGCATATTGGCGTATTTATCACCCGGGAAGCCGTTAATACTGCCGACATCAAGCGCTATCTGCTGTTCATCCACCAAAGACTTGTACAGTCGAGACGTTCTACCGCCCACCAACAAGCTTTCGATGATGCCGTAAACCACATGGTCAGGAGCTTGTAAGCTCGGGCGATGATATCCTTCCAAATACCAGGGTTCTGTCGGCAGCTCTAGGGTAAAGCTCCGGGGCTCATTTTGCTGCACTGCTCCAATCTCGATTGTGGGCGGCTCAGCCTTTGGCTCAAATCGGCCAAAGTAGACTTCAGCCATTTCCTGGACTTGTGCCGGGTCTACATCGCCTACAACCGTTGCAATCAGATTTTTGGGGCCATAATAAGTGTCAAAAAACCGCTGTACATCAGCCCGCGTAGCGACATATAAGTCTTCTTGGTAACCAATGACGGGGCGACTGTAAGGGTGATCATCGAAGGCATTTTCTAAGAACTTTTCCACCATCATGCCAATGGGAGAGTTATCTACCCGCATGCGCCTTTCTTCTAAAATGACATCTTTCTCTTCATAAAACTCTCGAAACACGGGGTCAAGGAAACGATCTGACTCCAATGACATCCAGAGTTCCAACTTATTTGACGGCAAACTGTAAAAATAACGCGTGGCATCGGCTCCGGTTGTGGCGTTCAACCCAACTCCCCCGGTTTGCTCAATGATTTGGCCAAACTTATTCTGCTCAACATAGGACGCGGCAACCTGCTGCAATTCCGAGAGTGATTGCTGCAGTTGTTCAGCAGTGGCCATATCACCTGCCGCTTGTGCAGCCAAAATTTCATCAAAGACTTGATCCATCTGATCGAGCACCTGCTTTTCTGCCGCGTAGTCGGTGGTACCAATTTCAGTGGTGCCCTTAAACGCTAAATGCTCCAGATAATGGGCCAAACCCGTTTTGCCATCTTCTTCATTAACTGCCCCTACATTGGCGTAGAGCATAAACGACACGACCGGAGCTTGGTGTCGCTCCAAAACAATAAACTTCATGCCGTTATCGAGGGTGAACTCAGTCACCTGCTCTGCCACCCGGTCTAAATAAGGCTGAATCGACGTGCCAGGGAGTTCATCAGTTTGCTGCGCCAAAGCTATCGACGGCCCAGCCAACCCCCATAACAATCCGAAAACACTTAGCCCCAACAGTAGGGAGCAGAAGCCCCGCCAGCATCGCCCCTTAAGAGAAGACAAAAACACCATAGACCTGTAGAAATCAGCTCAACGCCCAGTTCAAGAATCAACGATCCCCACTATAAAAGCTAGGATCTCACAATCGTAACCCCAGCATAAAGACTTTTCTCGACTTTGAGATGAGTCAATTCTGAGATTAAACTGAGGGTTACCGACTTAAAATTGGCAATTCATCTTGGGCATAGCGACCATCCCTTCAAGGCTATCGCCATTGCCTAAGATGTTGAGGAAGTGAATAATCGCAAACGGGAATTTTACTGGCAAGAAAACTTACAGCCCTATCTGAATATGGCTTAAGTCCCCTCCACCTCGGAAAGCCGTTGAGTGCGAGATAGTTCTGAGGAATCTTTAATCTCGCTAAAATTTTGTCGTAAAGTACTGTTGCTGTCAGTTAGTTCACAATTAACCTAGAATTGCGCTGAGATATTTCAGCGCAGCTGTTCTTAGTTTTTGTCATTCAGGCTGTTGTCCCTTGAGTCAAGCCATTGAATCCTCTAATTTACGCCTGTGGGCTCGTCGCCTCCTGGCCGCCGTTTTGCTGGGGGGGCAAGTTGTCATTCATCTCCTCTCTAGACCCATCCATCGCCGCAATACAGTCGAACAAATGTCAGCGGTTGGCCCCGAGTCACTGCTGATTGCACTGGTGACCGCTGCTTTTGTCGGGATGGTATTCACAATTCAGGTCACCCGTGAATTTATGAGTTTTGGGGCTGGCACAGCGGTGGGTGGTGTTTTAGCCTTGACGTTAGCCCGAGAGTTAGCACCTGTGTTGACCGCAGTGGTTTTAGCCGGTCGCGTAGGATCAGCTTTTGCTGCTGAGATTGGCACAATGCAGGTAACAGAGCAAATTGATGCCCTGCAAATGCTAGAGACCGATCCGGTCGACTACTTAGTCATTCCTCGGGTGCTAGCTTGTGCTTTGATGCTGCCACTGCTGAATATTTTGTCGTTTATCACCGGTATGACGGGTGGCTTATTGGTTGCAACCAATCTCTATGGCATTCCCAATTCAGTATTCATGAATTCTGCCCAAAGTTTTTTGAGCACTTGGGATTTGGCCAGTTCAATTGTCAAAGCGTTTGTGTTTGGCATTTTAATTGCGGTGATTGGCTGTGGTTGGGGGTTAACCACTACAGGCGGCGCAAAAGGAGTGGGCCAATCGACCACAACAGCAGTCGTAACCGCACTGCTGGCTATTTTCATCAGCAACTTTTTTCTCTCTTGGTTGATGTTCCAGGGTACGGGCAGCGCGGTGGTTGGCAGCGTATAATAGTAGGCGCCTAGTGCTTTATGGATGGGTTTGCCAGTGACTACAACCTCCAATCCTGGAACAACTGAGTTATCGCCCAGCTATCGGTTATCCCTGGCAATCATTGGCGTTAGTCTCATTGGCCTGTTGGTTTCGCCATGGCTCAGCCTTGGGTTGTCATTACTAGGCTTGTTTCTTTTTGCTCAAACTCTGGCGATCCGGTTGCGGTTTACATCTACTGCGTTAGAAGTCTTTTGGGGCGATCGCAGATTACGTCAATTCCCTTACGAAGATTGGCAGCACTGGGAAATTTTTTGGACACCTATCCCAATTCTGTTTTACTTCCGAGAAGTTAAATCCATCCATTTTTTGCCCGTACTATTCGACCCACAGCAGCTCTACAACGCTTTAGACCAGTATTGCCCCAAGCCACAATTGTCCCAGCCCCCGACAGAATGAACCCCACTGATTGGAAACTTCAGTGGGTCGGCTAGCGTAGCCATGCTCGGAGGGCCTCTCATCTCGGCAGGGAGGACCTCCGGATCTGGATGTGGCTAAGGTTTAATGGCATAATGCCGATTGCAACGTCAGGCCAATTTTTCCCCTTATCTATGAGCCCAGAAGATTACGCCGATTCAGATCCGACCCTGGCATCTTCTCCCCCTGAAGTGTCATCTTCCCATCGTTCAGACGTTGCTGAGCATGAAACCACTATGGCCGCGTTGAAGGCCCAGGAGCGCGCACTCAAACAGCAAATTGAAACCCTCCAGGCGAATTACGAGCGCACTCTGAGAACCCAAGCTCAAGGTTTACAGGCTGATTTGAGCCGACTCATGCGGCAAAACCTGAATGAACTCGAACAGCGCAAGCAAACGCTGCAAACAGAGGTCGAAAAGCTCGAACGCCGTCAGGAGCGGATCCAGGCTGAAATGCGCACCAGTTTTGCCGGGGTGTCTCAGGATTTAGCCATCCGCGTCCAGGGATTCAAAGAATATTTGGTGGGGAGTTTACAAGATTTAGTCACCGCTGCAGAACAGTTAGAGTTAGTCCCGCCCGAACCCAAGCCATCAACCCAATCAACACCGTCAGCCACTCGGCCAGGGCGATCGCGTGAGTCGGTCGATCCCTTTGCAGATTTTGATCAGCCGGAGAAAGACGCTTCGACTCCCTTAGGGTTTGCTAACCAGCGCTTTCAAGACGACACCCAACAGATCCGCAACCTGCTAGATCAATATCGCCTACGCCCCGACTACTATGGCCCCATCTGGCAGTTGCGACGCACCTTTGAACCCGTCCACGCTGACCGCTTAAGCAACTGGTTTCTGGCCCAGGGGGGACGAGGTGCCATTAAAAGTATGGGTAGTCGTCTCCAAAATGTGCTGATTGCTTCGGCCTCAGTCTCAATTTTGCGTGCCCTCTATGGCGATCGCGTTCGTATCCTTGTCCTAGCCAACACCCCTGAACGCTTAGGAGAATGGAGACGGGGTCTCCAAGATTGCTTGGGCGTCTCGCGGGCAGATTTTGGTACTAATCGCGGCATCATGCTGTTTGAAGCGCCAGAGCCCATGGCTCAACGGGCTGATCGCTTAGTCGAAATGGGGCTGTTGCCCCTGATGTTAATCGACGAAGCCGAAGACAAAATCAGCCTTGCTTTGCTGCAATTCCCACTTTGGTTGGCGTTTGCCCCCGATCCCCTCAATCCCACGCCTGATTATGACTTTTACCAATGATGTCGATCTTTACTGATGTCGATCTTTACTAAGGAAATACGTTGCACCCGCAAAACCGCTGCCAAATCCCTCTAGACTGATACTGTTGATACCAAAAGGGAGTCTGCGGTCATGGTGGGTTTGGCCATTGCCGTTTGTTTATTCAATGCTTATTTGTTGGGGTCAATTCCAACGGGTTACGTGGTTGCGAAAACCGTTAAGGGTATTGATATCCGGCAGCACGGTTCTGGCAGTACAGGCACAACCAACGTATTAAGAACCGTCGGCAAAGCTGCGGCTCTAGCTGTTTTGATCATTGACCTAATCAAAGGTGCTGCTGCAGTTCGGTTGACCGCGGTCGCCTACCCAGCTTTTGTGGGCCAATGGGCTAATTCCCCTATCAATGTTGAGACCCAACTCCCTTGGTTGATGACCGTTGCCGGGTTGCTTGCCTTAATCGGCCACAGTAAATCAGTGTGGATTAACTTTAAGGGGGGTAAATCAGCCGCCTCTGGCCTGGGAGTTTTACTGGCGATCGCTTGGCCTATTGGGTTAGGGGTTATGGCAATTTTTGCCACTGTCGTGCTGGTCTCTAGAATCGTGTCCCTGGGATCTATGGTGGCTGCAATTTCAGTGATGCTATTGATGGCACTCACAAGACAGCCCCTACCCTATCTACTACTAGCGATCGCTGGGGGAGGCTATGTACTTTTGCGTCATCGCAGTAACATCGAAAGAATTTTGGCAGGTACCGAACCTCATCTGGGTGATGCTGCCAAAACAGCCTTGGTTCAACCCGTACCCCCTGCGTCTAACCCCGACCACCATAACGCCCCCAGCTAAGAAACGTCGTTACCACATACAGAATGATGGTAGATCCCAGCACCGAGGGAATGATTGGCACATCTTGAATACCCCACGTCAGGATGTCTAGGCTAAAGCCATATTGCCGAGCGAAGAAGTTGACGACCCACTCTCCCAACAGCACACCTGCTAATCCGATCAAAACCAGTCCAATCAACTTGCCAGGGATACGGCGGGGCACCAAAAAGTTGGCTAACCCAGCACAGACAATAGCAATCACCAGCTGAATCAGTAGTTTTTGCAGATCCATAATCTTGGTCTAACTCCCCAATGCTTGAGACCGTCGATAGGCAGCTAACACTGCTTGAATCAAGGCAGACCGCAACCCATGATTTTCGAGCTGGGCAACTGCCGCAATGGTGGTTCCTCCAGGGCTTGTGACTCGATCTTTGAGCACCGCAGGGTGCATTTCTGTTTCATGCAATAGCTGCGCCGTACCTAAGACCGTTTGCAGCGCAAGTTGAGCTGCGATCGCTCGGGGCAACCCTGCTGCCACCCCACCATCGGCCATCGCTTCAATCATCATCGCCACATAGGCTGGCCCAGACCCTGATAGTCCGGTAACCGCATCCATTAAAGATTCAGGCACCGTTACCACCGATCCTACCGCCTCAAAGATGCGCTGGCCTAATTCAAGGTGCTGGGGCTGAGTGTATTTCCCCGCTGCGATCGCCGTCATGCCTGCCCCGACCGTCGCTGGGGTATTAGGCATCGCCCGAATCACAGGCCATTGAGGAATCACTGCTTCTAGTGCTGCAAGCGGTGTACCCGCCAAAATAGAAATCAGTAATGCCGACCGTTGACTGGCGACTTGTTCAAATTGAGGCTGAAGCTTTGCCAAAATTTGAGGTTTAATCGCCAATAAAACGACTTCAGCTTCGGATAGCACCGAAATATTATCAGCAGTCGTATTAATGCCATACTGCTGACTCAAAAACGCCCGTCTATCAGCAGAAGGGTCGCTGACACAAACAGCTATTGATGGATAAACTTTCTGTGCAAGAAGGCGGGATAAGAGAGCCTCTCCCATTACCCCGCCACCGATGATGCCAAGTTGTAAAGGCAATTGGTTTGCCTCCTAAACACACGTTGTAGCAGGCCGCTTTTGCCCTAAGCCATCCGTGCTTGCTGTTCGGTTGTCCAAGCCGGGGTGGGAGGGACTTGACGAGGCATAGGTACCGTTTGGGGCTGTGCCATCGGGATCTCGTCTTCAAATTCAGCCGGGGTGCTGACCTGAACACAGTTGGGTGTGAACAAGAAGATGCTTTCCCCAATGCGTTCTTGATGACCATCCATGGCGTAGGTGCCACCGGCAACAAAATCAACTGCCCGTTGCGCCTGATCCGGATCCATAATGGTCAAGTTGAGCACGACTGACTTGCGCTCACGTAGAGCCTGAATCGCTTGAGGCATTTCCTCAAATGAGCGGGGCTCCATTACAACAACTTCCGACACTCCATTCATTGCTCCAGGCATACCAATCACATTATTCATAGGGGTCATTCCAGGCTCAGGGGGATTCATGCGTTCACGTACCCGACGGCGAACACGGGGTTCTTCCTGCAGTTGAGGAGTGGGTTCGGGTTGCGTATTCTCCTCTTGATAGAGGTTTTGATACTCCTCACCATCCATTTCGTCATATTCGTATTCATAATCTGCTGGGTCGTTTAACCCAACAAAATCTCGTAGCTTTGAGAACAAATTACTCACGGCTTACACTCCATCGTGACTATCGGTAACTTGGCACCTTTCTCTTAGATTGAAACAATCCAAAGAGCGGAGGGAGCATGTTCAGAACCGAACAGGTCTGAATTGTCGTTGTCAGTGTAGCTCATCTCGATCAAAATGCAAGAGAAAAGGGAAATATTATCTTTTTTTTATTTGTCGAGTGGCTAAATCAGCACAGCAACCCCACAGTCCATCCAATATCTACTTAAGAAGCAGTATTTCTAGAGGAAATTCCTACACTGCAAAACTTAAAGGCAATCTAAGTAACTATTAAGCCCTAGATCGACAGATTTAACTGGATTTTATGGACTGAATATTGAGTCCACAGTATACATGAATTTCCCCAAAAAGATGTTCGATTCATATTTAGTTAATTAGGATGACCGCTGACCAAATAAAACTGTGCCTAAACGGATCATGGTGCTGCCCGCCGCGATCGCGAACGGATAATCGCTAGACATGCCTAAAGAGAGCTCTCGAATCTGAATATTTTGAAATCCTTGCTGGTTAATCGTTGTCGCCAGTTGCTGAGTTTGCTCAAATACCGCTTGGGTCTGCGCCTGATCTAACCCCATCGGGGGAATCGTCATGATCCCGGCCCATTCGAGCTGCTGTAGCTGATTGAGATCAGGTAATGCTGACCAAAGTTGCTCTAGGGTAAACCCATATTTAGGTAGATCAGGGACGACCTTGACTTGGAGACAGCACTGGGGACGCACCGGAATTTGCTGGGCCAGGTGATTGAGGCGCTGGGCTAGTGACAAGCTATCTACCGAATGAATCCATTGAAAATGCTCCAACGCCCTACGGGCTTTGTTCCGTTGGAGATGACCAATCAAGTGCCAGGTAATATCGGTTAAGTCTTGTAGTTCGAATTGTTTGGCGATCGCCTCTTGCACTTGGCTTTCACCAAAATCCCGTACCCCTGCTTCATAGGCAACCCGAATCACATCGCTGGGAAATTTCTTAGTGACCGCAATTAACCGAACTGAGTCAGGCAACCCTTGGCGAATATTGCTAATCCGTTCGGCAATCTGATCGGTAGCAAAAGCACTCATTGAAATGTCTGTTTATAGGTCAACTGCAAGCGCTCATAATCTGAATACTGGCCCGCCCGGCGCAGCAATCGCATCCGGCCCTCCAGCAACATCCGGGCATCACTGCGACCAATGGGCTCAAACACAATGCCGTCTTGATTGCCGCTCGTCACTAAGAAAAAGAGCCGCTGGGCGTAAAGGGTGGCGAATAATTCTTGATTCTCGTTAACCAAGCAGACCCTAAAAAGGAGGCCAAAGGTGGGATGGTTGAGATAATTTTCGATACTCATCCAAGCTGAAATGCTGTCGAAAGAGGCATAGGACTGAACTACCTATAGGGTCTTACCTTGAAGCTAGGATTTTTCAGCCAAAATGGTCACAAATTGAATGATCATAGCTTATCTTTATGTCTATAGAAGCATATATAGTAGCGGCTCCCTATAGAATTCTCAATTTTTCCGTTAGTTTTGTTAGCTTTATCCCTGACACTTGGGATGGAACGCTATAAGGGAGCTTGTCCCCAAACCAGGCGCGATAGCCAAAACAGCATCAACCCCAGCAGCGCTAAAACATCCCAACGGTCTAGTTTAAGCTGGTGCCAAAGTACCTGATGTTGATTCGGACTGGTAAAGCCGCGCACTTCCATCGCCCCTGCAATCTGCTCAGCTCTCAACAACAGATTTTCAAGCAGCCGTTCAGCCACCATCATCCAGATTTGGGCTGCTCGGCGAAAGCCTAGCTTTTTCCAATTGATGGCGCGAGTCCGAACAGACCGGATCAGATTTTGCACTTCTTCAAGTACCAACGGAATAAACCTGAGCGCCAGCGTCATCGTTAGCGCAATTTCGGTAATCGGCCACCCCAATCTGCTTAAGGGCTGGAGCAATTCTTCCAAGGCAGCGGTGATTTCTTCAGGGGCTGTGGTCAACAGAAATAAGTTAGTGCTGTAAATCAGGGTAAAAATCAGCGTACTGACGCGAATGCCCAAGGCCAAAGACTGTCGGCTGATGGTCAGTGGACCTTGGTGAAATAAAATATAGTTATAACGGGTCGGTTGGGGTAAATCGGTTAGCAGACTGTCAGGAAACCCCCGAAGGAAACCTTCAGAGCCGTCTTGGAGCATCGCGATCGCTTCAGGGGTGGGCATCCGGGGTTGACTGGTAATGCCTAAACCATCGGGGGTGACCATGGTCAACAGCAGCACTAGCACCCCCAACAGCAGCAACCAGCCCATCTGTTGCCGCCATACTCGCAGGGGAATACGCGCTACCAAGGTGAGCCCAATTAAGACCCCGACCAACAAACAACGCCACAACCCATTAGCCAAAATCGGCGTAGCTAAAAAACTAGTCAGCCAGGCCAACTTGACCCGGGCATCTAAACGATGTAACCAGGTGATCGGTTGTTCGAGATAAAGGCCTAACGGTAGCGATCGCAGCAGATCCATAACACATTCAAGACGGAGCTTTTCCGTTATATAGCGCTGGCCAGATTGCTTAACGCACCTAGTATCGCTGGGATGCTCAGCACATAAGCAATCTGGCTCGCCGTAGCACACAAAGCTTTGTGGCTACGGCTATACCTTTGTGGCCCGATTAGCACTCCCTCGCTCCATATCTCGCAATTTCTTACTGCGCCAAAAGAGGCGTAGCGGTGTCCCTTCAAACCCAAGGTTTTCGCGGAATTGTCGTTCAATGTAGCGGCGGTAATTATCGCCAAACAGTTTGGCATCGTTGACAAATAGGGCAATGGAAGGAGGCTGGCTGGTGACTTGGGTACCGTAGTAAAGTTTACCCTGGCGACCTTGGCGGGTCGTCGGTGGGGTGTGCCAGGTCGTCGACTCTTCTATCACTTCATTGATCACCGATGTTGAAACCCGGCGACGGTGCTGAGCCACCGCTAAATCCACTAAGTCTAAAATCTTTTCCACCCGCTGCCCAGTCAAAGCACTCACATAGATGCTCTCAGCCCAATCAACAAAGTGCAGCCGCGACTTAATCCGACGATCAAAGTCATACATGGTGTGGGAATCCTTATCCACTGCGTCCCACTTGTTAACCACCAGCACACAGGCTCGACCTTCTTCCTCAATCCGTCCAGCCAGTTTTTGGTCTTGTTCAGTCACACTATCTAAGGCATCAACGACTAACAGCACCACATCGGATCGGCGAATCGCTTTGAAAGCGCGGTTAATACCAAAGAATTCTGGCCCGTATTTTACCTGCTTTTTCCGACGAATACCTGCGGTATCCACCAAGCGATAGCGAGTTTCACCCCGCTGCACCATCATGTCGATGGCATCACGGGTAGTGCCAGAAACTGGACTGACAATGGCGCGGGTTTCACCAACAAAGGCGTTGAGTAAGCTCGATTTGCCCACATTCGGGCGTCCCACAATAGCAACCCGAATTTCATCGGGTTCCACTTGCTCAGAGGTTGTCGGCAAATAGTCAATCAGCTGGTCGAGCAAATCGCCTGTGCCGTTGCCATGGATACCTGAAACCGCATAGGGTTCTCCTAAGCCTAATTCCCAAAACTGGGCTGCCTGAATCACCCCTTGATCGGGTGATTCACACTTATTGACGGCAAGTAACACAGGCGTCGCTTGCAGCCGCAACCAACTGGCAATTTCAACATCTGCTTCAATCGGGCCAGTTTGTCCATCCACGACGAAGATAGCTGCCTGTGCCTCAGCCAACGCGGCCAATGCTTGCTCACGAATGTGGGGCAGAAATTCCGTATCGTCATCAAACACCAAACCACCCGTATCAACTACGATAAAATCGCGATCGCCCCAAAAAGCAGGCCGATAAGTGCGATCGCGGGTAACGCCCGGTTGATCATGAACAATCGCATCTTGAACCCCAGTTAAGCGATTAACCAAGGTGGATTTGCCCACATTCGGGCGTCCAATGATAGCAACAACGGGCAGAGACATGGCGCAAAGAATAAAAGCCGATTTCTCTATTGTAGAACTGCAAACGTGATGTCGACGTTTAAGCTTTTTGCCTGACTATTGAGCCTTCCGCATCCAGGTTCAGCTCCCATCTCATCCCATCCCTTTTTACCCTGACCTCACCTCTGCCTTAACGGCTTTACGCAGTTGAGTCACCAAGCGGAACAGCTCTTGCCCTGTGTGTAAATAACTCTCCTCATAACTGTAGGTAAAGCGTTCCATTTCGTCGATGCCGTCTTCGAGCTGATTGAGGCAGTGGTAGAGATCCATAGCCACTCCAGCCGCATTTGCAGGGCTAGCCATGGACTTAAACAACCCCTGGGCATGTTCTAACCAACTGCGGCAGTTTTCTAAATAGGCTTGAAACCCTTCCATGAGCTCATCGTCAAAAGGGTCTGCTGATAGCGATCGCAGTTCGGTCTTGAGCGGCGAGAGAATCTTGCCCATTAAACGGTCGATCGGGCTATACACATGCTTTAACCACTGTTCGATGTGGATATCGGCATTTTTTTGGGTTTTCCGCCGCTGCCGGTAGTGATTTTGGCTATCAACGGTGCGCTGTTGGCGATCGCGAGCGTCTGTTTCAACAAAGCTAACCGCGTCAGCCGCGGAGAAATATTGCCGTTCTTGGTCATAGCGAGAACGATTTTGCGGATCGCCCAAAATTTCATAGGCAGCATTGATCTGCGTAATTTGCTCATGACCTGCAGCGACATGGCGGCTATCGGGATGGAACTTCTTTACCAACCGTCGATAGGCCTGCTTAATCTCCGCCTGAGTCGCTGTTTCAGACACATCCAGCGTGTGATAGTGGCTGGTACTCGTACCCTGGGGCATACATCCACATCCCAATCGGGACGCTTAAAAACCTCTCTCCACATCTTAAAGAAAGCAGCGAGAGATCACTACCCCAACATTCCCAACGCAACCAACTCCGGGTCTTGGAATAACGGTGTACTCAGATAGCGTTCGCCAAAGCTGGGCTGCACCATCACGATTAGCTTGTCCTGATTCTCGGGACGACGGCCCACATGGATAGCAGCACACAGGGCTGCACCGCTAGAAATCCCTGACAGTAGGCCCTCTTCTCGGGCGAGACGGCGACCATAGGCGATCGCGTCTTCATCAGACACCGCTACCACCTCATCAATCAGCTCGACTTTCAACACCTCGGGGATAAATCCAGCCCCAATCCCCTGAATCTTGTGGGGGCCTGGTCGTCCACCCGCTAACACAGGGCTGTTGGTCGGTTCAACCGCGATCGCTTGAAAGCTCGATTTGCGAGCCTTCAGCACTTCCGCTACCCCAGTAATTGTGCCGCCAGTCCCAACCCCGGCGATCAAGATATCTACAGTACCCTCGGTATCTTGCCAAATCTCCTCTGCCGTCGTGAGACGATGAATCGCTGGATTCGCCTGATTACGAAACTGTTGCAACATATAGGCATCGGGCAATTTATCCACCAGCTCCTGAGCGCGTTGAATACAGCCCCCCATACCCGTATTTCCCGGGGTCAATTCTAGTTCAGCGCCATAGGCTCGCAACATCGCCCGCCGCTCAGCACTCATTGTTTCTGGCATGGTCAAAATCAACCGATAGCCTTTCGCCGCTGCCGCCATTGCCAACGCAATCCCGGTATTACCAGAGGTCGGCTCAACCAGCGTGGTTTTCCCTGGGGTAATTTGCCCCTGCTGCTCAGCCGTTTCAATCATATTCAACCCAATGCGGTCTTTTACTGACGCCGAAGGGTTCATTCCTTCCAACTTCACCACAATTTGAGCCACACATCCCTCTGCTTGAGGAATACGATTCAGCCGCACCAGCGGGGTATGGCCAATCAGTTGGGTAATATTCTGGGCAATCTGCATCAGTTAACGCTAGATGTAGTACATGATGTCAACTTGACGTTTGGCATTGCGGCGCTCTACCAAATCCTGGAGCGTATATCTCTGCAAAACGGCCTCAGCCGCCTGTCGCACCTCTTGCCAGGTTTCACAAATCACCTTGCCTTCAGGTGTCTGAGGGTTTTTCTTCTCAGGCTCGGTTTGGGCATCAAACCCTTCAATACAACTGACGATATCAAACAGCGTGATTTGCCAAGGATCTCGCGTCAACAAATACCCCCCCTTTGCGCCGCGCTGGCTGCGCACTAAGCCAGCACGCCTTAACGTCGCCAAAAGCTGCTCTAGATAGCGGTCAGGAATATTTTGCTGGGCAGCAATGTGTCGAATTTGCATCGGTTCACCACTTCCATGGCTGGCACTCAGTTCAATCAACGCCAGCAGCGCATATTCACTTTTGCAAGAAAGTTCCACAAACAAGACATATTTTACTGAGCCACATCCCTATTATACTCCGGTTCCCCACTGGGGTTTGCAGCTTTGTAAAGCCGAGCCCTTACATTAGCGATTTATAGCCTTAGCCGCAAAGCTTTGTGTGCTAAGGCGAGCCAGATTGCTTGTGTGTTAAGCATCCCAGCAATACTAGGTGCATTAAGCAATCTGGCCAGCGCTATAAATCAAAAAAAGCCCCGCATCAACGGGGCTTTTCTAAGCTAAATCTATCTGATTAGTTAAGTTCAGATTTAGAAGGTGAAGGTTGCACGGATAGCACCGAAGAACCCAGTATCTGTGATACCACCATCACCGTCGGGATCAAGATAGCTCACAGAAGGCGTAATGGTTAGGAACTCATTCACGCCGATCGCGTAATACCCTTCAACAAAGAGGGGCTCGTTAGTGTAGCTAGGTGCAATACCACCATAAACACCCAGTTCGTTACCCAAACCAAACAGGTTAGGCACAGAAACACCACCCATGTAGGAGGTGGTATCGTCAGTACCATTATCATGATAGGCGAAGTAACCACCGACCATGAAGCCGCCAAAATCAAGATTCAGAAGGCCTGCGTAGGTGTCGGTATCAACACCGCCAACACTACCAGCTGTCAGGCCAGTAGGAGTAGCATCTGCATTACCGTGCAAATATGCAACGGCAATATCCAAGAGCCCATCACTGATATAGCTTAGCTGACCAATATAACTCTGACCCGCGCCAGCAAAGATACCAACCGTAGAATCACCGCCTGGAGCAGAGTCCACAGAGTAGCCTGCATCTAACACAATGTTCTCAGTGAAGGCGAAGCTGAAACCAGCACCAGAACTACCACCCATACCAAAGTCATATAAGGCAGGACCGCCAGCATCCAAAACGCTAGGACCATCAAAAGGCACAATCGTGCTGGTGACAAAGTCATCAGTCACGATGCTGTTAGCGCCAATGATAATGTCTAAACGATCACCCACTGGGAAGGTATAGAAGAAGTCATTGATCTCGACATCAAAGCCGCCACCAGCACTGTTAGCTAGGCCAAAACCAGCAACCCCAGTGGAGCTACCCAAGTTGGTCGTGTCGTTACCCGCTTGAAGACGAATCCGCAAACGATCTTCACCTGTGAAGCTAGTATCAAAGTTCAAACGAGCCCTGTTAACAAAGGTGGTGCTTGATTCACCTCCAAGGGTATCGAGAGGAACAACGACATGAGAGTCAACCTGACCCCGTAGCTTGGTGGTCGTAGAGAACTGATTAGCTTCCAGTTCAGCCACATCAGCTTCTAGCGCATCCACGCGACCCCGTAGTTGAGCCAGTTCAGCCTGGAACTGCTGCTGCAGCTGACGAATCGCTTCGAGATCTTCAGCGGTAACACCACCCGCACCCACGATTTCAAGAATCCGGTCTAAGCAGGAGTTCAAACCAGCCGCAAACTCATAACGAGTCATGGCTTGGTTGCCACGG
>JBCBZT010000062.1:0-37628 GCA_039815185.1 Cyanobacteria bacterium P01_A01_bin.123 | reverse complement strand
TTTTTGGCGACTTACGGTCGCTCCCTGGCAAGGCCGTCACACCTTCGCCAAAGCATGACCTTAACCACTGTCTGCCGGACACGTCTGATCGCGCTACCGTTTCACAAAATCGTCAAAAGTGACTTTTTCAGCGAGCCCTATGTAGCAATGCTTTGGGAGGCATTCTATATGTTATTGAGATAAAAAGAAGTAAGTATAAAATAGATATGAAGGCGCTCGAGCAGGCTTGGGGATATGGTGCTTTTCTGACTGATAAGTATGCAACTGAGTCGGGATTTTCGAAAGTAGTTTCCTTCGTCGTTGGCGGCGAGAAATCAACTGATGGCCCCTTTAAGCAGAAAGAAAAGACCTACAGGGCATCTGGGGAAGTTTTCGTAAAAACTTATAGGGAGCTGCTCGAACAGTCAAAACAATATCACAGTGAATTCATCGAAATATATAATCAGAGTAGTCAATAAATAGATGATCAATATAGCGAGAGTGTTCTGAATTTCTACGATGCTAAAGTTGACCTGCTAATTTTACTTGCGTAATGCTCGCGAACTAGTTTTACTATCGGTTTTGCGACGGCTTCTGCTAACAGTGGAGGTACGGAGTTTCCTACAAGTTCAAACATCCGTGTCATTGGTGCATAAAATATAAAATTATCAGGAAAACTTTGAATTCTTGCAGCTTCTCTAACAGAAATGCTCCTGTTTTGAAAAGGATGAATATAAGCCAAGCAATCCTTCCTCATGTGAGCCGTAAGTGTCCAAGATGGCTCATTCCAGATTAGTTTCTTGTATTTATCATCAAAAATGTCAACCCGATATCTCATCACTTCTTTGGGTAAGTCTCGATATCTTTCACCTTGATTTAGCATTTCAAATATGCTTAAATCCTCATAATTGTGTGCGCGGCACAGATGATTACGTACATTTGATCCATTATATCGCCTCATAATTCTTTGATAATTTGATAAAGGTTCGGTTCTATAAGGCAAGTTAGAGTCTTTTTGTCTTGGGCCACTAGATTTTTCTTTTAGTGGCATTGAAAAAGCTTGCAGTTCAGGTAGATCTCCGATGGCCTCACCTACAGTTAAAGATTTTTTATGACGCTCTTTTGGGAAAACTGGATTCCACTTTAGGTCTTCACGTACACCAACAATAAAGACTCTCAATCTTCTTTGAGGAACCCCGAACTTTGATGCATCTAACACCTTAGAATCTACTCGATATCCACATGCAATTAATTCATCCTTTATTTCCCCCATTAATTTTTTCTTATGTGCTAGATTGTCAACGTTTTCCATTATGAAAAAGAGTGGTTTATAGTAATTTAAAAACCTTACATACTCTTTATAGAGAAAGTTCCTATGATCTTCCTGGATATTCCTATTTAGATCTCGTTTCATTTTTCCCAAGCCAACTCTTGAAAAAACTTGACATGGTGGACCACCAATTAGAATGTCTATCTCACCAGGTTTTATACCCAGTGACTTAAGATCAAGCAATTTACGTATGTCTTGAGGAGGTAACCTAAGTTTGCATCTAGGGAAATTTTTGTGATGGGTTTCAACAGCATATTTGTTCTCGTCAATGCCACCTAATATTGCACAGCCAGCTCTTTGGAATCCGAGGCTCATCCCTCCTGCTCCGGAAAATATATCTAAGACAGATGGTTTGATACGATTCGGGGATAGCATAGATAGTACACTTTTACTTAAAATGTAAAGTGTATCAATTTTATGATGAGGACATAAGATTATTTCACTTTTCTATTTCTCGTCACATAAATCTCTACAGTTGTTGCCTATCTTTATAGGCCCCCTTTTGTTGCTCCTTCCTGTAGGATTTGCTCAAGTTTGACCGAGCTGTTTCCTCACCCACTCACGAAACGCCCGCACCGCCCGATTCCGCCCCTCAACCCGACTCATCTCCAAATACTTCGGAATCTCAATCTGCAATGCCCATCCCGCAAACAAACCACTCTCCGCAACCTCGACATACTCCCCAGCCTGCAATCGATAGATCCGAATCACCCCATCAACCCGCCGCCACAACTCTGGCACCCCCAATGCTGCGTAGGTCTCCGGATGCGTCCGGGACGTCACATCCACCTCCAGCGCTAAGTCCGGCGGTGGGTCAACCATCAGATCCAATCGCTTCTTTCCCCGAATCGCCGACTCATTTTGAATGTAAAAGCACTGATCCGGTTCAATTCCCTTCAACATCGCTGCATTCTTGAAGGTGGTTGATCCCAAAGCTCGGAATTCAATATCTAGCTCTTCTAAAAACACCTTTAGAAAATCACTAATGATTTCCTTATCATCTTCATGCTCTGCCAGCGGAGCCATAATTTCTAACAAGCCGTTGTTGTAAGCAATACGGGAACCTCGCTGATCACCCAGTTCTGTCAAAATTGCCTCAAATTCAACCCAACTGACATCGTGCAGCAAAAGCCGCTGCCCAGGGGGCACATCAAGTTGTCGGAGTTGCAAGGTCACCATCAGCGTCTTTGGCAAAACAAAGTGCCTTTATACTAGCTAAACTGGGCAGATTTCCAGAAGAGAAAAAATGCCGACTCATAAGCGTTACCGTACGTATCTCACCAAGTCTCTATTGCTTAACGAACTAGGCTTAAAGCTGTCTGTGACCGTCAAGCAAGAGCAGGCCGCATAATATTGCGTCTATTTTAGCGATGCCTTTAACGCAAACGTAGCTTCCTTTGTGCTCTAGCCTGTTGAATGACCAAATCGTTAGCGGTAAAGAGTTGAATATGGGGGACGACTGCATAGTCCATATCATCGGTAATCACCTTGATTTGCCCGACACCCGCCCTACCGATCGCTTCTAAAATCAGCAAATCATAACCGTCCAGCGCTTGCATCCCGAAGCGCTGGAGTGAAGCACGGGTCGTCTCTTCATTGATCGTCAAATCGAGAGGAACAGCTAACCCCTCCACCTGTTGCCAGGCCGATTTAACCTCAGCGACAACATTGGCTCGTTCATTGGGGGTATTGTGGCGATACTCTTTCGGTGGCAAAGACCGTCTGGTCCGGCGACTATAAATTTCCCGTTCTGTTTTCTCAATCACATGGGCCAGTTCTGACAAGATTAACCCCGTGTAGGCCAGCGTTGCCCCACTCCGCCGAGATTTACTGAGGTAAGGGGTGTAAGCTCGAATTTTGTTGGGTGCCCAACGAGATGTGGCGATCGCGTTCGTATAGGTTTGCCACAACCAAACATTGGTATCCACCAGAAAAATGTCGTCTTGACGTGGCGTATCCTCGCGAACATCAACAACATCCGCTTGGACAGTGAGATTAATTGGCATGAACTAGGGGCTGTCATCAATTAGCTTCATATACTTTCAAAATGAGGGATCCAGCTCCTAGCTTGTTTAGTCTAAGCGGGCATGGCAAGGCTCATACCGTAAAGCCTCGGTGATTAATTGATGACACGCCCTAGAAACTAGCAGCGTATTCTTCCATCACAGTGTCAACCGCTGCTTGGTACTGAGCATCGGCGTAATAATGCTTGGCATTGTCGATCACGCGCTTGAGGATGCTGTACCCGTGGGGAGATAACCCTTCAATCTTGAGCTGATGATTGAGGGTATCCGGGGAGAGATCTTGAAGCAGTTGACCAATCGCGAAGTTGAAAAATGCAGATGCGAAAACATTGACTGTGGTGAAGTCTAGCTCAACAGCTTCACCCGCCAAGAGTTGAGGATGGATGGCCTCGTATATCTGCTGGCCACTGTCAGCATCAGTCGCGTATTCTCCAGTAATGGCGCAGATTTGTAATTTCATGGCTGACTCTCCTCTTCCCTCAATGCCTGATCTCTAAAATAGCGGTTTATTGCGTTGTGGAACCTCAGAAGCCAAGCAATAATATTGCTCGTCACACTGAAACGCAATATTGACTAGCGTTCCAGCAAAGCTAGCCTGACTGTTTCTATATTGAGTACCATTACCGTCTATAACAACATAACCGTCATTGCTGAAAATCATCAAACTTCCATGATTTTGGATCACGAACGCTTGCAGTAGATTTAACCCTAATCCACGGGAAATGCCATTGATTTTTGTGGTGGTTCCAGCTTGGAATGCCCAGGCAAAGGCATCTGAAGGGGTCAATGAGACATTTTGCGAAAGTGAACGGACATTTGCCGGAATGCCGATGCCAAAGTCAATGACGGTGAGATGGAGCATGCCTTGATTGGGATAGTGCTGTCCACAGCTAAAGACCCCAATGCTTGATTGACTGTGTTCAAACGCGTTGAGGTAGATTTCTGAAACCTGCCCTGCGATCGCGGCTTGTAGCCCCGGACTAATGTTGACCCACCCCTTGCCCAGCCATTTGTACCGCAGGTAGTCGCCGATATCGGTTGTGTCGTATTGCAGATCTCTCCGATAGGGAATCGAATTGCCATCCCACGGTTCAGCCCCGCCCCCAAAATGATGAAAGAAGCCATTTTGAGCTAGATTTGTGCGAATCTTGGGCAGCAGCCCCTTCCAGTCGAAGTGAACACAGCCTCCACGGGCTTGAATCAAGTGAACCAATCCCCCCAGAAAGGCAACGCCAAAATGTCCTAAAAACTCGCAATAACTAAAATCAACCGTGATCTCAAGGCAGTCTTCAGGCAGTTGGGCGATATCTTGGGCCAGGCTAAAAAGCCTATGGTAATGGCTGAGGCGATCCGCAATGGTTTCTAAGCAAAGCACGGGTTTGCTGGGTTGGGACGGGAGACGCAGTAACAAATTAATACTCCGTCAAGCTGGCCTCAATCGCTGAGCCGCTGACCTGATGTTGCACAAGTTGATGCTCTGACGGTTCATCGAGTTGTCGGTGCTGTAACGTCGCCATTAGCTGCTCTGGAGGGCAAGCAGATGTCTTTATCTTATCAACCCTGCCTATCGGGGGCTGCGATACAATAAAACCATTGAAGACGCCGCGATCGGCACCGTTAATCCCAATGAATATCAAGCGTTTAGGGCACGTTGCCATTTGTGTTAAAGACATCGAAAAAGCTGCTCAGTTCTATCAAAATCTAGGCATGGAATTGGCTTGGCAAGATGCTGATTGGGCCTATCTCAAAGCCGGAGATGACGGATTAGCGTTGCTGAGCCCGAGTTATGAGCAAGCTGGCCCCCATTTTGGCTTTGTGTTTGACGATCGTAGCGAAGTCGATGCCGCCTATGAACGGCTCAAAAAAGAAGGCATCTTTGTTACCCAAATCCACGAACATCGCGACGGTACTGCCTCCTTTTATGGCAAAGATTTAGACGGGAACTGGTTTGAGTATCTCTACGAACCTGCCCCCGTAGCGGCGGTGTAGACCCGGATTAAAACAGGCTGTTGCGGATGAGATCGATTACGGCTTTGACCGCTTCATAGCCAAATATCAAAATCAGGGTTGTCAGGGTTGCCCCCATCAGGCAAACAACTAGACCTGCTAAGCTAATCGCGCCGTCGTCATCAAGCAAGCCAAACCCAGTCACAAAGATGCCCATGGCGGGCAGCGTATTGGTTAGGGGGATGGGCGTCATCATTGAAACTGACATAACCGCGATCGCAGTGCCAATCACCACTCGCCCTGGCAAGCTGGTGCAGATGTAACTCAGCCGCGGTCTAGAAACGGCCTCAATCCGTCTTAACCAGGGCATCGCCGCTTTGACGATGCCTTGTATCTTCTTGAGGTCAAAGGCACATCTCTCTACAAATCTGGGAAACCAAAGTCGCTGACGACCGATCACTAACTGAATGGCAATGATCAACAGCACGACCCCAAACGGAATCGAATACCCCGGCGCTGGAATTGGCAAGGCTGACGGAATGGATAGCAGTACAAATAAAAAGCCGAAAGTTCGTTCCCCAGCGAGTTCCAGGATATCTTTGAGGGTCACTTTGGGAGCCCGTTCTTCCTCAAAGAAAAACCGATCCAGTTCTACTGAAAGTCTTGCCATAGAGATAAATTATGCCCGTCAATGTTGACCATAAACCCAATCTGTTTGAAAGTGAGGCAGCTCTGAATAGTACTCCAACTTGCTAACACCTGACCCGGATTAAAGCAATTTCAAAATTAGGATGCCCACCCAACGAGCGCGCGAACGCTCCAAGGATTGCGCCTGGGTATTGATCAAGTCAGATTCTAATCCGCGCCTCTCCAGACAATGACCTTTCGACTATAAACAGCTTGCACTACGCCCTATTACAACAAACATTGCGGGAAGCTAAAGTTAAAACCCCCTGAAGTAATTGTGAACCCTTGGTAAGGCTGCCGTGATGGCTAGCTTTCCGGCGATGAATCTGCTCCTGCTGCCTGCAATTCTACTCATGGGCAAGAGGGTAACTCGATCGGGGACTTGTCATTATTGTTTCTAAGTGTTATTCTGACACTAAGATGTTAAAAAGTGGCACAGTAATTTGCTCCCTCTCGCTGATGCCAAGCGGCTTCTTGGATTCAAAGCGTTCTCTAAACTTTTTCGGTTGTGCAAAGCGGGCAATTGTGCCCTGGTTGGTCTACCCATTCCAATCCTCCTGATTACAGTTTCAACCCCATGACGACCCTAACCCAATTTCCCATCCCGCCTTTCTTCAAAGCCAATCGCGTTGGGGAAATCTGGCGTGTGCCCTATCAAGACCGGGCAGAGCAGGCCAAGAGCTGGGCTAAACAACACCAAATTTCCCCAGCAGCCAAAGACAAAACGCGCATTTGCCTAATGGCTATCGATGTGCAAAATACGTTCTGCATTCCAGACCATGAGCTGTTCGTGGGGGGACGCTCGGGTATGGGTGCAGTGGAAGACAATCAACGTCTGTGTGAGTTTATCTATCGCAACCTGGGGCTAATTACCGAAATCGCCCCCACCCTAGATACCCACACTACAATGCAAATTTTTCACCCGGCCTTTTGGGTGAATGACGCGGGTGCAAATCCGACTCCAATGACGATGATTACCTACGATGATGTGCAGCAGGGGATTTGGCAGGTCAACCCTGATATTGTCTATAGCATTGACAATGGTAATTATGAGGTGCTGCAATCCTACGCCCTGCACTACACTCGGCAGCTCCGCGATCGCGATAAGTATCCGCTGACCATTTGGCCTTACCACTCAATGCTAGGGGGGATTGGCCATGCCCTAGTGTCAGCAGTTGAAGAAGCCTGCTTCTTTCACAATATGGCTCGCAACAGTCAAACCCGCTTTGAAATCAAAGGGGGTAACCCATTAACGGAAAACTATTCCGTTTTAAGTCCAGAAGTGCTTGATGACGCTGATGGCCACCCCATTGCTCAAAAAAACACCTGTTTCATCGAAAAACTGCTGAAGTTTGATGCCATCATCATTGCCGGACAGGCCAAAAGTCACTGTGTTGCTTGGACCATTGACGATCTTCTGTTAGAGATTCAGGCTCAAGATCCAAGCTTGGCCCAAAAGGTTTACCTACTAGAAGACTGCACTTCCCCGGTGGTCGTACCGGGTGTGGTGGACTTTACTGACCCCGCCAATGCAGCCTTTCAGCGCTACGCCAATGCGGGTATGCACCTGGTGAAGTCAACTGATGCGATCGCAGACTGGCCCAATCTCCAACTTTAACCCTACTGATTCAACCAGTCTTCTACGACAGAAAAGTAATCTGGGCAGTAGTAGTAGGTGCCAATCGGAATCGATGCCCCCGCATAGTAGGCCGCATCTTCTAACCGTTCCCGGGGTAAGTCGGGGTTGTCAATCAACCCCCCAATGGCGCTATTCAAAATATCATCGGGGGTCATGCCGTCTTCAAATCCCTGACAAATCAATTGAGCATACTCTACATTCTCCTCTGGAGACAGAAATTCTGTCGCCATCCACAGCGGATCATACTCTGCCTCAATACTCCCCATAATTTCATAGAGTGAAGCTAAATACTCCTCATCAACCGATGGGTCTTGGGCCAGTGCTGGAGAAATCATCGCCGTGGCTACCATTACGCCAGAGGCAAGAGCCGTCAGGGATTGAGTCAAAGTCATAGGGGATTTTCCTTGTAATAGTTGAATTTGCCTTACCCGTTGAGATACATTCTGACTGCGATTCATTGCGACTAGCGTGTAAAACTTATTCCCAGCTTAACAGTGTGCTTATTTTTTCTCCGGCTATGGGGCCCAGTTAATTAGAACCGCTGGTAGGGTCTCTGGTTCCAGAGACTTTGGCTACTTCAGGTCGGCATGCTGCTCGAATGTGATTTAGTTGGGAGACTTTGTTAGTTTTCGCAAGGTTCAGGTAATCCTAAGGTTACGCCCTTGTCCAGTCAGCTCCAATCCTGCCAGATCCAAAGAGAGTGCGATGATGTTTGGATCCTCCCCAAATCCGTAATTTAGCCGTGTCTGATTTATGGGTTTAAGCGGCATGACTAGACTGTCTTTGAAGAATTAATTTTGTACTAGTCCCAATGTAGGGTGGGCTAAAGTTATGCTCAGGGGCTGGGTAGGATTTAGAAGGAGCACGCTCGATTGTTGGCACTGCTAAGAGACAATGCGGTTTTGTTTAAGACAATCTTTGATAGATTGCCTGTTGGTGTTAGCTGCATAGACTTGGCAGGGCAATTTTTGCGAGTGAATCCTCAACGATGTGCCATGTTGGGGTACGGGGTAGAAGACTTGTGTGCTCTATCCTGTCAAAGTATTGTTCATCCCCTAGATCTGGCCCAGATGAAGCGGGGATTTCAGGCCTTGATCCAGGGACAGATGGATCGTTTTGATTTGCAGCGCCGCGATCGCTGCAAAGATGGCACCCTGATTTGGGTTAAATCCACAATAGTTTTGGTTCACGCTTGTGCGGATGAAAAGGCATTTTTCCTAGCCATTGAAGAAGATATTACCGACCAAAAGCAAGCAGAGGAAAGCCTTTTAGAAAGTGATGCCCGACTTCGGGCTTTATTTGAACAAGTCAAGGTTGGGATTAATCACATTGATGTGAGTGGGCAATTTTTGCAAGTGAATCCTGCCTTTTGCAAAATGTTGGGATATACCGAAGCAGAATTGTTGCAGCTAAGGGTGCAAAGTGTAACCCATGCTGAGGATTGGGCGGAAAATTTGGCCTGTATTCGTCAGCTCTTTGCCAGGGAGATTCCCTACTATGCCATGGATAAACGCTTTATCCACAGAGATGGAACAATCATTTGGGCCAGTTTGCACGTGAGTGCGGTTTGCGATCAACAGGGCGTTCCAAAATTCTCTGTGGCAATTGTTGAAGACATTAGCGAGCGAAAACGCCTGGAAGACGAACGCAAACGAGCTGAAACTGCCCTGAAACTCAAAGCAAAACGGGAAAGGTTACTCAACAATATTTCCCAACGCATTCGTCAGTCTTTAGAACTCAGCGATATTTTGGCGATCGCGACTGCAGAAGTTCGTCAGCTCTTGAATGTGGATCGGGTGATTCTCGCTCAGTTTGAAGTTAATGGCCACAGCACAGTGATCAGTGAATCAGTCGTCACCCCTTATTTAGCCATGATGGGGTACACCCTAGATCAAGAGATGACCGCGGTCTGGACTAATGGCCAAACCCCGCAATCCCCCTTAACGGTAGCTCGGGTTGTCCATGACCAGCCCCAAACGGTTGACGATAAACGCCAACTGCAGCAATTCACTATCCAAACCAACCTAGTGGTACCGATTGTGGTGAATCAAGTGCCGTGGGGATTTTTATCAGCCCACTGTTGCGCGACCCATAGACTTTGGCCTGAGTGGGAAGTTGATCTACTGGAAGAATTGGGTGGACATTTGGCGATCGCGATTCAACAAAGTCTCATCTATGAGAAACTCCAGCAAGCCAATCAAGAACTAAAGCGTTTGGTAATGGTTGACGGATTAACTCAGATTGCCAATCGGCGCTGTTTTGATGAACAGCTTGCCTATGAGTGGGCAAGGTTAGCCCGAGAGCAGTCTCCCCTGGGGTTAATTTTTTGCGACATCGACTATTTTAAAGGCTTCAACGATACCTATGGCCATTTAGTGGGTGACGACTGTTTGCAGCAAGTTGCAGAAGCATTGGCCCAATCCGGGTGGCGGGCGAGTGACTTAGTCGCTCGCTATGGGGGAGAGGAATTTGCCATTATCTTGCCAAACACAGATGAGCTCGGCACACTACAAGTGGCTGAGCAAATTCGGCAAGTGATTTTTGATCTCAACATTCCTCATCGTTCGAGCCAGGTTGGTGAGCGATTGACCGTGAGTTTGGGCGCTGCGAGCATTATTCCCCGTCTCAATCACGCCTCAGAATCGCTCGTGTTGGCTGTTGATCAGGCGCTCTATAAAGCTAAGCAATCTGGTCGTAATCGCGTTTGTTTAGCAGAGAGTTTTTAAGCAATTTGCAGAATCATACCCTCCCGGGCTAATCTAGCGCGGGGAAAGTGTGATCGCATCTCCATCTCAAGCCGATCAAGGGCATCGTCATCGTGAGCTGGATGGTGATGGAACATAATCAGTTCACGAACCCCTGCATCCTTAGCCATTTCTACCCCCGCGTACCAGGATGGACTATCAAGTTCTGCTTGGGGCTTAATGTCAGGATAAATCCGATCAGCATAGCTGCCATCGTAGATCAGCAGATCAGCCTGTTGGGCGAGATAGATCAGGTTTTGATTGCCGCCTTCAATGGAATGGTCAGTATCTGTAGCATAGACCAGGGAATAGCCCTGCCACGTGACCCGGAACCCCAATGCACTGGTAAATCGATTCAGTGAAATTGTTTCAACTAACACGTCTTCAATGGGGATCACGCTCCCCGCAGCCAGATTGTGAAACTGCATCTGAGACCGCATTTCTTGCAGGGGCGTCGGGAAATTGGGGCGTAGCATTTGATCAGTTAAGCATTGCTTAATGGACGCGCCATTGGGAGCCGTCGCGCCATAGATCTCAAAACAGTTACCGGCAACAAAGGCTGGGTTAAAAAACGGAAACCCCTGAATTCGATCCCAATGGGTATGGGTGAAAAAGAGGTGAGCCGAAATGGTTTGATGGTGATTAAGCAGATGCTTGCCCAACACCCGTAATCCTGTGCCACCGTCAAAAATTAAGCGCTGATCCCCGACTAAAATTTCAACACAGGCGGTATTGCCGCCGTAGCGTACGGTGTCGGCTCCCGGAGTCGGAATGCTGCCCCGAACGCCCCAAAATTGCACGGTAAAGCTAGAAGCAGGATGGGTAGCTGTGATCGTTGTGGTAGAGGCAGGGATGGTAGAGTCGCCCTGTCCATCAACGGGTTGGTGAATCGATGGGGTATCAGAATCCGGCATATCGGCGAGAAATCATTGCGCGCAAAGCAATATAACTGAGTTTAAATAAGCCTAATGAATGGATTAAATCACAAGGATGGTCATAACCCACAAGCTATATCCATATACCATCCATAACAAAACGCTTCGGGAAAAGTTCTGAATCGGCAATAACTAGGTTTCTTGAAACTCAAGGAACTCACGAACGCTTAGTTGAATAAAATATACCTGATTAAGTGTTTGGCATCAGTAAAATGGGTACCCCTGACTTAAGCATACCTGCTATCTCCCGATCAGAGACAATCAGCAAGCGAAACTGTTGTCAGCAAGATACCCATTTCACTCTGGGGATCCCAGTTTGATGGTCAGGTAGATGGATAGGCTTTAATGCATTGTTCGACTAAAGGCGCTACCTGATCAACATCCTTCCAGCCCAGAATTTCGGTCACTTTTTTTTCTAAGTTCTTGTAAGTTTTGAAGAACTCGGCAATTTCATCCAAGCGATGACTCGCGACATCCTTTAAGGATTTGACATCAGCATAGCGGGGATCGGCATCAGGTACGCATAGGATCTTCTCGTCGCGATCGCCCCCGTCAATCATCTCCAACATGCCGATAGGCCGTGCAGCAATGACACATCCGGGGAAGGTGGGTTGATCCATCATCACCATGCCATCTAGTGGGTCGCCATCATCCGCCAAAGTATTGGGGATGAAGCCATAGTCATAGGGATACTGCACTGACGCAAACAGAACCCGATCGAGGGCAAGCGCCCCCATGTCTTTATCGAATTCGTACTTATTCTTGCTCCCAGCAGGGATTTCTACCAAAACGTTGATCAACCCTGGTTTAGGTTGAGCGGGAATTCGAGATAACTCCACTGCGATTCTCCAAGACAGTTTTCATAGGGTAGAGTGTCCTTGAGCTTTGAATCAGCTCAACTCACCCATCCCAAATCAGATTTTAAGCGAATTAGGTAGCAATACCCTATCTTGACCTTATCTTGATAGACCAATTCACTAAAACTCTAAAAATGCCTGACTTTGATCTATACCAGGCTTGCCCAAACATTAGGGATGAATAGCAGTTGCTAAGTGATTCGCGAGTGTCTGGTGTCTCTACTCTCTGGGTCGGAAAAGTTGGGGTTGGGACGATTCAGGGGGAATCACCCTTGCGGATGAGAAGTGCGCAATTGCAAAAACTGGCAAAACCAGCGTAGCGAGAGCAATAACAACACCCATAAATACAGCGAGTCGACTATGGGGGCATTCCGGAGGGTTATCAGACTGGCTTGCAGATTCCATAAATGAGGTATGGACAAATTTTGAGTTAAACAGGCAATTCAGGACAGAGCTTAGCTTGGGCAAGATGGGGGGCTTATAGCCCTACATCCCTATCTTAAGAATTTATCAACCAAAAACAGTCAAGCGCCACACCAAACAAGGCCCCTCCAACAACTCACTCTCTAAAAGTTAGCATTCTTTACAGGCGATCGGCACTCCCATCGAGTATTCCCTATTTGACTTGGCCATCAGACCCAGACGGAGTCTGATTTTGGAGCATCTGTCGAATCAATCTCAGCTCTGCCAGGATCTCCTTGAGTGTTTTGTCAGTGGTGGTCTCTGGGGATTGTTGAACTTCAATGGTGATTTGTTTAATCCCCAATACATCCCGGGCGAAGCGGGCAACCTCATTGGGGTGAAATCGCAGCGGGTCATCTCGGTTGATGCGAATTTCAGGATTAAGGCGTTTACTGTCAAAGGGCGGATTGATCAGCTCAACGTCAGTATTAGCATAGCGATAAACCGAAGCCCGCGATCGATTAAGCAATTTTTGAACCGTTTCAATCGACATCAAATTGCGCTCGTCATTCAGCACATCGGCAGAAGACTGAGCTGAAGCTTGAACATTCATGAGAAAGTTTCAATAGTCACCGTGTTGTCATATGAATCCGCTGTCATCCTAACAGGGACAGGCTTCCCGTCCCTATTAACGGATAAACCACATCCGATGTGCAAACTTAAGCGTCTAGCTTATGAAAAAGCTCCGGAGCTTTTAGTTCTAGAGCTTTAGGGATCTAGTTTTAGGGATCTAGATGTGGACGAGCTTTAATCTAGCGATTGACTATTTCAATTTCAACAGCTGGGTTGTCAGGTCTAAACTCTCCTCATAAAGGACATCTTGACCCCAGCGTTGAAGTTGTCGACTCAGCATGAATTCGGCTTTTTGGTCAGAGAGTGCCGTTACTTGCTCGATTCGGCAAGATTGGGCTCCACCCCCAGCTTCCATTCTCATGCAGCCAGTGGTTTCAGAACACAGCACGGTGCAGCAATCAGCCTGGATATTAGTCGATGAGAGCCTAAGCCCAGTTAAATCACCAATGACTTCACCCCAATCAGCCACGGGCACCGCCGCTAGTTCAGCTTCAACATCCCGCCCTTGGGGGGTCTTGAAATAGACCTTGCGAATGTCGTAATCGCCCCCTTCTTCTACGTATGAAGTCGGCTGCCAGCTGAGACGGCTTGCCAGCCAACCGAGATACATCAAGGCTTGGGCCGCATTTCCTTTCTCGTAGTCGATGCTAAAGCGGTCGACATCTACCAATGCTTCACGTCGCTCAGGGGGGTCAAATGCAGCAGCAGTCAATTCTTGCCAGGGGGCAAGTCGATGCCAATTCAAGTCTGCAATGTAGTTGTCTTTCCCAACCAACGTTTGCATTTTGAGCAGTTCGGCTTCAGCGTCACTGAAATAGCTGGAATCAACGATCACACAGTTGCAGGTTTTGGAAAGGGCTCGAAAGAGACTTTGCTCAGGATTTGGTGTGGCTTTCCACCAAACAAACTTCGGTAGGTCTGCAATCATCAGGGAGGTGACCAAATCTTCTACGCGTTTGAGTGCTGATTTCGTGCCACGTAGGGTAATGTATTCACAGCAGATCAAATTGCTGCCACTCCGCTTTTGGACTGGGCAATACGCAGACACCTGGGCTGTGATACCGGTATCTTCTTCCCCCAGGGTGGAGCATAGCGTAATCACCCGGCAGGGGTTTTGGGCCGCGATCGCTTCATTCAGCGTAAATCCCCGTAAGTCAGGGTTAGAAATTTGCTGTTGCTCAGGAGGCAGCTTACCGTATTCCTCCCGCAGTCGTTCTAGGGTATGGGGGCCAACACGCCCGGTAATGCGCAGTTTGTAGGTGGTTTGAGCCTGACGCACGGCATCTCGGGTTTGGGTGCCATGGATGCCATCAATCGGCCCTTGATAAAATCCCAAAGCCGCTAAGAGTTGCTGGAACTCTTCGGGTTCATAGACCACCATGCTAAAGGTCGATGCTCGGGTGACCACGGGGGCAGACTTACCTGAATCCGGGCTATGCCAAATGTTGCGGAGTTCGGCTTCAATTTCATCTAAGGAAATGTCCTTAGGTCTCTGAAGGGCAACGATGGGAGTAGTCGTCATAGTCTTTTTGCAGATTTAAGGATTGGGGTATAGAACCTAAATGCGGATCAGAACAGAATTAAACGGGCGTTTTCTACATGCTAGCCAATCTCTTGGATTGGGCTAGGTGGGGATAATACACGTCTGTAAAGCCATGGATGGATAACCTCACAGAACCTGACTCAAAGCGATGCCTAAAGTCTGCGCCAACGGCGACCATCACGGTTAAGTAAAAGTTCTGCTTCCACAGGTTCCCAAGTGCCGGCCTCATACATGGGAATTGACTCTGGGGGAGCGGGAGCATCCCAAACTTCTAGCAAGGGCGTTAAAACTCGCCAAGATGCCTCGACCTCATCCCCTCGGGTAAAGAGGGTCGGGTCACCGAGCATGCAGTCCACCAAAAGTCGGCTATAGGCATCGGTATTAGCTTGACCAAAGGCCGCATCGTAGCGGAAATCCATTTCGACCGAACGGGTTCTCAAAGAACTGCCCGGCGTCTTAACCTCAAACCGCATGGCAATGCCCTCATCGGGCTGAATTCTCAAAGCTAATACATTGTGATTCATCTGCCGTGATGCCGATTGAAACATCAGATAGGGCACCTCTTTAAAGTGAATCGAAATTTCGCTCACCTTCTTGGGCATACGTTTTCCCGTGCGTAGATAAAAGGGCACCCCCTTCCAACGCCAGTTGTCAATCACCAACTTGAGGGCTGCATAGGTTGGTGTTGTTGAGGTGTCGCTCGCACCTTCCTCAGCCCGATAACCCGGGACTTGCTTGCCCTTCATCCACCCTGAAGAGTATTGCCCTCGCGTCGCGCAGGTTTCTAAATTTTCAATATCGGCCAAACGCGTCGCCTGTACCACCTTGACTTTTTCATTGCGAATGCTGTCTGCATCGAGGGAATTAGGCGGCTCCATGGCTGTCAAGCTAAATAGCTGCATCAGGTGATTTTGCACCATGTCTCTTAGTGCGCCTGAGGTTTCGTAGTAACCGGCCCGGCCCTCCAAGCCTACGGTCTCAGCAACGGTAATTTGCACATGATCGACGAACTGACGGTTCCACAACGGTTCAAAAATAGCGTTGGCAAAGCGAAACACCATCAGGTTTTGTACCGTTTCTTTCCCCAAATAGTGATCGATGCGATAGATCTGGTTTTCTTGGCAAACGTCTTGCACAACGCGGTTGAGGGTTTGGGCGGTGGCAAGATCCTTGCCAAACGGTTTTTCAATCACCAATCGATGTTTGCTGGGATCACTCAACATCCCCGCCTGCCCCAGTTGCTGCGCGGCTTCTCCAAAAAAACGAGGGGCAACGGATAGATAAAAGACTCGGTTGCCTAGCGTTCCCCGCTGCTCATCTAGCTCAGACAAAAATGCCTTGAGTTTCTGGTAGCTTTCAGGCTTGTCAATATCACCCGGACAATAGAACAACCCTTTAGCAAAGTCGTTCCACATCTCTTCATGGCCGATGCCGTTACCGTAATCTTCTACTCCTTCGCGCATGTGGTCACGAAAATAGTCGTGACTCCAATCCCGACGGGCGACACCAACAATGGTCAATTCTGGGGGCAGACGGCGCTCTCGGCGCATTTGATATAGGGCAGGAACCAGCTTACGCTGGGTCAAATCTCCAGAGGCACCAAAAATAGTCAAAATCTGGGGATCAGGAATGCGATCTTGTTGGAGGCCAACGCGCAGAGGATTTTCGAAGAGTGCAATCATAGTCAGACCAATTTAGAGATAGGTAGGGCAATACCAACTGGCAAACGGGGTGTCAAAGATAGGCTGGGAAAATTAACCATTGAGCGCTCAAAAAAGACGCTTTACCATGATGATCCCGGTTGGGAAGAATGGATGATAACTAGCTAGAGGAAGTCAGTACTTCAGCCTCTCGAAGGCGCTCGCTAATAAAGGATTCAACCAAAGCGACGTCTTCGGAACTGCCAATCACGAGGGGAGTCCGGTAATGGAGTTTGTCCGGCACCACGTCCAGAATCGGTTGGGTGCCTGTACTGGCTTGCCCGCCGGCTTGCTCAATCAAATAGGCCAGGGGTGCCGACTCATACAGCAATCTCAATTTCCCGTTGGGATTTTTCACCGTACCGGGGTATAGAAAGACCCCACCCTGCATCAAGATTCGATGGAAGTCGCCGACTAATGCGCCACTGTAGCGGGCAGAATAGCCTTCATGCCTGTGGACGTAGCGAATGAAGTCACGGATAGAGTCGTCCCATTGCCAAAAGTTACCCTCATTGACACTGTAGTTAGGGCCGTGGGTGGGTACCTGGATATTTTCTGACGCAAGAATGAATTCACCCAGGCTAGGATCGAGGGTAAAGGCATGAACCCCACGCCCAATGGAGTAGACCAGGATCGTACTGGGCCCATAGAGAATATAGCCTGCGGCCAATTGTTGATCCCGTCCATTTTGTAAGAGATCTTGGCCGGTTTGATCGAGGTCATCACCCGTTTGTTGGCGAATCGCAAAAATTGAGCCGACGTTAAGGTTGATATCTACATTAGAAGACCCGTCAATGGGGTCATAGAGCAGGGTATAGCGACCAATGGGGCAATTCTCTGGGATGTAATAAGGATCTTCCATTTCTTCAGAGGCTAAGCGGCACACCAGACCGCTTTGCTTAAAGACCGAAATAAACACGTCGTTGGCGTAGACATCCATCTTTTTGACGGACTCACCCTGAACATTGGTGCGCCCTGTGAAGCCGAGAGCATCTTCTACCAACCCTGCGCGGGTCAGGCGTCGGGCGATTAGCTTGCCTGCCAGGGCAATGCGATTCATCAATGCGCTGATGTCTTGGGCCTCAGGGCCAAAACTCTGAAGCTGCTGCAAGACATGACGTGAGAGCGTCGTGGAGTCTCGATCTAAAGCGTACTCCTGAGCAGGCTGGTAGCTATCCATTGTGAATTCTCCTATTCCCTGAATCTCAGGCTTAACTGCAAGGCAGAGCGCTATTTTTGATGCCTTTGCTCACATCTTAAGAAGGCTTCTGGAGATGGAGACTATCCTTTAGATCAACTATAGAAATCTTGAGGGGCTGCTGGCAGACTAAGTTGCATCCGTAGCACACGCTACGTTTCGTGGTTGATGAATTTTAGTTCTATCCCGATCCTTAGCTCTCTTGGGCTAAAAGCTCAAGCGCTTTTCCCTGAGCTAATCGGATGTAGTTTATTTCCTTTAGGGAATGCCCTAATGCTGAATGCGCCGATTAGGATGGAGTCAGCTCATATTGCAATAACCCATCATCTTTGATTAATGGACAGTGCCTCTTCATGGACATCAATCCCTGCACAGCTGTTGAGAATTTACCGATCTCCGATTGGGAAAAAGTTGATCACCGGGATTACGGGGCTGGCTTTGGCTACGTTTGTGTTGGCACATATGTTGGGCAATTTGCTGCTGTTTGTCGGGCGTGATGCCTACAATACTTATGCCTATCGCCTCGAACAAGTATGGCCAGTGTTTTATACGATTGAGGCTGTATTGCTGATATCGGGTTTGTTTCACGCAACGGTGGGGATCCAAATTTTCTGGGCGAAACGTCAGGCTCGTCCCATTGGTTATAGGGCTTACCAGTCTGCTGGGGCACCCAGCCACCAGTCGATCAGTTCACGCACGATGATTGTTACGGGTAGCGTACTGGCCGTGTTTTTGGTGAGTCATCTGCTGACATTCAAATTTGGGGTGGTTTACTCAACCGCGATCGCGGGGGTTGAAAGCCGCGATTTTTCTCGTTTGGTGATTGAAACCTTTAAAAATCCGCTCTACGCTTTTGGGTATGCTGCGGTAACGGTGATGCTGGGATTTCATCTGCGTCACGGTATCTGGAGTGCGTTGCAGTCGCTTGGGGCAATGAGTCGGGGATTGAAGCCCGTTGTCTACGGTCTGGGTTCTCTATTGGCGGTGTTGATTGCGGTGGGATTTGTGATTTTGCCGTTGGCGATTTATGGCGGGTGGGTTGGCTAAATGAATTTGGATGCGCGGACTCCCGAGGGGCCTTTGGCCGACAAATGGGATAACTTCAAAGATCACTGCCAACTGGTTAGCCCCAACAACAAACGCAAGCACACCATTTTAATCGTAGGAACTGGATTGGCCGGGGCATCAGCTGCCGCGACCCTGGCTGACTTGGGCTACCACGTTAAGAGCTTTTGTATTCAAGATTCGCCCCGTCGAGCCCACAGTATTGCCGCCCAAGGTGGGATTAATGCCACAAAGAATTATCCCAACGACGGCGATACAGTGTGGCGATTATTTTACGACACGATTAAGGGGGGCGACTATCGATCCCGCGAGGCCAATGTCTATCGGTTGGCTCAAATTAGCAATCAAATTATTGACCAGTGTGTGGCCCAGGGGGTGCCCTTTGCCCGGGAATATGGCGGGTTGTTAGCCAACCGATCTTTTGGGGGGGCGCAGGTATCACGCACGTTTTATGCGCGGGGGCAAACGGGACAGCAGCTTTTGCTAGGAGCCTACAGTGCAATGATGCGCCAGGTAGCGGCAGGCCATATCGAGGTATTGTCTCGACGTGAACTGTTAGATTTGGTCACCATTGATGGGCAGGCGCGGGGCATCATCGTTCGTAATTTGGTAAATGGTGAGTTAGAACGCTATGCCGGCGATGGGGTGCTGTTGTGTACGGGGGGCTATGGCAATGTGTTTTATTTGTCGACCAATGCCAAAAATTCTAATGTGACGGCGGCATGGCGCTGTTACAAACGCGGGGCAGCATTTGCTAACCCCTGCTACACCCAGATTCATCCCACCTGCATTCCAGTGTCGGGGGCTTATCAGTCGAAGCTGACGCTGATGAGCGAAGGATTGCGCAATGATGGGCGGGTGTGGGTGCCTAAGCAGCTTGATGATCGGCGATCGCCCGGTGAAATCCCAGAGTGCGATCGCGACTATTATCTCGAACGTAGATATCCTAGCTTTGGCAACTTGGTGCCCCGCGATGTCGCCTCTCGCAATGCTAAACACATGACCGATGAGGGGCGAGGCGTCGGGGAAACAGGGCTGTCGGTGTATCTGGACTTTCGGGACGCGATCGCAGCCCAAGGCCAGGACGCGATCGCAGCCAAATACGGCAACCTGTTTGACATGTACCAGCGGATCACAGGGGAAGATCCCTACGTGGTCCCCATGCGAATTTACCCCGCTGTTCATTACACCATGGGTGGTCTTTGGGTGGACTACCAGTTGATGAGTACGCTGCCCGGTCTGTTCGTTCTGGGGGAAGCCAATTTCTCTGACCATGGTTCAAACCGTTTAGGAGCCAGTGCCCTGATGCAGGGGTTAGCAGATGGGTATTTCATCATTCCCTATACCCTGGGGGATTACATTGCCAGAACAGAATTGCCAGCAGTGGATACGGGTCATCCTGCCTTTGCTGAGGCAGAAACCAACGCCCGCGATCGCATCACGCGCCTTCTCTCTATCCAGGGTGGCAAAACGGTGATGACCTTCCACCGAGAACTGGGACGGCTCGTGTGGGATCACGTGGGTATGGCCCGCAATCGCGAGGGATTAGAGGCCGCGATCGCCCGGATTCAAGACCTGCGGGAAGAATTTTGGCAGAACCTAAACGTCCCCGGCACTGCCAACACGCTCAACAAAAACCTAGAGTTCGCCGGACGGGTTGCAGACTTTATAGAGTTAGCGGGGCTGATGGCGCGGGACGCCCTGCACCGAGAAGAGTCTTGTGGGGGACATTTTCGGGAAGAGTATCAGACTTCTGATGGTGAAGCCAAGCGAGATGATCAGAATTTTGCCTACGTGGCGGCTTGGCAGTATGGAGGCGCGGAAAGACTGCCCCAGCTCCATAAAGAAGATCTCCAATTTGAGCATGTACAGTTGACCCAGCGTAGTTATAAGTAACGTATCCTTATCCTGGCTTTCGATCCAATTGGGTTGCTTGTTCTAAAGCTGCTTTTTGCTTAGCCCGTTCAGCGTAGGGTTGGAGTGCTTCTAGCGATCGCCCCGTCAAAATACTGAGATTCTCTAAACTCATGCCCCGCATGAGCATCTCCACACGCCAAGTGTGCTGGGCTTGCATGAGTTCTGGGGGATTGCTTTGCGGTGTGACTAATCCTGATCCCCAACCTTGCCATCGCTGTTGCAGCTCATCGGCGGTTAACGGTTCCTCACCATCGCCTAAAAACATGGCCATACTGCCATCCTTACGACTTTTGATCCATCGGGTTAGGGGGTTGTTGGTATAAGAGCCGTAGCGTTTGCCAAAGATCCACTGGTTAACAGGCACTTGGCGTATCCCCTGATAAGTAGTCACCTGCAAAAGGTGTTGATTACTGTCACAGATTTGATGGACACGTTCTAGGTTCAGCAGTTCCACAGCCGTTAACCCAGCACCGAATAGCACATAGGCAATGGCGTAGTCTTGTGGCGTCCCTTTGCGGGCCTGCTGCAAAATTTCGTGTACTAAGGATTCAGGCAGATCAAGTACTTCCGGTGCAATCGCAGGGGAAGACGTTAATTGCAGCGAAAAATCTGCTGTTGTTCCGTTAGAGGGTTCAAAGGTGGGAGTGGTCGAGTGGGCGATCGCCCCTTGTAAAAACAGCAGTCTGACATGTTCTAGAAAGTCAGCCTCGCTTTCCCAAAGTTCGTGGAATTCGGTGGTAAATTCAATGGTGGCGTAGCCCAGCAACATGCCATTCAGCATGCTAGCCAGCTTGTGTGGTGGCAACAGCGTATTCAAGTGCCCGCGTTGGATAACAGTAGCAAAATACTCTGCGACATGCCGATTTGCCTGGGTTAACCCCTGCCCTAAAGCCTGCCGATTTTCTGGCGGATATTGATCGGCTTCACCAATCACAGAGCGTACCAACGGGGCCACCTGCTGTAATGCATGTAAGTAAGCACTAGCATAATCTTTCAGGGCTTGGGTCATATCCCCCGAAAAATTGAGTTGCTGCACCAGCGTTTCTCCGAGGCCTGTAAAGGCTGTCGACTCTTCCAGCACCGCTAGCAACAAACCATACTTATTGCCAAAGTGGCGAAACAAAGTAACCTCATTAACTGCTGCCAGATTGGCAATTTGACGTGTGGTGGTATTGCTCACCCCCTGGGAGACAAACAGTTCTAATGCAGCTTGAATCAGCTTTTGACGAGTTGTGGGAGAAGCAGGCATAGGATAATGCAAGTGTTACTTGCACAAAATCAAAAAGTTTTGTTAGGATTGCAAATGAAAGCATCACTTGCATCCATACTGTAACAGTTCACAAAAGGAAATAGAGTTATATGGCTACCTCTGCCGTTAGGCGCGATCCTCCCCGGGCTAGTTGGCCAGCCCTAAACTGGATAAACGTTTTGTTCTTTGCCTCGTTTCATGCACTTGCCCTGTTTGTCGCACCCTGGTTCTTTTCTTGGTCGGCTATCGGCGTGGCCATCTTACTCCACTGGCTCTTTGGGGGCATCGGCATCTGTCTGGGATACCACCGGATGCTTAGCCACCGAAGCTTTCATGCGCCTAAATGGGTAGAATATATAATTGCCTTGATGGGGGCTTTGGCCATCCAGGGGGGGCCTATTTTTTGGGTCAGCGGCCATCGCCAGCATCACATCCACACAGAAGATTACGACAAAGATCCCTACTCCGCAGATCGAGGATTTTGGTGGAGTCACATTATGTGGATTTTACGTCCTGAACCGGCTGCCTTTGATCCAGAGCATTATGGTAAGTACGCGGCCGATTTAGGAAAACAGCCTTATTACCGCTGGCTTGATCGTAACTTTCTAATACTGCAAGTGCCACTAGCATGTTTGCTCTATGTTGCTGGCGGTTGGTCGTTTGTACTCTATGGCATTTTTGTGCGGGCAGTGTTCTTGTGGCACTCGACCTGGTTTGTTAACTCCGCCACGCACAAGTGGGGATATCGTACCTTTTCGTCTGAAGATGATTCTCGTAATCTCTGGTGGGTGGCGCTGTTGACTTATGGTGAAGGCTGGCACAATAACCACCACGCTTTTCCCCAATCGGCTCAAACTGGTTGCCGCTGGTGGGAGATTGATGTTACTTGGTTGACAATCAAAGCTATGAAAAAGTTGGGGATGGCCACTCAGGTCAAAATGCTCCCTGTCAATAAGACTGCCCGTAAGGCAGATGCTTAGTGATTTGTCAGCCTGAAGATTATTGCATGGGTCTTGCCTTGGCGAGACCCATTTAGTGCCCTGCTCGGGAAAGCAGGCGTGGGGCTAAGAGGACGTGGCGGATTGCACCCCCAAGTTTTCTATCAGGTGATCAACTTGGGCTGCCACTAGCGGATTGGGATCATGACGCATGGCAGGCAAAAGTTTGCGCAGGGCTCGGGGAGATGCCATGGCTAAATAAGACAGCACTGCCTCACGCAAAAAGCTGGAGGGATGGCGTAAACACGCCACTGTTTGTTCCGTGGTGATACTCCACTGCTGCTGCCGCGCTAGGTGAAAACAGCAGGCTAGGCTCCAATCTGACATGAAATAGCGGAGATCAAGCAAATATCGGAGGCGATCGCTGGGGGGCATGGGTCGATAGTGAATCAACCCCTCTAAGCTGTGAATCTTTTCGAGCGTATTACGGCCATCCAACACACTGAGCAACGCTCGTTTATTCGGAATATCCAGGGTATTGTCTAAAATTTCTAATCCCCGAGCCTGTATTGAGGCTGATCCTTGAAAGGATACCTGAGCAGCCTGAATTGCTCCAACGGGATATAAAAATCGCATCAGGACAAACAGGCGATTAATGGTGTCGGCTACCATGTCTTTGAGGGCATTGCGCAACAGTTCGGCTGCTCTGCCGGTAACCTGGGTTTTGTCTAAATCGACTAAAGCTGCATAGAGTTGTCCCAGGAAGGTGAGCTCTTGATTCAGTAAGCGTTCAATCCCTGGTCGACCCAGGCGATCCAGTGCCGCATCAATGCCAGCAGCCCGCTTCAGTCCGATTTCTTGGGAGAGGCGCATGAGAATCCGCAAAATGCTGTGGCGGGTGTCTCCCCAAGACGTGAGTAAATTGGCGATCAAGACATCTAGGGCTTCCGGAGTACCGATTTGGCCAATAACCTGCCAGGCTTGACTTCTGAGCAAATCAGGTTGGTAAACATCTTCGGCGAGATCAATCAACAGCGGCAGCGCCTCGTTACCGAGACGCGTCAGGGCTTGAATCGCAGCATCCCGAGTAGACTTATACTGAAGCCCCCGCAGTAGCGATGGATAATATTCTTCGAGATGGGTCGCTGCGATCGCATCCAAGAGCGCCCGTCGCACCCTGAGGGATTCATCCTGCAATAAGTCTGGAATGTAAAGGCGTAGGGCCTGCATGTAGCGCGCCTCTCCCAATGCCCGGCACCCCATTACCCGTTCGCGTTCGCGCTCATGGGTTAGCATTTGCCGCAGTGTATTGGTGGCTTCGGCGCGTTGCTGGGCACTGCCGTATTTCAACATCAATGATGCTGCTGTACCCCGCACCACAGGGTCAATTTCAGGTTTCAAATAGGCTTTGAGTGCCTGGATATCTGGACTTTCTTCGGCAATCCAGACATAGCGTAGGGCACGGGCCAACACCTCAGGCGGATGGGCAGATTGGGTCAGTTGTCGCACCGCCTCTAGATAGTCTGAGTTGGGGTATTCCAACATAGCTTCTAGGCTTTGGCGCTGCAGGGGCGAGCTGAGTTGGGGTAATAAAGGGGCCAACACTTCCCCGACGCCTTTGGGATCAATATGACTCAGCAGCTCAATACATGAGCGTTTGTCCTCTTCTCGGCCTTCTTTAAGCTGATCAATAAACGCCTTCTTCAAAACCCGTAAATTGGCATCAGAGAAACTTAGTAATCCCCTTTCTGCGCTCACGACCAGCAGATTTAAATAGTGCGATCGCAGCAGGTAAATATTCACTACCCATACCGCTGAAGCTATCAAAACCCCGACGAGAAACAACTGGCTTTGCTGCGATGTCGAGAATCCCAGCAATTGGCAAAGCCAAATCGTGGCCAAAATGCCAATGCCTGTGAAACCCATAGAAAGCGGCTCAGCAATGCCGCCCACCAACGACTGGATTTGCCCCCGACTCAAATCTGGAATGGGCTGAAACAGCACTGGACGCGTACTCGCTACCAGGGTATAGCGTAGCCACTCGTCTATAAATTTAACCGCAATCAACCCACCAAATAAGCTAGCGGCACCCAAAATAGCTGGCAAACTCACCACCAGTGACATCGCGCTCACACTCATGATCAGCACTGGCAGCAACATCGTGACGGTGAATACCCCTGCCCGTTCAATCAGACGACTGGAGGTAAACCATTGGGTCACCAGTTCGATCAGCCCCAGCACCCCGCTAAAAATCCCCAAAAATCCTGCAATGCCCTCAGCATCTAGGGTCTGATGGAGCTGGTCAAGATATTGAAACTCCACCAGATACATGACAATTTGAGCCAGCACAAAGAAGCTAAATAGCAACACCACGTATTGCCGCATTGATCCTCGTAAGCGTTGAGTCGAATGTTGAGAAATACTGTCTTCGCTACGCTTCACCGCATCGGGAAAGGCATGCTCATATTGGGTACTGATATAGAACAACACCCCTGCGCCAAACACCATGATCAAGCAGGCCAACACCATCACATTAGGCAACCCCAAAAGCTCTAGCAGTAAATAGACCGAAAAGCCGCTGAGCACGTCGGCTACCAGGTTGCCGCTGCTAATGATTGGGTAGGTGCGCTTAATCTCTCGAATGTTAAACAGTTGGTTAGCCGTGACCGACACATTCAAATCGTTGAGGCCATAAATTGCTTCTACCCACAGCCGCATGACAAATACCGTTGCGGCTGCCGTGATCGGTAAAGCCAGACCAAATCGAAACATCAGTAGCGGTGCGGCCATGAGCAAGGCAATCACGACAATCACCCATCGCAGCGGCATCAACCGTTGCAGCCAGGAGTAGACAAAGCTCAGGCCAAACCCAATTCCAGCACTAAAGATATAGATAAACGGTAAAGACTGAGCCCCGTACTGATCTAGAAACAAAGCTGCTGAACTCACTTCAAGCCAGAGAATGCCCATCGACATTGCCGTATAAAAGACAAACATCAACAGGGTGCGATCGCCTTCTCCAGAGCGCAGGTTAAAGACCTGCATCAAGCGCTGTGCCCCGTTAGGTTGGGTCGAAGAGAAACGGCTTGTGGTCATAAAAGAGCAGCTTATGGTTTAGCGTGGCTAACCCACATCCGATCTGAAGACTTGAGTCAGGGTGAGTGCCCATCGCTCTCTGGGATGGCTACGCTAACGTCCCTGTAAGTGAAAAGCCATGGATTTGGATGTGGGGATCTGGATATGGTCGGGCTTGGGTTTATATGTTAAAGCGGTGGAGCATTATTCAAGCCTATTTTTCCCGATATTGTTTGGGAATCGATGATAACAACCGCGCGCTCCGGAGAAAAGTAAATAAATGTCACAAAAGATGTGGTTGTGCTGACTTGTCTACGATTCCACAAAAATCCTCTCTTGCCTCTTAACAAGGGCTATTGCGCAAGATAAGATCAAGCATCTATGCAACAGATCTCTCTGTTGACTTGCCTTAAGCGTCATCTGGCTATGCATTCCCGTCTAACTGTTTATTCTCGAGAATCTTTGGTTGCTGTGAAACATACTTTGTCGGTCTTGGTGGAAGATGAAGCGGGTGTTTTGACCCGAATTGCCGGGCTGTTTGCCAGACGAGGATTTAACATTGAAAGCTTAGCCGTAGGGCCAGCTGAGCAAGTTGGCATTTCCCGAATCACGATGGTGGTTCCGGGAGACGATCGCGCCATTGAACAGTTGACGAAGCAGCTCTACAAACTGATCAACGTCCTCAAGGTGCAGGATATCACCGAGACCCCCTGTGTGGAACGGGAACTGATGCTGCTTAAAGTGAATGCGTCTAGCAGTACTCGCTCTGAGGTGATCGAATTGGCCCAGATTTTCCGGGCACGGGTGGTGGATGTCGCCGAAGACTCCCTAACGTTAGAAGTGGTGGGTGACCCAGGCAAAATGGTGGCGATCGTTCAAGTGCTTGGGCGCTTTGGCCTCCGCGAAATTGCCCGCACGGGTAAAATTGCGTTGCCCCGCGAATCTGGTGTCAATACGGAATACCTAAAGTCCTTGGAAAGTAAGCTCAAGAGTTAAGGGTAGAGCCCGTTGATTGATTTCTCTTGTGACTTCTCCCCTTCTGATCATTCTGGTTTTTGGTGACGAACCTCTATCACCGTGTGCACGTTACCCCGGGGTGAAAAGTCTCCCTTAACCGTCATATCGAGCGGATCACAAGCTGCAACCATATCATCCACAATCTGATTGACTGATTCTTCGTGGGAAATGTAGCGATCGCGGTAGCTGTTGATGTACAGCTTTAATGCCTTGAGTTCAACCACCCGCTCGTTGGGGACGTAGGCAATGTGAATCGTGGCAAAGTCGGGATACCCTGAAAAAGGGCACTTACAGGTAAATTCAGGCAGCGTTACAGTGATGGTGTAGCGTCGCCCCAACCGAGGATTGGGAAAGGTAATCAGCTCTCCTGACTGAATTTTCCGTTCTCCATACTTGAGGGTTTCAGGGGGATTGGGCTCGGCTTGAACAGGAGGGTCGCTGGTGACACTTTCGCTAATCATGGGTTCGTTGATCATAATTTTCTTGAACTTAATCAAAAACAAGGGGCTAGATCGCTACTCTCTATATTATTTACTTGGCAGGCTAATGCTAAGCAAACTCTGGTCAAGTCATAATCCACGTTTTTTGTGACCTCAACGCTCCAGTTTCTAAATCGGATGGGGTTTTACTTGACGAATCATCGTTTAGTTGCTCTAATTTGAACGACTTCCTCCAACCCACGGCTACGGCGCTTCGCTGCGTCCTATCTTGAATCCCCTATTAGCCCTTTCTATGAACCCGCCTTTACAGTCTGACTTCCCTTCTTCCGCGCCAGGTAAAGTTGCTGCCATGCCCAATCGCCAGACGCCCTCTGTGCCGATCTCAGTTTATCGAGAACTCGCGGCAGAGCTTCAATCGACAAAGGCAACCGTAGATGCCTTGAAAATGCGGAATGACCAACTGATGCAACAAAATCATCAGTTGCGCCAAGAAATTCAACACTTTGTCCACTTCTCAATGCAGTTGGGGCATATGGCTGGCATGCCCCAGGCTTCAAGTCAGCCTATCCGCCAATCAGAAAACGGGGCTGTGATGCCAAAGCCTAGCCCGCCCGAACCCAAACGCGTTGCCCCGAAATCATCCCCTAAACCCTCTGCGGCAGCAAAAGCACAGCCACCCAAAGAACTAGACGATTTTGGCGGGCCATCTAACCCTGCCCCGCTGGGCGGGTTTCCCAAAATGCGTGAGTCGCTTTATACAGAGCAGCCGATGGCTCTCCAGCGATCGCTTCAATCCAAGAAGGCGGGGCAGCGGGATTTCAGCACCCTTTGGTTAGTGCTTTCGATTGTGGTAATTGTGTCAACAGCATTTGGCGCGGGCTTTTTGATTATGAAGCCGCTAATGAACAATCGCTAATGTCACAATGTAACTCAGGTTGGGAAAAAGTATCTTGCGATACTGTGCACCCCCCCTCTGCCTGAGTTAAACATAAGGCTGCCGGATAACCCATCGGCAGGATATAGGGAGATCTGAAGTTAGCAATGAAAAAAATTGAAGCAATTATTCGTCCATTCAAACTGGATGAGGTTAAGATTGCCCTCGTCAATGCAGGTATCGTGGGCATGACAGTGTCTGAGGTGCGTGGCTTTGGTCGGCAAAAGGGCCAAACGGAACGTTATCGAGGGTCTGAATATACGGTTGAGTTTTTGCAAAAGCTCAAAATTGAAATTGTGGTGGAAGATGCCCAGGTAGATATGGTGGTAGATAAAATTATTTCTGCTGCCCGCACTGGCGAAATTGGCGATGGCAAAATCTTTGTTTCTCCGGTAGACGAAATCATTCGAATTCGCACGGGTGAGAAAAACCTAGAGGCGGTTTAGGTTTGCGGGAGGAGAGAGGAGGGGAGATAAGCGTTGGATTTTGGTAATGGCTAATCGTTGATGGTTAAGTGGGCATGTCCAACACGCACTGTTATCTCCTTCCCCCAGATACTTATCCTCCCTCAAATCCCTAGCCCCTCTAACTGCGGCATAATCTGCTGGAAAGCAACCCCACGATGGCTATGGCGGTCTTTTTCGCTAGGGGACATTTCAGCAAAAGTCTTACTTTGAGACGGTACATAAAAGAGCGGGTCATAGCCGAAGCCCCCTTCGCCTCGGGGGGCAATCAGGATTTCCCCCGGGCAATGTCCTTCTGTCTCGGCAGCTATGGTGCCGTCGGGGCGGGCGATCGCAAGGGCACAGACAAACTGGGCTTGACGTTCGGTTTTGTTTGCCAACTCCCTTAGCAAGCGGTCGATGCGATCGCGATCGGAGTTGCCATAGCGCGCAGAATAAATCCCTGGCGCACCGTCTAGAGCATTTACCTGGAGGCCAGAGTCATCAGCGATCGCCCATTCTCCCGTTGCCACGGCGACTTCAGAGGCTTTGAGACGGGCATTTTCGATGAAGGTCTGCCCGGTTTCATTCACCTCAATCGTTTCAGGTTTGAGTCTGAGTTCCCAGTCTAAAGCCGTTAAATAGCCTTGCATTTCTTTGAGTTTGCCAGGGTTACCTGTGGCCACAATCACGATCGTCATCAATGTCTCCTTAACTGCGAATAGATGGGCGCGGAAAGAACAGGGGGGAGATGCAACCAGATGGAAACAGTCAGCGGGAAAATGCGCGATCGCCATTTTGACACACCCCATTTCGGCTGCCAAATTCAGAGCCTTTTAGAGGCTGTCAACAATTAGCTTGTCTATTGGTTTTAGAACAACGGTTACAGACCCTTATTGAGTTGGGTCGGGCGTGGCAAGGCTCAGCCATAAAGCTTTTCGCGTTTATTGATGACACGCCCTAATCTCTAGCAGCAAAGTTACTTAAGCTGATAGCGTGTGGGAATACCTGCTAAACCCTATCAACTTGAAAACTTGCTCAGGAACGCAGGGCTTTGCATCCCCATCCGGAAAATCCTAGAGCTAGCTGTCGTCCAGGTTAACCACTTTCTTTCGGCCCAACCCTTGAAAAACCGATCTAACTACTGGCGCTTAGCGCCCTATGTAAAACAGCAATGGCGCATTATCGTCCAAGCCTTTTTTTGTACGCTGATTTTCACAGCTTTCTGGCCCATCCTGGCTTGGTTGACTGGCAAAATGCTGTCTTTGCTGGTTCAGGGGGAGGTGGTGGCTCTGGCCCAGGTGGCAGCTGTTACCGTGGGTGGTTTCCTGATTCATAAAGTGGGGCAGTATGGGCAAGATGCTCTCATGGCCAAGGCTGCCCTGAATATCGCATTTACCCTGCGCAAGCAGGTTTATGCCCATTTGCAAAGCCTCAGCCTGGCCTACTTCGAGCAAGCCAAAACAGGGGATCTCGCCTATCGCCTAACCGAAGACATTGATCGCATTGGCGAGGTGGTTAACCGTCTTTTTCACGACCTGTTGCCCTGTGTGCTGCAACTGGTGGTGGTGCTGGGCTACATGCTCTATCTCAACTGGCAACTCACCCTAGTTGCCCTGACTCTAGTACCCCTGCTAGCGTTTTTGGGCGGCTGGTTTGGCAACCGGATGCTGCACTTTTCTCGCCGCAGCCAAAATCTGGTGTCCGATCTTTCTTCCCAACTGACCGAGACTTTTAGCGGTATTCGTTTAATTCGAGCGTTTGCCGCTGAACAATATGCGATTGACTGCTTTAGTGAAGAAGCCGATCGCAACCGCCAAGCCAAATACGCTGCAGAATGGCTCAAGGCGGTGCAATATCCGGTGGTGGGTTTTTTATATGCCTTGGTGGTGATTTTGCTGTTTCTCACGGGCAGTTGGCAAATTGCCTCAGGGAACCTCACGGGAGAGCAACTGGGCAGCTATGTGGCTGCGGCCCTAATGCTGATCGATCCAGTCACCCATTTGATTGACAACTATGGTCAACTCAAGCAGGGGGAAGCCTCAGTCGATCGCATTTTTGAACTGTTTGAGGTAGAACCGGCGGTGCGCGAATCGGCAACGGCCAAGGTGTTGCCCCCGATAGCGGGCAAGGTGGAATATCGCGGGGTCAGCTTTCGCTACAAATCCGACACCCCTGTAATCAGAGACCTGAATTTACGGGTTATGCCAGGGGAAGCTACAGCGCTAGTGGGGGCATCTGGGGCGGGTAAAACGACGCTAGTTAACCTGCTACCTCGTTTTTATGATCCCCAGGCTGGGCAGATTTTGGTTGATGGCCATGACATTCGCGACGTGACATTGCAAAGCTTGCGACGGCAAATCGGCATCGTGCCCCAAGACAGCGTCTTGTTTTCGGGTACGATCGCGCAAAATATTGCCTTTGGGCAATCCAAATTTGATTTAGAGGGGGTACAGCACGCAGCCAAAATTGCTAACGCCCACGACTTCATCAGTCAGTTTTCCCAGGGTTATCACACCTGGGTGGGAGAGCGGGGCGTCAACCTATCCGGGGGGCAGCGTCAACGGGTGGCGATCGCCCGCGCTGTTCTGCTCGATCCCAAGATTTTGATTCTAGACGAGGCTACCTCAGCCCTCGATTCTGAATCTGAAGCCCTGGTGCAAGAAGCCTTAGAACGGCTGATGCAAGATCGCACCGTATTTATCATTGCCCACCGCCTCGCCACCGTTCGCCGCGCCGATCGCATTGTCGTGATGGAACAGGGGCAACTGATTGAGTCAGGTACCCACACGGAACTGCTCGCTCAAGGTGAGCGGTATGCCCATTTTTATGCCCAGCAGTTTGAGATGTCTTAAGCGGCTGTCCGCTCTAATCCAAGCTGCACCAAGCGATCAACCAAGTCTGGGAAGGAAACCCCGCTGGCGTCCCAGAGCATGGGGTACATGCTGGTGGCGGTAAACCCAGGCATGGTGTTAATTTCGTTGATTAAGACTGCGCCTGTTTTCTCCACATAAAAGAAATCAACTCGGGAAATACCGGCGGCATCCACGGCTTGAAAGGCTTGGACGGCCATATCTTGAATTTGAGCGGTGACCTGGTTGGGCAGATTGGCTGGGATATGGAGATCGGCGAGCCCCTCGGAATACTTGGTTTCGTAGTCGTAAAAGTCGCTATTGAAGGCGATTTCACCCACGACTGAGGCTTTAGGCGTGTCGTTGCCGAGCACGGCGCATTCTACTTCACGGGCTTCAACCGCAGCTTCTACGATGATGCGGCGATCGTAGCTAGCGGCGCTGTCGAGGGCGGCTTCAAGTTCGCTGCGCGATCGCACCTTGGAAATCCCCACCGATGAGCCTAGGTTGGCAGGTTTTACAAAGCAAGGGTAGCCCAGTTCGGCCTCAATGCGATCGCAGAGTTTTGGGAACACGCAGGGGTTGGACCAAATTTCGGCACGGGTCACTGGCACATATTTCACCTGGGGTAATCCCGCTTGGGCAAATGCCATTTTCATGGCGATCTTATCCATTCCCAAGGCTGAGCCCAATACGCCAGAGCCCACAAAGGGCATTTGCATGAGCTTGAGTAAGCCTTGCAGTGTGCCGTCTTCTCCGTTGGGGCCATGCAGAATGGGAAACCAAATATCAACCCCAGCGGCTTGGTTGAAGGCGGGCAATCGACTGAGGTAAGGATTGACGGTTGGCGTCAATGCACGGTCAGTAGCGTCTGTCGGTGAGATTCTGTCAAGTGGCATTGCCGCCTGATCCGCCTCGCTCTCCATGGCAGGGAGCGGTTTGCCAGTGGCTAAGACTTGCTGAGCTGTTTTGCCCATTAACCATTGACCGTCTTTGTCAATGTGAATGGGCAATATGTCATATTTATCGACGTTCCCACCGCTAGCTAGGGCCTTTGCGATCGCTTGAGCTGAGCGAATAGAGACCTCATGCTCTCCCGAACAACCGCCGAACAAAAGTCCTACTCGCAGTTTAGCCATTGCCGATTCCCCACCATTCGTTCGTCATTTGTGCAATTGATTGCGGATAGCGTACCACAACCCAAAGACGTCGATGGCAAAAGAAAAACCCCCAAGATCCCTCCAGGTCTCTCAGGGGTTATCAATCAGGGTGCATCTACCACCTATTTCTTCTCGACTGGGGGGAGCCGATCAGGAGAACCTGAAAAATTATCGCCCCGAGGGGATCGCTATTGCTGAGGCATTGCGTTGCTAATGACGCTCGGAAGGCCTTGATCAGCGGTGCAGATAGAAGATACCGCATGATTTGCCGCCTGCCTGTCTATGGAGACAACGGTACGGTGTCGATCAGTGGGCAAATTTCCCCAGGGTGAGGGTGAGGCGGGGTCGCGCCCCAACTGTCACGATATTGTTCTAGGTCGGCTTTGAATGCCATCATCTGTTGAATCTGCGCTTCAAGCTGCTCAATCTTTTCCTGCAGCAGCGATTTTACAAACTCGCAGGGCACGTCCCCTTGCTGATGGATATTAAGCACCTGACCAATATCTTCTAAGGAGAAACCTAGCGCTTGAGCCTTTTTGATGAACTGGACTTGCTGCACTGCCTCCCTAGGATAGTAACGATAGCTATTCTCACCGCGCTCAGAGTGCAGCAAACCCAAGCTTTCGTAATAACGCAGTGCCCCCACAGCGATCTCAGTTTGCTTAGAGACCTCACCAATCTTTAATCGAGGTGCTGTGGACATGGCGCTATCCTCCTAGAGATCTAGCCTATCCCTAAACACTCTAACGAACTGTAGCGTTAAGGCGTGATGGTGTTTTTTTATTTGACTTCAATTTGATTCTCTTCAGTAGTGGCTGTCACATCATAGTCATGCAAACTGAAGCGTAAGTTGGCAGATTGGCAACAAGAAATCAACAGCGGAGCGCAAATCATGGCAAATGGCCGTTGGCCCATAGCGTTTGAGGTAAGTTTCGCTACGGATACCGCAGGTTAATGCCAACGTGGGTATCCCCAAGGACTGACCAGCAAGGATATCTGCTTCGGTATCGCCAATCATCCAAGCATTGTGGGTGATGAATCCGTCTGACTGCTGGGCTGAAATCGCAGTTTGGAGTAACGCTGTTTTATGGTCAGCATGGTTGCAATAGGCGGCATCGCGTTCAGTCGCGCCATAAACGCAACTAATGGCATGATCTAAATGGTGAGCTCGCAAAATTTCAAGCACCTGATCTTGCTGACGTAATGTGACCAACACAATGCGAACACCCTGAACTTTCAGCCCTTGAATAGCCTGTTTCACGTGGGGCTGCAAACAATCTTGGTGTAACAAACTCGGTTGATTGACGATCTGTTGAACCCGGTCTAAAAAGGCATCAATTTGTTGACCCTCGAGGCCAGACCATTGGGCAATCATGCGATCGCCCATTCGATTTTGTTTCATCCGCCAAAATTCCACCTTGCTCAATCTGCGGAGATGGATTCTGAGGCCTTGGGCTATGTGGTCAGTTGCAAGGGCGGTCAATGCCTGCTGATAGGTACTGTAGTAACGATCAGAAACATCAACCAACGGCCCGTCGAAGTCACAGAAAATTGTAGAGCCCGGCGTTAATGGCAAACGCCTTGAAATGCCTACAGTAACTTTGTTTCTAGGTGACGTCGATTGCACATTATGGGTCATAGGGCCAGTCAACCTTACAAAATGTTAAGAAACTCGTCTTAACCATAGCAAGCCCATAAATGGATTGGGGAATTCATTGGAAGGTTTAATATTGACTAAACTTAAGCTTATACGAATGCTTATAAGTGTTGCTTATGTAAAAGCTAAGCCAAATCTAGGTCCAGACCTGGCGTTTTATCCGTAGGGAAACGCCAGGTCTGGACTTGGACAAGACTTACCGTTCTAGCAGTAGCGTAACGGGGCCATCGTTCGCGATCGCGACCTGCATCATCGCCCCAAATTTACCGGTTTCAACCTTCAAACCACTGGCTTTGAGTTTGGCGACAAACTGGTCATATAGCTGTTCTGCTTGGGGCGGCGTAGCGGCTTGATCAAATGATGGACGGCGCCCCTTGCGACAGTCTCCGTAAAGCGTAAATTGGCTAATGACCAAGAGTTCACCCTGGATATCTTGCACGGAACAATCAAACCGTCCCTGACCATCCTTGGGAAAGACTCGCAACTCCAGGCATTTCTTCACCATCCAATCCAGTTCTGCTGTGGTATCCGTCTCAGCGATGCCAACCAGCAGGTTTAAACCCCGTCCAATTTGGCCAATCACTTCACCATTGACGCTGACTTGGGAAGCACTCACCCGTTGAATCACAACCTTCATGCTTGGGTTGCCTTCAAGAGATTGAGCTGTCGGCGAATTTTTTCTGCTGCTGCCGCCGCCTGATCTGCAGTGGGGGGGGTAGCCAATGCTCGAAAAACCTGTAACTCGATGCCTTTGAGGCCTAGTTCTTGTTTGCCGGGATAGCGGGGTTGTAGGACAAAATGAACATGATGAGGTGCTTCATCGACCCATAAATTGATATAAATCCGTTCCGCCCCTAAAGCTTGTTCCATTGCCGTTGAAATTTGCTGCAAGAAAAAGCCCATCGCCGCCAATTCATTGGCAGTCAGGTCACTGATATTTTCGCGATGCGCCTTAGTTTTCACCACAACGCTACCCACGCCATAGGGGCCAAGGCAGTGATCGGCCAGCCACCACTCATTTTCGGCGATGGTACCACCGGGTGTTGAAAGTTGCCCACTCAAGATTTGGCAGGCGAGACAATCTGGACAAAATTGGGCAACCGACTTATCCAAAACGGAGACAACTCAACTTATTTGCCAAAGCCCTTGCCGTGTTCGGCTTTTGATGTCCCCAGGCAGTTCTCGATCTGGGCTTTAAGCGTGTCTTGATCAAGGTTTTGACCGATAAACACCACCTGGTTTTTGGGATCCCCTTGCCATTCGTCGTCGTCTAAAGAAAAGCGTTTGCCGCTGAGATGAAAGATATGGCGTTTGGGGCTTTCATCAAACCAAAGGATGCCTTTAGCCCGGAAGACATTTTCGGGAAGCTGGTTGTCGAGGAAATATTGAAACTTGCGGATGGCAAAGGGGCGATCGCTTTGGAAAGATACCGACGAAAACCCATCCACCTCTAGATGATTGGAATGATGGTGGTGATCGTGGTCGTGGTCATGCTCACTATGGCCGTGATCGTGATCGCAGTTTGAGTGGTCGTGGTGCTCGTGGCTATGATCATGCCCGTGGTCATGATGCTCGTGGTCATGATGCTCGTGGTCATGATGCTCATGCTCATGGCCATTGCCAGCATCAAAATATTTATCCGAGTCAAATAACCCCACGCTGAGAATCAACGGTAGCGGCACTTGAGAATGCTTGGTGCGCAACATCCGAGCCCCTTCTTTAACCTCACGAACCTTGACTTCAAGTAAATCGAGATCGGCTTTATCTACCAAATCCGACTTGTTGAGCAAAATGATGTCACCGTAGGCAATCTGGTTGTAAGCCGCTTGAGAGTTAAACAAATCTAGGCTGTAATTCTCTGCATCAACCATGGTGACAATAGAATCTAACCGGGTCAAATCCCGCAGTTCAGTCCCTAAGAAAGTCAAGGCAATGGGCAATGGATCGGCTAGGCCCGTGGTTTCGACAACTAAATAGTCAATTTTGTCTTTGCGCTCAAGCACTTTATAGACGGCATCGAGTAAGTCATTATTGATGGTGCAGCAAATACAGCCGTTGCTGAGTTCCACCATCGTGTCATCGCTGTTGTCAGTTTGAATCAGCAGATCGTTGTCAATGCCGATCTCACCAAATTCGTTCACCAATACAGCGGTTTTTAAGCCTTCCTGGTTCGACAGAATGTGGTTGAGCAGGGTGGTTTTGCCGCTACCGAGGAATCCTGTGATGATGGTAACGGGCAAACCGTGCTTAGTATCGTCAGTAGATTGGGGAGAAACGGGGCTGGCAACCGAAGACATACGCCTATGCTTTTGAAAACAACACGATAGATTCCTATCTTAGCGATTTGATTCCAGGGCAGCGGGAGACCTTGCTGAAGACTTAAGATTAGCAGTCATTTCCAAACTCAGTGATTTGTCACCCGTGATTTGCAACAATGGAGCTTGATCGTTCAGCCGTAAAGCCATGACGCTGACCCTGTACAACTCCATGACGCGTAAAAAAGAGATCTTTCAACCGATCGAATCGGGAAAGGCGAACATGTATTACTGCGGCGTCACGGTGTACGACTACTGCCACCTGGGCCATGCTCGGGCCTGCATCATTTGGGACGTGGTGCGGCGCTACTTGCAATGGTCTGGCTATGATGTGTGCTACGTGCAAAACTTCACCGATATCGACGACAAAATTTTGAACCGGGCGCGGGCAGAAGGTACGTCCATGGAGGCCGTGTCTGAGCGGTTTATTCAAGCTTATTTTGAAGATATGGCCCGGCTCAATGTCATGGAAGCCGATGATTATCCCCGCGCCACCCATACGATGGATGGCATTAAACGATTAATTGCCGAGCTAGAGCATAAGCAGTTTGCTTATGCCTCCAAAGGAGATGTTTACTACCGGGTTCATCGCTTCTCTGAGTATGGCAAGCTGTCGGGGCGCAAACTTGAGGATATGCAGGCGGGGGCCAGCGGTCGCCTCAATGACGATCCCGATGCGCCCCAAAAAGAAGACCCCTTCGATTTCGCCCTGTGGAAGGGGGCCAAGCCTGAAGAACCCGCATGGGAGTCACCTTGGGGGCAAGGTCGTCCGGGGTGGCACATTGAGTGTTCGGCAATGGTGCGCGATCGCTTGGGAGACACCATTGACATCCACGCAGGCGGTGCTGATCTGGTCTTTCCCCACCACGAAAATGAAATTGCTCAGTCTGAAGCCGCCACAGGTAAACCGTTGGCGAACTATTGGCTACATAACGGCATGGTGAATGT
>JBCBZT010000117.1:0-6456 GCA_039815185.1 Cyanobacteria bacterium P01_A01_bin.123 | reverse complement strand
GCTATTTAGCCCCGATGGCCGCCAGATTGCCACCAGCGGTGCGGATGGCACGGCGCGGCTGTGGGATTTAGACGGCAATCAACTCGCGCTGATGGAGGGCCATCAGGGCAATGTTTGGCAGGTGCTATTTAGCCCCGATGGCCGCCAGATTGCCACCCGCGGTGAGGACGGCACCAGCCGCCTCTGGGCTTTAAATGGTCAGCAAATTGCCCAATACCAAGGCTATGGCACCCTCCGCGACGATTGGCAATACATCGCTGTTGCCCTCCAACCCGATCGCTTTCGAGCCAACGGCATCGTTAAACTCTGGCCTGTCTACACCCTCGATCGCCTAGACGAGCTATTAGCCGCCGCCTGCCAACGTCTCACCCCCTACCTCACTAACAACCCTGACGTAAGCGACGAAGACCGTGCCCTTTGCGGCGTTCCTCCACTAGAGCAGTAGGCCCACAGAAACCGGGTTTCTTACCCAACCCCAACATCTCCCAAGATCCCAGGGTTCTCGCCACAACCCGCACGTACCGCCACAAATCCCCAAAGAACCCTGGGATCTGCAACCCCACAACCCTCTGCAAAGAACCCCAAAAACCTCATGGAGCAACAAGACATCATTGACTATTGGCAAACATCAGCCCTGAAAGACTTTGTACCCGCTACCCAGACTATGGCATTCATTCTATAAAACATGCACCCAAGCCTTTACCGAACCCCATATCCAAACAGTTGAAGCGTTAAAAACATGGTTGATGAAAAAGATATCGAGCTAGTACACGCTCAACTCAACCTCTACGTTGAAAAATTAAGCCATTCCATCCAAGTCACGGCCGCTTACCTATTCGGCTCCTACGCCAGAGGCAACGCCACCCAAGATAGCGATATCGACATCCTCGTTTTATCTCCCGACTTCAGCGATGATCCCACAAATAACCTTATGCTCCTCATGAAAGCTCGCCGAGGCATCGATCTCCGCATCGAACCCCATCCCATCCGTCCCAAAGACTTCAACAACACCCATCCCTTCATAAAAGAAATCATGCCAGACCTGATTCCAATTCCACTGCAAGCAAGCCAATCGCACCAACAGAAACCGGGTTTCTCATCACAATGTTTGATGGGTTAGCAACCATTTCCAAAGAAACCCGGTTTCTCACCCAACCCCAACACCTCCAAGATCCCAGGGTTCTCGCCACAACCCACACCTACCGCCACAAATCCCCAAAGAACCCTGGGATCTGCAACCCCACAACCCTCTGCAAAGAACCCAAAACCGGGAATCATTCATCCTGTTTTCCTAAGGCCGAAATACCCGATTAAAAGGCTGCTTGCGATAACGGCGATAAATATCAAAATCTCTATCTAAAGTTGCAACTTCAGCAATGTTCAGCCGCTCGGAGATGGCCACCAAAGCTAAATCGGAGAAATCACCCGGCAAATCTGCATATTGAGCATTCAATTCAGCAATCCGAGAAAAGTCTTCTGCCAGTAAGGGTTCACATACGTAAACTCCTTTTGCCAAGTGCGTCAGAAACTCATTCTGTACGCGCCAGTCTGAAGATAACAGCCACATCACTTCTGTGACACAGCCAATGGTTGTTATCAAACGATGAGTACAGTTTGAGAAGAATTCAACAACCGCATCGTGATAAAGATCCTTCGCATCATAAAACGCAACCATCAACCCCGTATCAACCAGAATCATGGAATTGCGTCTCATGATTGAGCGCGATACCGTGCTTGAATGCGTTCTGCAACTAGCTTCCGACGAGTTTCACGATCTGATAAATCCCCAACAGATAATAAATGCTGAGGCATGCCGCCCATGCGTTCGAGGACAGTTTGTGCCGTATCTTCAGATTGCTTCCGCCTCAGCGCAAACGACGCTTTCAGAAGCTGCAATGTCATATCCTCAATCGAAATCCCTTGCTGCTTGGCTTCCTGCAAGAGATATCGCTCTAATTCCGGAGGAAGATCAAGGGTTAACGTCATAAGCTTTCTCAGGTGTATCTCTCAGTATTTTAGTCTCACAAAGCTAGCAGAAACCGGGTTTCTAGCCACAACGTTTCACCCATGAGCAATCCCTCCTCAAGAAACCCGGTTTCTTACCCAACCCCAACATCTCCCAAGATCCCAGGGTTCTCGCCACAACCCACACCTCCCGCCACAAATCCCCAAAGAACCCTGGGATCTGCAACCCCACAACCCTCTGCAAAGCGCCCCAAAAACCTTATGGAGCAACACACATAATTGACCTGCAACATCCCCCCGCGCTAACAGAAACCGGGTTTCTAGCCACAATGTCTCACTCATGAGGAGTTACCTTCAAAGAAACCCGGTTTCTCACCCAACCTCAACACCCCAGATCTCAATAGGTTCTAACAGGAGCCCTATCTTGCAGCTTTGAGACTGCTCAATCAGCCCAAATGTAATGCGGAATACGTCATTCTGCGTTGCACTCCTCTTCTATGCTTTTATAGCCTTATGCAGTCGTCCCTACCGCTGTAACCAGCATAAGTTTGCCGCTACAACCTTCCCTTCCAAACAAAAAGTCTCAAACAAAAAGTAAAGCAATCAAAGATTCAACCCGTTCCCAAGCAAGTTGAAGGGAGAGCGAACCGTTAATGGGAAATAAGCTTTGAATTGTTGCCCAACCTCCCCAAACGCCCTCCCCCCTCTCCCCCTGCTTCCCCTTCTCCCCCTGCTCCCCTTCTCCCCCTGCTCCCCCTCTCCTCCCGCTCCTCCACCCCCACCACCCCATGTCCCAACTGACCCAAACCCCCAACCCAATTGAAGACGATCGCACTGGCCTCAGCATCGAAACCCTGCGCCGTGCTCTAGCCGATAACCTCTTCTACCTCCAGGGAACCTTTCCCGGCCCTGCGACAAAAAACGATTACTACATGGCATTGGCCTATACCGTGCGCGATCGCTTGCTTCAACGTTGGCTGGCTTCGGCTCAAACGGGCTTTGCGCAAAAGGTCAAAGTGGTTTGCTACCTGTCCGCAGAGTTTTTGGTGGGGCCTCATTTAGGCAACAACCTGATCAACTTAGGCATCTATGATCAGGTACGACAAGCCGTAGAGGCCTCGGGGCTGGATCTAAATGAACTGATTGAGCAAGAAGAAGAACCCGGTCTAGGCAATGGTGGCTTGGGGCGGCTGGCGGCCTGTTACATGGCCTCGCTGTCCACGCTGGAAGTCCCCGCCATTGGCTACGGCATCCGCTACGAATTTGGCATCTTTGATCAAGAAATCCACGACGGTTGGCAGGTCGAAATCACCGATAAATGGCTGCGATATGGCAATCCCTGGGAAATCCCTCGTCCAGAAGCTGCCGTTAACGTAAAATTTGGCGGACACACTGAAACCTACACAGATGCACAAGGCAACTATCGGGTACGCTGGGTGCCCCATCAGGTGGTGCAGGGGGTTCCCTACGACACCCCCATCCTGGGCTATCAGGTCAACACAGCCAATACCTTACGCCTGTGGAAAGCAGAGGCAACGGAGTCCTTTGATTTTCAGGCGTTTAATGTGGGTAACTACTACGGCGCGGTAGATAGCAAAGTGGTGTCTGAGAATATCACCAAAGTGCTCTACCCCAACGATGAACCGATTCAGGGCAAACAGTTGCGCTTGGAGCAGCAATATTTCTTCGTGTCTTGTTCTCTACAAGATATGATCAGAATCCATCAATTGGCTGGAAACAGTCTAGACACCTTCGCCGAGCGGTTTGCCGTTCAGCTGAATGACACCCATCCCTCAATTGGGGTCGCTGAGCTGATGCGGTTGTTGTTGGACGAACACCATTTAGCGTGGGATCACGCCTGGGAGATCACCCAAAACACCTTTGCCTACACCAACCATACGCTCCTGCCAGAGGCCCTCGAAAAATGGCCTTTGGGGTTATTTAGCAGCCTTTTGCCCCGGCACATCGAAATTATTTATGAAATCAACCAGCGCTTCCTCGACCAGGTGCGGGTGAAGTACCTGGGGGATAACAGTAAGCTATCTCGACTGTCGTTGATTGATGACAGTGGCGAAAAGTACGTGCGCATGGCCAACCTAGCTTGTGTCGGTAGCCATGCAATCAATGGCGTGGCCGCGCTGCACACCGAACTGCTTAAGCAGACTGTCTTGCGAGATTTCTATGAGCTCTGGCCCGAGAAGTTCACCAATGTCACCAATGGCGTCACGCCCCGTCGCTGGATGGTGTTGAGCAATCCCCAATTGGCTGACCTGATCACCCGTAAGATCGGCGATCGCTGGATTACCTCCCTAGACGAACTCAGAAAACTAGAGGCCTTTGTTGACGATGCAGAATTCCGAGCCGCTTGGCGACGGGTTAAACAAGCCAACAAGCAATATCTGGCGGAGCGCATTCTCAAACGGACTGGCATTGCGGTGAATCCTGAGTCAATGTTTGACATTCAGGTGAAACGTATCCACGAGTACAAGCGGCAGCATCTCAATGTGCTGCACATCATTACCCTCTACAACCGGATTAAGCAGAATCCCAATGCGGATATTGTGCCCCGCACGTTTATTTTTGGCGGTAAAGCTGCACCGGGATACTTCATGGCAAAGCTGGTGATTAAGCTGATTAATGCTGTGGGTGAGGTGGTCAACCAGGATGCTGACGTCCGCGATCGCCTCAAAGTCGCTTTCGTCCCTGATTACAACGTTACCAACAGTCAACCTGTCTATCCGGCAGCCGACCTATCTGAGCAAATTTCCACAGCGGGTAAAGAAGCCTCTGGCACTGGCAACATGAAATTCTCGATGAACGGTGCGCTGACTATCGGCACCCTCGACGGTGCCAACGTCGAAATTCGCGAAGAAGTGGGCGAAGAGAATTTCTTCCTATTCGGCTTAAAAACGGATCAAGTCGATGCGCTGAAAGCCCAGGGCTATAACCCTTGGGACTACTACAACACGAATGCGGAGCTCAAAGCCGTCATTGATTTAATCAGTTCTGGTGTCTTCTCCCACGGCGATGCCAACCTGTTTAAGCCCTTGGTCGATTCGCTATTGTATGACGACTCATATTTGCTCTTGGCCGACTACCAAGCTTACATCGATGCCCAAGCCCAGGTGAGCGAGGCCTATCGTGACCAAGACCACTGGACCCGGATGTCGATCTTAAATGCGGCTCGGATGGGCAAGTTTTCCTCAGATCGCTCTATTGGAGATTACTGCCGAGACATTTGGCAAGTTAAGCCCGTCAAGGTTGAGTTGGCAGACTATGTTCAGGCCAATGCCGGTTTAAAGGTTGACTGATAGGGATTTAGAGCGTCATACATGACGATGAGTCTCCATTCCTGGCATTAAGGAATCCCAGGAGAATTCAAAAAAGGATTCGATTCCATCAGGACTATTGTGCTTGGTGTAATTTTCGACCTATCAACGTGGCTAAGTTAGGTTCTCCGGCATCAATCAAAGCTTTATCTCGAATCCGGCAGGAGTCGCACAATCCGCAAGGCGCTTTGCCGCCCTCATAGCACGACCAGGTTTCTTGAATGGGTACGCCAAGCCTCAGCGCTCGATGAACGATATCCACCTTCGAATCCATGACGAGTGGCGCTACAAGTTTAGGGGCTTTGCCCTCCAGTCCCGCTTTGGAAGACAGACACGCGAGTCTTTGAAATGCTTCTAAATACTGGGGTCGACAATCAGGGTAGCCAGAGTAGTCCACGGCATTGATCCCCAGATAAATTGCTTCAGCCTCCTTTGCTTCAGCCAAAGCAAGCGCAATGGAGATAAAAACCGTATTCCGTCCTGGTACATAGGTGGAAGGGATCACCTCTAGCTGAATACCGTCTTGGGGCAATACCTCATTCCAGTCGGTTAGAGATGATCCCCCCCACTGAGCCAAGTTCACATCCAGGATGTAGTGCGTTTGGATGCCCAGTAGCCCTGAGATTTTCCGAGCGGCTTCTAACTCTCGTTCATGCCGCTGACCATAACGGAATGACAGCGCGATGAGCGTATAGCCGTCTGAAATTGCCTGGGCCGCTGACGTGGCAGAATCAAGCCCCCCAGAGAGCAGGACGATAGCTTTAGGGTCGGACATCGGGATTGACTCCTAGGAATTTATGAGTTTGCAGGCTAACGCGCCACGCCGAATGATTCAAGATAATGCTTGGCAGTAAGCCTTACAGCCAGATTCATCACCAGTGGCTCCGAATAAATGCCTTTGGAGATAGATATAGGTTCAGTTTCTTTACATTCTGTAACAAATGCGATATTGTTGTGACATACATAACCGCCAACTCCTTTTTGGGCAAGGCATTTGTTAAGTACACACTCGCAATCATTCATCATGACAACAACCCTACAACAGCGCGAAAGCGCCAACCTGTGGGAACAGTTTTGCGGCTGGATCACCAGTACCGAAAACCGCCTCTACGTAGGCTGGTTCGGCGTACTGATGATCCCCACGCTGCTCGCTGCGACCGCT
>JBCBZT010000111.1:0-8967 GCA_039815185.1 Cyanobacteria bacterium P01_A01_bin.123 | reverse complement strand
GGCTTGTTTGAGGTCATCTTGCTGAGTGGCCTGACCCGCCTCGCCTTGCAGCAGGAGTTTCACCAGCTCTCGGTAGACGGGTTCGACGCCATCGCGGAAGTTGAATTGCACATCGTCACTGCTGGCAACTAGGTCTGCCCGCAAGGTTTGCAGGGTATTGACCGCTTGGTTATAGGCTTCAATTGCCCCACTACGCTTCGCTTGGGCTTTGCGAAAGCGACCGAGTTGCCAAGCCCATTGGTAGACCATTTCAGGGGCTTCGAGGGTTTGGGCTTGCTGTAGGGCTTGTTCGGTGAGGGATTCAGCCTCTGCCCATTGTTGGGTTTTGCCATAGACTTGGGCTTGATAGCCCAAGGTGTAGGCCTGAGCCATGGGGTCATTGAGGGTTTGGGCATCTTGGCTAGCCTGAGTCAACACAGCCATGATCTGTTGAGGCGAGGCTAACGCTGACTCAGGTTGCAAGAGGAGTTGGGCCAGATGGAGTTGGGCATAGATGGCATCTCGGCTGGCGGGCAATGCGGCGAGCTGTTGTTGGAACGTGGGTTCCAAGTTTGTCCAGAGGGCCTGAGCAGCATTAGGGTCTTGGCTGATTAGTAAGTCAAACTGGCTGATTTGGGCTTGCAGTTGGCTGAGGGGGGTGGGGGCGATCTCAAGCGCATCTTGATAGTAAGCCAGTGCTTGTTCTGGGTTAGCCTGTGCACCGTGACCCAGATTGAGCAGAATCGTACTGGTCAGGGCGGGTTGATTCAGAGATTGGGCAGTTGTTAGGGCTGCTTCCAACGTCTGCTGTGCTTTGAGGGATTCTCCCCTTGCCCGCAGCACATTGCCCAGGTTTAACAGGGCAGAGGCTTTGAGTTCAGAAGGGGGTTGGTCGGTGAGGGTGGCGGCGATCCTATCCAACTGGGCCTGAGCCCGATGATAAAACCCTAGAGATTGCCAGGCCTGGGTTTGATTGAGTTGAGCCTGGAGTTGGCCAAAGGTATCTCCGGCTTGATGATAGCGCTCAGCGGCTTGTTGCCAAGCTTGAATTGCGGCTTTGGCATCACCCTTTGCCAGGTGTAAGCTGCCCTCAGTACTCAAAACCTGGGCCAGCAATTCGGGATGGGCGGCTGTGACGTCTGGGCTGAGGCGTTGACGACTGGCAGCCAGGGCATCCTCGGCTTGTTCCCAGTCTCCCAGGTGGTGATAAGCCAGGGCCAGGTTGCTGAGGGTTGAAACCTGAGAGATGGGGGTATCTGCTTGCATTGTGGCGGCTTGCTCCCAAAGCATAGCGGCTTGGGCATAGTCAGCCCGATGGTAAGCATCAGCCGCCGCCTGCAATAGGGTTTCAGGGGTTGCAAAACCGACTGCATCAGTTGTCAATCCAATCCCACCATTGCTGGCAACTGTAACCCCTTGGGCGGTTGGCAAAACTGCGGCATCGGTGGTGGGTTGGGTTGGGATGTTCCCCAAATCGCTCACCACCGCCAGCCCGCTCGGGCGACTCGTCGGCATGGGTGGCAAACCACCTCGACCCGTGACCACAAATTCGGATTGACCCTGACGATCCACCGCGCAGGCATCGGCAATCTGGTTGCCCGCATCTAGCAGATTAGCAGGGAGTGGATCGATGGATTGGGTTGGGTCTAAATCGGGCGAATCGATAACGATGGTGCCGTCTAGGCCAAATTGAGAGGAGGCGGAAATGTCTAAATACCGTTCGCCGAAGAGGGAGATCACCGAGATGTTGATGTTGCCGCCCGTGCCTTGAAAGGCATTGGCGATGATCCGATTTTGGCCTTGGGGGGCGGCTATCAAAAAGTCTGCCCCAATGTTGATGTTGCCCCCATTGCCATTCCCGCCCACAGTGCCTGCCGTTGCATTGATCTGGCTACGATCTGATAGCAGCAAAACATCATTAATGCTCAGATCAATGTTGCCGCCATTGGCACTGGCTGTTGTGGCACTCAAATTCGAGTCTCGTAACAATAGCGATGAATCCGACGCAAAGAAGATATTGCCCCCAACCCCTTGACCCTGGGCGTTGACGGTAATGCTGCTGTTATTGAGGCGGGTCATCCCGGCATTGATGTCGACATTGCCCCCCCGACCCGTAGCCGTTGGGCTAGTGTTGGCTGCGATCGCGGCCTGATCTAGCGTTAAATTGTTGCCGATATCTAAATTGATAGTGCCCGCATTGCCGCTGCCTGAGGTGTTGGTTTGCACCGTGGCACCGCTCGTTAAGTTGAAGTTATCTGCGGTCAAGAAAATGTTGCCTGCTGTACCAGCCGCATTGGTGGCGGTTGAAATTTCAGCCCCCTGTTCAACCGTAACGTCGGGAGCATCCAGGGTAATTGTGCCGGCATTGCCAGCGGCATTGGTAATAGCTGATAAGAACACGTCCGTGCCCGTGAGTAAAATACCCGTATCTGACTCGATGGCAATACTGCCAGCTGCACCACTACTGTTGGTATTACTCGCAATTGAACTGTTGTTTTGAAACGTGATCTGGCCCGGACTATTGATGCTGACATTACCTGCAGGCTGAACGCCCTGAGCGGTGCTTTCAATATTGCTGTTGCTAAAGGTGAGATCGCCAGCACCCGTGACTATCACATCTCCAGATTGCCCGATGCCGCCAACCTCAAATGAAATGGAGCTACCCAATACGCTGATATCAACGACACCACTGGTGACAACGTTGACATTGTCGAGCAAGAGGTCGCCAAATCCGCTGATATTTACTTCACCTGCTCTGGCAGTAGAGGAAACGGTCAGGAGTTCTAGATTGCTAATCTGATTATTAGCTTCTACGGTAACGCTGCCACTATCCCCACTACTAAATCCATTCGGGGAAACGGCAAATGAACGCAGGTTTATCCTAGGACTTGCGTTCGGCTCTCCTATTAAGTTGCCTTCCTGGGTGGAGACGACGATATCCCCACCATTTCCTGTAGGCCCCGCAGAGGCGTGAGAAAATGAGTCGAGACCCAAGATCCCCAGATCCCCTGAGACTGTTGTAATGGCAATGTCTCCACCATCTCCGCCTGTAGAAAGGGCTCTATCGCTAGATGAGTAGGAAAACGAGCCCACACCATTGGTATTGATATTTCCAGAGATAGTCGAGATAGCAACGTTGCCGCCATCGCCGCCTGTCACAGTGCCTGTGTAAGATTCTGAAGTAGAGAATGAACTTTGGCCTGAAAGATTGACATCTCCAGAGATAGTCGAGATATCAATATTACCGCCATTGCCGCCAATGACATTTCCAGATTGAAAGGCATGAGAAGTCGAGCGTGACTGAAACCATGGGCCACGGATATCGCCAGTGGTCGTGGAGAGCCGAATATCGCCACCGTTCCCGCCAGTGATATTACCTGAGCCCTGGGTTTGTGCGATCGCGCGCGTCAACAAAACTCCTGGGGTGAGATCTTGGGTAGACGAGAGCGTAATATCGCCACCGTTACCCCCAAAAACATCCCCATTAACTGATTCCACCTCTGAGAGGGAAAACAGCGACGCGGTAGAAACACGGCCAGAGCCAGTCGAGACCGAAATATCTCCCCCATCCCCGCCGATTACATTCTCATTACCCCATGAACTTGCCCATGAACTTGCATCTAGAACGTTAGTTTCTATGTCGCCAGCCATAGTGGAGACAGAAATAGCACCGCCATTTCCCCCCGTTACCGCTCCAGAACTTGAACTTGTGCGTGAGGTTGCAGTCAACAAGCCATTAGCATAGATATTTCCAGAAATTGTGGAAACAGAAATGTTTCCTCCACTACCTGCGATTAAGTCTCCAGACGTGCTTGAATATGAGCGTGCGTCTACGTTTCCGGAAGTATAGATGCTACCAGAAGTCGTGGAGATAGAGATATTCCCACCATTGCCCCCGGTTAAATTTCCGCTAGAGAGCGAGAACGACGATGCCGATGCGGAAGAATTCAGGGAACCCGTGGTGATGATATCCCCAAGGTTGCTTGAGAGCATGATATTACCGCCGCTCCCCGCAATTGTGTTGACCCCAGCCACAGGCGTAGTTGCTGATGAGTCTAAATTACGTGCGAGCAGAAAATCTTGACTGAAGATCGATATATCACCACCATTGACGCCACCGGAGGTATTAATATCCCCCAGCAATATGACGTCCTCTCCGGCATTGATAGCAACGTTGCCACCCTGGGCTGCATCACCCATCCCGACAGTGACAATCTGATTCGCAACAACATCACCTGTTGCATCCAACGCCACAGATCCACCATCGCCTTCAACGGTACTCAGCATCGTCAGTAGCAGTTGAGTGCCCAGTGCAGTGCCCCAAGGTGCTGCATCCCCCGATTGGAAGAGTGTCCCAGAATCTCCCCCGGCATTATCGACAACCGCCAAGTTCCAGGTGCCTGTGGCATCCCCTCCATCAAACACGGCTAATTGGCCACCTTCACCGGGTTGAAAACTGCCGACAAAAGGGGCAGAACCCGACGTAATAGACGTTAAGGCTTCATCATCCAGCACCGTATCTTGAAAGTTATCGCCGGAGCCACCGACCTGGTTAAAGAGGTCTAGAGACGTTCCGTCAGGGGCAGTGAGTGTAACGGTCAAGTCAGAATTCCAGGTGTGTGCAGCGGAGAATCTGACATCGACGTCATTGATGCTGCCCAAGCCATCGGCCACGGTGAAGCTAAAATTAGCAGTTCCCGAAGTGCCAGAAGCGGGAATCGGCCCACCCGCGTCAATATCAACGACCGTTGTGAATGCCTCGCCCCGCAAAGTGGTATCAATGTTTCCCAGAGCAAAGTTGACCCCAGAGATCGACAGATTTCGACCATTGGTGGCTAGGGTATCGCCTAGATCCTGCATAATCACATCGCCCACGCCATCTGCGTTAGCGTCTGCAATAAAAGCAATCTGGCCGGTTCCAGCAGCAAATAACAGCTCATTATCGGCTAGATCGTCAATCTGAATGCCATCAGTTGCTTGCAAAATCACATCCGTATTGCCCGAGAGCCCTTCCAACTCCGATTCATAAATTGTGATCGGCCCCAAATCATTGACCGCGCTCAACGGCGCACTCAACACCTGACCCGCTAACCCAGAGGTATCCCCGGCAAAGGTATTGGGTCCATCAGCAGCACCATCAGCCGTACCATTAGCGATAGTAATCAGGGTCGGATCGAGCAATAAAACACCCGATTGACCGAAGGGCGTCGCGGTATCGACCATGCCGCGAAAGATCAGGTGTCCCAGACTAGACACTTCAACCACACCCCCACGGGCATCCCCAGACGATGATGACGATGGGTCATCCACGGCCCCACGGGCAGAAATGTTTCCGTAGAAGCCGGTCACTTCTTCTGACCAAACCGCGACCATCCCACCGTTGCCCGCTTGCAGGGCGTCCGCTCGAATTTCGACATCAGGGCCAATGTATGTCCGCAGCGCACTCAAATTTGCGTCAGCGCCTTGAAACGTACCGCCAATCAGAACCGTGCCCCCACCCGCTGCATCCGATACATCGACTTGAGCGTCATCTAAAAGGCCAACGGTTTGGCCAAACAGGCCAATCGCCCCACCCGGTGCGCTCAAACTGCCCGTATGTCTAATGTTCATGCCGTGCAGAGTCAGCTGTTGCCCCGCGGCGACTTCTAAATTCCCGGCATTCTCGATGTCACCCTGGTAGTTTTGGCCAAGCTGGACGCCTGGTGTAATGCTGAGTGTCAGCAACGGTGGGGCTTGGGGGTCTGTCGCGCTAAATTCTACACCGTTGGCAAAGGTAAAGGCATCTGCCGTACTGGCTGTAAAAGAACCCGCAATATCTAACCTGGCGTTTGGCCCAAAAATAATGCCATTGGGGTTGAGCAAGAAGAGATTGGCATCGCCCAAGACACCCAGGGTGCCATCAATATTAGACCCGTTGCCCCCGGTGACTCGCGAGAAAATATTCAGGATGCCAGCGGGATTTGCAAAGTAAGCCCCCCTGCCTGTTTCGACGTTGAAGTCTTGAAAGCTATGGAATAGGTTGTCGTTGCGGGTCGTGCCGCCTTCAATCAGATCGGACGGAAGCCCCCGCACTTCCACATCTGACTGAACTTGGGTGCCTGTTGTATTATCTGGTGTGATTTGGGCTGACCCTGACTTTGGAGAAATCAGCGCGGTAAAAATAAGTACCAGTAGAACGTGACTGGTGCGCACTGATAGGGTTGCGAAACTTTTAATCAACAAAGTCCGGAATCCAGCCATGATATTAAGTCTCTATATATAGTTTAATTAAGCTTTTTGGCACCCCAAGCTGCAACAATCTCGACCTATTCTAAACGAACTCGGAGGGACAGGGCAGGTTCCACTTTTCTCTACCCAGCAATGTAAACTTGTATAAAAATTATCCTGAGTATTTTATTTATTTTTGAATGGCAAAAAGCAATTCCAATCTAACCTCTACAGTTTCGCGCTGTTATTCATACAAAGGTATGATTCGATCGCAACCATGTCTCTAGCGCCATGAGGTGATAGCGACAGTTAAGCAATTATCTTTATATAAAAGGGGAAAATGAGGCAGGATTTGTTTTTTTAAAGGTTGAGAAACTACCTAATACCTTAAACACAAAGTTCTTGCCTTTAGATTTATTCTTTTTAGATTTGTACATCACGCCTATGCGGTGCCTAATCAAAATAGACCTATCTTTATTGGCTTGATTAGAAAACTTATACTTTTTGAGAATGTAGTCTACAGCCTCAGGAAACTGTTCAGAAAATGACTTCAACTCTTCGCTCTCCCGGCCTGTCTGATCAAGCAATGATACCTGCTTGACTAATTTATCCGCCTTTAAAATTAGTTCAGGTGTATCTTTGCCAAACTCTCTAATAACCTCCCAACCAAGGTCTTGTTTAGCATCTTCTCGTTTACTCTTCTCATAAGCGCTAACTATGTCGCCCCAATCTTCCGTAACCCAAGCTCTTAACAATAAATGTTTTATCCTTTTATACCCCTCACCTTTGGGCTCGTCTTTAGAAGGATACATGATTGCATCCAGAATACCTCCTGTTGCGAATTGACGATCTGGAGAAGACTGAAAATTCATTAACCCGGTTTTTGAGTCAGCGAGATGCCATCGTGCAGAAGCTTCCGTACCACTTCCTACAACCGTAATCCGATTATCAATATCAGCCTCTTCCAGCCTTCCCCGAATAAATCCTCCAACGCTTGGGTTCGTTTCGTAATAAAACTTTTTCATTTCATCTCGAGTCTTTTCAAGATTCTTATAAAAAGGGCCTTTGTAAAGACGTTTATTATTCTCCTCTTCGTCCTTATTCTCGGGAAGTGACTCTACTGCAGAAAGACTGAGCTGTCGGAAAAAAGTCTTAAATTCTTCTTTTTTGCCTTTATCTACCTTTCCATTTTCATTTTTATATCGATGCTCATAAATTTCAGCATCATAGTCATACATTTTGCGGTCATCAACATATCTATCTGCATAACAGGCATTTAGAAAAATTCTACTGCGCATGTTTCGCTTCTGCTTTCGACTTAAGTTTTCATCTGGTATCATGTAATGAATAATTTCGTCAATTAAATCCTTAAATATTGCCCGTCCATCATCATTTTCTAAATTAATAGCGTTTTCATAATTAATCTTATTTTTTTCATCATATGGATCGTGATCTAAATAGACTCGATCTGTAAAACCGTGGCCAGCAAACATCACCTGATCAATTCTATTATTGCGTCCAAACGCTTTAGCAATAGAGCCTATAGCATTTGTGTATTCCTTTTGAGGTGTTCGGCCTGACAATACCAGAGAACTAGAAGAAGAATCCTTCAGTACAGGATCTAAAGTTTCAAATCGACTAAATGCACGACTTGCATCTGCTCTGTTGGAAGGAACTACGTGGAATATAAGGTTAAATGGTTTTCTCTTACTGGGTTTCTTTTGACTTTCGATTCTCAGATCATAAATACTTTTCGATAGACAAGCCTGGGTATTGTAAGAGTCAAAATATCTGAGGTGTTTTTCATCGTAACCTAATGAAAGTTCTAGTAGTTTTTCAACTTCTTCAGGGCTAGGCACATCATCTTTGCTTCCGTCAGTATCTGTACCGTATATCTCCTCTTCTAGCTCCACCTTATATTTGTAAAACTCGTCTTCGCTTATTTTTTTGGCGGCCACTTTCTCTAAAATTTGTTTCGCTTTTTCGGTAAAGTGCCCGCTTTGAATATCGGCTTTTACCTGCTCCCAAGACTCAAAAATAGCAAATTTTTCTTCCCCACCCTGTTGCTTACGCTCCAATATCGCGTTGGCTAGGTCGACAGCCTGATCGGCGTCCCGTTGAATCACAACCTGATCGCTGTGCCGCTGAATCGGTCCAGTTGACTCAAAAATATTGGGAAATGTTGACCACCCAGGGAACCAGCGCTGCCCTCCATCATTTTGCAAGCGCGAGGCTTGGGCCGTTGAGGCTGGCCCCGACTGCTGGGGTAAATGATCACGGCGGCTAGCAATCCCCTCAACCGTCACGGGCTGATGATGCACCACCCGCTTGCCATTGTCATCAGCATTCTGCTCCAACGCTGGGTTGGCATTAATCGGGGTGCCATTCACATCGGGCTTCAACGCCATCTGGCTTTGCTGCACCACATGGGTGGCTTCATGGGCTAATAGCTGCGGGTCATTGGCCCCCCGTGACTGCACCACAATGTCATTCTTCATCGTGTAGCCGTGGGACTGGATGCTCCGAGTCGCTTCATCATCCACATGTATCCGCGCCTGTTTCACCTCGGGATAACCCGATTGCACAAAGTTGTCTGCCACCTGCTTGGGCAATGGACGCCCACTGCCCTTGGGTTTCAGGTCTACAGAGTTCTCCCCGGCACTGCCTGCCGTCTGGGGCATTGAGTTCATCCCAGCGGGCACATCCCGTTGAATGGGCAGTTGCATGCTGAGGGGGCGCAGCTGGAGTAAGGATTGCCCCATCGGCATGTGTAACACCGCC
>JBCBZT010000124.1:0-4114 GCA_039815185.1 Cyanobacteria bacterium P01_A01_bin.123 | reverse complement strand
GGCTTGTTTGAGGTCATCTTGCTGAGTGGCCTGACCCGCCTCGCCTTGCAGCAGGAGTTTCACCAGCTCTCGGTAGACGGGTTCGACGCCATCGCGGAAGTTGAATTGCACATCGTCACTGCTGGCAACTAGGTCTGCCCGGAGGGTTTGCAGCGTGTTGACCGCTTGGTTATAGGCTGCGATCGCCCCACTAAGGAGCAGCAATGTCCCCCCGCAACCCAGCGCGGATGCGGGGGGACAACTTTTGATCACTGGAGCCTGTGAGCCAGCCATGATTTTAAGTGTCTATGCATTGGATTACACACAACACTATCGTGGAAATACCTGGCAGAAAAAATCCCGATTTGTTCAGGTTTAAATTCAGGTTTGTTCAGGGTTTGTGTTGAACACAAGTGCGGCGATCGCAGCCCACAACCAATCGCGATGATCAAAGACCGAATATAGGATCTAATCTCCCCTCTCTGAACGGCAATCCTTCTTTTGTACGATTGTCTGTACAATTTACCTTCTGTACGCTGGGCCTTGATAGGCTATGCGGTGATTCGCTCAGCGTCGCTCCAAATATTTGAGGGTAGGATGACTAGAGAACAATACCGCTACCCGTGAGCAACGCGATCGCGCCTATGCCGGGAAATACAAGCCGTTCAGCCTGTGTTGAGCTGCCTTGGGACGCTACATTGCTAGAGATATTAATCATGATTCAAACGGAATGGGAAGGGGTGACTGCCCCACAGGTGTACCGAGAAGACACAGTGACGGAGCGTCATCAGCTGGCAGATGCCGCCAGGGACTATAGCTGGCCGCGCCTGCTTGAGCTGTTGGCCGAAAATCCCAGTTGGGTGAATACCACCCGCCTGGGGGGCCAATCAGGGTTTACACCACTGCACCAAGCAGCCCATGGCAATGCGCCTGTGGACGTGGTGCAAAAGCTGTTGGAGTTGGGGGCATGGCGCACGCTCCCCACCAGCAGTGGCGAGCGTGCCGTGGATATTGCCCAAGCCCAGGGGCATACGAACTTAGTGCCGTTGCTAGAACCTGTCTATGTGCATACGGTTCCGGCGGAGACGTTGCAGGCAATTCAAACCCATTTTCATCAGGTAATTGTGGGCCGTGCTAAGAATTTGTTGAAAGAGGCAGGCTTTCGGTTGCCAGAGCTAGCCGTGTTGTTGGAACTGCCGGAACCCAAGATGTATTGCCCGATTCCAGGCATGTATGGCGGCTTTAGCTATTGGCTGGCAGAGACTGGGCCTAATGCAAAGCTGGTCTCAGAGAGCTGGTGTCGGGTTGTGGGGGGCTCTGGGCAGCGCCATGAGGTGACGGCGGCGGGCAGTCAACTGTTGGAGGAAGGGTTTGTTTAGGGTATTGGTGTTGTTAGGATTGGGGTGATTCCTAAACATGGCGTGGCGTTAGGGCAGTGACGATGGTTCAAAACATTTCTACATCGTTAACGTTTGAAGCGTTTATAGACCAGTACGGCGATGACCTACGCTACGAACTCATCGATGGAGAATTGGTTGATATGGAGCCGACGGGACCCCATGAACAGGTCACGGGTTTCATTAACCTACAGTTGAACTTGGCGATCGCCCGACTTCAACAACCCTATTTCATTCCCATGCGGTGTCTGATTAAACCGTTAGGCCCTGCTTCAGCCTTTAAACCGGATGTGATTGTGTTGGACAAACCTGCCCTCTCAGCTGAGCCTTTATGGCAGCGTGAGCCGATTATTACGCTAGGGACTTCGGTGAAGCTAGTTGTTGAGGTCGTCAGTACTAACTGGCAGAATGATTATGCGCGTAAAGTTGACGATTATCAAGCCTTCGGTATTCAAGAATATTGGATTGTTGATTACCTCGGATTAGGCGGCACGTTCTTTATTGGCTCTCCTAAGCAACCAACAATTACCATCTGTAATCTCCAGGGAAATCGTTATGAGATGAGTCAGTTTCGACGAGACGATGATTTGGTATCGCCCACCTTTTCAGATCTCTCATTAACAGCAGAACAGATTTTTGATGCCGGTGGCGATCGCTGACAATCACGGTATCAACACAATTTTTAGACATAGTGTTGACGCGATCGCCTTTGAAGGTCGGTCTTTGACCATCGCGACTGAGGCAGTAACTGGGGCGATCGCGCTATAGGTTTAGGATCATTAAGTGGGTTAAGGGTTGATTCAGCGCACACTGACAATAGAGACCTCCTAACCGACCCCACCGCACCCAGAACCACCTCCCAAGCGTTGTTTTTTGAGCAGGTTATTGACCCGATCGCGAAGAATAATTTAAGTGGTGAATACGGTGATGGCAGCTTTGCATGTAGAGAACTGTTGGACTATCGACCTGATCGACTCGTGGCTGGGTTATGTCTTGCTCTGGTCAGCATATCGTCTTCGTCATAATTAGAATCTACATCAGTATCATCGTCATCGTCGAAGGTTATTCCCTGGGTTAGTATTTGCGCTTTGTACTCTTCAATTAAGGCCAAAATTTCGTCGCTCTTCTCATTCCCAAAGGTCGATGGCGGCCTGCTATCGTCTTGGAGTGAATCGCCTAATAAATGGTTATGCTTGCCTATGTCTAGGATAGGGTCATAATAAGAGTCAGTGCTCGCGCCATTGTCTTCTTGGTATTGATTTGCCCGTTCAGCCTGTTTCTGTGTTGGAATTTCCTTCATGTGAACTAGCATTACCGGGGCTTTAGAGACCTCATCTCCCGTGTAGACTTTGCCAATCTGATCAGGTTTTCTCTGTTCCAAGTCACTTGCCGATGTGCCTTGGAAAAATCGGTGGCCACAGCTTAGGGCTTCCTTGAAAGAGTCGAACCCATAAACGCTCCTAACTTCGAATTCACTGTTATGGGGGAACAATATCTCAGCTTCTAGATCTCCTTTCTCAGAGACGGGTGAGATGTATGCCCCTCCTCCAGCAGCATCGATCACATAAAAGGTATTGCCACCAAATTCAGTCGTTACATCAGCCGCCACTGATGCACTGGTAAAGCCTGCCTCCTTTACTTTCTTTCCAGGCTGATACTTCTTATTCCTAATGTCAATTGGTGGACCGCCTCCCCTGAAGCATCTGCCTTTATAGGGTGGAAGATTGTTTATGCCTGAGGCTATTCCCATAATGTAGGGTTCATATATACCCAGACTTTTATCATCATTTTTAAATTTATCGTCGTAGGCTGTTTTGGGATCTAGATTACGAAGCAGCTCATTGATTATGTAATACGGAGCTTTCTTCGGATTATTGGTTCCCCTTGTATAAATAGCGATTGAAAGTAAATCTTTCATATCAGCCTGGGCCAGCTGTGGGTAAGTCTCTTTGTAACTACCCGAAAGCAAATCCGTTGTCATCTTCTCAGCTGGAGTGTGAAAAATACCAATCGTTGGGTCTACCTGGTTTCTCAACTCTGGACTATTGCTTTGAATATCCCTTAAGTCAAGCTCACCATTCAGTAACCGTTGGCGGAAATCCTTCCCAGCGCTGCCTCCTTCAATATAAGCTTTTTCCGCTTGCCTAAAGGCCTGTCCTTGCTCTTGTACCGTCCCTTTAAATTCGCTAAATTTTGTAAATTCTTTTGGGATGTCTCCCTTGCGTTTTTCACGCATGATGGCGCGAATTTGCTTTTCTCTATGATTAGGAGCAGCAATTCCTCCCATCTCTCTCAAAACCAACTTTACCCAACTGCCTTGCACCTTTTTTTTCTTCAGTTTTTTTAAGGCTACTTTAAATGTGAGGTGTTTTGCGTCAGCGTCAGGATTGGCTTTGATAATAGCTACGATTTGCCCTTTATCCGCAGTCTTACTACTGTCTGGTTTTGCTTCTTCCTCTACTGGCTTTGAGGTTTGTTGTTTTGGTTTGTTGTTTTGTGCAGATTTATATTTGCTGTCTACAATTTTTTCTTTCGCTTGCTTTGAGGTTTGTTGTTTTGGTTTGTCGTTTTGTGCAGATTTATATTTGCTGTTTACGAATTTTCCCGAACCCCGCCCCATCATTAGATCATATAAACCCTTCCGCTGGATGGTTGCCTGGGGTTGCATTGGCGTACCATCCATGGTGGATTCAGTCATCGTTTTCGACTGTATTGCACCCGTTTGGCTTTCCACTGTT
>JBCBZT010000061.1:0-38687 GCA_039815185.1 Cyanobacteria bacterium P01_A01_bin.123 | reverse complement strand
TTTTTGGCGACTTACGGTCGCTCCCTGGCAAGGCCGTCACACCTTCGCCAAAGCATGACCTTAACCACTGTCTGCCGGACACGTCTGATCGCGCTACCGTTTCACAAAATCGTCAAAAGTGACTTTTTCAGCGAGCCCTATTTAGGCTAAGCAAACTAATTTGGGGTAGCCAAGAGGACTGAAAATATGCTTGAAACCCATAACTGGTAGGAAGCTCAAGTTTTTAAGCGGGTGGGGGGAATCGAACCCCCATCATTAGCTTGGAAGGCTAAGGTTTTACCACTAAACTACACCCGCAAGATGACAAGCTTGCGCCTGCGCCCCGTTGACTAGAGCATAGGCTAGCGTAACATAAATATTTCCTAGACTGTTGGCCTGTTGCTAATTCAAGCTTTATCCAGGGCTAAGGGACACATTGAGAATCATCAACGTGGTGGGGACAGCGTGACCACCGTCTTGGGCAGGATTGAACTGCAAGCCTTGTTGACGCACTAGACAACGAGCAAATTCGTCAAACGTTTGATTATCGCTGGACTGATAAACCGAGACGTTTGATACTTGACCATTGTCTTCAACCGTCAGTCTAAGCGATACAGTTAAACCGCTTTGACTGTATTGGGTAATGATTGCTGGATTAGCAACGCTACAGATCGCTGTGCCTGGTGTCAAGTTGATGCGTCGTGGGCTGGGGTCAAGCAGCGTCGGTAGTTGTGGCGGAATGTCTGTTTCATCGGTAGGGGTTGCGCCGTGAGAAAGATGTACCCAGACTGCGAGGTTATCTGGATTAGAGGGATTGCCTGTTGTTTCTGGGTTGCCACTTTGTCCAGAGGTTGGGGGTGGATTGTCAGTTCCGCTACGGTTGGGGACGTTAGTTCCCGGTTGTGTAGAGGAATTGTCTGCTGTTCCCTCTCGGTTGTTACGATTGGGGCTCCCAGCATTTCCACCATTGGGGGCAGGTGCACCTGGGTTAACAGAGGTGCCTGCTTGCCCAGTATTAGAGGGTGCTGTATTGCCAGCATTGGCGGGGGCAGTATTGGCAGCGGAGGATCCATTTGAAAGGGGAGCCGTTGTGCCTTGATTGGGTTGGAAGGATTGGACTTCAGACGATTGAGACTGGGGAGTAGGCGGCGTGGGGGAAATTTCAGATGCGATCGCACTCGAATCACTCCCCTCAGTTGCTGCTGGTTGAGGGGGTATCGGACTATCAACCAATTCAATCGGCACCACCACAGCTTCTTCGCTGGCAGTCACGGCGGATTGTGTCCGCATTAGAATAGGAAACCCCAGCCATAACAACAGGCCGTGTACCACTACGGAAATCAAGGCAATTTTTACCCACAGCCGCTGCGGATCTTGATGGCGTAGCCAAATCATCGGGGATGCATTTGGATTTGGGGGCGACATTATGGCTGTCCGGAGGGCTCGGCGGTGGGCGGCGCAGTAATTGGTTGAGAATGGTGAATGCGAATGCCGTAGGTAGACACAGCCTCGTCAATGCCTTTGAGATTGACAGAACCAAATTGTTCTACTTCATCGGGGGGTAAATGTCGGGCAATGGCTTCTGAAACCAAAATGCAATCTGCACTAGCGGCATCTTGGAGACGAGCTGCTACGTTAACGCTGGGGCCAATGGCGGTGTAGTCAGCCCGCTCATCGTTGCCAAACATCCCCACCACGGCGGTGCCTTGGTGAATACCGCAGCGAAACTGGACTGGCCCAATGCCTTGGGCTTGCCAGCGTTGATTCAGTTCATCGAGTTTTTGATACATCTGTCGGGCTGCTGCGATCGCTTGTCGGGCTTGGGCCTCTGGCGTTAGCTCTTCAGGAGCGCCAAACAGTGCCAACACAGCGTCGCCCATAAATTTATCGACTGTTCCACCATTTGTGAAAATGGCTTCGGTCATGGCCGCAAGATATTCGTTGAGCAGTTCAGCGACCCGGCGCGATTTCAACAGATTAGAAAGCTCTGTAAAGCCAATAATGTCGCTAAAGACGATCGTGATTAACCGGGGTTCTGGACGCAGATCTAGCTGGAGTTCGCCTTGGGCTGCTTTTTTCACTAGACTCGCGGGTAAAAATCGATGGAGCACTGACTCCGTCAAGTAAGTATTCAATTCCTCAACCCGCCGTTCATTCGCCTTCAGAGCCAATAGATTACGTACCTCGGCCAAGAGTTCGCGGTCGTTAAACGGCTTAGACAGATAAGCATCCGCTCCCTGTTCAACTCCTTCAAGTCGAGTTTCATCATCAACCTTTGCCGTCAACAAAATTACCGGAATGCCTTGCAGTTTTGCATCCAGACGAATTCGCTGAATCAGCTCCAACCCAGACACCCCTGGCATCATCAAATCAGTAATGATCAATTCGGGATGATAGGTCTCGGTCAGTTCCCAACCCATGGCCCCGTTGTAGGCGGTGCGTACCTGATAACCTTCTCGCTGCAAAATGCTGGAGAGATAGGCGCGCAAATCGGGATTATCATCCACCACCAGGATGTGGGCATGGTGATTGTCCACTGGGGTCTGGTTTGAACCCTGGATCATCGGGGGCAGTTCGGTGGGAATCTGGGCTGGGTTTGCGGCAATAGTTTCGATATCAGCGAGTTCAACGGCTGCCCGCTGCCCTTCAATCTTGGCGGCCTCTTCCACAACTGCGTTAGCGGGTAGGTGGCTGCTGCCAAAGGGAATGGTGAGTCGAAAGGTTGTTCCTTGGCCATATTCTGAGTCAACGATGACGTCTCCCCCGTGAAGTTCTACCAGTTCTTTCACCAGGGCCAGCCCTAAGCCCGTCCCTTCATAGCTGCGGTTGGTAGAGCCATCGGCTTGTCGAAACCGTTCAAATAGATGAACCAATTGGTCTTCGCGGATGCCAATTCCTGTATCTTGAACCTCGATAACACAACGATCGCCCGCTGTTGTTAGCCTTATGGTGATTGTGCCCCCTGCCGCCGTAAATTTCATGGCATTGGAGAGCAAGTTGTAAAGTACCTTGTCAAACTTTTCAAAATCGAGATATAGCGGTTCAGAAGGACTGAGATGGGTAATCAGGTTTAATTGTTTGCGATCGCAATAGGGTCGAAACGCCTCCACAATCTCCGTGATGAATTCCACCGGATCACAGCTGCGAAAAGTCGGCTGCATGCGCCCCGCATCAAGCCGCTGCAAATCTAGCAGTTGATTTACTAACCGCAACAACCGCCGGGAGTTCCGTAAAGCAATCACCGCTTGGTCATAGTCGAGCCCCTCTTGGCGATGTACCGCCGATTCTAAAGGGCCAATCGTCAAGGTGAGCGGGGTGCGAAATTCGTGGGAGATATTTTGAAAAAATTCGGTCTTTTGCTTATCCAGCTCTAAAAGCTGTTCGGCTTGTTGCCGTGTCTTTTGATAAAGGCGTGCCTGCTGCACCGCCAACGCTGCTTGCGAGGCGACTGCCTGAGCTAGTTCAACTTCATCAATTCGCCAATGACGCGATCGCTGGGTTTGCCTGAGCGAAATACTGCCGATAATTTGCTGATCAACAATCAGCGGTACGATCAGGAGCGCTTTAGCTGGCGATCGCATGGGAATATCCTGCACCGCCAATTCTGGATGCTGATCTAAATCATCAATTACGACGGGTTGTTGGGTTGCCAACAGCTGTTGCAACACCGGATTGCCAGCAATGGGGACTTGGGAACGTGGAGTTTGGGGGAACGCTGCCCCATCCAACGTCTTTGCCGCAAGGGTAGTCGCAGCACTGGCCTGTGATCCTGCGCCATTGCCCCCTTCCTGGCTTAGCCGATTCCCGCCAAAGGTGGCTTCAGCCGAAGTATGTAGCCCCACACACAGGACAAACTCATCGTCCTCTGTCCAAAGTGAGAGGGCACAACTATCAGTCCGCAGAGCTTGGCCCAGCTTTTGCGTAATCGCGGCAAAAATCTCCTGGGGGTTTAGGCTAGAGCGAATCGACTGGGTGATCGTGTTGATTAACACCTCACGCTTGGCCAAAGCCTGTACCTTCTCATAGGTGGAAATTTGGGAAAAGGCCAACGCCGCTTGATCTGCCATGGTTAGGAGCAACTGCACTTCTTCTCCCTTCCAAGATCGAGGCTGGTGCCGTTGATGCAGGGCAAGTACAGCAATCAAGTCCTGTTTAAATTGAATCGGAATGACCAGGGTAGATTGGATGTCGACTGCCTGTAAGGCTGCCAGCCTCGGATCCCCCGACAGAAAAGGGCCTGTAGCGCTCTCTTCGATCTGTTCAATGACTTCAACTTCGCGAGTTTCCCAAACAGTCTGTTGCAGCATTTTTAGGGGTAAGACAGATGCAGCTTCTTCCCCACTGGTCTCACTTTGAAAGACAAAATAGGCCTCCCCCCCCTCGGTTTGGAATGCCTGCACAATGCCAATGTGCACCTCAAGCATGGGGCCGATGGTATCGACAATGGTCTGCAACATTTGCTGGGAACTCTTGGCCCCTCGGATCGTATTAGTTACCGCATTCAGCAAAGATTCTTGACGCAGAATCCGGCTGAGATCTTCAGTGCGTGCCTTCAATACTTTGTGAGTTTCTACGGCTTGGCGAACCACCGCTTTGAGATCATCTTCATCCCATGGCTTAGTGACATACTTAAATACCTTCCCAGCGTTGATTGCCTCAACCAAGTCCTCAACGTCGGTGTACCCCGTGAGAATAATCCGAATAATATTGGGATACTGAATTGCCGTTTGCCGAAGCAGCTCAGTACCGCTCATCCCCGGCATCCGCTGGTCAGAGATAATGACCGCAATGCCGCTTTGTTCCGCCAAGAGCTTAAGGGCACTGGGACCATCTTGGGCACGTAAAACCCGAAACTCCCGGTAAAAAGTACGATAAAGCAGATCGAGATTGTCTGGTTCATCATCGACAACCAGAATCTTCGGTTTAGATTCGCGACTGGATCGACTATGTTCTGAAATGACCATGCACCACTCTCACAGTTCAGGCGAAAGTGCCAAAGGACAACACTGATCAGATTTCCGTATGGCCCTAAGTGCCATCGCCCACCGCCTTTGTAACTGACTCATGCTAGTGGATGGTTCTCTACTATATTAGGCGGTTTCCCGATTTTCTATTGTAAAGATGAGATGCTTGACCACAGGGGATCCGGATGGGTGGTGTAGAACTGAATATAGAATGCCCGTTTGAATCAGGTGTTTACCACAACCGTAATTTCTCGCTATGGCGATCTTCCCAGCAAATTCTGCGATGTCTTTTCAGATTCGAACTGCAACGCTCAAAGACTTAGGGCAATTGGCTGATCTCTTAACCGCTGGATTTTACTGCAATACGGGGTGGATACGATTGATTTACCCGTTACTGAGATTTGGTATTCACGAAGACCTGAAAACTCGCTTGAATGGCTACATAACTCAATACGCTTGCTTAGCAGCAGCCCGGTCTGTGCAGACAGCACCCTGGACTTTCTCCCAAACTGGGTCTAAGTCTGATCTGGACGAATTGGTCGGTACGGTTGAAATGTCTTGCCGTCCAACCTATGTTTGGCTGTTCAATCAACCGCGTTACCTGTATCTATCTAACTTAGCCGTTGACCCTAGATTTCGACGGCAGGGTGTCGCGAGACAACTTTTGCAAGCCTGCGAACAATTGGCTTTGGAATGGGGCTTTCAAGACCTTTACCTGCATGTGATGGAAAATAATAATCAGGCACGAAATTTATATCACAAGGCAGGATTTCGTTTGCAATCTGTGGAATGGAGCTTGTCTGCCAACGTCTTTGGGCAGCCCAAACGATTGCTGATGCACAAACCGTTAACAGTAACGCGCCTGCCCCAATCTCTGCAAATTCCAGATTTTTCTGACCCAGCTTGAGATAGTCGTTGGCAAAACAGCTGTCTATTGAAATCTGCCCATATCCGGATCCGTAGTTTTTCTTAAGCTAAAAACTCAAGCTTTCAAATTAAACGTTGATTTAGATCTCCAAAATAGCTGTGTATTCTAGCCTAAGTTTATATACGCTGAGACTACTTAGGCTTGATATATGATTTGGGTTTCCTTTGAGAAGGTTTACGGTTTCTTCAAGATTTCCTGATTGCTGCGTAAAAGATCTGAAAAAACCCTGACGCGGCTAACGACTCTAGTAGAGTATATCGGTGTTAGGGGTAAAATCTTCCGACGATTTTTAGGGACGGATAATTGGGTAGATGGTGAAGTTCATCGAAGATTCATATATCATGCTTGATCTTTATGGCGTCCTTAAGAAGTTCTAGCCAAACGAGTAAGCACATGTCAGAGCAATCCCCTAAAATTTGGGATGTTAAATCTGGAGGCTCCGCTAAGCTTACGAAGACTGCTACGCCAGTCGGGCTAACTCGACAACTTGCGTCCGAACCCTACGCTCAAACCCTGAATCAGGCTGATCTCATCCAGATTAATGCCCCTGTAACGGGAACTGAGTCTCCCCCTACTCATCGCGAAGGCAACATAATTCATCATTCTGTGAATCAGCAATTGGAGGCTACTGAAACGTTTACCCAGATCAACAGCGGCAAGCTGTGGGTGGTTAATAGTCGCCGCCGCAATGGCTTAATCATCTTCAAAGGATTTCATGCGGAGTTTGCGGGGCCAGGGGCTGCTGTCGGCGGTGTGTTCGATCAAGGATGCCGGCGGGTGATTCCGTTAGGGAATTTATCGTTAGTCGCTCCTGAGTCCCATGAGGAACAGCAAAAAGCCTTGAAGATTCGGTTGCAGTGGATTCGGCTGACCCAAAATTTTACTGATCAGGCAGTGCCAGCGCAGCGAGCCCGGATGATTTTAGAGCAGTTTAAGAGTTATTTTGACAATCGCATTATTGAACGGGTGCCCGACGAAGCGTTTGCTTTGTTAGTCGGCGTTTTACCGGGAACAATCCGTAAGGCTCGGCTAACGGATTAGCCAGGTGTCAACGCTAAAGTTATGAGTTATGTAGCGTGGTGTAGAGCTTATGAAGCCACACTTTGGCAGAGGGGCATAGGTTACGTTCATTAAGCTAAGCTACGAGATTAAAGTTTGACGAACGACTAGGGCCTTTCATTTTCATTAAGGTGAGCGAGGATAGCGCTAAGGCGATCGCAGGTGCGCTGATTTTCCGCTGGGCTGCCAACGGTAATGCGTAAGCCGCCGCCTGTGTGGCGAATTAGGGTTCCTTGAGCTTTTAACTGTTCAAAGATGGTTTGGGTCAGGGCTTGATTCTGATGTTGATCAGAGTTGGGATTGTGGAACCGTCCATAGATAAAGTTAGCGGCGCTGCCCCAAACTTTGATATTGGGTAGTGCTCGTAGGGTTTGCTGTAGATGGTTGCGTTCTTGTAAGAGTAGGGGCACTTGCTTGAGTAGCATCTGACGATGCGCAAGGGCCACTTGAACTGCCGATTGGGAAAAGCTAGGCAAATTGTAGGGGAGTCTGACTTTTTCAAGGATAGTGATCAAGTCGGGGGTGGCGATCGCGTAACCGACCCGATGGGCTGCCAGACTAAAGGCTTTGGAAAAGGTACGGGTAACTACCCAATTGGGCCTGCGAAGGATTTCTGCAACGGTAGTTTGCTGGCTAAATTCAAAATAGGCTTCGTCGATCACCACCAAGATGTCTGGTGGTAATGTCTGGAGCCAGTTTAGTTCTGTTGGGGTAAGCGGATTGCCCGTGGGGGAATTGGGATGCACCATAAACACGATGCGCACGGGGGGGAATTGAGTTGTGGTGAGTGCGGTTTGAGCTGCGGTCAAATTCACCGCAAACGTTTCCTCTGCTCTCGGCACCACAGCTACTGGAATACCCAGCGTCTGAGCCAAAATCTTGTACATTGAAAACGTGGGCTCGGCCACCAGCACTGATCCAGCACCGCCTAAACAGGTGGCAATCAGCAAGGAACGAATCAATTCGTCGGAGCCGTTACCGACAGAAATATGGGCAGGGGTTACTCCACGGACATCTGATGGGGCTGATTCGATGATGTAGGTCGCGATCGCCTGTTTGAGGCTACTATGTCCCCCATCGGGGTAACGATTGGTCTGAATCTCATGCTGATAGTGCCAAGCCAGTTTTTGCTTCACATCCTTGGGTAAGTCAAAAGGGCTTTCATTGGTATCGAGCGAATCAAGACGTGCTGGCTGTTGGGGACTATCACCGTCATCGTCATGGGGCGTATAGGCAACAAACTCAGCTAAATCAGCACGAAGAAAGGGCAGCATAAACGGACAGACAGCTAAACCAACGCCCTCATTATGCCAGGGATTTAAGGTTCAAAAAGGCTTTCACCTGCTGCCAAATTTCTGTTTGAACGTCGGCCAAAGCGTGATCGCTATCGAGTTCAACCAACCGTACCCAAGGTCGCTGAGCAGCGTAGGCACGGCTAGCGTCAACAGGAATGACTTGATCGTGGAGACCGTGTAAAATCAGCGTTGGAATAGCCTGGGTTAACTGTTGTTCTGAATACTGTTGTGCGTCTTGTATAAAAGCATGGCTTAACGGCAGCGATCGCCCTTCGCCGTAGTGGTAGACCGATAAGGCGCCCTCGCTACACCAGCGTTCTAGTTGTTCAGGGCCTAATTTGGGTAACCAGTGATCCAAAAAACCGAAGGCTGGTGCCAGCAGCACCAGCTTTTGGAGTTTGGGTTGCAGCGATTGTTGCTGGGTTAGCCATGCTGCCGTTAGACCGCCAAAGCTAGAACCGATGACGATTGCTGAATCAGCTGTGGTCAAAAGTGCTGAAGCCTGCTGAATCTGACGGGTCAAACTCAGATGGGTAAAGTCACCCTGGTTTAAGTCAGGAATTTGTAAGGGAACGCCATATTCTGCAAAGCGTGATCGCAGGGTTTGAGCCTTTCGCGATCGCGGACTCGAAGCAAAACCATGGAGGTAAAGGTAAACCTTATCTCTAAGTTCCATAGAGCACACAGTTCACAATACCTAAACGCGCAATTCCCATTTACTCACGTCTACGCCGTATTCAAAAACTAAGTTTTCAAATCAGACATAGGTTACATCTGCTATTCTGAGTTCACTGGCATTTAGTACATGAGTTCTAAATTCGCATGATTTAGTCTGTTGTCACCTGTGCTTTGGCTGATGGCTGTCTAAAGGCGAATGCTAAACCGCCAAGTTCCGATTGGATTTCTTAGACATCTAGCTATGCTTGATCTGATGAAGATTGCCCACCAAATGCAGGGCATTAGCGATCATTTGACTCAGGAAGCTGCCGCCGCTCGTTACCGGGTGGAAAAAGCAGGCCGATTGCTAACTCAGGCCCTAGTCCACCAACCGCAACTAGTAGCTCAGCTTGAATCAGGGCGCGATCGCTTAGGATTTACCGCTGCTTGCCCCGTAGAACCCCTGGATACTCGCCTAGCCATTCCGCCTGCCCCCAGCTGTCATACGGTCATTGCTACCGACGGGTCACAAATTTCTCCTAGCCACCATGAAATTGCCTACTGCTATTTGATTAATGTGGGCCGTATTGGGCTGCATTACGATCAAAGTCGCTACCCTATCATCGACAATCAGCCGGAAGTCGTTTATCGTCCGGAAGACCTGTACCTGTCTCGACAGTGGGGCATTAGCACAGAAGAGTGGATGGGGCATCGCCGCACTGTAGCCGAAGCAGTGGGGCTGGCGGAGTTGGGAGAGGAAGTCTTAAGCGCGTCTAAGCAGAGGCATGAATCTGCTGAGCCTATCCTGGCACCTGTCCTAGCCATGGTAGACGGGTCGCTAATTTATTGGTTTTTAGAACAAATGCCGACAGAGGCCCGCGATCGCATTTTGCCCCCGATCCTAGATGCCTGGGAACGGCTACGGCAGTTAGACATTCCCTTAGTGGGTTATCTCAGTGTGTCGCGCAGCGGTGAAGCCCTCAACTTCTTGCGCTTAGAGAGCTGCCCCTATGACACTCCAGATTGCTTGAATCATTGCCCTGGGCAGACCGATCGCGCCCCTTGCCAGGTCTTTAATCCACTCCGAGATGTTACCTTTTGGGCTACGCATCTATCCCCAGGCGAACGCAGTCCTATATGGCGTAGTTCGGCCCCCATCCTGACTGTCTACGGGGAGCATTCGATTTATTTTTGTTATGTCCACGTGGGGGCCGAGGTGGCACGGGTGGAAATGCCCGCTTGGGTAGCCGAAAATCCAACTCTGTTAGAAACCGCTTTGAGTTTGACCTTGACCCAGGTGCAAAAGGGCTATGGCTATCCCGTAACCTTAGCCGAAGCCCATAACCAAGCAGTGGTTCGTAGCGGTGATCGGGCTCGATTCTTTGCCTTACTCGAAGACCAAATGGTTCGAGCCGGATTGCGCAATGTTGGAACGTCCTACAAAGAAGCCCGCAAACGAGGCAGTATTGCTTGAGACCGATGAACCAATAGCTTTGATAGGTTTAATAGGCGGGACGGGGAGCCCCTCCTTTTGAACGATCTTTAGCTCGGGCTGCACTTTTCTTCAGTGCGTCCAGCCGCTTCACGTAGCGATCGCGTTGGCGCTTTTTCGGGGTCTGTTCGATCAGCGTTTTCAAGGCGCTGCCTAGACTTTTGTAGGCATTCGGGAGGGTGTAGCCAAAGCGGGTCGCGATCGCGATCGCTTTGTCATCGGCATCAATTGCTTCTTTCAAGGTCTTTTGGCCGTTATTGCGACGATACAGCCGCCACCCTGAAATACTACATAGTCCCAGGGCCAAAATTAACAGCAAGCCATCTTGTACCCATAACTCACCCACGGCTCCTCCCAGACCAATGGCCAGGGCCGCCATTTCCCATCCATCCCGAGGAATGGTGTCATTTTGGATACGCGCTACTTCGTGCCAAAAGATCAAGTTACGCTGATCTAGGGCAAGCAGCTCCCACTTGGCCAAATCGACCTGGACTTCTACCTGATCTTTGCCCAATTCTTCACAGGTGATCAACGGTGGCGCCACGTCAGTGGCCGGTTCTACCGTTACCCAGCTTTGTAGTTCGGGGGGCAATAGGCTACGCAAGCGGCGAAGTTCGCCCATGTCAGCCCGCGCTGTGGAAGTTGCATAGGAGGTCATAAGCCAGTCGAATGAAAAGCGTCAGTCACGAAACTCGCTACCTTCAGTAGCAAAAAGCCGCCCTTCAACTATAGCGGTCTCGCTCTTCTATGGTAAGAAATTTCAGATCAACTTAGGGTAAAGCTGTGGATGAACGTAACTCAATTTAGGTGTTTCGATCAGGGTGACTCAATCTAATCTAGGTCATTTAACCTGAGTGACTTGGTCTGAGCAACTCAAGTTTAGAAATCGCGCCGTCCAGTAAATCACATCCGGCCTCCACCGATTCAATCCGGCATAGGTGATCCCGTAGCTCAGCTGCTCCAGTGAACCCTTTGCAATACCAGGTCATATGCTTGCGGGCTTGGCGAATGCCGCGATCGCCCTTGTATTCCCACAGCATAATCAAATGTTCGCGGGCACAGCGCAGCCGAGTGACAATACCTGGGGGGGCTTTGATTTCCCCCGTTTTGAAGAAGTGATCAATTTCGCCTACCAAAAACGGATACCCTAAAGTGCCGCGAGAGCACATGACGCCGTCTGCACCCGTTTCCTGCAAACAACGTAGCGCTGCTGCCACTGAATGAATATCCCCATTGGCAATCACCGGAATCGATAGGGCTGCTTTGACTCGGGTAATCCACTCCCATCGAGCCGGCCCGTTATACCCCTGGGCACGAGTCCGTCCATGTAAGGTCAACATTTGTGCCCCTGCCGCTTCCATTCGGCGACCAAATTCCACCGCATTAATGTCTGTTTCGTCCCAGCCAATGCGGGTTTTTACCGTCACGGGCACATCTACCCCAGCCACCACGGTCTGTACGATTGCCTCGGCGACCTCCGGTTGGCGCAATAGGGAAGAACCGCCGCCGTTTTTGGTGATTTTATTGACTGGGCAACCCATGTTGATATCGACAGTGTCAGCTCCCTCTTCAACAGCTTTTTGGGCGGCTTCAGCTAGGAAATCAGGGCGACAGTCGAAGAGTTGAATGCTAATCGGACGCTCATGGGGATCAATCTCCATCAGTGTTGGCAACTGACGCATATGGTGGAGTTCTGAAGCACTCACCATTTCGGTATACATCATGGACGTTGGGGCATACCGTCGCACCAACCGCCGAAATACCAAATCAGTCACTCCAGATAAAGGCGATTGCAACACCCGACTATTGACCGTCACCGCGCCAATTTTGAGCGGCGAGGTGAGCCGCTGATGCAGCTCGTTGGACAAGGTCAATGGTGCTGTACCGGTCAGCATAAAATAAATCCGATTTGAGAACCTAAGCAGGGGCGTAGAGCCCTATGTCCCTAGAGGGGAAACGATGACTCTAGATGTGGATGTGGCCAAAGCTTTATCATTGGACATCATCTTCGTTGCTTTTCAACCGCTCTAGAAGCACCAGGGCAGATTGATAAGCTTCTAGGGTTAGTTCTCGCTGTTCTTCAACATCATCGACAAACCCATCGGCCAAGAGCTGCAGCGAGCCTAAGATTGTATTTAGATTATTACGTACCTCATAAGAAACCTTGGTTAAGCTTTCATTTTTGGCTGCTTTGATAATCTGTTTAGTGGTTTCACTAAATTGCATGGAGTAGAGATTTTTATAGGCTCCACCGCGCCGGATCAAGTCTCTGTGATTTCCAACTTCCAAAACTTCCCCAGCACCGAGAACGGCAATTTGATCGGCTTCTTGAATGGTAGAGAGGCGGTGGGCGATCACCAGGGTAGTGCGATCGCGACTGAGATCATCTAGCGCTTTCTGGACTAGCCGTTCTGACACCGTATCTAAGGCACTAGTCGCTTCATCTAAGATCAAAATGTCGGGGTCTTGCAGCAATGCCCGGGCAATCGCCAACCGTTGACGCTGCCCCCCAGAGAGCAACACGCCGCGATCGCCAATCAGCGTATCTAGCCCTTGCGGCATCCTGGCAACAAACTCATAGGCATTAGCTCGTTTTGCCGCATCAATGATTTGGTCATCGGAAGCACCTGGTCGGGCGTAGGCAATGTTATCCCGAATCGACATGTTAAACAAAAACGTATCTTGGCTGACAATGCCCATCTGCCGCCGTAGGGAGCTAATGTCGTAGTCTCTCAGGTCTTTGCCATCGATGGAAATGCGACCCCCATCTAAGTCATAAAAGCGAGGTAGCAAATCAGCCAGGGTTGATTTACCCGCCCCTGAAGCCCCCACTAAAGCCAGGGTTGTTCCCCTGGGTAAATACAAATCAACCTGCTTTAGCACTGGAGTCTCAGTGCCAGGATAGGTAAAAGACAAATTTTCAAACCGAATCCCCTCAGCCAGATGGGAAAACGGCACCGTGCCCTTTTTCATAAAGGATTTATTGTCACGGCGCAAAAAATCGTAGACGTATTCCACACTGGCTGCATTGTTGGCAAATCGTCCCCGAGCCCCGTTAAGTTGCCCTAAAAACGGAATCATGCGGGATAGCACAAACAAATAGGTCAATAAAATCGTGGCCAGCGTATCGAGTCGATCTGAAAATAGACCCCGGCTGATGATCACCATCAAAATCAGTGCCAAAATACTGCCAATCTCATTGATGGGCGTAATTAAGGCGGAATTGGCCAGAGAATCAAATGATGCCTTCTCCCGGGCATGAATTAACCGTCGAACGAGCTTATATTCTCGCGGTTCGCTAGCCGTCGATCTAACCAAGCGCATCCCATTGAGCATCTCCAAAACCCTAATGGAATAAGCTTTGGACGTATCAGCTAGATTGCGGCCAAATTGGCGGGAACGGCTCACTGCAAACTGATTGAGCGCAATAATCATGCCGAACAGTACCGTTGCAGTTAGGGTCAACTGCCAAGAGATACTTACCAAGAGAACCACGAAGAAGATGATATTGAGGCCCACGCGCACCAGTTCTATCAAAGTCTTGATGGCGGTGGTGGCGCGGCTGACCTGGTCGTTGAGCCGCTGAATAATATCCCCAGCCCGCATTTTGAAGTGGTAATCAAGATCTACCTCTAGCAATAGCTGGAGGCCTTCATCTCGCATATCAACCGTGAGGGCTCGTGTTAACGCAGCTCCAGCCATGATGCTGGCGTAGTTAGCCAGATTCTTGAGCACAATGGTGAAGAACACGGCCCCCAACATAACGCTAATGCGATAGGCTTCGGGGATATCGTCAAATACGCTGAAAAATTGGCTTAGAATCGGCGGCAGGTTATCTGCCTCAGTCAGTGATTGACCTAGGAATTCCAGCAGTACTGGAATGATCAGAGTGGCACCGACCCCATTAAAGACCGCACCCGAAAATCCCAACAGGATGGTTAGGATAATCCAGATGGGATGTCTCAGTGCAAAACTCAGGAGCAGTCGATTGGGGGACGTTTTCATAGTGCAACTACGATTGCCATTGTTCTAGTATTTTCGACAAAGTTTTTCCCATCGCATGGGTACTGTAGTTTTGCAGGCATTGCTGACGGGCTGCTTCACCCTTGCGCTGTGCCTGCTCAAAATCGGCAAAGATTTTGGGTAAAGTCTCTGCAATTTGATCGGGGCTGCTAGGGTCAACCAGATAGCCTGCATCACCTAAGATATCGGGGATATCACCAACCCGGGTCGATAAAATCGGTTTGGCCATGGCCATACCATCAGCCAGCTTGAGGGGGAACTGAGCACAGGCTGTTAGGGTATCGCGTTGGGGGACGACAACAACATGCGCAGCAGAGACAACTTCAGCCATCTCGGCCATAGAAAATCGTGGTAACTTAATCAGCCAGGGTTGCCACCGTTTCAGGAGTTTATCTTCGTAATCGTCGAATTTATCTCCGCCCACGATAACGACTTTGAGGTCACTTTGGTTAAGCTTTTCTAAGGCAATCAACAGATCTTCTAAACCTTTGTGGGGTCTAGCTGTGCCGGGAAACATGAGTACCCGGTAGCCGCTAAGCCCATACTTTTGACGACTGGCTTCAGGATCAAAGCGGGCCGGATCAAAACAGTCGGTATCTTTGCCATTGGGCAAATAGAAGCCACCAAAGCGCCGTTGCAAAAACTGAGTCGTCACCGTAACCGCATCAGCATGCTTGACCCAAGATTCCATCTGCTGCACATAAAAGGGATGCTCTGGATTACGTAGCTTGCCTTCGGGCGTCAAAATATCGCGCACCAGCTCCTTGAATTTAGGATGATAGCGGTAGTTGTCGCCCCCAACCCAACTCATTTCCCAATCGTCAATGTCAACGAGTAAGGGTCTTCCAGATAATCGCTGTTTGAGATAGCCAATGCCGAGACTGGTTAGGCGAGGCTTGATCGCGTAGATAATATCGCCTTGGAGTTTGCCCAGCACTTGTAGTACAGACTGAGTAAATCCCGGTATTTTTTTCCTGGGGACGGTTGTAACTGGGAGACCTTCGGGGGGAGACGGATAGATATTTTCGCCAGAGCGGCAGCCGACGACCTCGACATGATGCCCCAATTGTTGAAGCATGATGGCGACAAGGTAGACGCGGGCGACACCGCCTCCGGATAGATCTGGGGCAATAACTGAAATCTTGAGGGGATTGGAATTCATAGACGGCAAGCGATAGGGTTCAAGGAGTGATTAAGAGAAAACGTAAAGCCATAGCAAAATGAATAAGTAATAATCCCTTCAGTATTAGCTGACTCAATCCGCGCGCTTCGGAGTTCCTTAAGCTGATTAATAAGATCTGATTACCTCAGGGCTAGTGATTAGGAAGAATATCCATTGATGGATGGTGGTAAGTCCAACGCTAGATTGCCCAAAATACCTCTGCGAAAATCAGTCAAAAGTTGGCGTGCGGCTCGATCAACATTGTTTTTATGGGTGACGGCAGCCATTTGATGTACGAATGCTTCCCCTGTAATACTCTTAGGGTCTACGTTGTAGCGATCGCGCAGCAGCTCAGTCAATCTGGGATTGCCGGGTAAGATTTCAACCTGCTTGAGTAAGTCAACAAAGGCAGCAGCCACTCGTTGGTGATCGTAGGCAGCTTCGCCGATATCGTCGCAGATGGCTAACTTGAGGGCAGCCGTTTGATCTTTGAGTTGAGCCGGTAACACCCCTGGGGCGTCCAGCAATTCTAGCTGATCAGATAAACGGACCCATCGCAGCTGGCGCGTCACTCCGGCTCGACGCGCGCTTTCCACTACCCGTCGTTTAAGCAGGCGGTTGATCAATGCCGATTTGCCTACATTTGGAAATCCCAGCACCACAGCTCTGACTGGCCGGGGCTTCATGCCGCGATCGCGGCGGCGTTGATTCATGGTTGTCCCTGCAGTTTGCGTGGCTTTGGCGATCGCCTCAATTCCCTTGCCATGCTTTGCGTCGATGAAATAGACCCGCTCTCCTTTGGTCTCAAACCATTGATGCCATTGTTCACGCACCCCATCGGAAATCATATCCATGCGATTGAGTACCAAAACCCGCTCACGGTTGCCGATCCAGTGATAAATTCGGGGATGATGGGTCGCCAGCGGAATCCGGGCATCGCGGACCTCTAAGATCACATCAACCCGCTTAAGTTGTTCCGCCAGCGCTCTTTCCGCCTTGGCAATGTGACCGGGGTACCACTGAATTGCTGGAGATGTCATACGCCCTCCTCCGGTTCAAAAGACAACGACACCTAGCACTGTATCAGGCTGCAGCAGTTGCCTATGCTTAAAAATACCCTGGTTTTTTTGGGGATGATCCTGGCTAACTCTTAACTTTTCCGGGAAATCTCAGATTAGTCGTGAACCCATAAGTAAGTAGCTTTAAGGTCAAGGAATCTTGAATCAAGGTTGGATTTCGGGAACTTGACGTCATGATCAAGATTCCTATCGATTGGCAAGCTTGCCCCAGACTGATAGGTTATCCCCGATTTTGGGTACTCCTTTAGAGTGTATTGAAGTTTTGGTGAACTTTGACTGCAAGTCACTGTGAGCTTCCTGGACTTTGTTAGCTTGCTACAAAAGTCAGGTAGTTTAACCGATTAAACTAGCGTCCAAACTGAATCAAAGACGAGTATTGTGAATTCGATGGCAATGATTTCAATGTATAAAAATACACTTAAAAGGAAGGCTTGTGAACGGTTTTAGCGGTGCAACTGTCCAGGTTCTCAGCTATTGACCGGGCATGCTTTTAGTTAGTTAATATGGTTCTGCTAAAGCCTACCTTAGTTCGACCTTATAGAGCATTTTGAGAAAACAACTCTAGGTTACCAACCTGAACCTAATAAGTGCTAAGTCTTACTTTCCTTAATTCCTTGATGTTTTACCCCCGATGAAATTATGAGAATTTTAGTCACAGGTGGTGCTGGCTTCATTGGTTCCCACCTAATTGATCGGCTCATGGACGCTGGTCATGAAGTGGTTTGTTTAGATAACTTTTACACAGGGCATAAGCGCAATGTACTGCGTTGGATGTCTAATCCCTATTTTGAACTGATTCGCCACGATATTACTGATCCCATTCGCCTAGAGGTAGATCAGATTTATCACTTGGCCTGTCCAGCTTCTCCCGTGCATTATCAATACAATCCGGTAAAGACGATTAAAACTAATGTCATGGGCACGCTAAACATGTTGGGTTTGGCAAAGCGGGTCAAGGCGCGGATCCTATTGGCGTCAACCTCTGAAATTTATGGTGACCCGGAAGTGCATCCCCAATCAGAAGAGTACCGGGGTAACGTCAATACCATTGGTATTCGCAGTTGTTATGACGAAGGCAAACGAGTAGCTGAGACGCTAGCCTTCGATTATCACCGTCAGAATGACGTGGATATTCGCGTGGCTCGTATTTTTAACACCTATGGCCCGCGCATGTTGGAAAACGATGGTCGAGTCGTTAGCAATTTTGTGGTTCAAGCGCTCAAGGGAGAAGCCCTTACCGTGTATGGTGATGGCTCCCAAACTCGTAGCTTTTGCTATGTCGCCAATCTGGTTGATGGGTTGATGCGGTTAATGAACGGTGAACATACCGGGCCAGTCAACCTGGGTAACCCTGATGAATACACGATTTTGCAACTGGCTCAAACCATTCAAGACATGGTGAATCCGGATGCCAAGCTTAAATTTGAACCCCTACCCCAGGATGACCCCCGTCGTCGCAAGCCTGACATCAGTCGGGCCAAGGCTTGGCTGGGGTGGGAACCGACCATTCCCCTCAAGGATGGCTTGGCCCTAACGATTCAAGATTTTCGTGCCCGTTTAGAACAGGACGGTCATACCTTAGCTGACTCCATTGCTTCGGTATAGTGCAGAAGACTAGACCGGAAAATTTGCTGATTGAGGCACTACATCCGCATTGATTGCAGTTTGTGCTGATGCCTACTTACCTTTTGATTTGAAACCCTTACGCCATTATTACTACTAAAGAGGACTAAGCCCTATGCGTGTTTGTGTTATCGGAACAGGATACGTTGGCCTTGTGACAGGTGTTTGCTTGGCCCATGCAGGCCATGACGTCATTTGCATCGACAACAACGAAGAGAAAGTCAAGCTGATGCAGTCAGGTCAGTCTCCCATTTATGAGCCTGGCTTGTCTGATCTGATGAAATCTTCCATGGAGAGTGGCAAACTCTCTTTCAGTGTTGATTTGGCGAATGGTGTTAGCCACGGTGAAATCTTATTTATTGCTGTGGGGACACCGGCCCTACCGACGGGTGAAAGTGACACACGCTATGTTGAGGCTGTGGCGCGGGGCATTGGTGAGCACCTCAACGGCGGCTATAAAGTGATTGTTAACAAATCAACGGTACCCATTGGATCTGGTGATTGGGTGCGGATGATTGTGTTAGACGGGATTGCAGAGCGTCAGAAAGCGTTAGTTGGAGCGGGTGGCGTTGCCGTAGAAGCATCTACGCCGGAACCCAATTTTGATGTGGTCAGTAATCCCGAATTTTTGCGTGAAGGATCTGCCGTCTATGACACCTTCAACCCTGACCGGATTGTGCTGGGCAGCAACAGTTCTAAGGCGATTGAGATGATGAAGCAGCTTTACACGCCTATTGTTGAGCGCAAACTAGCTGAAGATAAGTCTTTGCCGCAGGTGCCTGTGGTCACCACTGACTTGAGTTCAGCGGAAATGGTGAAGTATGCATCCAACTCGTTTTTGGCGACCAAGATTAGCTTTATCAATGAAGTCGCAAACATCTGCGATCGCGTTGGGGCAGACGTTACCCAAGTCGCTAAGGGAATCGGGCTAGACTCTCGGATTGGCAGTAAGTTCTTGCAAGCGGGCCTGGGTTGGGGTGGTTCTTGTTTCCCTAAGGACGTGTCGGCGCTGATTCATACTGCTGATGACTACGGCTATGAGGCAGAACTGCTGAAAGCAGCAGTGAATGTCAACGAGCGTCAACGGATTATCACCATTGAAAAACTCCAGCAGGTGCTCAAGATTCTCAAGGGTAAGACTGTAGGGCTATTGGGGCTCACCTTTAAGCCCGATACCGATGATCTTCGCGATGCACCAGCACTACGTTTGATTGAAGAACTCAACCGCTTAGGAGCTAAGGTCAAGGCTTATGACCCGATTATTTCCCAAAGCGGTATGCGGAATGGCCTCTCTGGCGTAATTGTAGAAACCGATCCTGAATTGTTGGCAGATGGTTGTGATGCTCTAGTGCTAGTAACCGACTGGACACAGTTTAAGAATCTGAACTACGTCAAGATGGCCGAGTCGATGAGCGCTCCGGTGATGATCGATGGCCGTAATTTCCTCGATCAGGCCCTGATTGAAGAAGCGGGCTTCCGGTATGTGGGGATTGGCCGCTAAGTGATGGCTCCTTAGGGTTGGTTTAGCCCCTTTGAGGGCGGCTATGCCAATCATCTTACTTGGCCACAGTTACCGCAATGGTAATTGAGCGCTGAAGAACTGGATTAAAACCGGAAACGTCAGGTTCGACGTTTCCGGTTTTGGCTTAGTGACTATCCCTTCACCCCACTCCCCGATTCAGTTGGCACAATATACCGCTGCATCATCACAAAAAAGACAATAATCGGCGCAATGGAAATGACTGAACCGGCGGCAATCAGTCGCCAATCGAGGGAAAAGCTCCCCGCCAATTTCGATACACCCAGCGGCAGGGTGTACATTTCCGGCTGATCGAGCACAATCAGCGGCCAGAGGAAATCGCTCCACGAGCCAATAAATACAAAAATAGCCAGGGTCACTAACGCTGGACGTACTGAGGGCATCATGACATGCCACCAAATTCCCAGTTCGGAACAGCCATCCATGCGAGCTGCTTCTTCTAGCTCTTTCGGCACCCCTTGAAACGCCTGCCGTAGCAAGAAAATACCAAAGGCCGACGCAATGGATGGAAAAATCAACCCCAAATAGCTGTTGCGCAACCCTAACTGCACCGTCAAGATATACAGCGGAATCATCACGATCTGAAATGGAATCAAGATAGTGGAAACAATCAGCGAAAAAATCACCTCGCGTCCCCGAAATTGGAGCCGCGCCAGAGGATAGGCCGCTAACGAACAAAACAGTAGGTTTAAACCCACCGTCAACACTGCCACCACAATGCTGTTGACGAAATAGCGGCCAAAGGGGTTGGTCTGCCATACCCTAATGAAATTATCGAAGGTCGGTGACTGGGGAATAAATTGGGGTGGAAAGGCAAAAATATTTTCATTCGGAGACTTAAACGCCGTACTCACTAGCCAAATGAGCGGCAATAACATCGCGATCGCGATCGCAATCAGCAGCACATAAGTGCCAATAACCCGCCCGATAGATTGTCGTTCAGGCCCATCATCCCACCACCCTGCCATCTCACCATCTCCTAACTACCCAAACATCAGCGATCGCAGCATCCAAAACCCCGTAAAAGCCTCAGCCTCTGGATCACTTTGAACCGCAATAAAATGCACCTGGTTAGATTTTGCTTTGGCTGCTTCGAAGTTTTCTGCCTCTGCCCTGGTTTTGTCCGTAGCTAGATTCGCCAAAATCCAACTGTCGATCGCGCCGGTTTCGAGTAGCAGTTGGGGTTGCTGAGTCGCCAAATCTACTTGCACTGAGGCTAATTCTAAGCCTGACATCCAGGCAGCTAGAGGTAACGCCCGCGATGAGAAGATCAGGATGCCTGGAATTTTAGCCGACGGTTCTAGTCCTGCCATCGACAGTGGAAACCCCTCACCAAAATCAATTTGCCAGTCAGGCATATCGGCAAAAGCGCTGGCTTCAAGGGTGACCAAGGCCCATTGTTGACCGACTAAAGCATCGGGCAGCGGTTTGGGTAGGGGCGGTGGTGCAGCGACTCTGGGTACCACCGACTGCTTGTAGCCGGGCTCTTTGGGATAGACTTCCTGATTGCGATAGTCGAGCCACGTTTGCAGCGCTAGGGTACGGCGGCTGAGTTTGGCCGGGATGCCTATCTCTTCGCAGGTTCGGGCAATCATATTTTGCATCGGATAGCGGAAATAGCGAATCCGGTCGGGAGGGCTAGGGGCTTGGGCGATCGCCTCTTCAATCGCCGCCTTCAGCTGAATCGAATTGACCTCTGTATTCGCCAAAAACTTGCTGTAGCGAAATAGCGACTCGGGCTCATCTCGAACCTCCTGTGCACCTTCGCAGATCAGCACCTCCCAGCGCTTTTTCTCGTTCTCATCCAAAATGGGTCGTGAGTAAAAATCTAGCTCCCAAACCGTCGCCATGGGCTTAATGTCACTCGTCTAACTCTAGTTCTAGAAGCTACGTTATCAGCATTGTCGGTCAATAGCCCAGATTAAATCAGGACAATCAATAAATCGGCACAGAGTTGGTAAGGGCTACCATCAACCTGCGCCACACTAATATCAATTAACAAGCGTTTGACTGCCATGCCCTGTGATGCGCGCATCACAGGGTTTTTTATTGGCAACTTGATGGATAGTCCGGCTGAGCTTAGGCTAGCGTAGCTTAAGGCTATGGAGATGCACTGTGCCGAGCGACCCAATCTCGAATTTGTGGGTTTACCAGTTCAGGGGCCTCGTCTTGGGGACAATGTCCGATGCCAGGCAGCGACACAAAATCTTCTACCGCTGCGTATTGCTGGAAGGCGCGACCGAGTTCAATCGGCTCCCATGGATCGGCTTCGCCCCATATCACCAATACAGGGCAGGTTAATTGGGGCAGTAAATCTTCTGCTAAAGGCCCCTGAGAATATCGAACAAAGGCCAAAAACACATCCGCTGCGCCCTGATCTTGAGCCGGAGCCAATAAGCTTTGCACCAAGTCGTCGGTCACGGCTTCTTTGCGACCATAGGCTTGCTTCAAGACGTTACGAATAAAGCGGGGGCGAGCAATGCGAGAAAAGAAGAAATGACCAATGGCTCGATTCCCTAAAATCGCTTGGAGCAGAGGGGCGGGTGCCCGCCGGTACCAGGGTAAAGCTGCTTGTTTGCGTTCGTGCAGCAGGCGCAACGAGCAATCCAACATCGCCACGCCTTGCACCCATGCGGACTCCATCACTGCTGTCTGCAGAGCGACTACGCAACCAATCGAGTTGCCCACTAAAAAGGCGGGTTCGCCAATCACGGTTTTGCAAAAATCCAGTATCTGCTGCCCCCAGGTTTCAAAGGTGTAGTCCAACGGGTTGCCAGGAGTAGGCTTAGCAGACTGACCGAAGCCGATTAAATCAATGGCGTAGACTCGGTTCGTGTGGGCTAAGTCGGGCAGGTTTTTACGCCAATGTTCACTAGATGCGCCAAATCCATGAATCAAGAGCATTGGTGCCCCTGTCTGACCTGCACTTTGATAGCGAATCTTAAATCCCTGCCATTGCCAGGTTTGGGAATGGACAATAGTATCAATCGGTGAAGAAATCATGGGCGTAAACCAGAACTTCATATACCGTAACATGGAGTCCTGGGTACCCAGTCTGCAACATCAACTGTGGGATGGGCAAAGTCTTGGGTGCCTATCCAAACATAAGAGGTCGAAGATTACGCAGCCAACAATTGCCGCAAGACGTAATGTAAAATACCACCGTTGCGGTAGTACTCCACCTCGTCTAGGGTGTCGATGCGGCACAACAGTGGTACTGCTGAAGTACTGCTGTCAATGCGATGCACTGTCATCGTCACGGTCATACCGGGGTTGATTCCCCCGTTCAACCCAGTGATATCAAAAGTCTCGCTGCCGTCTAGTTTGAGCGTTTGACGATTGTTCCCCTCGGTGAACTGGAGAGGCAGAACGCCCATGCCCAAAAGGTTAGAGCGGTGAATCCGCTCGTAGCTCTCGGCCACAACAGCTTTGACCCCGAGCAGTCGAGTGCCCTTAGCAGCCCAGTCGCGGGATGAGCCTGTGCCGTATTCTTTACCCGCAATCACTACCAGGGGCGTGGCGGCAGCGTGGTACTTCATTGCCGCATCGTAAATCGACATCTCTTGACCATCCGGCATGAAACGGGTAACGCCACCGGAAGAACCGGGCACCATTTCGTTTTTGAGTCGAATATTGGCAAAGGTGCCGCGCATCATGACTTCATGGTTACCGCGCCGCGAACCGTAGGAGTTGAAGTCCATCGGCACCACATTATTGCTGACCAAATAGCTGCCCGCCGGACTTTCTTTTTTAATTGCGCCAGCCGGAGAAATGTGGTCTGTGGTGATGCTGTCGCCCAAAATAGCCAAAGGCCGTGCGTTTTTGATATCGCTGGTGGCTTGACCGTTAGTTTCGGCACTCATGCCTGCAAAATAGGGTGGATTTTGGACGTAGGTGCTTTCATCTGCCCAAGTGTAGGTTTGGCTATCGACGGTGTCGATGTCTTGCCAAGCTTCAGTACCCTTAAAAACATTGCCGTAACGACTCCGGAACATCTCGGGTGTAATAGCTTCGGCCATCACAGCTTTAATTTCGTCAGTGGAAGGCCAAATATCTTTCAGATAGACCGGATTGCCGTCGCTGTCGGTGCCGAGGGGTTCGATTTTGAGGTCGATGGAGAGGTTGCCTGCGATCGCGTAGGCAACCACCAACGGCGGTGAGGCTAAATAATTGGCCTTTGTGTGGGGGCTAACGCGACCCTCAAAGTTGCGGTTGCCGGAGAGCACTGCACCCACCACTAAGTCTTTTTCATTGATGGCGTTGACGATGGGTTCAGGCAAGGGGCCAGAGTTGCCGATGCAGGTGGTGCAGCCATAGCCCACCAGGTTAAACCCGAGAGCATCCAGGTCTTGCTGGAGTCCGGCTTTTTCTAGATAATCTGACACCACTTGGCTACCCGGGGCTAGGGAGGTTTTGACCCACGGTTTTACTTTTAAACCTTTCTCAGCTGCCTTGCGGGCCACTAACCCGGCCCCGATCATGACGGAGGGATTGGATGTATTGGTACAACTGGTAATGGCCGCGATCGCGACCGCCCCGTCTTCCAAGGCATAATCAGTCCCACCTACAGGCACCGAACGCTTATCTGAGTAGGACGCCAAACCACTGAAACTGGGGAAATCAGACGTCTTGAACTGTTCTGCTAAGTTAGAGAGCAACACTCGGTCTTGGGGACGTTTTGGCCCCGCTAAAGACGGTTCTACAGTTGCCAAGTCTAGTGACAGGGTAGCCGTAAAAATTGGGTCTGGGGTATCATCTTCGCGCCAGAGTCCTTGAGCCTTAGCATAGGCTTCGACTAAAGCAACTCTTTCTGGCTCACGTCCCGAAAATTCCAGATAATGCAGCGTCTCACGGTCAATCGGGAAGAAACCGCAGGTGGCCCCATATTCCGGTGCCATATTGCTGATCGTGGCGCGATCGGCCAGGGTGAGGTTTGATAAGCCATCGCCATAGAACTCTACAAACTTGCCCACGACCCCATGGTTGCGCAGCATTTCAACCACAGTTAGCACCAGATCGGTAGCCGTTGCCCCTTCAGGCAACTGACCCGTCAGTTTAAAGCCCACCACCTCAGGAATCAACATTGAAATCGGTTGCCCCAACATGGCGGCTTCTGCCTCAATGCCGCCCACGCCCCAGCCCAAGACAGATAGCCCGTTGATCATCGTGGTGTGGCTGTCGGTGCCCACCAACGTATCGGGGTAGGCCACGGTTTCGCCATCAACGTCTTTGGTCCAAACAGTTTGAGCCAAGTATTCTAGATTCACCTGGTGGCAGATGCCTGTCCCTGGCGGCACGACGCGGAAGTTATCAAAGGCGTTTTGCCCCCAGCGCAAGAAGGCATAGCGCTCTTGGTTACGCTGAAACTCATACTTTACGTTGTCTAAAAAGGCGTTGCTGCTGCCAAAGCTATCCACCATCACCGAGTGGTCAATCACCAAGTCCACCGGAGAGAGGGGATTGATTTTATCGGCGTCACCGCCGAGGTTGACAATGGCATCGCGCATCGCCGCTAAATCGACTACGGCAGGCACCCCAGTAAAGTCTTGCATCAACACCCGCGCTGGACGGTAGGCGATTTCTCGGGTGGAGCTTTGGGTTTGCAACCAATCGGCGACGGCCTGGATATCCTCAGCCGTAACCGTACGGCCATCTTCGTTCCGCAGCAAATTTTCCAACAAGACCTTGAGACTGTAGGGCAAGCGACTGAGATCGCCCAACGTCTTTGCGGCTTCGTCAAGGCTATAGATTACGTAAGAATTGCCGTGAACAGAGAGAGATTGCTTCGCGTTGAAACTGCTCACCAGGAAAACCTCACGTCTTAAGGTTGACAACAAACGGCACGGACACCATGAGGAACCACAACTCCGCGAGAGCAGGACTTCCAATCAAAATTGAACGCGCCAGACTTTAAGCTATTTTAAGGCAATGAAGCCTATTGCGACTGTAATTTCAACAGCAAACCATCGGTATTTGACGGCTGTGTATCGTCGAAGGGACATCAAGCATTTTGAGCGATTATAGCCATTCGGGTTATGAGATCGAATTAATCGCAAACACATCAGCCAGAACTGAGGTTCTGGCATCATCCACGCGATCGCTGCCGGGAGAGTCATACACCACCAGCAAATCACCATCCGGCAAAAGCGTAATTCCTTCCGCTTTGTCGTAGCCCTGACCATAGGGCAAATCCAGCATTTCAGCGGGTTGGATTAAGGCGTTGTCTTTAATCTGAACGATGTTCTCTAGACGAAATAGCTTGACTGAGGCGGCTAGTTCCATCGTCGGCCCCGCTAAAATCAGCAGATCTTTCCCCAGCGGACACAAATCGCGGATGCCCAACCCTTGCAAGTTGACAAAGTGTTTGCGGTAGCGGGTTTTATCCGGGCCAATTTTGGCTAGCCTTAGCTCCCCCTCCCCATCATCTTTGACTTGCAGTTCTAGTAAGATGGCCCAGCCCCGCAGCACTGGCCCCCGCAGCCCGACAAAAATCCGGATATCCTCAGCCTCACCCGATTCATCTGGAAATACAGCAATGCCTTCAATGTCAAAGCCATTATCTTTACCCGGAATATCAGCCTTCAAAAATGGCCCTAGGTGGGGATCATCTTCAAGGGCTTTGATGAGCTGATTGCCTGATTTTTTGAACTTGATCTGGGCGGCGGTTAGGTTAATGTCAGGGTTGTCTGGATGAGAACACAGTTTGAATAGCTCACCCTGCACATGGGGAATTCGCGCCAGCAGATAGCGATTATCTTCCTGCTCCAGTTCAGCCATGCGATCGATGTTATCGGCATCGCTGATGTCAAGTTTGGCCTTTTTCCGTTTTAGACTGTGGGAGCCGACAACCCAGAGATAATGGTCTGTATAGGCAATGCCTTCAACGTCAACTTCTTCATCGTCAGGATTGGGCAAATCCAGATAATCACTTAACGGAATATGGTGGTGTTCTGCAGCAGTCTTATCCGCTAGCGTTAAGCGTTCAAGGGCAGCGGTTTCGTCAGAACCTAGCCATAGGAAGCGATCGTTGACACATCGCACCGCTGATAAATCTTGGTGGACAAAGCCATAAGGTGTCTGAAACTGCAGACGAATTTGACGGTTGGGAATAGCAGTCATGGACAAAGTGAAAAATCGTGCGAGTTTCCCCGCGGAGCCATAAAAAAGAAGGGGCCATAGCCCCTTCTAAACAATGAGCATTGATGGGTAAGCAGTCAAACCTTAACCCAGGGCTTCAGCACCACCAACGACCTCAAGAATTTCTTGGGTAATGGCCGCCTGACGCGCCTTGTTATAAGAAAGGGTGAGGGTCTTAACCAACTCACTGGCGTTATCGCTGGCATTATTCATGGCGGTCATCCGCGCCGCCAACTCACTTGCTGCCGATTCTTGCAATGCCCGCAAGATCTGATTGTTGAGATACAGCGGTAGCAACGCATCCAAAATCTGTACCGGATCTTGCTCAAAAATCATGTCTTGAGGCAGCGCTTGGGTCTCAGCTTCGAGCTTTTCACGTTCAACCCTAAACTGACCCCCACGGGTCGTTAAACGAAAGATTTCATCATCAGATGCTTCCAGCCCCTGGGGATCCATAGGCAGCAGAGTTTGCACCACTGGACGAGAGCTCACCAAAGAGACGAACTTGGTATAGACCAGTTCAACCCGATCAACCGAGTCAGATAAGAACAGCGATAACAGTTCGTCACCGATCATCGCGGCTTCATCCGCCGTTGGGATCTGCTCCAGCATTGTGTATGAAGCACTAGTGGGTGCGTTCCGACGCTTAAAGTACTGATTGGCCTTGCGACCCACAAGCACATACTTATAATCTAGCCCCTCTTTTGTCAGTTCTTTAGCGCGATTTTCGGCTCTGCGAATGACGTTCGTGTTGTAGCCACCACACAAACCGCGATCGCCGGAGATCACCAGCAACCCAACAGTTTGAACGTCCCGCTTTTGCAGTAGGGGCAAATCCACATCTTCAAACTTGAGACGGGTTTGTAGGCCAAACAAGACTTGGGCCAACCGATCAGCAAAAGGACGGGTGGCCGTCACCTGCTCTTGGGCGCGACGAACCTTAGCTGCCGCGACCAGACGCATCGCTTCTGTAATTTTTCGAGTGTTTTTGACCGTCTTAATGCGATCGCGAATTGCTTTGAGATTAGGCATCGGGCTTCCTCAACATTGGCGCTTGGCTAGGTTCTGGGAGAGAAGGCAAGCATTATTAATCCCGCTCTCCCGTAGACAGTTAGAGATCAACTTCAAGCTGCAGCCATGAATGTCTGCTTGGCTTCGCCAATCCCTTCCTTCAGCAAAGTCACAATTTCATCAGTTAGCTTCTTCTCGCTCTTGACCAACTCAGCATACTTAGGCTTGCTATTACGGAAGTAGGCTCGCATTTCAATTGCAAACTCAGCGACCTTATCGGTTGGAATCTCATCCAGATAGCCGTTAATCCCGGCGTAGATAATTGCCACTTGTTCTTCCACAGGCAGGGGTGAATACTGGGGCTGCTTGAGCAATTCCCTTAACCGTGCACCACGCGCCAACTGCTGCTGGGTTGCGGCATCCAAATCAGACGCAAACTGGGCAAACGCTTGCAGTTCGTCATACTGGGCTAGCTCTAGCTTGACCTTACCCGCCACCTTTTTCATGGCCTTAATCTGAGCAGCGCCACCTACCCGGGATACCGAAACACCGGCATTAATGGCCGGGCGCAAACCCGAGTTAAACAGGTCAGAGGATAGGAAGATTTGACCATCGGTGATAGAAATCACATTGGTAGGAATGTAAGCTGAGACGTCACCCGCTTGAGTTTCAATAATGGGCAGTGCTGTCATGCTTCCCTCACCCATTTCTGGGCTCAGCTTTGCAGCCCGCTCCAACAAACGAGAGTGTAAGTAGAAGACATCCCCGGGATACGCTTCACGACCCGGTGGGCGGCGCAGCAGCAAAGACATCTGGCGATAGGCCTGAGCTTGCTTAGAGAGATCATCGTAAACCACTAGGGTGTGACGACCTTTATACATGAAGTACTCAGCCAGAGCAGCGCCGGTATAGGGTGCCAGGTATTGCAGTGGTGCTGGGTCGTTGGCATTTGCTGCGACTACAATGGTGTATTCCAATGCGCCTCGCTCTCTCAAGACATCGACGATTTGTGCTACCGAAGATGCCTTTTGGCCCACAGCAACGTAAACACAAACAACGTTCTCTGAGCTTTGATTGAGGATAGTATCGATCGCGATCGCAGTTTTCCCTGTCTGACGGTCACCAATGATCAGTTCACGCTGACCACGGCCCACTGGAATCATGGCATCAATCGCCGTAATTCCTGTTTGCAGTGGCTCGTATACAGACTTCCGCTGAATAATGCCTGGAGCAGGCGATTCAATCAAGCGAGTTTCAGTCGTTTGGATATCCCCTTTACCATCAATGGGGCGCGCCAGTGGATCCACAACCCGACCCAGCATGGCTTCCCCAACCGGGATCTCAGCAATTTTGCCCGTTGAGGTGACCGAACTTCCCTCTTGAATACTGCGACCGTCTCCCATCAGTACGGCCCCAACATTGTCTTCTTCCAGGTTTAAGGCGATGCCCACTGTGCCATCTTCAAACTCTAGCAGTTCCCCTGCCATCGCTTTTTCTAGGCCATAGATCCGGGCAATCCCGTCTCCTACCTGCAATACAGTACCGACATTAGAGACTTTTACATCTTGATCGTACTGTTCAATCTGTTGGCGAATAATACTGCTAATTTCGTCAGGTCTGATGCTTACCATAGGGGTGCTACTCTACTTCATCAATACTCAACAACGGACAATCACAGATGTGGCCCCAGCCACAAGCGCAAAGCTACCTTTGCCCTAGACCACAACACTGCTTAACTGCAAACTCAGGCGACGAATCTGGCTCCGCAGACTAGCGTCGATCACCTGGGAGCCTACCTTGATAATGACGCCCCCAAGCAAATCACTATCGACTGTGGATTCTAACTCCACACCACTGGCACCCGTCATCTCAAGCACACGCTGGCGAACCAAATTGGCTTGATCCTCAGACAATCCAACGGCAGAAACCACCTCGGCTAGAACAACACCTTTCAATTCCCGTAGCAGTATCTGATACTGATTAAAGATGCCAAATGTATATGTGGCTCGGTTGCGATCAACGAGAATCATCAAAAAATTGAGACTATAGGGATGCAGTGTTTCGGCAAAAACCTGCCTCAAAACAGCCTTCTTACCATCCTCATTTACTAACGGACTGCCTAAAAACTGGACTAACTCATCAGAATTATCCAGTGCCTCTAACACAGTCGCTGCGTCTTCACCAATGCGGTCGACTAGGTCATGGCTCTGCGCGAGAGACATTAGTGCCTTCGCATAGGGTTCAAAAATATCTGATGTAACGATACCCGCGGCCATTAGCGACCTCCTAACAATGCAATACTCTGATCCACCAAACGCTTCTGAACATCTCCATTCAAGTGACTTGGGAGTTCATTTTCTACCTGTGTGATCACTAAAGCAGCAATCCGCTGCCTAAGCTCTCGGATAACCCGCTCTTGTTGAGCAGATAAATCCTGTGCCGCTGCCGCTCTGAGCCTTTCAACATCCTGCTCAGCCTGGGCCAAAACGGTTTCTCTAGCTTTATTTGCACTTACCTGCGCATCTGCTTTAATCTGCTCTGCATTGACCTGAGCCTGAGCTAGCTTTTGCTGCTCCTCAGCCAGGGCAGATGAGGCAACCTGCTTGCGCTGCTCCGCGTCTCGAATCGCGGTTTCAATGTCCGAACGACGACTACTTAAAGTATTGCCTAAGAATTTGCTGCCAAAGTAAACCAAGACACCGATGATGATGACTAAGTTAATAATGTTAGTCTCAAGGACATCAAAATTGAGCCCAACTTCAGCCTCTTCAACAGCTAGCAACCACAAAATATTCATAGCTTCCATCAGCCTTCACCGTACCTCATGCTGCTCACAACCTGACCCTGCATCTAACACAGTGCAGGTTCTTTTCTGAAACAGCCAATTCTCATAGATAACCCTGAAATATTATCCAAGCCCATGGCAAGAAGGCCCTAGGCCGCGACTTGCCCCAACAACTTGTCAAGAATTTGCTTGCTCAAACCATCGACCTGCTGCTCTAATGCCGAAAAGGCAGTCTGCTTCTGCTGCTCAATTTCTTGTTGGACTTGCTCTCGTTGAGCCTGGGCTTCCTGCTGAGCTGCTGCAATCTTCTCAGCTGAGATTTTTTGGGCCTCAGTTTGAGCCTCAGCAATAACTGCTTGAGCTTGTCGGCGAGTATCGGCTAGAGACTGCTCATACTCTTTTGCGAGACGCTCGGCTTTAGCAAGGCGCTCCTTTGCTTCAGATTGACTTGAACGAACGTAGTCATCGCGTTCGTCAATGGCTTTGCCTAGAGGTTTGTAGAAAACCGCGTTCAAAATGGCCGCCAATATTAAAAACTGAACGGCCATCAGTGGCAGGGTTGCATCAAAGTCAAATAAGCCACCTGCCTCTTCTGCTGCAGCTTCTACAGCAAATAGAGCTATCCAATGCATCATATCGAGACTCTCAACAATTTTGAGGGTATAAACTTGAAATCAGACAATCTTTATAGCCTGTTTCAAAACGACTGTGGAGGCTGTTCAAGCTTCCACAGTCGCTCAAACATGCTTAGCTAAAGGGGTTAGCAAACAGCAGGACTAGTGCAACAACCAAGCCATAAATGGTTAGTGCTTCCATGAATGCCAAGCTGAGCAGAAGAGTACCGCGAATCTTACCTTCCGCTTCAGGCTGGCGGGCAATCCCCTCAACGGCCTGACCAGCAGCATTACCCTGACCGATACCAGGGCCGATAGCAGCTAGACCGACTGCAAATGCAGCAGCCAGAACGGAAGCAGCAGCAATAATAGGATCCATGTGTTCCTTACCTCAATGAACAATCGACATCAAACACAGTATGGGGAGACGGACAAGGTTCGAACCTTAATAATGAACCCGGCTCACGCAGCCAGCATTGACCGACAACGCGGCAATCAACTGACACTCTTCAACTGAACAACAGCTACTTAGCCATCACTCATGCTCTTCTGAACCATGCCCTTCCATGGCTTCACCAATGTAAGCAGCAGCTAGAGTTGCAAAAATTAGAGCTTGAATCGCGCTAGTAAATAACCCAAGTGCCATCACAGGCAAGGGTACAAACAGAGGTACCAGCAATACAAGCACAGCAACCACCAACTCATCTGCCAAAATGTTTCCGAAAAGACGGAAGCTTAGGGATAAGGGCTTGGTGAAATCTTCAAGGATATTAATCGGTAGCAAAATTGGCGTGGGTTCAATATAGCGGGCAAAGTAACCCAATCCACGTTTGCTAAACCCTGCATAAAAGTAGGCTAGAGAGGTGAGCAAAGCAAGCGCAACCGTAGTGTTGATATCATTGGTTGGTGCCGCGAGTTCTCCAGCCGGGAGTTCAATCAAACGCCAAGGCATCAGCGCACCTGACCAGTTGGACACAAAGATAAACAAAAACAGAGTGCCCACGAACGGTACCCAAGGGCGGTACTCCTTTTCACCTATCTGGTTTTTAGCCAAGTCTCGAATGAATTCGAGGCCGTACTCCATGAAGTTCTGAAGCCCTGACGGAACTCGTTCGACCTTGCGGGTTGCCAACAGTGATGCAACGACTAAAACACCAATGACGAACCAAGATGTCAGAAAAACTTGGCCATGAACCTTGAAGTTACCCAAGTGCCAGTAAAGATGTTGCCCAACCTCTAATTCGGCCAGGGGTAAGGGAGAAAAGATAGATAGTGAGTTCAACATCCCCATAAATTTTTAAGGTTTCCGTAGGAATCTTCAGAAAAAAAGAGTGTTAGACTATCGACACCAAAAGGGCTACTCAGTCGGAATAGATGTCCAGATTGTGTAACCAATCAGAGAGGCCTTGTAGGTTAGAAACCCGAGGAAGACTGGCACGATTTCCAACTGCTGCCATTGAGTTGCTACCACCATTAAGCCAATAAATAGAGCTAGGCGGCCACTACCCAAACGCTGGCGCTGTCGTCCTAGTTCAGCAACACCCTTTGCCAACATTCTCAAGTAAACCACACCTGTGCACGCTCCAATTAAATAATTCAGAGCAACGTGTAGTGAATAGAACACCCAAACAAATCCGAAGATGACGGCTGACAGAATCAGGGTGAATCTCAGGAGATTTTGCTGGAGCCTGTAATAATCTTCCATCGATGATAAAACAGCCTGCCTATCCGAAGCATCAGCAGGGGAAGTTTCCTCAAAGGTTTCAGTGCCATCAAACTCTATCTGATTTTCTGAGAAAGTCACGGGCGTTCAAATCCTTGCCGTTCAAGCGTTCTTAGCCTTCGAATTAATCAAGTGGATCATATCACGGCAACAATACTTAATGGACAATGGATTTTTGCGTCAGCATTGTGGCTCTAAAAGCAATGGCATTAATTAGGGAAACTCCTGCCGAGCTGTGCGTAACAAAACTTAGGGATCATTTCAGAAAAGTAACCGCTTCAGTCTATGATCGCTGGCAGATAAAAAGAAACGAGATGTTACACAGTTTTGATAAATGAGTGTAGCGTCTCTAAATCGTTTTAATCTGAAAGCCTGGGTTATCAAGATTCAGCTCGAGCTAATCTGCCTGAAACTTCAGTCTCATTTTTCTAAGATCTTGGGCCCATTGGGTCGCCAGTAGCTTTAGGGAAATTAGGGTTTTGTCGGTTGAGCCCGACTCGCAGTAAGCGACGTGTGGAATAAGCCCAGACAGGGACGATACAGTCACTATTTTGAACAGTCACCATTTTGAAGGGAGCCTTTGAGATCCAATGAGTGTTACAGCAAGTGGTGGAAGCTCTGTCGCGCGGCCACAGCTCTATCAAACACTGCCGGTCGCCACGATCGCTCAAGCGGAGCAGCAGGACCGATATATTGAGCGGGGCGAGCTGAATGAGCTTGCAACCTTTTTTAAATCTGGGTTTAAGCGTTTGGAGATTGCTGAGATTCTGACCCGAAAGTCGGAATTGATCGTCTCTCAAGCCGCTAATCGCATTTTTACAGGTGGTTCTCCGTTGGCTTATTTAGAGAAGCCTGTATTAGATGAGGCCCCTGAAATGACGCGTGGGGGTACGGTTTTAGACGCTCAGGAAGCGAATAAGCTTGGTACTGCCACCTACATCGAAGATGGGGGAGGTCTTTTTAGTGGGTTGCAGTCTCTTTTGAGTGGGACAGGCTCTGGGCCAATTCCAGCTGGATTTCGACCTATCAATGTGGCTCGCTACGGCCCGAGCAACATGCAAAAGTCCTTGCGTGATCTGAGTTGGTTCTTGCGATATGTCACCTATGCAATTGTTGCAGGTGATCCCAATATCGTCTCTGTTAATGTGCGAGGGCTGCGCGAAATCATTGAAAATGCTTGTTCTGGTGCAGCAACTATTGTCGCAATCCAAAGTATGCAGCAGGCTGCGATCGCCTACTTTAGGCAAGATCCAGATGCCAAGGAGGTTGTCCAGCAATATTTTGGGGTGTTATTGAGCGAGTTCAAAGCACCCACACCCTCTGCTAAGCTCCGCCAGCGTCCTTCTAGTGACTTGCAAGGGTTGCAATTGCCGCAAATCTATTTCAACGCTGCTGAGCGTCGGCCTAAGTTTGCCATGAAGCCTGGGCTATCTACGGTTGAGAAAAATGTTGTGGTGAAGGCTGCCTATCGCCAGGTGTTTGAGCGAGATATTACCCGTGCCTATTCGCTAGCAATCTCTGACCTAGAATCTAAGGTCAAGAACGGCGAAATCTCAATGAAAGAATTCATTCGTCGGCTGGCAAAATCGCCGCTTTATCGGAAAAATTTCTTTGAGCCTTACATCAACAGTCGGGCATTAGAACTGGCTTTCCGTCATATCTTGGGTCGGGGGCCTAGCTCTAGGGAAGAAGTCCAGAACTACTTCTCAATTATTTCTAAGGGGGGCCTGCCTGCACTGGTGGATACCTTAGTGGACTCAAACGAATATGCGGATTACTTCGGTGAAGAAACCGTCCCTTATCTGCGAGGGTTAGGCCAAGAAGCTCAAGAGTGCCGCAATTGGGGCCCTCAGCTCGATTTGTTTAACTATAGTGCGCCCTTCCGTAAGATTCCCCAGTTTATTACGCTATTTGCCAGTTACGAGCAGCCACTACCTGATCAGCATCCCTATGGATCTGGTAACGATCCCCTTGAAATTCAGTTTGGGGCAATTTTCCCGAAGGAGACTCGCAATCCTAGCAGCAGTCCAGCGCCGTTCAATAAAGACACGCGCCGAATTTTGATTCGCCGGGGTGCAGGCATTGACAATCAGTTGAGCAATCCTGCAGCTCGGCCCAAAAATCCGGGTTCCCTAGGCCCTAAAGTCTTCAAACTGGATCAGATTCCAGCAACAGGCAATGCCAAGTCCAGCATTCGCTTCTCTGAAAGTTCTACCCAGGCTGTCATTAATGCGGCCTATCGTCAGGTCTTTGGTCGTGATGTTTATGATGGCCAAAGATTGAAAGTCGCAGAAATCAAGCTTGAGAATGGCGACATTACTGTGCGGGAATTCATTCGGATGTTGGCGAAGTCAGAAACCTTCCGCAGGATGTATTGGACTTCTCTCTATGTCATGAAGGCGGTTGAGTATATCCATCGTCGCTTGCTAGGGCGTCCAACCTATGGCCGTAAGGAAACCAATCAGTACTTCGATATTTGTGCCAAGCAGGGTTTCTATGCCTTGGTTGACGCTATGTTAGATAGTGCGGAATATAGCGAAGCCTTTGGAGAAGATACGGTTCCTTATGAGCGCTATCTAACCCCAGCGGGGATGTCCATGCGCATGATGCGGGTGGGAGCCACAGGCAGCGATCGCGGGCCTAAGGTTGAAGTTGCCACAACACCTCGCTTTGTAGAACTGGGTGCGGTAACTGAATCTCGCAGCGTTCCTGATGTTAAGGTGCGTGTTTCCCAAGGGGTAAACCGCCAACGAGAACAAACCAAAATCTTTAAGCTGACGTCTTTGAGTGATAAGCCAGTCTTGAAGTTGGTGGCTCAAGCGGCCTACCGCCAAGTGTTTGAACGTGATATTGCACCTTACATTGTTAAGGATGAGTTCACCAGCCTAGAAAGTAAGCTGGGTAATGGGGAAATTACGTTAAGGGAGTTCGTTCAGGCGCTGGGTTGCTCCAGCCTTTACCTCAAGGAATTTTATGTGCCCTATCCCAACACTCAGGTGATTGAATTTGGGACCAAACATTTCTTAGGTCGTGCCCCACAGGATCAAGCTGAGATTCGCAAGTATAACCAAATTCTTGCAACTGAAGGGTTACGTGGATTTATTGGCTCAATGGTCAGCAGCCCGGAGTATGCAGCGGTATTTGGAGAAGATGTGGTGCCTTATCGCCGTTTCCCCACACTACCCGCAGCTAACTTCCCCAATACAGAAAAGCTCTATAACCGGTTGACGAAACAAACCCGTGAGGTGGTTGTTCCCAGCTTTGAATCGGCGCAGTCAGATACAGATCCGCAAACGATGCCTTTGGCGCAGGCGATCGCGGACGGAGGGGATTAAGCCCCGCTAAGTGCTCGGCCAGAACAGGTTGTCCATTGGGGCAGTTTGGTCTGGCCGAGTTTGAGATGGAATATCTATTGATTGCCGAAATTTAATTTTTGTAACGTTTGGCTGAAAAAATCAACCCAGGGGTGGGTTAAATTAGATTCAGCTTAATTTTCTGGTTTTGAGAAAATCGGTTAATCCTTTTAGCTGTGCAGGGTTACTTGATTTCTTCAAAACTGAGTATGTATGTTACAAAATATTGCGGAATCCCTAGGAAGACTAGCTCAATACCGGAAAATATCCTCGGTGAGGTTGTTGAGCAGCTAAGAATTCAAGACAGATTAAGCAGGTCTATCGAACCTTAAGATGAGATCCTGCTTTTTTGAGACATTAAACTCAGTGTCTTTTGTGTTTAGCGCCTGTCTCATCGTTTCATGCACGGCCATTGTTGGGTTCCACAGCAACACTCGATGGTTTAGTGTGCTAAATCTCTTAGATTTAGGCTTTTGGCCCAACACCGTTTATCAGGTGTACGCCAGTTAAAACAAGTCTGGTTAAATTCTTTTGGAGGAATCCATCCATGAGTATTGTCACGAAATCAATCGTGAACGCCGATGCTGAGGCTCGTTACCTCAGCCCTGGTGAATTAGATCGCATCAAGGGGTTTGTCACCTCAGGTGAACGCCGCCTGCGCATTGCCCAGGTTTTGACCGAGTCCCGTGAGCGCATTATTAAGCAAGCTGGCGATCAGCTTTTCCAAAAGCGCCCTGATGTTGTTTCTCCCGGCGGTAATGCCTACGGTGAAGAGATGACGGCGACCTGCCTACGTGATATGGACTATTATCTGCGTCTGATTACCTACGGTGTGGTTGCAGGAGATGTCACCCCCATTGAAGAGATTGGTTTGGTAGGTGTGCGTGAGATGTACAACTCTCTAGGCACTTCTATACCTGCTGTTGCAGAAGCTGTTCGTTGCATGAAGGGCGTGGCTTCTTCTCTATTGTCTGGCGAAGATGCTGCTGAAGCAGCTTCTTACTTTGACTATGTTGTTGGCGCAATGCAATAAGCATCGGTCGAGTTATTTGTTGAGACACTGGTTATTTTAAGGAAGCAAAATCATGCAAGACGCAATCACAGCTGTCATTAATTCTTCAGACGTTCAGGGTAAGTACCTTGACGGTTCATCCATGGAAAAGCTCAAGGTCTATTTCCAGACGGGTGAACTACGCGTTCGGGCTGCGACTACTATCAGTGCTAACGCCGCTGAAATCGTAAAGGATGCGGTAGCAAAGTCCCTGCTTTACTCTGACATCACCCGTCCCGGCGGTAACATGTACACTACTCGTCGCTATGCTGCCTGCATCCGCGACTTGGATTACTATCTCCGCTATTCCACCTACGCTATGTTGGCTGGGGATCCTTCCATCTTGGATGAGCGGGTGCTCAACGGTCTGAAAGAAACCTACAACTCCTTGGGTGTACCTGTAGGTGCAACGGTTCAGGCTATCCAAGCTATGAAGGAAGTAACCGCTACTTTAGTCGGCGCTGATGCTGGTAAAGAAATGGGCGTTTACTTTGACTACATCTGCTCCGGCTTGAGCTAGGTCATTTGAGTCCCATCTGATTTGAGAACTTGAGTTTTTAGCTTGAGGGAAAGTTAGAAATCTGGATGTGGACAAGATTGAACTCTGGATTTTGGGTAGGGTTTACCCAGCCGGATCCTGACTGGAAGCTCTGGAAGTCTGGAGTGAGTGTTAGATCATCAGCGCTATTTTAAGTTGGGCTTGTTGCTGTTGCTGTTTAGCATTGACTCTTGACTTCCAGATGTTCTGATTAATAGCTGAATTTAGCCCATCAGAGGCAAAAACTGTGGAGTCCCCTGGGTAAAGCGGTTACCAAGGTTTGCATGCAACTTCAGGTTTTGATTAATACGTTTGAGATTGAACTAGAGCTGTTGATTCATTAGCCCGTTAAGAAGTTAGATTTTAGCTCTGATACGACATAGGAGAACTATTGCCATGCGGATGTTCAAGGTTACGGCTTGTGTTCCGAGCCAAACGCGAATCCGGACACAGCGCGAGTTACAAAATACTTATTTCACTAAACTTGTCCCCTATACAAACTGGTTTCGTGAACAGCAGCGAATTCAAAAAATGGGCGGTCGGATTGTTAAGGTTGAATTGGCAACCGGCAAACCGGGTATGAATGCTGGCTTGCTCTAGAAGAACTCATTGTTGCTAACCAATGTTGCAGGTTTAAACCTTTTAAGCAGCGTCGGCACTATCGATATCGATAG
>JBCBZT010000020.1:0-128257 GCA_039815185.1 Cyanobacteria bacterium P01_A01_bin.123 | reverse complement strand
GTAGCGCCCCTGCGAGGAGTACAGTAAGGCTAAATTGTTGAGACTGTAGGCCACATCCGGATGGTCATCGCCGAGGAGTTTCTGCCTCAGTTGCAGCGATTGCAGATAGAGCGGTTCGGCTTCGCTGTAGCGCCCCTGCGAGAAGTACAGTCCGGCTAAATTGTTGAGGCTGTTGGCCACATCCGGATGCTCATCGCCGAGGAGTTTCTGCTTCAGTTGCAGCGCTTGTAGATAGGGCGGTTCGGCTTCACTGTAATCTCCTGAGAGAAAATGAATCCGAGCTAGTTGATTTAAAGTCTCGGCTAAATCTTCTGATGGTTCAAGTTTTTTCCTTAAATTGATAGCTTGCTGATAATAAACAATTGCCTGATTTAGCTCTCGTTGATAGTCTTGAAACTCTCCTGACTCAGCTCGTTTGAGATAAACATTCCCCACGTTTTGATACAGCGTCGCCAACAGCGGATCGTCAGGATTCTGAGTTGAAGTGTGCTCAATCATCACTTCTAAGTCTTTTAGCGGCAAGGCAAATGCATCCTCGCTTGGCAATTCAACTCCCTGGAAGTGATCGCGTAAGTCGTCTAAATCCGCTCGTGAAATGCCGCCTGTTTTCTTCGAGCTAAAGCGAAACACATCTTTTCGCCAGCTCCAAAAATCTTTGGCCGATTTACTTACCTGAGCCACAAGCTGATTAGTTAACCACAGCACAATCGGCAACTGAAACTCCCGCAGCGCTTCCCGAGTCCACTGCAAATAGCCCAGAAATTCTTCCTGCTCCGATTTGTCTTGGTCAAACTTGAGGAAGTGGAGCTGTTCAGCTCCCAGTACTGTTACCAGAGCAGGTCGCGTCGAGTCATTGGGCACCGCATTAGCAATAGCAGTTTTAAGGCTGGGCTTATCGTGGGCAAGTGCCACCTGGCGGCACTGCCACTCTGGGCTAAGCTCGGCTTCGTAGCGCTGAATGATCGCCTCCCGTAGACGACTGTCATCACACACCGCAATCAGCAAGCTCAATCGCTGGCCCCCAGCCTCGATGGCCGTGATCAGATCATCATAGGCGTCTTGATTTTGCGGATCTAATTCCATATTGGATGGGTCGTGTTACGGTGAGATCCCCCCATTCCCCCTTATGAAGGGGGGCAACTCTATTGGCTGTTCTCAAAGGGATTCGGAGGAATTTTGTGGGGTCAAACTACTCTCTTCATTACAAACGGTGTCACCTTAATCCGAGTCAGTATAGCCCCCTTATCAAGGGGGCAGCGACAGCGGGGGATCTCTAGGATCTTAGCGTCGCAACCAAGATTGGTTTTATCTCTGCCTCAGTGCAAAGCGTGATGTCCTAATCCTAGGTTGGATGGCCCCCTTGTTGAGGGTAGGGTTGATTCTTTAGCCAAAAGATATTCCTGAGGGAAAGCCACTGTCAAAGTCATTGAAGGTTTTTGAGGCCCCCAAACCCCCAAGCTTGGGGGCTTTGAGTCTTGTCCCCCCCCAGGATTGGGGGGCTAGGGGGGCCTGATAACCTGTGAGTGCTTTTACAAAAAACTGTTACTAGAATTTTCTTCTGTAAGAGAATCAGCCTTACTTGATAATGGGGCAGCGGCAGCGGGGGATCTCAAACAATCTCCTTTAATTTCAGCAGATCTGCCACAATTGGATGCACGTCATACCAAATTTCATCATTCTTGTATTCCAAAACATGTAGCCCGTGGAGCAAGTCTAAAAACTTTTGCGCTTTCGGATCATCGGGTTTGAACTGCTCATAGGTGTCCTTCAAAATATCGTAATCCGCCTTCCCCAAAGGCGTTTCAAAATCTAGCCGCAAATCCTTCACCGCCATCTGCAAAACATTCTGGTCAATTTTGATATCCTGCTGCTCCGGTTCCCGACGAATCTGCCGCAAACAAATCCGACAACACACATTTGCCAACCGCACCAACTCCCGCAACACGCCACCGCTGTAGCGCACCAGATCTTCTGCCACATTGGGTTCAATGATGTCCACAGCCATGCGCTTGTTTAATACATCACACAGCGTCTTAAACGTGCTGGCGATGGGTTCGGGGTTTTCCTGGCGGCGATCGCCCTTGGCAAAAATCTTGCTCACGGGCATTTCCACAATCTGATTATTCGTTTCAGTGATCATCGTGGCCCGCAGGGGTGCTTCCCTCAGCGACGCAATTGGCGTGGTGAAGATAATCGGGATGTTGGGTAGAAACAGGGCTTTGATGTGGTTTCTGTAGATCTCCTCAACATCTGCCAGGTCGAGCTTATCCAAGTCGTCAATAATCACCAGCACGGTCTCGTCCGTTGCGCCTTGAATGGCAGCGGCAATAATATTGATTTGAGCCACCAGTTCTGAAATCTTGCGTTCAAACTCTTGCTTGATTTCAGTCCGCACACTGGCTTCAGACTTGAGCTTGCCCCGGATGATGTTGAATAGATTGAAACCCGCAGACACCTCTGCACTAACTGGCGTTTCTGTCTCCGTGCGGGTTTTGGTGGCAAACCACTTGTAAATGGCATCGCGAGTTCCCTTGGGCAACTCCACCCCTTCTTGCTCCGCCTCGTACATCAAATTGACCGCGATCGCGAACAAGATCATCACATGGCTCACGTCCGACATCTCAATCGTGTCGGAGATGGAGAAAAACACCGTGAAATAGCCCTGCGCCTTTAACTTACGGCCAAACGTCGCCAACAGTGTCGATTTGCCACAACCTCGGTGCCCCGCAAAGATAATCTTGGCATCCTGGGAGTCCCGGTCTTCAACCAACTGCTCTAGCTCTACTAAAACATCCTCACCGTAAGGCACCCAAAAACCTTCCAGCTCTTTTGGCTCGATCAGCGGTAGTAGATCAAGATTGCGATACGCCGTGCGAAAGGTTTCCAGCAGTTCGTTGGCCATCCCATTAACCTGTGCAAGTGCCTATAGTCTTAGCACGACTTGATACAAGGACGGGTGCGAGTTCAAACAGTTTGAATAATGCCTGCCGTCGATCAGCGATCACCTACTAAGCCCGACTGCGGAGCAATTGCTTCACCGTTTCCACCATTTCCTTCGGGCGGAAAGGTTTGGCAATATAGGCATCTGCGCCTTGGCGCATGCCCCAATAGCGGTCGAATTCTTCACCCTTGGAGGAACAAATCACCACGGGAATATCTTCAGTCCCCGGATTGTTCTTTACCCAGCGACAGAGGTCATAGCCATTCATATTCGGCATGACGATATCGAGCACCACCAGATCGGGCGGGCTCGCCTGGATTTTTTCTTTGGCTTCTGCACCATCTTTAGCTTCGGTCACACTCATACCAGCCTTGATCAGGAGACCCGAAATCATCTCCCGCAGGGTTGAGCTATCATCCACAATCAAGACCGTACTCATAAGACTCTCGTCATAACTGGGCATTCCCCAGGGTATCTATGGGGGCACTCAGGGTTGTCAGGTTGGATGGACTAACGGTGATAGGATGCCCCGTTTTCCAGCCTCATTAACTATTCATCACATCATTATAGAGACATCCCGGACTGCCCTATCTCCTTGTCAAGAGTTTTCAAGAATGCTTAAGACAGCTTTGGGTTGCAGCTTGTCTTTAAACCAGACAACTGCCGCTGGCGTATTCTGGGGGTTGACCCCAGCTTTCTCTAGATTGAGCCGCTCTGAAATCGCCAAAATCAAGTCATTACGATTAGCCTGACGCACTTGGGAGAATTTTTTGCGCAAGTACTCGGGTCGCCAGTAGCCCACGATTTCTAGCAGGTAAACGCGACCATCGGGATGCACCAACCGAAAGTCAGGAATCATCACGCTACCGGGAATCGGAATCAAATCGACCTCCCGCTCTAGCTGCCAGTCGGTTTTGAGCTTTGCCCAACGTTGAGCAAAGGCGGCTTCGAGCATGCTGTCGTAGGGTTTACCGGGGGGATAGTGGGTCACCAAACCGCAGCTCGTATCGAGCCTAAACTGGCGTGGGGTAATCGTTTTGCTGTAGCTATCGCGAATTTGTAGGGTAGCGGTGAGGCTCCAGCGGGTGACGTGCAGAATGGCCGGAATTAATTTGGCGATATCGACACCGTAACGGGTGCTGGGCTTAAACAAACTGGTGGGGCCATCGATGGTGACGGTAAATCCCTGGTCGGCGTCGCCTTCGATGTAGGCCATCAGGCGGAACAGCTTCAGGTACCGAAACATCAGCTTGTATTCGCCGGGGTCATTACGGTGCAGGTTGAGGCAGATGTGGCTGGCCCGGTAAAAGATGCCCTGTACCTGAGAGAGATTATAGCGGTGAATCAGCGCTTCTGGGGTGGGAGCATCAAATTCGGTGAGGATACGGTTTTCTTGCAAATCGGCGTAGAGTCCCTGACGAATGTGGATGGGTTCGACGGGTTTCTCAAGTTCTTGGGTCAGCTGCTGGGCTAGGGTTGACAGGTGAGTTTGGGTTGCCTCTGGGCTAGGAATACTTTCAGCCGAAAGCGCAAAGACGCGCTGACGCAGATCTTGGGGGTCGAGGGGGCTGACGATCTCGAAGGTGCTAAAACTGTTGCGCAAAATGTGGGCCAGTCCGCGCTTGATGCGATAGTCGGTGTCTTCGCCTTCGAGTAGTTGCAGTTGGTGGTTAAGCTCAGACTGGGGCTGGCCCACGCAGGCCTTAAATCGGTGGATTAATTCAGTCGCGATCGCTAAAGTATCGCCATCTAAAGGCAATCGTTTCGGGATGACGACTTCCCCAGTAGGGCGATAGATGAGTAAATCACTGGGTAGCGTGGGGTTATCCTCCTAAACAGTGTTGGCGGCAACTGGCGAGATAAATTTGCGCCACAGTATCTGTTGGATTTTGCGCCAGGCAAGCTTCAAAGCCCTGAACTGCCGGGTCAAATTTTTTCTGATAGTAGCTTAACAGGGCAGTTTCAAAGGCGGTTTTGGTGGCCAGTTTGCGATCGCGCAGTTCTGGCGGATCGGCGTCAAACACTTCGTAGACGCTAATGAAGTTTTGCTTGCCCTTGGCCTGCACCCGATCAACTACCCGCATAGCGTAGCGATTAGCATCCTCCAATTGCAAGAAAGTTTGATCAGAAATCAGCAGTGAAACGCGATATTGACGGGTCATGCGTTCGATCCGCGCGGCCACGTTCACCGTATCGCTGATCACCGTGCTATCCATGCGGTTTTTCCCGCCCACGGTACCCAACATCATTTTGCCTGTGTTAATCCCAATCCCCAGATGGATGGGCGAAGCCCCCCTTGTGGCCCGCTCCTGATTGTAGACGTGTAGGCGGTTTAACATTGCTAAAGCAGCATTGAGGGCATCATCTGCGCTCTTTTCCGCTGCGTGTCCGCTAAAGAGAGCCATGATGGCATCGCCGATATATTTATCGATGAAGCCACAATGCTCGGCGATCGCCGGTTCCATGCGCGACAAAAAGGCATTCAGGAAGCGGAAATTGTCTCTGGGTGTCATCTGTTCTGACAGGCTGGTGAAGTCCAGAATGTCTGCAAACATAACCGACATGGTCTTTTCCACCTGGTCACCCAAATGGACATCGAAAATGCTCTCTTTTTTCAGAAACTGCAAAAACTGTTGGGGCACAAACCGGCCATAGGCCAGGTTGATCTTAGACAGGCGCAGATGGGTTCTTAACCGGGCAATTAGTTCGTCTTTAGAAACGGGTTTGGTTAAATAATCGTTGGCCCCAGCACTCAAGCCTTCTACCAAGTCCGCCACCTGATTTTTAGCCGTCAGCATGACAATCGGCAGTTCGTGGGCAGGCAGGGTTTCGCGAATGCGGCGACACACTTCATACCCCGTCATCTTGGGCATCATCACGTCCAGCAGCATTAAATCAGGATGCAGTCCAGCTTTGATTAGGGCCAAAGCTTCTGGGCCATTGGCGGCTTGGGTCACTCCGTAGCGATGATTCAACAGGTGATTGGCGATCACTTGACGATTGACGGATTCGTCATCGACCACCAAAATCTGCATGTTTTGAGGATCGAGCCCAGAGGATGACGCGTGGGTTTGTTTCTCCGAAGCTGGCACTTCGACGCTGCTGACCTTGCCAGGATTAACGATCACGACTTTGGGTTCACTCACCTGGACGGGATATAGATCGGGGGCAGCAACCACAGGCGATCGCGCTTGGTCAATCTCTACGCCAGTGGCGATGGGTAAGGTAAAGGTAAATTGAGAGCCAATACCGACTCTAGAACTCACCTGTATTGTCCCGCCGTGTAGTTCTACTAGATTCTTAGTAATTGCCAGCCCTAAACCGGTGCCACCATGGCTACGCGTTGTCGATCCGTCCCCTTGCTCAAAGGCTTCAAAAATGTGGGTTAGATGATCTTCGGGAATGCCTACCCCCGTGTCTGAAACAGTGACTGCCAAGTGAGTGCCCATGGCATCAGGTTGCGACAAATCTATCCCCAGAGGCCGAGAGGTTTGTTCAACAGGGGACTGGTAAGGAGACCTTAAGATTTGAGCTGAAATCCCCACCATGCCTGTTTCAGTGAACTTAACTGCGTTACCGACCAGGTTGTGCAAAATCTGCTGGAGTCGGCCTTCATCACCACAGGCTGGGGGTAATTTGGGTGACACCGCATTAATCAACTGTAGAGATTTTTGACTGGCTGCGGGCCGATTTAAGGCAATCACTACTTCTGCAATTTCCCGGATGCCAATGGGTCGTTGTTGCAGCTCAATCGTGTGGTGGTGCAGCCTAGACAAGTCTAAAATGTCATTGACCAGGGTAGCTAAGCGTCGTCCACTGGTGACAATCATCGACAGATTGGCTCTGGTTAAGGGTCTCAGACTGCCCGCAGCGCCATCAATCAAGGATTCAGCAATGCCAATGATGCCGTTGAGCGGCGTGCGCAATTCGTGGGACGTATTGGCCAGAAATTCATCTTTGAGTTTATCGAGGTGTTGTAACTCAGCATTTTTGCTCTCTAAGGACTGAAAAGACGTTTGCAGTTGGCTGCTCATTTGCTCAAACGAGTGAGCCAATTCGTCTAGCTCTCGAAACCGTCCTTTGGGCAGGGGCTGTTCCCAGTTGCCCACGGCCAGTTGCTTGGCTGCGTGGTTGAGTCGCCGCATGGGGCGGGTAATCCAGCGGGCCGTTTGCACCGCAATTGAGCTAGCCACGACTAACGCTACCCCACACCAAATCAAAGTATTGCGATTATTGATGGCAATTTGTTCCACAAAATCCGTTTCTGGAATTACGGTCACAATCAACCAGTCGAGTCCGTTGTCGTCGCTAAAGGGGGCTACGCGCACCAGTTGATAGGTGTGATCAAGCGGGTAAATAAATTGCTGCTCGGTTTGAATTTCCCTCAGGCTGCCGTACTGTTCTAAAAGCTGGAGTGCCGTCATTTGAATCAAGGGTTCTTGGCTGGCGGCGGCTTGCAGGCGTTTTTGTTCATTGCCTACGTTAGTGAAGGGAGGTTCCTGAGCCGAGCTGGCTACGATTTCCCCACTGCGCTCAATCACAAACGCCTGGCCTGTTTTGCTGACTGAAAGCTGAGCTAAGAATTGATTGATCTGTTCTAGGGTAATGTCGATAGCAAGCACGCCTTCCAAAGTGCCCTGATCGTCGTAGAGGGGCAGAGCTGGCGTAATTCCCAACAAAGGATAGTCCTGGGACGCAAAGCGATAGATTGGGCTCCAAGCCCGTTCTTGGGCCTCGGTAGCGGTTTGATACCAGGGACGAAAACGGGGATCGTAGTCTTGAGTGCCAATGGAATTTTGTCGCCGCCCCTGGTTGTTGAGCAGATAAGTCGTGCGTTCGGGAACCGCCGCCGCCGCCATATCCCAAGAGACATGAGTACCGTCTTCTCGCCGCTGCACCCCAATAAATTCGCCGTCTTCTCCGCCAAAATAGACACTGGTAATGCCATCGGCAGCATTGAGTTGATGCCAAAAATGCCGTTCTAAGGCCTCTAGATTAGTGATATCGAGATCTCCAGCCGCGATCGCGCTGGCGCTGTTATCTTGCAACCATTGGGTTTGAGCCAGATAGGCCGCCATATGTTCTTCAATCCGCGACGAGACCTCTTGACCGAGCTGTTCACCCAAATCGTGCACGGCCCGCTGACCATTGCGAAACGATAGCCATGCCGTTGCCCCCACCACTGCTGACACTTGCAGCACAAAGGACAGAATCAGCACCGTGCCCAAGGGGAACTTGCCCGAGAGGCGCATCAGCGCTTGCTTAGCCGGAAACCTTGCCATTACGACTCAACTCAAAATTCTCCACCCAATCACCGCAGAAGAATTTCTCAACAAAAACTGGAAGCTGCCGCGTCCACAATCCGCAGATCTCAGAATCTTCAACGCTACACCCCTCTCACCCCAATCCAGGTCACTACTTTCACCCTGTACCTGGGATTGAAACCTTGTCCCCATCCAGATCCCTAGATCTCCTGAGATATAGCCGTAGCCACAAAGCTTTGTGCGCTAACCTCAAGTTTGCAAATCAGATGGGGTTCATGTGTCTAATCTACAGTGGATTCCCGTATGAAATGGGATATTTGTATTTCGTTTCCGTTAAATCTCTATCAAGCCGACGTTAACATCGGAACAATTTCTTCGTTTTGCAAAGGCTTTTATACTAGGAAGAGCAGGGGAAGCGGAGTAAGGGGAGTAGAGGAGCAGGGGGAGCGCGAGGAGCAGAGGAAGCGGAGGGACAGGTAGAAAGAAGAACTGAACTTCTCGGCCAGCAAATTTTTCCCTTGCTATCCACCGCGTCACTCAATTATTACTTACCCCTCCCCCCTATCTCCCCCTCTCCCCCAGCCCCTCTATCTTCCCCCTCTCCCTTATCTCCCCCTGCCCCCCTACCCCACCCCTCCTACCTTCCCCATCACCCCCTGCCCCCCTGCCTCAACCCCTCCTGCCTTGATCCAATCCGAAACCCTCGACCTACTCGAATGGCCCCGCCTCTGTCAGCATTTAGCGACCTTTGCCTCAACTAAATTAGGGGCGATCGCGGCTCAGCGGCTGAAGTTACCTGGCGATCGCACTACGAGTGAGCGCCTGTTGGCTCAAACCGGTGAGGTGTATACCCTGGAGAGTCGGCTCCCCAGTGGTTTGAACTTTGGCGGCATTCAAGATATTTGGCAGGCGCTAGAACTGGCCGAGCGTCAGGGGGTGCTGTCGGGGGATGAGCTGTTGGCGATCGCGAACACCCTTTATGGTGCGCGTCAACTGCGCCGCGCCATTGATGCCCAAGATGACTTGCCCACCCTAACGGCATTGATTAGTGAACTGCGCACCCATGCCGATTTCGAAAAAGAAATCCACCGCTGCATTGACGATCGTGGCGAAGTGACTGACCGGGCAAGTTCTAAACTGGCGGGTATTCGTACCGGCCTTAAGCAAGTACGCGACCAGATTTACCAAAAACTGCAACAAATCATCCAACGCAATTCAGGAGCCTTGCAAGAACCGCTGATTACCCAGCGCAGCGATCGCTTTGTGATTCCCGTTAAAGCACCCCAAAAAGATGCGATTCCCGGCATTGTCCACGACAGTTCCACCACCGGGGCCACCCTCTACATCGAGCCGCAGCGCGTCATTGAGCTGGGCAACCGCCTGCGCCAGCTGCAGCGCCAAGAACATACCGAAGTCGAAAAAATTTGCCGTATCCTGACTGAAAAAGTAGCCGAGATCTTGCCGGATATCGAGCACCTGCTGCTCGTCGTCACGACCCTAGATTTGGCTGCTGCCCGTGCCCGCTATGGTATCTGGCTCCAGGCTAATCCCCCCCGCTTCGTCGAAAACGATACCCAAACCACCCTCCGTCAATTGCGGCATCCCCTGCTGGTATGGCAAGCCCAGTATGAAGACGGCCCCACCGTTGTCCCCATCGACTTACTCATCAACCCTGCCATTCGAGTCGTGGCGATCACTGGCCCCAATACTGGCGGCAAAACCGTCACCCTCAAAACCCTGGGACTCGCCACCCTAATGGCCAAAGCAGGCCTATTCGTCCCCGCCCGCGAACCCGTTGAAATTCCGTGGTTTGATCAAGTCCTCGCTGACATCGGCGACGAACAATCCATCGAACAGAGCTTATCTACATTTTCGGGGCATGTCCGGCGGATTGGTCGGATTTTAGAGGCAATTGAAGGCGAAGGAGATGGGGAGATGGGGAGATGGGGAGTTGGAGAGTTGGCGCCTCTCCATGCCCTCTCTAATGCCCTTATCCTCCTCGACGAAGTTGGCGCAGGTACCGATCCCTCCGAGGGCAGTGCATTGGCGATCGCATTACTCCAGCATTTAGCGAATCAGGCGCGGTTGACGGTGGCAACCACCCACTTTGGGGAGCTGAAAGCATTGAAATACCAGGATGAGCGGTTTGAAAATGCGTCGGTGGAGTTTGATGATGTATCCCTATCTCCCACCTATCGACTGCTGTGGGGTATTCCGGGGCGATCTAATGCGCTGACGATTGCCCGTCGGTTAGGGTTGGATGAAACGGTATTAACCCAGGCAGAGCAATATGTCGGAGTCAGTGGCCAACAGGATGTTAACGAGGTAATTGCCGGGTTAGAAGATCAGCGGCGGCGACAGGAGACCAAAGCTGAGGAGACGGCCCGGTTATTAGCGGAAGCTGAAAAGTTGCACGATGAAGTCGCGCGCAAGGCGGCATTCCTCAAAACGCGGGAACAGGAACTCCAGCAGCAGCAAGAGTTGGCGATTCAACAGGCGATCGCAGCGGCAAAGGCCGAAATTGCCCAGGTGATTCGCCAATTGCAGCAGGGCAACACCACTGGGCAAGATGCCCAAAAGGCAACCGCAGCAGTGGATCAAATTGCCCAAAAGCGTTTGCCTAGTCAGCAAAAATCTCAGAAAAAAGCTGGATTTAAGCCTAAAGTGGGCGATCGCGTCCGGATTCCTAGCCTGGGGCAAACGGCTGAAGTGCTAACTGACCCTGACGTAGATGGCAAACTGACTGTGCGTTTTGGGCTGATGAAAATGACGGTGGCCCTGCGAGATCTGGAATCCCTCACCGGAGAAAAGGCGGAAGACCCAGCTAAAGCAAAATCTCAAAATACGCCCCCCAGCGCCCCACCCCCCGCTGCTCCCACCGCCCCTGCGATTCGCACGTCTAAAAACACGGTAGATCTGCGAGGAAAACGGGTTGTGGAGGCTGAGGTGGATTTAGAGGAGGCGATCGCTCACGCCAATGGGCCCCTGTGGATTATTCACGGCCACGGTACTGGCAAGCTGAAGCGGGGCGTCCACGAATTTCTTAAACGTCATCCCTTGGTGGCCCGGTTTGAAGCGGCAGAACAAGCCGATGGCGGCACTGGTGTCACCGTGGTGCATTTGGCTTAGGGGGAGGCAGGTCTCCCAAGTTCCTAAAAAAATGTCCGGAGCCTTCTGAGCAGCAACGTAGAAAGTATTTACTGCAATTGGGTGCATTGCTGTGCTGTCCGCTCGCATTGCTCTGCCTTGCAGTGTGGCCCATCAGGGTGAAATCAATTGATTTCATGGGCACGACACAGTGATGAACAAAAATTACATAGACGATATTGCCCTGATCCGGCTATTTGTTACGGGTCGGGCTAATCTTGCTGCGAATGAAAAGCTACGGGTACAGTCAGCACTAGATACCTATCAATTACTCGCTCACAATGGTCAAATTTTAGCGATCGCGCAACCCAAGGCAAGCCCGCCTGAAATTGGGGTGCGGCCCCAATCAGACTACGTAGACCTCTTAGATAAAACCCTAAGGGCCCATTCGTTTTTGCCCATTGAAACCGATCGCTCAAAAGGATTGACCCGCTACAAATACTATGGGGCACCAGTTGGCTATCAAGTCCAATATTCACGCGCTCGCATGCTATGGCGAGAGTGGTGGATACAATACCGTCAGAGACGCCCGCAGTCTTTGCAGACAGAGTTTTTAATCCTTACGCAACAGCAGTGGTATCCCATTCGAGACATCGCTTTTAGCCACAGCACGCTGTTTGTCACCACGCATCGAGGCGAAACTGCCCATCGTGGAGATGATTTTGTCATCTGGGCCGAAAAAGTGGCTGATCAGGATGACGAACCCACTCAGGTTTTAACCGCTGCTCAAGTTCAGGGCAAAGCCACGCGAGCCTATAGCCCCGAACAAGCTCAGCCCCGTGGGCAACACCATGTCCCCATAGGCTATTCAAGATAGGACATTGGCATAAGATGCGGTAGGGTTACGCGGCGCAGCGATGCGTCTATGGGCAATTGGTGGTCTGATGGTCACTAGGTCACACTACGGCTCGACAACTTCCAGTATCACCGAAAGGGCGGCTAGTTTTTCGGTATCTACGGCCCGCACATTTCCTTGGACGGCAATGCCGCCTCGTGACATTTCATCTAAATCTCCCAAGAGTTGAGTGATAACGTCTACGGAACCTTCCTGGGGTATGCCCAGGGGTTCTCCAGAACGCACGCCGATTTCTGCTGCGATGTACTGAAGTCCAGCAAAGGCATCCCTTAGGGGAGAAGAGCTAGCCAGTATTAAAATCTCAAAAAAACCGGCTGGCCCTTCAACACAAAAGGAAAACTGGGAATCGGGTTCGGCACAGTAGTCACGATCTCGGTCTCGGTCAACTTGGCGTTGGGGAATGGTGATGGACTGTCCGTTACCTTGTAGGAAAGCAGATTCCTCTTGTTGGTTCCATGGCACTGCTGGCTGATCCCAATGAATTGGATGCAGCACGGTCATCTCCCCTGTGCTGCTAATCACAATGATGCCGAGGTATAGCGATTGCGATTCATGGTTTGTCACTTTGATTTGAATCTCAGTGCCAGGGGTGAGTTGTTGTAAACCACTTTCAACGGTGGTGGCAACAATGCCGGCTTCTTCGGCGGCACGGCTGGCGGAACGAGCGAAGGTGTCGTTGCCACTCACGGCTTCTACGGCCACATCCACATTCAGATTGGAGGTGTCGCTGTTGAGTACGGCCCGCAGAATTCTCCCTGCCAGCAACATTTTCATCCGGGGGCGCAGGCGATCCAGGGCTGCATCAATTGATTCGTCGGTTGATTGACTAAAGGAACCTGCAATTGGGGTCAGACCAGGGGTAAACAACCCCAAACTGCCAAGGGTGCCGATGGCATCTTCAGAAATTTGTCGCTCACGGGCTTGTTCCAGAGCTGCTTCGGTCATGCGACCCAAGAGATAATGGGGGCCAGCGTCTTGTCCTATGGCCACAGGCTCCAATTGGTCGATGTCATTGAGTCGCGATCGCACCACTTCTAGCTCAGAGCCTAACGAATCCAGTAGCCCGACACGCAATTGCAGATTGGGTGGCACGCCCCGCACTTTTTCACGCAGGAGGCTCCCCTGACTAAGGGCTGTGGGGGTGCCTGAGCTGAGTTTGCCATAGCCCACTAAGCCGCTGCGATCGGTTTGCTCGATTTGCCCCACAGCATTACCCTGGGTGTCGATTAGGTTAAAAATGGCCCCAGATTGAAAGGCCACGACGCTTTGGGACGACACACCACCCAGCCAAAATTCAATATCCCCGTTTTGCTCACGCCGCACAACGGCTTCTGCCGCAGGGGAGGTGGGCTGGATGAAATACAAGGGGCGATCGCCATGATTGCTGTCTGGCTTAACTGCGGCGACAGGGTCTTGTTCAATATGGGCACTTTGAGCCACATCTCGGGTGCGGCGGGCCAGATTAGTAAAGGTTTCGTCTAGCGATTCTTGGCTAGTCTGCTGCCACAGATAGTGTGTCAGGGTGTAAGTAAACGCACCCGCATGAAAGCCATCAAAACGGGCATCAGCGGCAAGCTGGCTTTTTTGAGCAGAGCCTAGGGTGACGCCTTTGGCGATACCGCGCGATCGCAGGGTTTGTAGTTGCTCTGGAGAAAGGCCCAATCGTTGCCGCCACTGGTCTTGATAATCCAGTTCGATGGCGCTAGGGCGCAATCCGTCTTCGTCTAAAACGCGGTAGCTAAATTCAGCTCGGGTTCCGCCTGAATAACAGCTATCGATAATGGTGGTGACATTTTCAGTTTGCAAGGCATGGGTGAGCAAAAATAAGGTTTTGCCCATGATGTCATCAACGTCCTCTGCTCGGCGATCGCGGGCGTCAAAGCTGACTAGGGTGCCGTTATACCCTCTGCCACCCGCAAAAGTCAGATCCGGAATCGGCTCTGGATCGAGCACCCGTGAACCATGGCCAGAAAAGTGGAACACAACCACATCTTCAGCTTTAGCCTGATCGATTAAATGATTTTCAAAGGCGCTCAAAATGCGATCGCGGCTGGCATCACCATCTGTCAAAACAACGATGTCACTGGGGTTAAAGCCATAGCGATGTACCAACAGTTCATACTGCATCTCAACATCAGTCAGGCACCCATTAAGATGTCGAATCCCGCTAAGCTCAGAATACTGATTGAGCCCCACCAGCAGGCCTAGCTTGCGGGGCGTATTCTGAGCCAAGGCGCGGTTATAGTGATTGACTTGACGCCCCAGATCTAACTGACTCAAACCTAGGGTCGCCAAAGTAGAACCCGAAAACTGCAAAAACTGACGGCGCTTGAGTCGGGATATCATGTTCATCTCTGTCTAGGAAAACTCGGGGAAGCGATAAGCTGCAGATTGCATCTACCTTGACCTTATCTCTAGCTTGCATCAACTTATTCATGCTCAAAATCAAAGCGTCAGCAAATAACGCGGCTTAACCTGATCACCAGCCTCAATTTGCTCGCTGGGGTGGAGGATGACCTGCTCTCCAGGCTTGAGGCCAGATTCGACAACGGCGGCCGTAGTACTACGCTGGCCAATAGTAATTTCACGCCGTTCAGTACGACCTGCCTCAATCACGAAGACGCACCAGCGCTCACCGCAGCGATATAGGGCACTAATTGGCACTTGCAACGCGTTATCGTTTGCCCAGATAACGATCCTGGCCTCAATCCGGTAGCCATCTCCGAGAGAAACTGCAGTGGGTTCGGCAAAGGTGCCGATGACATTAACCCGCTGCTCTTCAACGCCGAGCGCAGAGACTTCTGTGAAAGCTGCAGGTTCGATATAGCTGACGGTGGCGGTGAGAGATTCAGGGCCACCCCACTGCTCCACCAGAATGGTATCGCCGGGTTCAATTTGAACTGCATCGGCAGAGAGTACGTCAATCACTAGCTCTAGTTCAGCAGGATTGCCCAGTTCGATTAACGGTTCGCCAGCTTGTACAAAGCGGGCACTGGCTTCAGGGACTCGCAAAACACTGCCTGTCACTGGGCCAGCAATAGTGGTGCGGCGGGCTTCATCGGCGAGATTGGCAAGTTCGGCTTCGACGCCTGCGATCTGAGCTTGGTAAGCTTCAACTAAATAATCGGGATCGCGCTGTTCTGCCCTGAGCAGGGGTAGGACTTCTTGGGCAGCAGCAACGTCAGCGATCGCCCCTTCTAATTCTTGCTGGGCAGCTGCCAAAGCTTGAACTAAGCGGGTTTCTTCCAGCTCAGCAGCTTCTCGGTCTTGGCGAGAGATGGCCCCATCGGCTTCGAGGTCTTGGGCACGGGCGCGATCGCGCCTGGCCTGTTCTAGGGCAGCACGGGTCTGGGCAACATTGGCTGTGGCAACTTGTTGAGCGGCTTCGGTAGCGCGCAGTTGAGATTCGGCCTGAGTTAGCTCTTCTGTCTTGGGTCGCTGGGTGTCCACCCCGGCTAACTCAGCGCCCAGTTCTTGTAGACGAGCTTGGGCGGCACGCACCTCGGTATCGAGGGGCAGCGGATCGATCTGGGCCACCACAGTACCTGCTTCCACTGAGTCACCTGCTTCCAGCTCGATCCGTTGCAGGCGACCTGCCACAGGTGCGGCAATCACATAGCGATCTTGCACGCGGGTTTTACCCTCAGCATCAACCGTTACCTGGAGCGGGCCTTGACTCACTTGTCCCATATCCACCGCAATGGGTGTAGGACGAAAAGCCAACCCAACCAGGATGACAATGCCCAAGCCCAACAGTCCATAGGGCAGCCAGCGGGGTAGACGGAAGTGATGGCGTTTAGTGATATCAGCCAGGGCAGGCTTGCTAGGCCGTAGCCGCAGTCGGAAGGATTTCTCCTCAGTATGGTCTTTTAGCTGTCCCATGGCGAAATCTCCTTACTCACGGGTTTTGAGCACGGCAACTAAATCGAGACGATTGAGCTGGTGGCGAATGATGCCACCGGATACCAGCGCAGCCGCCATGATCACCACAAAAGCGAAGGCATAGCTGGCAGGGGTAACCACCAACGGGAAGCGGAATAGCTCCCAATCGTAGATTTGGGTGATCAGGGCTGCGAGGCCAAAACCCAAGGCAAAGCCCACCGGAATGGCTAGCGCCAATAGCACCGCCTGTTCCCCCAGCAAGATGAAGGCAATTTCACCCCGGGTGAAGCCAATGATGCGTAGGGTAGCCAGCTCTCGTCCCCGTTCTGATAAGGCAATGCGGGCCGCGTTATAGACCACGCCAAACGAGATAATCGAGGCAAACGCGATCAGTACCTTGGTGAAACCGCCCATATTCTCAGTAACGATTTTATTGAACTGATCAATGGTGGTTTGGCGTAGGGCGACACTGGCCACGGCTGGGGTTTGTTTGAGTTGGGTATAAAGCTGGGGCTGATGTTGGGTGTCCACCTGGAGGTAAGCTCCAGAAAGGGTGAAACCTTCTCGCATCAGCCGGTTGAGCGCGTGGATATCCATATAGGCGGAAATCCCCACGAGTTCGTCAAACAGGCCAGTAACGGTCACAGTGCGGGTCGGACGTTCTCCCTCAAGCACTTCCACGATCAGCTGATCCCCAAGCTGGGCCTGCAAAATGTCCGCCAGCTTGTTAGATAAAATGACCCCTTCTGGGGGGAGGGTTACCGGGTTTTGATCGCGATCCAACAGGCGGCGTAGCTGGCTGGTCGGTTCTACGCCAGTGATACCGCTAAGCTTGCTGTAATGGCCAAATCGCAGTCGAGCAGGCACCACGCGAAATGGCTCAGCCCGCAGCACTCCAGGCAAGTGATAGAGGTCAAACTGGGCCTGAGCGGAGAGTGGATTGTTGAAGACCAAGGTGACATCTTCGCGCTGGATGGTGCGAAACTGGATGTCCACTAGGGCGTCCATGGCATCGGTAAAGTAGCGGCCTAACACTAAAATGGCGATCGCCACCGCAATCCCGACCACCGATAACAGCCCCTGTATCGGACGACGCTCCAGATTGCGCAGAATGATTCGGCTGGGAGCTGAAAACCACCGCTGCAAACCCAGCTTTTCAATGAGTGTGGGGCGATAGGTTGTAGGCGGCTCAGGCCGCATTGCTTCGGCTGGGGGCAGGATCACTGCCCGTTGCACCGCCAAAAATGCTCCTACGGTTGCAGCCCCACCGCTGACCAATAGTGCTGTCAGCAGAACCGTTGGGTGGATTTCATAACGCAAAAGCGGAAAGTGATAGAAATCGGCGTAGAGGCGCGTCATTCCCCAGCCCAGCCGCCACCCCAGGCCACTCCCCAACATGGCCCCCAGCAGCACTACGACCATCACCAGCTTCAGGTAGTGGATACCCACCGCAATATTGTCGTAACCAAACGCCTTCATCACGGCGATTTGATCTCGTTGGGTACTGACCAAACGACTGAGCAATAGGTTGAGTAAAAAGGCCGCAATCCCCAGAAAGATGCTCGGCACCAGCACTGCCTGAGCTGAGAGTATGCGAATCTCATCGGAAATAAAGGTGTGTGAAATCTGATCTTCCCGTCCAAAAGCGCCCAGCCCACCATAAATTTCCAGATACTGATCGAGCTGAAAGATAACCTCTGCTTCGCTTGCCCCCGGCATCAGCTTTAAACTGACGTCGTTAAACGCACCCTTCATATCAAAGGCAGTACTCAGGGCATCTTGCTGCATCCAGAGCAGGCCAAAATGTTCGTTGTCAGGGACCAGCTCAGTGCCACGAATTTCGTAGATGTATTCTGGCGATAGCGCCGTACCGACAATTCGTAAAGTTTGCCAGCGGCCATTGATAATTGCCCCAACCGTATCGTTGAGCTCGAAGTGGTTGGCTTTAGCAAAAGCCTCACTGGCCAGCACCTCATCCCCCTGCTCTGGGTAGCGCCCAGTGCGAATAAACAAGTCATTGAGCATCGGGGTTGGCTGCTCTGGAATGGAAATCAATCGCCCCGTGGCTGGTGCCGCTAGCCCTTCCACTGATAAAGTCACATCTTTTACCACCCGCGATCGCACTGTACCGACCCCAGGAATCGCCTCCATCCGAGGGATTAAACTGTCCGGTGCCCGCTTTAGCTGCACAAACACATCGGCAAAACGGTACTGGTCGTAATAGGTAGCCTGGGTCAGCTTTAAGGATGAGTAGGTGCTCATCATCGTCACTAGACTGGCAATTCCACAGGCCACAATCAGCACAATCGCCAGCACCTGCCCCCGCATGTGGAGGAGATCGCGGAATAGCTTTTGGTCTAGGGCTTTCATCGGCACTTACCACTCCAACTCAGCCGGTGACAGCTTCTGCGGGTTCTGCTTGATCTCAGCAATATTGCCGCTGCGCATCTGCACGATCCGATCTGCCATGGCAGCAATCCCAGCGTTATGGGTAATCACAGCTGTCGTGGTGCCAAATTCTTGGTTAACCCGTTCTAAGGTTTCTAGCACCCGTTTACCCGTTTCAAAATCTAGGGCCCCTGTGGGTTCATCGCAGAGTAGGACTTCTGGGCGTTTGGCGATCGCCCGAGCGATCGCCACCCGTTGCTGCTCTCCGCCGGAAAGCTGGGCTGGGAAATGATCGAGGCGATCTGCTAGATCCACTAGCCCTAGCGCTTCCTCTGGATTCATGGGATGACGGGCGATATCGGTGACCAGCGCCACATTCTCCCGCGCGGTCAAGCTGGGAATTAGGTTATAGAACTGAAACACGAATCCTACGGATTGGCGGCGAAATCGGGTTAGCGCGGCCTCACCCGCCTGGGTCAGTGCTCGATTGCGAAAATACACCTGGCCCCCCGAGGGCACGTCCAATCCGCCCAAAATATTCAACAGCGTAGACTTGCCGCTACCCGATGGCCCCAGCAGCACGACAAATTCGCCTTCAAAAAGGTTCAAATCCACTGATCTCAAGGCATGAACTTCCACTTCGCCCATGGTGTAAACCTTGCTCACCTGTTCGATGTGAAATACGGCAGGGGTAGACGAGGGAGCTGCTAATGGCTGGGCTTGCTGAGATAAAGAATCCATTCCAACAACCTGGTTCAACGCTGAGGATCATGGTGATCCCATACTGAGCAAACCCTACCTAGAAAAATTGAGAAAGTTGTGAGGCATCAAAAGCCTTTCCTCCGCCACTGATCCCCATAAATTCCTCAAACTGTTTTTCTATGCTTAAGGTAGCAACCCAGCTAACCAAGGCTGGCGAGTTGCAAACACCTTGAAACTTGTCGGAGGTGGAGGAGGATGTGGACAACTTTATTGATCGTGGCGGTCGTTTTTTTAGTGGCGATGCGTATTGTGCTGTCCGTTAAAAACCAGATTGAGTTAGTCTCTGCAGCGCTAGTGGCAACTGCCTGCTTGATGATTGCCCTGGGAATCGCTCCCCTATCGTTAAAGCTGACGTTATTACTTACGATTGCGCTGGTTGAAGGGTGGCTTTTGCATCGAAAACCAGCCTCTGATCCCTGATCAACTTTCTATCCCTCAAGATTCATTATTTTAAGCAGAACTACAGAGGTGACGTCCTATGACAGACACTGTAAACAGGTTGCCTTTAGGGGCGGATTCTACCTTCTTGGTGATTGGGTACGGTAACCCCCGCCAGGGAGATGATGCGATTGGTCTGAAAGTGGTTTCGCAGCTAAAGGCGCTCAAAATTCCAAACGTTGAGGCCATTGGGGTAAACCAACTCATGCCAGAACTCTCGAATAAACTGGCAGCGTCAAACTTCGCTTGCTTTGTTGACGCGTGTAAGTTAAATCATGTTGGCACGATTAACATAAAGCCAATAAAGCCTTATGGTTCTGAACCAGCTGGGTCAGTTGTGCCAGCTTGGGGGCATTCATGCGATCCCGCTTCTCTATTGGCACTGACCTACTCAGTCTACGGCCATTGCCCCCAAGCTTGGTGGGTCGAAGTCCCGGCCAGTGACTTCAAGGTGGGACATCATCTTTCAGAGTTAGCAGTCAGCGGAATTGAGGAAGCGTTGCATGTGATTGAGGCGTTGATTGACTCAAGGCTTCAAGTGCAGTCTCAACGATGATCATTCAAAATTTAAACTTTTGGCGGTAATTCGCTAGGAGGCTGTACCTTTAACCTATTTTGAATCTGAGCTAATTCCAAACTGTAAAAGGCATAGATAATATCACCGTGTTCTGTCGGTTCAAACAAAGCCGAGAGTTCTTGGGCACGGGCATCAAGATATGCTTTGGCATCTTGGGGGCTAATTTCAGCAGTCATGGCAAAATCTAGGATGCTGATTCGTCCCTGATGCTGTCGCAATAGGTCGTAGAACACGCCGTTCAAGGTACGCTGTTCGATTTGTCGCTGAGTTTGCCACTGTCGCCAAAGCCATACCCCTCCGCCGATTAATCCCATGACTATTAACCACGGCAACAGCAGCTTGAGTATCCACAAGAACAGCAGCAGTATCAGCGCTACGCCCATGCCGAGCAAGACTTTGGTGTGAAGATCAGACATGGTTCGTCTGCGCCGTTAACAGGGATGGAGTTGACAGGAGTGGAATTGACTCATTTTAGCGATCGCCCCAAGGCTCCATATCAGTACTCCATAGTAGAAGTTCTGTAATCGTTCCCATAGGGAATCAAGAGGGCTGACGCTTCTATGCCTATTATGAGATCACCTGCACTGGACACGCCAATCCCATGCCCAAATTTGCCTCTGAACTTGACTGGCAACGCGCCCAGCATTTGATGCAACCTGCGCTGATTCGCATCATTGACAATATTCGTAAACAATTAGACGTCTCCGACTGGCAAGGCAGTTACCACACCGATCAAATCTGGCCAGAAGACATACCAGAAACACAGCGGGATGAATTTAATGCGTTGCAACAGCAGCTCAATGCGGCCAAAAATGTTGAGGAATCCGATGCTATTGAGCAGCAATTAGCACAGTTGCCTACCCCGCTTTATGTCTATGCATTGCAACTCAAACGCGGCGAACAGCAGCATAGCGTTGATTTGTGGCAACTGTGCTATCAGCTTTGCTTTCGTAACTATCCATCAAACCCAGCAGAAAGCCCAGTGGAAATCGACACTTCCTTGCTGGATGATGACACGGGCGAGGTGGACTGGGACATCTTGGATGAAAAAGCAAAACAACTCATTCAGCGGGTTTTTGTGGGTTTACCAGATGACTGATATCTCAATCAATGTGTTGTTGATTGGGAGAATAAATTTAACCACAAACAAGATGTTTTTACTAAAATCTGTGCCTTGTCTGAAAGGAGTGTAATCAAGATGTGTACGCTAAATTCTCGCTCCAATTGTCCAATTGTCCTGTGGTTTAGTGAATTCAATCACTTAATTTACCTGAATCCAACAACGTCTCAACTTGCTCCTGTGTCAACGGATTAGGAGGAATTTCTTGACTGATGATTTGATTACAGATATCAACACAAATATTGCAGATGAAGACACCTGGGCCTGCAATTAGCATATCGACTTCTTCATTCCGCTTGTGACAAAATGAACAGCAAAGTTCTTGCTTGATTGGGGTGGAAGTTTTTGTCGTCATTGATTTACTCTCCTGAGATAAGTTTGGGTGAAATTGATCTTGTAAGCGCGACAATTGTGCTCTTAGTTGACGTCGAGATTTGTGTAGCCGACCTTTTACTGCCCCCACTGAAATATTTAAGCGATTTGCCACTTCTTGTAGACTGAATTGCCTATGGTAGAACAGTAAAATCGCTGAGCGGTTCTTTGGAGACAACGCATTGACGGCTTCTTGTAATGCCATATGGCGTTCTTTCTGTTCTGCCCATTGTTGGGGATTCGGTGAACGCTCAGTGAGAGGCGACCCTTCATCCGCTAAACTCCCGATCATTTCTTCGAGGGAAAGACAGATTACCTTGCGATGACGTAAATCGTTGCGGCAAATATTGAGAACTATGCCGTATAGCCAACTCTTAAAGCACTTTGGATCGTTTAGTTTCTCCAGTGAGAGATAGGCTTGCAACAGGGCATCCTGCACAAGCTCTTGGGCTAGATCCTGATTGCCGATTATTTTGATGGCAAGACGTTGTGCCATGGGTTGATACCGCAGCACGAGTTGATTGAAGGCAGCTTTATTTCCCTGTCTTGATAGGGAAACCAACTCTAGATCACTTGGGTCAGGCACGCTTTCGTCGTTGAGCAACGTTGCTAACTAATAGTGGCAAGTTGTCGCAAAAAGGTTACTCCGAACAATAGCTAACGCCTCAATAAACTCTCTGAGAGTTGCGCCGTCAATTCTGCATCACTGGTTGCTGGAGCCTGACAACTCAAGGCTTGACACACCAACCCAACTGCCCCTTCAGGCAGCTCAGCGGTGACCTGACAAACTGCAGTGGGTAGATATTGTTTGAGCAAGGTAGGCACTCGGGCTGCCGTGGTACGAACCAGCGTTGGGTGATCAACCCAATCTAGCGCGGTCAACAAACTGGGGCAGGCGCGGGGTATTTGCGCCATCACGCGGCCAAATGCATGCAGAATTTGTTCGGCTCGATCAAGATAGGTTAAATCTTCAGTTAGCAGGGCGAGCTGCACCAGATTGGCGCTGGCAATACCATTGGCCGATGGGATGACGCTATCTTGATAGGGACGTTCTTGCACTAACAGGCGATCACTGGCGTCTGTGGCTGTAGTGGTATATCCGCCTGCATCTGCGTACCACAGCCACTGATCAAATTCTGCTTGCACGGTAGTGGCATGGGCTAACCAAGTTTGCGCAGCTTCCGGGTCATCTAATGCTAAGGATGCTTGCTGCAGGTCGATGAGCGCTTTGATAAACAAGGCATAGTCATCGGCTTGGGCCAATACCGCGGGTTGGCCATCGTAGCTAAGACGGTGAAAGCGCTCGTTAACCCACTGGTGATCAAGCACAAACTGGGCAGCTCGCGTGGCCATGGCTAGATAATCGGCTTGTCCAGGGCGATCGCCTCATTCGAAAACGCCTCACCCTCCATTACCGTGCACCAGTGACAGCTCGAATAACCGACGGACAGAAAAATCGGCTTGTCTTCTTGAGCCGCCTTGTCTAGGGCAGCATCACCCCAAGGCCACCAGTCAATCGGATTTTCGGCGTGCTTGCGGAGATAGAGACTTTGAGCCTGGGCCAGGCGGTTTGACATGGGATGAGTTAAGATGCATTGCCTTGAGTCTAGCGTAGGGCTAGGCGCATCCTTTAGGCCAGGTTACCGCCGGAAACTGTCCTGTGCGAAACTGGGTAACTTTCCCCGCTGAGTTAGTCTCAAAGACCAGACGATACAGCGCTTCCCCCGATCCGGCTGTAGGTACGTAGGTCAAATACTTCCCCTGGGTAAACGGGTTGGCGGTGACTTCAATTTGTCCGGGATACAGGGCATTGAGTTCGGCTTCGGTAGAACCGATGTGAGCCCCACTCAGCGTGCTTACCACACTGTCTGACCACACATCGATCCGAATGATGCGATCGTTTACGGTCATAAAGCTAATGCCCTTAGGGCCGTCTTCGGGTTCATAATATCGGCAGGATTTGTCTTTTCGTGTAGAAGACACTAAGGCAACGCCCCCGGCTGCCACTGCCTCGGCAATTGTCATGCCCACGCGAATCGGGCCTAACCCAGTCAGATCCATCTTCGCTTCTGCAGTCAAACCTTGATTTCCCTTGCCTGACAATGAATCAAGCTTATCTTTGAGTTGATCTCCGTCCGCAGTTTTGCCGTCTAAGGTTGAGGTCTCAGATTGAACCGCGATCGCTTCCTGTTTGACCCGCAAATAGAAGCCCAAGACAATCTGCTGATGAATACGACTTAGATTAAATCCCGCTGCATTCAGGCGGATTCCTCTCGTCGGGGTCGAATTGGAAGACTGAGCCAGTAGCCCTAGATCTTGCGTCTGTAAGGGTTGACTCAAGCCTTGGGAGTGCTGGACTACAAAACCAAGGGCAACTGCACTAATAGACGCGATTGCGAGGGCTACCCCCCTAATGTTCTTGTTCATCATCCTGCCATCACACCAAATCACTCACTGACCGAAGTCAGTTTATTGAATTTACTAATTCGAAGCACCTAGTCTACTGTAGACAGTAGTCTACTGTATAGTTCGGTTCAAACATTTCCTATTGCCTTGAAGAGCTTGTTATGTCTGATTCTTCTAATGAGACGCCTCCGCCTAACAATCGTCGAATTTTGGATTTAGATGAATTCGTTGCAGTCGTGGTGGCCCTATTCGCAGTTGGGCTGATCTTGCTGTGGGGCCTAACCCGACGAGCGGTTGTGGGTAATCCGCTATCGCTCATCGATACAGAAGCTGTCGCTGGGGCAAATGTAGAAGAGCAAACCGATCAGATTGAGCTAGGGGCATCCCGTGTTGATGGTGAAGCAGAGGCCGCGCGATCGTCAGACGGGGTGTTATCAGCCTGGAGGGTTCAGATCAGGGGGCAATCTGCGACCAACTCAGGAGACAGTCATTTTGAAGCCCTAGCTACCCGTCCTGATGCAGTTGCCGCTTCCCCCAGCACGCTCCTCTCAAACGGCCTTGACCAAACTAACGCTGACATCGATTCTCCAGCGTCCAAGACTGATGGAGAATCGACAGCTGACGATGAGACAGTCGTCGATCCTAGCGTCGTTGATAATTTGCCCAACTTGCCTGCTAGTAGCGGCCAATTGATTGAACCCGGCCCGCCGATTGAATTTAGTGATGTCCCTACCAACTATTGGGCAACCAACTTTATTGATGCTTTAACTGGGCGGCAAATGATGTCGGGTTACAACGATGGTACCTTCCGGCCAGATGTGCCCGTGACTCGGGCGGAACTCGCGAGCCAAATTGAAGCCGTCTTCCGGGCGCAGAGCCGCCAAAACGCGATCGCGTTTTCAGACATCAATGCCGATTACTGGGCCAGCGGCAAAATTCAGTCCGCTGTTGAAACTGGCTTTATGAGCGGCTATCCGGAAGGCGACTTTAAACCTGACCAAGCTGTCCCTCGCGTTCAAGTCTTCGTTGCGCTCGCCAGCGGTTTGGGATTAGACAGCCCCGCCGATGCTGACGCGATTGTCAGTCGCTATGAAGATGCTGACGCGATTCCAGATTGGGCCATTAGCCAAATTGCGGCGGCTACCCAATCTGGACTAGTCGTGAACTATCCTAACCGAGATCAACTGCAGCCCGAACGCCCTGCTACCCGTGCAGAAGTCGCCGCCATTATGACTCGAGCGCTTGTCTTTACAGGTCAAATGGAAGATCAACCCTCCGAGTATGTGGTGAAGTAAATCCCCTTCAAAGTTCCCTAAAAATGCTTACCCAACAGGCGATATCGCACGCCTTCGGCAATTTTCTGCCCCAAATACTCTGGAATTAAATTTTCGTTGGGGCCCAGCAAGTAAAGGATCAACCGGGTTCTTCCCCGCCAGACGAGTAAGTTGGCGTTAACCACGAGCAAATCTTCTTGCCAGATGGCATACATCACTTTGTAAAACAACCCTGGTTGATTGTCTGCCTCAATTAGCAACGCGGGCAAATGAAACACTGGGTCTACATAGAATTCAGTTTCAACCTGTTCAAGTCCTGCATCCAGGTTAAACTCCACCGTCAGCATTTCTTCCACTTCAAATCGCCCAGCCAAAGCCTCCCTTACAGCACGGCAAACGTTATCGGCAGTTTTCTCGGGCAGGGTTTTCCCCCCCCGTGAAACCACTAACTTGATAAACACCAGCATCGGGGGGTAAATCTGACCATAAAGGCTGAGATTATGAATGGTCAGGCCATAGGCTGCCAAGACACCAAAGATGTCACTCAGCAAAAAAGATTGGTTGCGGTAGGCAAAGTGCAGCGCACTACGATTGCCCTCTGGCTTGAGTTCGATGACAGCTTGCTTACTTTTATAAAGCTGATAGGCAAGCCGCAAGTTTTGCAGCTGAATCTCACTGCTCACAAATTGCTCATAAAACTGAGGGAACGCCCGGTTAAAACGCCTCAGAAGCTCTATGGTAGATGGTTTTAGACCGGCGACCATAATGGGGTAGGAACTCGCTTTTGGAACACAGAATAGGGATTGATGACAGGGGTTAGGGTGTTAAACTGGGTTCCCCAGAAAATCCTAACTCTAGGTCAATGTCTTGGCAGTTGTCACCATTCATTCCCTATCACGACATTGTTTATGTCAGTACCAGGTAAATGTGCTCAGGCGATTAAACCCTTGCCTAAGGCTGACAAACCAGGCCATCCACTGCTGCCATAATTCCCGACTTTGGCCCAAAACCTACCAGAACCTAGAGTGGCTACGAGTTTTATTTGTAATCGACGGATTAGGGGGCGAAGGCTCTATACTATCTAAATATTGTATGACCGTCATTGAGATCGATTAACGGCACCTTGCATGGGGTTTTGGAAGAGCTTATTCAGTGGCACGGACGTGGCGACTGAGCCTAAGCAAGATAAATTGGATGGATACTTAGCTGAGGCACCCAGTGTTGAGGGTAGCCCTCGGCTTTTTTTTAGTACCGACCGAGATATTGATCTATACGAGCTAGAAGAACTTTGTGATGCGGTAGGCTGGTCTCGCCGCCCGATTCGCAAGGTTAAAAAAGCAATCCAGCACAGTTTCTTGGTTGTTTCTGTATGGCAGCAACGGGGGGCGCGGCGGCGGTTAATCGGGTTCTCGCGGGCCACGTCAGACCATGCTTTCAACGCCACCATTTGGGATGTGGTTATCCATCCTGATTTTCAAGGGCAAGGGCTGGGAAAGCAGTTGATGAAACAGCTGATTAGAAAACTACGAAGTGAAGACATTAGCAACGTAACCCTGTTTGCCGATCCCCACGTGGTCGAGTTTTACAAGCAGCTTGGGTTCATGCCAGACCCAGAAGGCATCAAAGGCATGTTTTGGTATCCAGATTAGGTCGGATTCCATCCTCCTCCCTCTCTTCTGACTCCTCAAATCACTGGCTTAACCACTGCTTATACTCCGTTCAGCGATCGCGCTTGTTGAATCCATCGCGACACTTGGGATGGGGGGGGACAGTTCTGGGCTTGGCGCAATACCGCCACCTGAAATCGACGAATTTGAGGATAAAGACGATGTGCCGAAGCTTGGGCCAGTTGTTGGGTCGAGCTCACCCCAGCGTGGAGCAGTAAGCCACAATACTGACAGCCAACTTCAGGCACGCGGGCTAAATCAGCCAGAGCCACCCATTTATTGACGTATTGAGTATGAATTTGCAAATCAGTGGCCAACTGCTGACGTTTCAAAGCCGTACTGCCTCGGCGCAAAAGCTGAAGCGTGGTCTGAATACCAAAATCTTTGAGCTGGGTTTTCTGGGCCAGGCTCAGACCAGGTAATTGTTCAAGGGGCCAATCTTGCATGGGTGTATTTTGCAAAGCGAGTTATACTTGAAACGGCTAAACGGGATGTAGCGCAGCTTGGTAGCGCGCCTGCTTTGGGAGCAGGATGTCGCAGGTTCAAATCCTGTCATCCCGATTATTAGATTTAAATTCGGTCTGACGAGCAGCTGTGGAGTTGGTCACGACAAAGTGTTTGGCTTTAAACTGGACTCGACACGATTTCCAGTTTAGCGGTTTGGATACGGCTAAACGCATTACTAGGGTTGGGCCAATCATTAGACTGTCATCGCAACAGTCACAAGGTCTTGTGTCATTTCCAGCGTTATTGCTTTGCTAGCAGGGTAGTCTCACGATATTGGGTACTTTAAACGAAGACTAGCCTGAACGGGCAGCAATGCCGAGAAAAATAAAGTCATCTGGGAGCCGTCAAAAGGGAGCATCGAACCAATAACTAGAGTGGCTGATAGGAGGAGGTGTACCCGAGTGAACAAACAAATGGAAGAGATTGACTACCTGGCGCTCATTGAGCAAGGGATAGACGATTGGAACCGTTGGCGGGAAACCCATCCAGACATCCAACCTGATTTGAGTCGCGTCTATCTGCTAGAAGCTGATTTGAGCGGCGCTAACCTCAGGGGCGTTAATCTGAGTGGTGCCTGTCTGATTGATACCAACTTAAAGGAAGCCGACTTGCAAGGCGCCGATTTCCGGGGGGCTTATGGCAATCGCGCTAATCTAGAATCTGCCAATCTACATCAGGTTGACCTCAGGCAAGCCAATCTCAGCGAAGCCATTTTGACCCGCGCCAACCTCAGCCAAGTCAAAGCAGCTCGCACCGATTTTTCTAATGCTGACTTGACTGGGGCCTGTGTAGAAAATTGGCAACTCGATGGCGCAACGGATTTCTCAGACGCTAAATGTGAGTACGTTTACCAGAGATTACCAGAAGCAGACCGACATCCCGAAAACGGTGATTTTAGCCCTGAAACCTTTAGCGAATTTATTAATCAGCACCGTTCGGCAGACTCTTCCTCGCTCCCTGGTTTTATCAACCTCGGAAATACAGCTGCTCTAGTCCAGGAGTTATTACCTGAGCGCCTGCAGCCGTCAACCACTTACCCCCCCCTCACTCCAGTCCAAAAGCTCCAGCAGTGGTCGCTGCTAGTGAGTGCGGGTTTGGTGACCGTCGGGCTACTAGGATTAGGGCTTGCTGTGAGCCTCCGTCCCCGCCTACAACCACCATCGCAAGTTTCCCTCAATGCGATTGATCTAGAGTCATTGCCTTGTAATGAGCCGTCACCACCAAACTTGTCAGATCAACAACCAAGCCATCAATACGGCAGTGGCATCGAATACTATGGTGAATTTGCTGGCGGTGCGCCTGTAGATGGTAATGGCACAATGAAGTTTACTAACGGCGATCGCTACGATGGTGAATTTAAAAATGGCGATCGTAACGGCTGTGGCACCTTTACCTTTGCCAATGGACGACAGTATATGGGGCAGTTTAGAGATGACCATTTTCATGGGGTAGGAGTTTGGCAGCTTGAAACTGGCAATCGCTACGTCGGCCAGTTTCGCAACAGCAAATGTGAAGGCTGGGGAACCTTCCTATTTACCAACGGGTCTTCAAAGTCGGGAACTTGGGAAGACGGCACCCTAGTTGGCGATAACCTCAGCTGCAATAGTGGGGCTCCCTAATTCCCTTGACGTTTCCGTATCCATACAGGAGTGACCCCCAATGGTTCAGTCTGCCCCCTACCTAATTCGACGGGTTGTTGTATCGGCTACCCTGGCAACGCTGCTATTGCCCTTAACCCTAGCCCCAGTCAAGGCCCAAGATGCGCCCCAACCCACCCCTGAAACTGAACTCCCGACAACAGAATCAGACCCTGCTGCGACCCCTGAAGAATCTATACCAACAACGCCCGATGGTGCTTCAGGAGCCGCTCCTGGTGAAACAGTTGATGACGCAGTAGAGGATCCCTTAGAGGTTGATGACACAGTAGAGGATCCTTTAGAAGTTGATGACACAGCTGAAGATCCTTTAGAGGTTGACGACACAGTAGAGGATCCCCTAGATGAGGAAACAACCTCCCCGACTACGGAAGATTCTGATGATGCATTAGAAGAGAGTTCAGCTGTGGAAAGCCCAAGGGCATTGTGGTAATCGCTAAACCACATGACAAGGTGCAGCTGTCTATTCATCTGTAATGAGGAGCTTCACCTTGATTTCATCCTTAGGCAATCTAGACAATCTCAAGCCTCTGCCGTTACTTTCCGGAGATGCTTAGCCATCTCCTGGAAGATCTTATCTAGACCTCTTAAATTAGCCAGCATACTATCAGGGTAATTGGTAAGACTTTATTAAAGTTTGTGTGAACTGCAACAACTAAAGCTACTGGAAGTACCGATATCTCTCTTGTAGGAAGCTAAAATCCTATAAAAAGTATTCAAAATTGCTGACAGAACGAGGCTACCTCTATGGAAGAGCAACAACACATTGAGGAAATCGACCTCCAGAAATATTGGCTGGTGTTGCGGCGTCGTTGGTTACCCGCCTCTTTAGTTTTTGTCACCACACTCTCCCTCGCAACCGCTTACGCGCTGACCCGAAATCCGGTCTATGAGGCTTCCGGTCAATTACTTTTTCAAATAGACTCAAAAACTTCACTCACAGGTTTCGGTACAGTCCTAGCGGAGCAGGAATCTTTTAGCTTGCAAAATAATCCCCTGGATACTCAAGCCGTTATTATCGAGTCGAATTCTGTTGTCAGGGACACTATCGAGGAACTCAACCTCCGCAATGAAACTGGGGATTTTGTCCCTCCTACAGCTATTAAGGGAGGTTTAAACGTCACAGTTGTTCCAGGGACTGACGTCCTAAGGGTCTCTTTCACAGGTCCCGATCCTGAAAGGGCGGCGGCAATCGTCGACCAGATTATGGAGTCTTATATTGATCAAGATGTCTTGAATAATCGTACCCAAGCAGCAGCGGCTCGAGAATTTGTGGATCAAGAACTCCCACAAGCACTGGAGGCGGTGGATGAAGCTGCGGAGGAATTGCGCCGATTCAAAGACAACAACGGTATTATTGCCCTGGAGCAAGAAGCATCGGTCGCGGTCGATATTGTGGCAAATTTGGACGACCGAATTAATCAAGCAAACGCCGAGTTGGTCTCTATCCTGACTCGTTCAGGTGAATTGGAGCAGCAGCTCGGGATGTCTTCTGAGCAAGCAGTGGATCTTAATGCCCTTAGCCAGGCCCCAGGTGTCCAACAGGCCCTTACTGAACTTCAAGATACTCAAACTCAGCTAGCCACTGCACAATCTCGTTATACAAGCAACCACCCAACCGTGGAGAATTTGCAACGGCAAGAAACTTCAGCATATGTGCTGTTGCAAGAGCGAGTCGCCCAAGTACTAGGGCAGAACGTTGAAATTGCTCCGGGATTATTGCAGAGCGATACTCTCCAGCAGCAATTGACGGCAGAGTTGGTTCAATCTGAAATCGATCAGTTGGCGCTAGCTAGCAGCATTGAGTCATTGATTACCGCCCGTGACACTTACCTAGACTGGAGCAGTGCCTTTCCCGCCTTAGAAAAACAACAACGACTGCTAGAAAATCAGTTAGCCGCAGCCCAGGTTTCCTACGATAGCCTGTTGGCTCGAAAACAAGAGATTCAGTTAGCAGAAAATCAGAGTGTGGGAAATGCCAGCATCATTCAAAGGGCAAAAATCCCTGAATTCTCAATCGGACGTAGCAAAAAACTATACGTTGCTGCTGGGGGTGTCGTTGGGATATTTTTGGGCATCGCGGCTGCCTTTCTGCTTGATTTAATTGATCGCTCTTTGAAGACTGTCAAGGAAGCTGAAACCCTCTTTGGTTACCCTGTACTGGGGGTGATTCCAAAATATGGCTTACCTGCAGAACCTAGTTTGGAAGAGCCTTTACCCGCTACAACACCGATGATGATTGCAAGCTTGAATCCTGTAGTGGCTGATGCTTATCAAATGTTACAGGCCAACCTTAAGTTTATGAGTACCGATAGGAAGCTGAAGACCCTTGTGGTCAGCAGTTCCGTACTTGGAGAGGGCAAATCATCAGTAGCGGCGTTACTTGCTCTGAGCATCTCTCAATCAGGGCGTCGGGTGTTGCTCATAGATGCCGATTTACGTTCTCCAGATCAACATCATGTTTGGAATGTGGTTAATGGTATTGGGTTAAGTCACGTATTAGTAGGGGAAGGTTCCCTGAAAAAAGCACTGCAGCCAGTGACTGAAAATCTGACGCTGATGACAGCAGGTGTAACGCCTCCCAATGCTTTGGCCTTGTTAGATTCAGCCCAGATGGCGCGTTTACTGGATACCTTAAGCCAACCTTATGACACTGTCATTATTGATACGCCGCCTTTAGCAGGAGCCGCAGATGCTGCAATTTTAGGCAAGATAGCAGATGGTTTTGTCCTTGTGATCCGGTCTCGATTGGCAGATTCTGCTAAGGCTACTGCCGCTAAATCGTTACTGCAGCGATCAGGGACAAGAGTTTTAGGACTAGTAGCTAACGCGATTGAGACCGGTGCAGAACATGAGGACTATTTGCCTTATGCAGCTACTCGAACTGAGAAAGAGATGAAACAAAAGGCTGTTGCAGTTAGATCTTCTCCGCGTACAGAAACTTTTAATGGGTTAGAGAAATAGTTACCTCTTTGATAGGCTTTCTGGTGTGAATAAAAAACATCTAGACTATGCTGAAGATTGGTTTATTGTCTTAGGGTTCTTATTTTTCTCGGGGGCTTTAGGTGAATTAGGGATTTTCCCAGCCAGTCTCATATCATTGTGCAGATGGTTCATCGCTTTTGGATCCCTGTTTCTGATAGCCACTAGATTCAACTTTTTAACTTGGAAATGCAGTCGAGATCCTTTTTTGATTGCTGTTATCGTCCTAGCATTCAGTTCGTTTATTTGGTCTGACTTTTCAAGTGATACCTTCATTAAAGTCAGATCAGAACTGCTACCGATGACTTCATTTGGTTTATATCTTGGCGCTTCCTTTGATATTAAGACTCTAATTAAAAAGTTAAGCAATGCTGTCATAGTTGGTCTGTTGCTGAGCTGGGTTACAGCAATCGCGATCCCTTCAATTGGTCAAGCTCAAGGGAGTTTTTCAGGCGCATGGACAGGCGTGTATGGCCACAAAAACACCAGTAGCGCTTACATGATTCTGACAGCCCTAACTCTACTCCTCGCATCTTTTCAAAAATCATCTCAGAGGTGGATGGGTGTCTATCGCCATAATTGGTTTCGTTACTTAGGGATATCTGCTTTTATATTTATTTTCTTAACCACATCTGGTACAGGACTTGTACTATCCATTCTAATTACATTCAATCTTCTCCTATACTCTCGCTTTAGGTGGAGAGGCAAGATAACAGTGTTATTGCTAGATCTGGCCATTTTGATACTGGGTTCGATGGCAATTATTGTTTTAGGCAACTGGCATACTATTCTCACTAGCATGGATAAAGATCCAACCTTGACTGGCCGCACCACTTTTTGGGAAATATCTATTCAAGCGCTTTTGAATCATAGCCCCTTACTAGGCTTTGGTCGAGGTGGGTTTTGGGCTCCCGGAAGTCCTTATTTGCAAGAAATAGCCAGAGCTTTTGGAGCTACTGGTGCTTATGGTGGTGGGTATGTCCCTCCCCATTCTCACAACGGGTTTATCGAGTTAGCCTTAGATGTTGGGCTAGTCGGATTAAGCCTGTTTTTTATCAGCTTCTTATTCATCTGGTTCCGCTCTCTTAAGCAAGGCTATGGTGTTAACGAGCCCGAGAATCTATTTCCTTTGGGGTTTATGATTTTGTTTTCAGTAAATAACATTACTGAGAGTTATACATTGTACTTGGTCAATATGTTTTGGCCAATTTACATCGCTATTGCCCTTAATGTTGGGCAATCAACCTTAGCAAGAAGATCACTGACAATGAAGACGGAATTTTCGACTCATTAGAGGTACGCTTAATGATTGGAAGTGACTCTACAGTTCTAATTCATATAGGTTTCCATAAGACAGGAACAACATTCTTGCAGAAAAATATATTTTTCTGTTTGGATCAAGGATTTTGCTGTCCATGGACAGTAGACTCTGGCGAAGCAATTGAGCACTTCGTACTAACACATCCGTGTAGGTTTGATGCCGGAAAAATCCGAAAAAAATTTTTTGAGTCGATTCACCAAGGTGGCAACCATAAACTTATACCAACTATTTCTCACGAGGATCTATCAGGACATCCTGTAAAGGGCAAATACTATGAATTTGAGGTGGTGGAAAGAATCAAGCAGGTTTTTCCACATTCGAAGATTTTGATTGTTGTTCGCGAACAACAATCAATGATCAGATCATTTTATAATCAGTATGTTGTACAAGGCGGCGAATATAGTATTAAGCATTTTGTAGGGGATGATATTGAAAGACCGGGTTTTTCACCCATTTTCCGTCTAGATCATCTTGAATACAATTTGTTGGTTGAAAAATATATAAGCTACTTTGGTGTTGATTCAGTTCTTGTACTTCCTCGAGAAATTTTAAGTTCTAATCAATTTCTGTTTTTGCAAAAGTTTTATGATTTCATTGGGAATAATACTGAAGTGAAAACTTTTTCAACAGCGGCAAATGTGAGCATGGGTGCAGCAACTGTTGAGTTACGGCGCTTACTAAATTCTCTCCCAGGAAATCTGCCTCCGTTGTGGGAGAAATATGATTCAACTCCAATTTTGTGGCGAGCAAAAAATAGATTTTGTCGCTACATAGATATGATTTTGCCATCATTTTTAGACAGAGAAGCGACATCTTACATCAAGAAAGCAATCTCTGATAGAGTCGGCAGCTACTATTCCACAAGTAATCAAAGGCTTCAGCAATATGTTGACTTTGATTTAAGTCAGCTTGGATATAAATGAATTGGTCTTCTCCCAATACCCCGCACAACACAGCATAAACAACTGTGTTGTTACTGATTAGCGTATATGGGTTTTTGTCGAATTGCTTAATGCAACGGGAGTGCGTCATAATTTCGCGGGAGAAAATCTCTCTCTCCTTAAATAGCCTTACAATCCGGCTCAGAGCTGGGCTTTGAAAGGCTTTTAACCTGTTCTAACAAGGGCAAGGCAGAATCTAAGGTTATGAGGCAGTTGTTTTGCTCTCATTGAATGATGACGCACTCCCTAATATAACTATTTTTGAACTGTTTTCGCTCATACCAGTCGATAGCCTTTCTAGGGCAAAGCCGACTATAGGCTTGTTACCTATTTGCGAGAAGTATTGCATATTACCAATACACTCTATCAACTTTATAGCCCAACAGGAGTATAGGAACTCAGTAAAGAATATGCTCGTCCTTAGAAATGGGTTATTCGCGTTATAAGGATATGATTGTCTTGAGATATAGATCTTTATCCAAAATTGCACAAGAGGCAACCGTTTTAAGTCGTCCAGTGCAAGCAGAGTACCGTATGGAGCTACCTCCAAATCCTACTGCTCGAGATCGTGTGTCAGCTTTTGCTTTGATCTTTAAAAACTGTGTTCGAGCAAAGGGAATCTCTCGTCTAGGATTTCCGATTCTTTTGAGTGGTACAGGGATGGCTTTGCCATGGGAGGCCTTACAAACAGTGAATCTGGCCAGCAGCCATATTGTGGAAGATATGAAGCTAGGAATTGACTTGGCGATCGCGGGATATAGTCCTATTCTTGCTCCAGAAGCACAAGTTACTAGTCAACTTCCTAGCAGTGAATCAGCTGCAACTAGCCAAAGAACTCGATGGGAACATGGTCATTTGCAGGTGTTAACAACATACATCCCACAACTAATCAAGGCAGCTCTTAAGCAACGTCGATTAGGTTTACTCATGATGGCTTTGGATTTAGCGATCCCCCCTCTAGCCTTATGGGTTCTGACTGGCTTTGCGTTGACTCTACTGACCGGAGGAATAGCTTTACTTGGAAATATTGTCTGGCCCTTTGCTATTCAGGGAGTTGCTGATGTTTTATTAGTGTTAGCCATCCTAAGTGCTTGGATAAAATGGGGCAGAGCAGAGCTGCCTTTGGCTCAGCTTTTAGCAATACCACTATACATACTATGGAAAATACCCATCTACTTGAAATTTTTGGTAAAGCCTGAACAATTTTGGATTCGTACAGAGCGAGACAAATAAATTCCTGAGGAACTTTGTACCATTTTACTTGTACAATATGTTTTGGCCATTGTATATTGTGATCGCTCTTAACACTGACTAGCTAAGCCTTAAAGAACGAGACAATAAAGTTAAATTAGGGGGCATAAAAAGCTAATAAATAGGTTGATAACTTTTCCACATTTCTATGTGCTTTCGTCTTTTTAAAAAGCAATTCAGCTAAGTTTTTAAATCTTAGAAAAGGCACTAAGAGTAAGATTAACTATATTGGATTTTCAAAGGGGATGAATACCATTATTTGACACTACGTCATCTACAAGTGTAAGATTAAAATCAGGGGCAAAAGTTATCGCACATCATTCAAGTTTTTTTGTTCACGAATCATGATAGTGTTCATTTGCCCAATAAGACATCCGCACAATTCCAAAGATTATTCAAAGGTTGAAAATCTACTTCAGCGAACACTTGTATCAGTTTGTAGGCAAACTGATACAAGTTTCAGAGTCGTTGTTGTTTGTAATCAGATCCCTAAGTTTGCGACACAGTTTGATAAGGTAGATTTCTTAAAGGTAGATTTTTCACCACTTAAACGAGAAAGGGGTGTGAAGCCTAGTGCAGAAAATGTTCACAAAGATAAGGGAACGAAATACTTTTCAGGTTTATTGCATGCGAAGAGAAAATATAACCCTGAGTACGTTATGTTCTTCGATGGTGATGATTTAGTTAGCAATAGAGTTGCCGAATATGTTAATTCCCATCCTGGGGAGAATGGTTGGTTCTTCAGAGACGGTTATGTTTATGCGGATGGGATTATGTATCTCATGCGTAAAAAGAACTTTCACCTTGCTTGTGGAACTTGCAATATAATAAGTTCAAAGCTTTTGAAAATCCCAGAGGATTTCCCTCAGGCTCCTAGCCAAGAACAAATATTAAGCAATCCCGAGAGTCGTCGAGTATTCGATATTATCAAAGGCCATGCTGACATTCAACCTCTCTTTGAAAGAATGGGAAAGCCTTTACTTCCTCTACCATTCCCTGGAGCAATTTGGGTAGTTAATCATGGAGAAAATGATTCTGTAAATAAAGGTATATCTGCCTTGATAGGCTCACCTATTTCTCGTGAAAACTGTGATGAGTTTGCATTGGATCTAAAACAGTTTTCAATAATAGAGCATATGCTTTATTTGATGAAGTGGCCAAGTGCTATTTTAATCTCTCTAAGGCTTTTTATATTTAGAGATATGTATCATAAATCAAGGAAGAAATTGAAGTACTTTATCTTGTCTATAATGCATCAAGGGAATCTATCTTAAACATATCGTTTCTCAAACTACATAGATACACATAGAGAACTCCAGTTTCTTTCGAGAGCACAATCGTTGGATTTCATCAGCCTAGGGTGTGATGTGTAATTTATTTGGGTTTTGTGTTTAACTTTAAGGAGTTTTTGAAGCTGTGCAGAATTCCAAAATTGTTGGTATTGGACTTAGCAAGACTGGGACATCTTCCCTATCAGAAGCACTCACTATTCTTGGATATACCTCGGGACACTACATTCATGTTGAAGATTTTCACAAATACGATGCAATATCTGACAGTCCGGTGCCGATTCTTTACAAGGTAATTGATTCGAGGCACCCAGAATCCAAATTCATCTTGACCACTCGTGAAGAACAAAAGTGGTTGAAATCATTTGAGAACCACGTTAAAAGATGGCAGTTAGACATGAAAATGGAGCTAGGGACAGCACGTTCTGATGCTCTTTTGACAAATTATGTCCTGTATGGAACTGTAAAGTTTGATCCGGGAAAGATGTTAGCTGGCTTTAGAGAATATCATCAAGATGTATTGGATCACTTCTCAAATCGGCCTCAAGATCTACTCGTGATGGATATTACTAAAGGAGACGGATGGGAGAAGCTTTGCCCTTTTCTTGGTATAGAAATCCCTGATGTTGATTTTCCTTGTGGTAATACTCATAAGCAAGTCGAAGTGCATTTGAAAAGAAAGAAGCAATTTCATCGTAAGCTCATGAACTACTTTGTGTATAAATTCCAACGTGCAAAGCTGCGGATTCGCTTGACTCGAAAGTATGGTCGAAAAGTGTAGAGTTCTTAATAACAATGATGGGTAGCGAATTGCACATAGTGCTATAGCAGAATCCTTGCTCTATAGTGATTGGGTAGAATGTAAGCCAATTGAATACAAAGCCACAAACTGTTTGCCAAACCTGTGAAGCTAGTAACGTCACCCAAAATACTCTCATCCGCAAATGATAAATAAAAACACAAATGATAAACAAAGATATAGCGGTTTCTGGACGCGTAAAGTATGTCGTCCCCTTGCTGTACAAGTATTGTAGTTGTCATGCCATACCTCACTCGAATGAAAACCGCTATACATACAGCAGCTTTTATCAACAAATTGTTGATAATCCAAATCCTAGTGTTGTTTCCGCTTAGATAAAACGCTTTACTGAAAAATTAAGCAGAATGACAACAAATGAACCCTTTCAAGAAGATTATCCGAACTTTCGTACCCTACACCCTGAAGCTTAAATATCGAGCATGGAAGATAAAACAAAGGGACATGAAGCAAATTGTTTCTGTTCAAGAAGCGATTAAGACAATCGAAGTGCGATACCTAGATTTAAAATACGATAATAGTGTAGCGGATAGTCCTATTTTTGTTTTTTCAGCAGGTTGGCGTTCTGGTTCAACCTTATTACAACGCCTCGTGATGTCGGATAAAAGCGTTGTAATTTGGGGAGAGCTTTTTAATCGCTGAAATCTGATACAAATGCATGCTGATTTCTTAAGTTCTATAAACAGCTTGTATCCCAAATATCGTTGGTTCTTTAATGCTATGAAAGCACAAGGTTATGAGAATTTGACAGATATATTTATAGCCAATATGTCCCCTGAGATGGAGTACTTGAAGAAAGCACATCAAGACTTCTTTTTGGGGTTACTGGCAAGACCTGCCATCGGCAATAACTATTCTCGGTGGGGGTTAAAAGAAGTTCGTCTAGGCATAGATGATCGATATATCTGAAGTGGCTTTTCCCGAATGCTAAATTTGTGTTTCTTTACAGAAACCCCTATAAATCTTACACTTCCCTTCGCCCTTATCTTAACAGTTCGGCTTTGTATGAGAAGTGGCCGACTACTCCTATCAGAAGCCCATATAGTTTTGGGAGGTACTGGAGGAATTTAGTAGAAGGCTATCTTAATCGTAGCCATGAAGTCGATGCTTTAGTTGTCAACTATCTTCAGAACTCTGCACTGCCTTATAATTTCCTAAAAAACAAGATAATGTGAATTGATTTGCAGGTAAAAGTCTTTTATGGCGCTTCCTAGCCTACTGAGGTACAGCTAATCTTATGCCGAAAGAGCTTTGCTCCTGAAACCATATCTTATGTGTTCGAGCAACGCTATATACCTTACATTACTTCTAGAAAATGGGATAGCTTGCTGGGGAGCGCATCATAATTTCGCAAGAGAAAAATCTTCCTGATCTTCCTATACTTAGACAGTCCTACAATCCGGCTCAAAGCTAGGCTTTGCAAATTTTTGATCTGTTCAAACAAAGGTAACGCAGAATCTAAGGTCATGAGGTGGTTACTTTTCTCTCATTGAATGAGAACGCACTCCCGACTTTTGAAATAAATATCCTTACAAATAATGATGTTATTGCTATTGGAAATCATAGAGCTGATTTTAGGCGTTGGAACAATTACCTATATTGTGCTGAACGTACTCCTGGGAGTTGAGGTTTTAGCAGCTATTGCCCAACATAAGGAGAATAGATCTCTTACTCACGAAGGGCCAACTCCAGCTTTTGCAGTGCTCATACCTGCCTACAATGAGGCGGATGGAATTGAGCAAACTCTGCAAAACCTTTTGTTAGAAGTGGAAAGTGCTGAACAGATTTACATGGTTGCGGATAATTGCACCGATGAGACAGCTGCCATATCTCGAAATCTGGGCGTGCAGGTATTTGAAAGAACAGATGTAGCAAAAAAGGGTAAGGGCCATGCTTTAGACTTTGGTCTTCGACATCTTACACCAAAACTTTATAGGGCAGTCGTAATTGTGGATGCAGATTGTCTAGTTAGCCCAGGAACATTAGCCGCCATTGTGAGTCAGTCCATAGCTCTAAATCGCCCAGTGCAAGCAACATACCGCATGGTGCTACCACCGGACCCATCTCCGCGAGATCGAGTGTCGGCCTTTGCTCTCATTGTCAAGAACCAGGTTAGAGCTGGGGGGCTCTCTAGTCTAGGATTGCCGATCCTTTTGGGAGGTACAGGGATGGCCTTTCCATGGGAGGCTTTACAAGCAGTGAATTTGGCTAGCAGCCACATCGTGGAAGATATGAAGCTAGGAATTGACTTGGCGATCGCGGGATATAGTCCTACTCTTGCTCCAGAAGCACAAGTGACCAGTCATCTTCCCAGCAGTGAATCAGCTGCAACCAGCCAAAGAACTCGATGGGAACATGGTCATTTGCAAGTGTTAACAACATACGTCCCACAACTAATGAAGGCAGCTCTTAAACAACGTCGATTAGGTTTACTTGTGATGGCCTTGGATTTAGCGATCCCCCCTTTAGCCTTATGGGTTCTGACTGGCTTTGCGTTGACCCTACTGACCGGAGGATTAGCTTTACTTGGAAATATTGCCTGGCCCTTTGCTATTCAGGGAGTTGCTGATGTTTTATTAGTGTTAGCTATCCTAAGTGCTTGGATGAAATGGGGCAGAGCAGAGCTGCCTTTAGCGCAGCTTTTAGCAATACCACTATACATACTATGGAAAATACCCATCTACTTAAAATTTTTGGTAAAACCTGAACAATCTTGGGTTCGGACAGAGCGAGACAAATAATTTTCTGAGGAACTTCGTGTTATAAAATGAGTCTCCATACATATAATACCTTTTATTAAGCTAATTTCTTTGCTCCAATTGAAATTCCTTTTCTTTGTAACTAAGAAGTTATTGTTAGCTTTTTATGGTAATCCAAATCCATCCAAATCCATACTCTCAAGAGCAAGTTGACTCTTTAAGTAAGCGTGTTCTAATCATTCTTTATGCGGGTGATTATCGAGATGCCTATCAACGTATTAAATCAGGCCAAGGAGAAGCCTACCATGGCCAAAAATATGCCCTCGATACAATTGCTGAACTCAATCATGAGATTGAGGAAGCCGCTTTTTTATGTTGCCGCTCGAAAGAGAGATATGACGAATTAATTGGTTCGGGTTTAAGAGTAATTGGTGCTGCTGTTGACCCATACAAAGACATTAAAGAGCTCCTCAAAGTTATTGAAGACTATCGCCCAACTCATATTGTGTTGCGCATGCCCCACCAACCAATATTACAGTGGGCCATTAAGCATAGAGTCAAGACAATTACAGCATTAGCAGACTCATTCAATTTAAGAGGAATTCGAGCACGTATTGATTATCTTCGCTTAGCACGCCTCTTAAATAACACCATGGTTGAGTGGGTTGGCAACCATGGTGTCAACGCATGTCTCTCTCTAAGAAATATTGGCGTCAAGCCACACAAGCTTATTCCTTGGGATTGGCCTCACGTTAGAAAGCCTCATGATTTCCCTGCTCGAAAGTTATCTTCAACTTCCAGTCCCGTCGTTCTCCTGTATGTCGGCACTATTTCAAGAAAAAAGGGAGTGTACGATCTAATCCATTCAATTAAGCTCCTTAAGACAACGAATATCTCAGTTAGATTACGATTGATTGGTCGCGGCGAAGTGGAGTCTACCCTCAACCTAGTGAATTCCTTGGGGTTAAATGACTTAGTTGAATACATGGGCGTTATCCCCAACAAAGAAGTTATTCCATGTATGCAGGCAGCCGATGCAGTTGTTGTTCCGAGTCACCATGAATATGGTGAAGGATTTCCACTCGTAATTTATGAGGCCCTGTGCGTACGTACTCCAATCATTGTCTCAAATCATCCCATGTTCATCAGAAATTTAAAGCATGGTCATAACGCACTTATCTTTCCTGAGAAGCAGCCTAAAATACTAGCAGATTGCATCAAAACGCTCGTTTTTGATCCAAAACTATATGCAGAAATTTCTCGAAATACACTGACAACTTGGCAGAACTTGCAGATCCCTGTTTTATGGGGAGATTTAATTGCACATTGGATCAAAGGATCTATGGAAAGCCAGGAATGGTTGGTTCAGCATTGCTTATCCTCTGGTTTATATGACTAGTGAATATGCTAGTGCTAAGTCTTGAATGGGGGCAATCCTTTCCAATGTTTAAGCGGACAACTATCTTGAATTGATTCCCTCAAGTATTATTGTCTGATCACTATCAATTATTCGAATTCAATCAAGAATGACGAACAAACCGGATTTTATGATTATTGGTGCAATGAAGTGCGCAACAACTACACTGCACGATCAGTTGGCCCAGCAACCTGGCATTTTCATGAGCGAGCCCAAGGAACCTAATTTCTTCAGCGATGATGAGCAATACAACAAAGGTCTAGAGTGGTACCGCTCACTGTTCAAAGCTGCTGTGCAAGGAGATTTGTGTGGCGAATCCAGTACTCACTACACGAAGATTCCGACCTACCCTAATACGCTAGACCGAATCAAACAGCATGCGCCAGACGCTAAGTTCGTTTATGTTATGCGTCATCCAATTGAACGACTAGTATCTCAATATATTCATGAATGGTCACAACGGACAGTTTCAAGAGATATTAATGCGGCCATCAAGACATTTCAATCTCTGACTCAATATAGTCAATACAGTATGCAAATCCGCCCTTACCTGGAAGCATTCGGTTCTAACAAGGTTTTACCAATATTTTCAGAAAACTTGCGACATCACCCGCAACGAGAACTTGAACGGGTTTGTCGGTTCATTGGCTATGAAGCAAAACCACAGTGGCAAGAATTTACAGGCCATCAACATGCTTCTGCTGAGCGGTTGCGAGAGAGCGCATGGCGTGATGCGCTTGTAGAACAGCCTGTACTTTGTTTTTTGCGCCGAACACTTGTTCCTAAAAAGGTTCGTACTTGGGTCAGGGGATTTTGGCAAATGAGCCAGCGTCCTCAACTAACGACTGAGAGTCAGCAATATTTGGAGCAATTGTTTGATAAAGATCTATCTATCTTGGGTCAATGGTTAGGACTAGAGTTGACTTGCAAAGCTTTTAAGGAAGTCGTTGATACTAGTTCAGTGGGATTTACTGGATGGAGTGCCATAACACCCAATAGTAAGTAAGTGTCATAACACGCCGTTGTATGTTTTATTCATAGCGTTCTCGATCACGTGCAGTCTATCTTCAGGAGCAAAGCTCTAGCATAAGGTTAGCTGTGTCTCAGTAGACTAGAAGATGCTATGCACTCGATGAGATTAGGAACTATCACTCCAACTCTGCTTCAAAATATCCGGATTTTTGTTAAGTATCGTAGTAAGACTTTTAAGTAGATGGTGCTGTACGTCTGAGATCTATTGATACTAAAAATGCCGATAGCATTTTTAGTTGCGTATCTCTGAGAGAATGACTCTTTGGAAACGGAAGACTTGGAAGCCCTTTGGTAAGAATCTTCGAATTGGATAAAGCTTATGAGCAGCGAAGTCAATGAACAATTATCGATTGAGGAGACTTTCCCAAAGGCTGTGTCGAAACAGCACTTTCATTTTCTTGATTCCTTACGAGGACTAGCTGCCTTTTGGGTGGTTTTGTATCATACCAAACCATCGATCGATCCCTTAAAAGAAGTTCTCCCAGCATGGTTATTTATCCCTATATTCTCAAAAGGAAACCTTGGTGTACCTATATTTTTTGTACTGAGTGGATTTGTTATTGCTTACTCCTTACGGAAAGCAGAGTTTGGATTTTTGGGCTTTAGAAATTTCATCTTACGAAGAATCGTAAGATTAAATCCACCTTACTATGCCTCTATAGCTTTTGTGGTTCTGATCGCTTTCTTTGGAACCCTTGTTAAGGGAGATCCTTTATTCATTCCGTCAGCGCTTAATGTATTTGGGCATCTCTTATATGTGCAAAAAATCCTTGGTTTTGAGCATATCAGTGAAGTTTACTGGACTTTGTGCGTTGAAATGCAGTTTTATGTCTTTATCTATCTCTTCTTGTGGTTTTCTGAAAATAGAATTAGTTCCTTAAATCAAAAAAAATTCCTGAACATAACTATTCTATTAGTTTCTATTATTGCTTTTATCTTTTCGATTGATCGTTTCAACGGTGGAGAAAGGCCTATAACTTTTCTGCCCTACTTATCTGCATTTTTTGCCGGGATTTTAGTTTACTGGTGTTGGGCAAAGAAAATCAATAAGTATGTTCTCATGGCCTATCTGATGATAGCAATGGGATTCGCTATTGCCGCTAGTGATATGTTTAGCCTAATGCTTGCTCTGTCGGCGTTCTTTATCTATGTGGCTGCCATCACAAATAATCTAGGAAATTGGTTGAATTACCCTATAAACTTGTTCTCTGGAAAGATATCTTATAGTCTCTATCTGACGCATTCCCCTGTACTGACGGCTGCCTTCTTCTTTGGTTATAAAATATTTGGGGAATCCCCTTTTGGCAGCACTTTGTCATTAGCCCTAGGCGTAGTCTCATGTACTTTAGTAGCATTCTCATTTTGGTGGCTTATAGAACGTCCTGCAACTAGCTGGAGTTCCGCTTTAAAGAGAACATAGATTCATGAAATATTCTTATCTAGGGAGCAGGCATAAAGATGTATGACATCGGAGTAGTAGCCATTGGACGTAATGAAGGAGAACGCCTCATCCGATGCCTGAAATCATTGCAAGCTCAGTTACCCCCATCCATGCCCATCGTGTACGTAGATTCTGGGTCGACTGATGGCAGCATTGAGACTGCTGAGAATCTAGGGGTCAAAGTTGTCAATCTGGATATGTCTGTTCCCTTTACTATGGCTCGAGGCCGCAATGCTGGGTTCGAGTACCTGATGACCCATTACCCAGATTTAGATTATGTGCAGTTTATCGATGGTGACTGTGAGTTACTAGCAGGCTGGTTGGATAAGGCACTAGCATGCATTATCCAGGACAAGACTCTAGCAGTGGTTTGTGGACGGCGACGAGAAAAGTTTCCTGAAGCCTCTCCCTACAACCGTCTAGCAGATATGGAATGGAACACCCCAGTTGGAGAAGCAAAAGCCTGCGGAGGAGATGCACTCATGCGGGTAGCAGCCCTAAAACAGGTTAGTGGATACAATCCCACTTTGATCGCTGGTGAAGAACCAGAAATGTGTATCCGCTTAAGAGAGAAAGGATGGCGCATCTGGCGTATTGATGCCGATATGACGCTCCACGACGCTGCTATGTCCCGATTTGGTCAATGGTGGAAGCGATCTGTGCGAGGTGGCTGGGCAATAGCAGAGGGCTATGTTCTCTATGGAACCCCTCCCCAAAGCTACATGGTCAAAGAATATAAAAGTGGATGGCTTTGGGGGCTGCTAATACCAATTCTACCTTTGGCACTTATTCCACTTACTCACGGTCTTAGCCTAATATTGCTGGGAAGTTACGGAATTCTCGGATGGAAAATTTATCGTTATCGCCGTCAATTCTATGAGAATACTCGTTACGATGCCTTTCTATATGCTTTTTACTGTGCAGTCTCTAAAATTCCTCAAATGGTGGGACAAGTTAGGTATTGGCTCAATCGTCTTAGAGGTAAGCAGGCCATACTGATTGAATATAAAGGAGCTCCCTCTGAGTCCCCTTCTACTTAACTAATATTGGTGTTCATTAAAATCCTTAAGAAGCTTTGGAGTCTAGTATCTCAATGATCTCTATGCTGAAGGCTGCTGTAATTGGCACTGGTGCTATTTCTAAGGAGCACTTATCTTTCCTAGCAAAAAGTCCCTTAGTAAATTTAGTTGGTGTGTGCGATTTATCCAACGCTGCCGCGACCTATGCGGCTAGACAGTTTGGTGCGGCTAAGGCGTACACTAACTACCAAGAACTTTTATCAGAGACGAAGCCAGATATTGTTCATATCTTGACGCCTCCCCATACCCATAAGATGATTGCTACCGATTGTCTGAAGGCAGGTGCACACGTTTTTTGTGAAAAGCCCATCACACCTACCCTGACAGAATTCAAAGATCTTTGGGAGGTGGCGCAGAGCTGCAATCGGCATTTGATTGAAGATCACAACTATCTATTTAATGAACCTGTACTAGCCATTCAAGACCTTGTAAATCAAGGGGTTTTAGGCAATATTCAAGACGTAGAAATTCGTATGGCCCTCAATGTCAGAGAGGGTGGACGCTTTGCTGATGAAAACCTTCCCAGCCCTGTACATCGATTGCCAGCTGGGGTTATCCATGACGTCTTGACCCATCTTGTCTACCTAGCCTTGCCTTATTTACCCAGCGTTGATCGTGTTAGTGCAGCTTGGAGTAACCATGGCGGGGGCGATCTATTTAAGTATGATGACTTAGATGCGCTTGTAATTGGTGGGCAAACCCACATACGCCTGCGTTTCAGTGCCTACACTCAACCCGAATGCTTTTTCATTTTCGTTAGAGGCGATCGCGGCTATGCTGAGACTGATTTATTCCAACCCTACTTACGAACGGTTATTCCTCGGACCGGAGGTAAACAACTGTCTCCCTTAGTGAACCATTTCCTGAATGGAAAGACACTGACAGTAGCAAGTATTCGCAATTTTTACCGAAAAATTATGCAGAAAACCCCTTATGAAGGGCTTCATTGTTTGTTGGATAAAACCTACGTAGCGCTTCTAAAGAACGAAGACCCTCCAATTGGGTTCGAGCAAATGGAACGTTCTCTGCGCTTAATTGATGCTCTGTTAGCTGAGGAGAATCGTCTATGAACCTGTTTATTACCGGTGCATCCGGTTTCCTGGGGCAATATGTTGTTGCCGCAGCCCTTAAAGCAGGGCACGAGGTGCAGGCTGTCATCCGCCCTACAACTGATGAAACTCGATTAGCTTGGCATCAACATCCCCGAGTTAAATTCGCTCGCCTTGATTTGAGACAATCACGGGGTATCTCAGAAGCGCTGGAGGGAGTTGATACCGTGCTCCATCTGGCAGCGACTAAGGGGGGAGATTTCTACGATCGATTTGCGGGTACAGTCATTGGAACTGAGAATCTGCTTAATGCCGTAGTCAATCGTAACGTCAAACGATTAGTTGCCATCAGCACTTTTTCAGTCTATGACTATCTAAAAATGTCTCCTTATAGTCTTCTTGATGAAAGTGCCCCGATTGAAGAAGCACCGGAAAATCGAGATGGCTATGCCCAGACTAAGCTCATTCAAGAGGAAATGATTAGAGCTTTTGAAAGAGAGTCTGGCATTTCCGTTACGATCATCAGACCAGGAATGATCTATGGTCGCGAGTGTCTATGGCATGCCCTACTAGGCGCTGAGTTGGGAGAGAACCGCTGGCTACGCATTGGCCGCCGTGCACCGATGCCGATGACCTATGTTGAGAACTGTGCTGAGGCCATTGTGCTGGCAGCAAGTCGTCCTGAAGCAACTGGTCAGACTATTAATATTGTGGATGACAACCCACCGCGTCAAAACCAATATGTGCAGGCCCTGCTAAAGCATGAGAAAACACCCCCCAAGCTGATTCCAATGAGCTGGACGCTCATGCAGTTGATGGCCACGCTGGGTTGGTTTGTGCGTCAAAGGCTGTTGCATGGAGAAGCAAAGTTGCCGGGCATTCTGGTACCCGCTCAACTTTATGCTCGCTTTAAACCCCTGCGATTTTCCAACCAACAGGCTAAGAAAATATTAGGTTGGGCTCCTCAATATTCTCTGGAGGAGGCTTTGCAGAGGAGCTACAGTTCCCAAAAGTTGTTAGTCGTCTCAGAGGCGAAAAATTAGAGGCTATTGCTGATTGAGTAGAGGCTGTCAAACCATGAAAATTGCCTACTTTACTGGAGAATATCCTAGGGCTACAGACACGTTTATTCAAAGAGAAGTAATGGGTCTCCGTAACCTGGAACTTGAGGTAAAGACCTTTTCGGCTCGAAAGCCAGATGTTGCACATCTGGTAGGGACAGAACAACGGGCAGAACATGAGAAAACAACCTATCTACTGCCGCCTAATCTATTGAAGCTGCTGTCGAGTCATCTTCAATTACTGATTAAATTTCCAGTAAACTATATTCAAGCTTTTCAATTGGCCCTCCGCACGTCCCAGCCTGGAATTAAGGGTTTTATCTACCAAATTTTCTACTTTTTAGAAGCTGGCCTGCTAGCCCAATTACTCGAAGAGGAAGGGATTTCCCACATTCATAATCATATTGCTAGTTCAAGCTGCACTGTAGTAATGCTAGCCGCTGTCCTAGGAAAGGTGACATTTAGCTTTACCATGCATGGCCCTCATATTTTTTTTGAGCCCAAACGTTGGCGACTAGATGAGAAAATTAAACGGGCTAATTTCGTTGCATGCATTAGCTATTTTTGTCGTAGTCAGGGCATGATATTCTCTTCACCAGAGCACTGGGAGAAAATGCCAATCGTGCGATGTGGCATAGAATTAGACTTATTTGAACCTGTCACTCATCAGGGTCATGGAAATCGACTCCTCTATGTGGGACGACTGGCAGTTGAAAAAGGATTACCTATTTTGCTGGAGAGTTTGCGCCAGCTCTTGCCTCAGCATCCAGAGCTAATCCTGACCGTAGTTGGAGATGGGGCTGATCGCTCTTTCCTAGAGGAATTAGCCGTTAAGATGGGGCTAAAAAACCATGTCGACTTTGTCGGATATCAGTCCCAAATTGCGGTACGAAAGTATTTAAGGGGCACCGATATTTTTGTGCTTCCAAGTTTTGCAGAAGGCATTCCCGTTGTTTTAATGGAGGCGATGGCAACAGGTGTCCCTGTTATTGCCACACAAATTGCCGGAATTTCTGAGCTCGTAGAATCTAGCAAGAATGGATACTTAGTGTCTCCAGGAGATAGTGGTGCATTAGCAACAGCAATTTCAACGCTTATGTTAGATGCCGAGCATCGTAACTTACTAGGTGTAGCAGGCCGCAAGAAAGTTGAGAGAGATTTCAACATCACTAACTCGCTTCACGAGTTGCTGACCTGGTTAACCACAACTCAAAAAATAGGTGATGACTCTACACAAGACAGGGAACCCATGCTTGTTTAAATCTGTCTACAAACAAGTTAGACGGATATTATCCGAGTGCCTAAGGAGAATTAAGTTTACCTAAAAAAGGATGTAGGATGGGTTATCTAAAAAAGTTTCTATACGTTTTCTCAGGACACCGAAAGCAACTCTTAATCCTCCTTGGCGTTTTTCTGACTGTTTCCGTCTTGGAAGCTTTTGGCATTGGCATGATTGGATCGTTTATGGAGTTGGCGAATGATCCGAATTCACTTAATAACAGCTCATTTTTTGCTGCTCTATACAAATATTTAAATTTTCAAAACGCCGACGATTTCGTCATCTTTACAGGCGTGTCTATTGTAATTATTTTCATTGTTAAGTCAATTGGCTCTCTTGCTGGCAAGGCATATACAATTAAAGTGATTTTCACTCAGCGGGCAGCAGTTCAAAAAAGACTCTTTCAAGCTTATCTACTAGCTCCATATGAATTCCATTTGAGTCGGAATACGGCTGATTTCATAAATAAAATAACAGCTGAGTGTTTCCGGTTTGCCAATCTAATTTCTTTGCCGATAGTAGAGCTCTGCTCTAAATCTATTGTTGTTATTGTTCTAGTTGGACTGATGGCCAATGCTGACAGAATCCTATTTTTGTTTACACTTGGAATACTGGCCCCTGTCTTCTTGGTCTTTCATTTACTAAGTAAATATATAAAAAGATGGGGTCAGCTAGCCAGCTTGCTTAGGGCACAAACTGTAAAAACTGTCGGTCAGGGTTTGGGAGGGCTTAAAGAAACTCGCATTATCGGATGCGAAGACTATTTTCAAATAGAGCTTAGCAAAAACGTTAATCAGGAAGCTCGTCTAGAGACATTGTTTCGAACCTCACAGGCTATCCCACGCATATTGATAGAAACTCTACTAGTAATCGTTATTATTGGATTTATTTGTCTCTCAAAATTCATTCTGGGACAGGATTTCCAATCTGCTGTCTCAACAATAGGAATATTTGCTGTTGCTTCTTTTCGTCTTGTTCCAGCAACAAGTCAGATCACTCAATCTCTTAACAAGCTTCGAAATTCTGCATATACCCTCGATATCCTTTACCTCGATCTCAAAGAAATTGAGAGTCAAAGATTGAGAGTCCATTCTTTAGCAAAATCTATCATATCAAAGTCCGCTGGGCAGTTGTATCCAAATGTTCCAGCATTAACTTTTCATCGTCAACTAGAGCTAAAGGATATTATTTATCGTTACCCAACTGCACAAACAGTTTCCTTAGATAGAATCTCACTAACTATTCGACAGGGAGAATCTATCGGGCTCATTGGTAAGTCTGGTGCTGGGAAAACTACATTGGTAGATGTGCTTCTAGCTTTGCTCAAGCCGGAAGGTGGCGATATTCTTGTTGATGATCTATCGATCTATGAGAATTTAGACGGGTGGAAAAATCTAGTAGGATACATCCCTCAGTCAATTTTCTTGCTAGATGACACGATAGAGCGCAATATTGCCTTTGGTATGCCAGACAAGAATATTGATTTAGATCAGCTTTGGTATGCCATTAAGGCAGCACAATTAGAGGAACTAATTCAGGAGTTGCCCGATGGAATAAAAACTTCAGTTGGTGAACGAGGGGTACGTCTATCTGGCGGGCAGCGACAGCGCATTGGCATTGCTCGTGCTTTATATCATCAGCGAGAAATTTTAGTTCTAGATGAAGCTACCTCAGCCCTGGATAATGAGACAGAGCAGTTGATCAGTGAGTCTATTAAAGCTCTGGCTGGATCCAAAACGCTTATTATTATTGCTCACCGTTTAACCACAATTGAGCATTGCGATCGGATTTATGTCTTGGATAAGGGACAGATTGCCCGGTCTGGCAAATATCAGGATGTTGTTTTTCAATAAAAACTATATTCAAGCTGTTCAGCTATTGTCAGCAAGCAATTTATATGAGCATATCTCACCAACAAAAAAGTATTGCCCATAGAAAGTAAACCTATTACTGCAAATCGAAGGAATACAGTCATATGAGATTCAGTGACTTCTTTGATCAAATCTCCATCGTTTACTTGCCAGAAAGGAAAGATCGGCTAAGCAGCATTAGAAAGCAAATTAAAAGGCTGGACTTAGGGGATAAAGCACAATGGTTTCCAGGTTTGAAGTTCAAAGAGCCTGGAGAATTTCCTAAGGCAAGCGTCCGGGGGTGTGCCATGAGTAATTATGAGATTCTTTCTCAAGCTGCTAAAAATAAAGTTAAGCATTTATTGATGTTGCAGGAAGACTGTGTCTTTAGCCGAAGGCTTATTTGCTCAGAGACAAAAGTATTAGAGCAGCTTAACAGCCTTGACTGGGACTTTGTCTATTTTGGTTATCAGCTTTATTTAGACAATCAGAAGATATCACCTCTCAAGGAATTTGAACATCTTTTTTCCTTAGTGGATCCTACTCAAAATATTCGGCAAACTCACTTTTGGGCTTGTCACCAGAGAGTAACTCAAAGGCTGGTGAATTTTATGGAAAGTACTTTCGACAGACCAAGAAATCATCCAGATTGTGGTCCGATGTATTTTGATGGCTATATGAATGAATTTCGCCGAAGAAATCCTGATGTGAGGACGTTGATTGCAACACCTACTTTGGGTTGGCAACTTTACAGTTCTAGCAATCTCAATCCTAGCAAATTAGATAAATCATTATTACTAACTCTGCCTTTGGGGCCAATTCGGACAGTGAGAAATGCGTTTAAAGGTTTTATCAATTAGTTACATCTATTATAGGATTTCTCACAGAAATACTGTCATTCATAGTTTGATAGCCCAACTTTCTAGCTTTGAATCATGGAACATTTACAGACAGACCATAAGCTAAAAATTTTGCTGGCAACTCTTGAGCAAGACTACACCTCAATGCTGGCAGATTCTATTTCAGAGTATGATGCTGAAGTATCATTCTTTAAATTCACTTCAAAAGAATTTCACCTAAGCGAAATTTCGGAAGCTATTGAAAACCAGAGTTTGAAAATTGATGTGGTTCATCTGCATTGGGCACACCACTATTGTTATTCAGGAAATAAGACAAAAAACTTTTTTGTTAGAAGAGTTAAATCAATACAGATAAGCATTGAGAATTTGATACAAATTCGAAAGCTAAAGTCTTTAGGTTGTAAGATTGTTTGGACTGTGCATAATAGTTTGTCTCATGAGGCAAAGATTCCTATCAGTGAATATATTTTTCGCTGGGGGCTCAGTCGTTTATGTGACGACATAATTGTTATGAGTAATTACAGTCGGCAAGAGGTTCAAACAACCTATGGCCGTAGGAAACGTATTCATGTGATCCCTCTGGGGAATTTTATAGGAGCTATCCCCAACTCAATTAGCCGCGATGAAGCCCGAAAAAAATTAGACATCCCCTTGGATTGCAAGGTTTTACTCAACTTCGGTTTAATGAGACCTTATAAAGGTATTGATGACTTGCTGCATGCCTTTAAAGAAATTCGACGTTCAGACATAGTTCTACTACTTGCAGGTAATTGCTCGGATACAAAGCTCAAAAATTTAATTGAAGAGTCTGCTGAGCATGACAAACGTATTATGCCCCACTTAAAATTTATCCGTAATGAAGACATTCAAATTTTTATGAATGCATCTGATTGGGGAGTTTTCCCTTTTAAGAAGATTTTAAATTCTGCCTCTGTACTTTTAGCTCTTTCAATGGGAAAACCTGTAGTCGTTCCTTCAAAAGGTGTATTACCTGAAATAGTTCTGAATTCTAAGAATGGATTCCTATACGAAGACAAAAAATACTTAGGGAACGCAATGCTAAGAGCTCTGAATATCACTCAATCATCTTGGGAAAATATGTCTGCTCAAGCAATAAGTTCAACTCGAAAATATGACTGGGTTGACATAGGGAAACAGCATTTTAGAGTTTATTCTGAGAATATTTGATACATTCTCTGTAGGATCAAAGAAAGAAAAAATCATTTCTTGTACCTAATTTTTTATTTTGCAAAGCTTAACTAATCATATATTTTGTACTGCTAGTATCCTTTGGAGGAATGATGATGATACCAACAAGAGTATTCTTGGTTGGCTGTCCTAGATCTGGGACAACCTTACTTCAATCCATTCTCGCATCTCATCCTTCAATCCTATCTTTTCCAGAATCACACTTTTTTTCATGCTTGTTGCCTAATAAGATTTCAAAATTCTTTAATAAGCCATCGACTTTGGGGGCAAAGAGGCTCAAAGAATTTTTAGAGGAAATTGGCTCTACTAAGGAGGTTTCAGATATCACCTTCCAAAATTATTCAACTAAAAATTATGTTGATTTTTTTGTCTCTTTGTTGGATGAAGTAGCTTTAAACTCAAAAAAATCTGTTTGGATAGAGAAAACCCCAAGGCATTTACAGTATCTAAATCAAGTAGATCGCTTTATATCTAATGTGAAAGTTATCCACATTCTGAGAAACGGTAAAGATGTTGTAGCTTCAATGTATGAAGCTACTCATAATTATCCTGATAAGTGGGGTGGCTGTGCTAGAAGCATTGATGAATGTATTGTAAGGTGGAAAAAAGACATTAAAAGATCTCTTAGATGCTCGTCAAAGCCAAACCATTATCTGATCCGATATGAAGATCTAGTTGCTTCCCCCGAACAAGTTGTTGAGAAAATATGTCATTTTGTAGAAATAGATTATTGTTATGAAATGCTGAATGCTTTTTCAGAAAGATCTTCAAAACTGATTTTGGTTTCCGAAGATTGGAAAGATGTAGGTGCCTCTATAGTCAATAAAGGGCATGCTAAGTATCATAAGATTTTTAGTAGTGTTGAGAAGGCATACATCGACAAAAAACTTCAGAGATTCCTGAAGGAATATTCATTTTAAGCCTTAGTATTAAGCCAGGGCAAACGCATACTTAAGCAGCAAGGATACGTGAGAGATAATTGTTGTTTCAACCAGGTTTGAGGCGTTTATTCGTGGAAAGAGCTAGATGTTAAGCACAAACTCGTAGCAGTTAACAAATAGCCCAATAGCAATGTCATGCATCCACTCGGATTTAGAGAAATAAATTGTCCTTCTTGCTAAGCAGCTTGATCCGAGTTCGCAAGGTCAGATATTTGCGATCAATCTTCTGGGTATGCTGCTTGCCAACTTCATGTTGGTCTTCCTCCAGGAGTCTGGCATAGCTACCCCAACCTAAGCCTTTGGCACGCTTCGCGAATGGTGTAGAATCGCTCAATCTCAAATGGTGTTAACAACTGCATCAATGACTCAAGTGCGGCATCGGTATGAGGAGCTAAAACATAAGTCAGAACCTTGCCAGTGGCATGGTTAATGGCATGCTACTGCCTTGGCTTGTTATGGAATTTCATCCATTATCACAATTCATCATTACCCCTTGAGTATTGCTCATAAAGGAACTCATTATAGAAGTTATCCGTCCAGTAAGGGGCAGCCAAATTTTGAGGTTTAGAGGAGGGGTGAAAACCACAATGAGTTTCTGGTGAGTAATTTTCTAACTGAAATCGGAGCCGAAGCATCTAGAGGCGAATTTACAGCTAAAGATTACAAGTAAACTTACTAGATGTACAGGTTAACCCAATCGCTAGATACTCGCTAGATTCTAAAAAATCCGGATCTTTGATCAATATTCAGTAAGTAAAATAAGGGGAGACGGCGAAATTCTTCAGTGAATCTTGGTGGCAAGCTTGGGATTGAATCAACTGAAGCTGATCAATATCTAACACAGCGTTGATCAGTAATTGCTAATGAGGGGTTAGAGTTGCTTGGAGCCGCACAGTTCAATCGCTAGAAGCATAGGATAATTTCACATGAAAATTTCTATAAAAAGTATATTCAAAAGAGTTGAAGAAAAATATGCTTGTTTCCACATATTAAGACATGGATTTTGGTTTATTGATATACCAAGGACATCATCTAGTAGTATTCGTGCAGAATTAGGAACGCATTTTGGCTTTCCTTACGGGAAAATAAATTTAACAGATAAGCAGTATGCCAGCAGACAAATATTCCCAGATCACATGCCTGCTGAGAAAATTCATGCCATCCTTGGTGAATCAGTATGGAGGAAGATATTTACGTTCACAATTGTGCGAAATCCATGGGATCGTATTCACTCACTCTATGAATATAGAAGAAAAGTAAGAAGAATCCCACAAGAACTGAGCTTTCGTGATTATGTCCTTTCTTTAGAGAAAGCTGTTTCGAATAATGATTTCTCAAACACTCTTTTTCAACATCCCTATCATCGTTATGGAGCATCTGAATTCATTTCGGGGAAAAATGGCGAAGTCATGGTCGACTACATTGCAAAATATGAGAATAGAGAATATGACCTTAAGCCAATTGCTACTCGGCTGAATCTTCCTCAATTAGGAGGGTTAAACATTCAACGCGCTTCTTCAGGATCAAAGAATTATTCATATTTTTATGACTCAGAAATGAGAGAGTGTATAGAAAAAATTTATGCGAAAGATATAGAACTATTTGACTATCGTTTTGATGATGGAGCATCGTAGAGTGTCTGTAAATAAGGCTTTACCACAGTGAAGTTAAAGCATTGGCCAGAAAGTGGCAATTTATTCTAACATAATCATTAGTAAGAACTTGGCTAAGGCAATTTATACTAATCAAAAGCTAAGTAAGGAGTTTATTGCAGAAGCTAGGCACTGATTAGTTTAATCGTCAAACAGAATTCTGAGCAGAGTAAGGAAAAATAGTTCTAAGGGAAGAAACACTTTTGCAACTTATTGATTTAGTAAAAGTCATGAAAATTGCACATGTCTTAAATGTTACAGAAATAAATGATTCAAAGAAATCTAGTTACTTGCATATTGCTCAGCCGCTTACGATGAAGTCTATGGTTACCGCAAAAAAAGTAGCAAAAAACGTCGTTGATATTGAATTAGTTGCTCTAAAGCACAAGGCTGAACGAGTTAGCATTCCTGCTGAATTTAGGTGGGCTGCTGATCTAGATAAATATGCTTGGGAGAATATTGAGGCTTTAAAGGGCTTGACCTTTCACAAGCCATTACCTCTTTTAAAGGACATAATCTTAAGTCTCTACAACTCGTCCAATGCTGAATACTTTATATACACAAATCTTGATATAGGGCTACGCCCGAATTTTTACCTCAAAGTGAGAGAGTTTATTGAGAAAGGGTATGATGCATTTTGCATTAACCGAAGAGATTTACCGAAGGAGTATGGGGGGGTGTTGCTTGATGAGAGCACAGTCGAACTAGCTTATAATATAGATGGAATTATGCATCCCGGAATTGATTGCTTTGTATTTAAAAGAGAAATTGTTCCATCCCTTAGTTTGGGAAATGTTTATATTGGCTATCCACCGGTAGGTCAAGTACTTAAGACTCAGATAGAAATAAACTCAAGAAACTTTGTGTGGATTAAAGATGAAAGATTGACATTTCATATAGGCAGCGATGAGGTATGGCGAAATAGTGAGACCCCTTACTACAAAGAAAATTATAAACAATCTGAAGGTTTATATGTAAACCCGTTTCATCCAAAACTGGGACTTTATAGAAGATTTTCAAATAAACTAAAATCTTTGATCTGCAAGACTTCACGATAAATATGTTTTTGCAGATATAGCTTTTCTTAGTCTGATGAGATGAGTAGTAACAATGATTCAGCTATTCTTGAATGTCTTTTAGGGAGATTGAATTAAATACTTCTTCAATTGCTTCTACTAAGTTAAAATATGTTCTTACCCTAATAGAACACAATATTGATTTGCTTTTTGCCCAGGAGTTTCCAATGCATGAGAAATTGCAGGAATAGGTTGGCAAATAAATTAGCTGGGCATTGGTCTGGGTAATCCAAGCTTCAATCTCGTCTTTTTATGAATTGAGTGGCTGTCCAACAAGGTACAAGAACTTGGCCACAGTTTTGACACTAGCCTACGAGCAATGAATGCCTCAAAAGTCGGATCATCAGTAGCACCCATTAACTCTAACTGAGTCAATACCCTGTTCAATCCAAGGGCGCTGATTATTAAAAAGAAATCATGTGAGTTAAAGACAGAGCTTTGACATTTCATATAAGGAGTGACAGAGCTTATCTCTTAGAGAAATGTTGCTCTCAAGAGGGTTTCACCACATCCCCACTTAAGCGGTCATTACCAGATAGGGAACCCATGCGTGTTTAAATCTGTCTATAAAGTAGTAATGGGTTAGACGGATATTGCCCAAGTAGCTGAGGAGAATTAATTTTGCCTGAAGAAGGATGTAAAATGGGTTCTCTAAAAAAGTCTTCATACACTTTATCAGGGCATCCTAAGGAGTTAACCTTACTTCTTTTCTTCCTCCTTAATGACCTCTGTCCTGGAAAATATTAAAGTGCTAGCAGGATCTAAAACGCTTATTATTGCACACCACTTAACTATTATTTAGTATTACGATCATATTTATATTGAAGAACCGTATTGCTCAAGCTGGGCAATATCAAGACATTATTTTTCAATAAATTTATATCTAAGTTGTGCCGCCATCGTCAATAAAGTCAATCAAGTTACATGAGTATAATCTGTTAGCCAAAGTGTGTTTCGTTATAAAAATAACTCTATCTATTTTATATACCATATTTATGTAGATCGCCGGAAATTAACTAGGGGGCCAAAACTAATCAATGCCCTTAGAATGCCTAGATAAGTATCTTAGCAATCCAGATTTGCGTTTACTTGTGGGCACTTATTTATTGCTCTCTAAAGGAATGATTGCTCTTTTGTTCAGTAGATTTTAAGCAAAACATCCGACCTCAGAAAAAATGTTTAAATTTTCAGATGCAAGAAATTATCGAGCAGAATTTAGTATGATTATGCTTCAAAGTGAAGTTAATGTTGGAGATTCTAAATGGATGACTCTCTAAAATCAGAATTAGTCGTCAAGAGTCCTTCTCTAGTTGTCAGAAAATCAACTCCACCAGTCATTGTTGTTGGTCTGCCGAGAAGTGGCTCGTCATATTTGTCTCATGCTATTTCTTGCTTAGAGGATTGGTTCGTTTTTGATGATCTATATCCTTATCAAAAAGCTGCTTCTTTAGGGATTTCTAGCTCATTTGATTTGAGTCTCGATCGGGAAAAACTTAAGAGATTCATCAACAAGCTAGCATGGCAATTACGTGCAAAAATTAGGTTTGAAGAAAACTTTTACATTCCTAACCTTGAATGGGAAGATACATTTGAGATGGAGAATGAACTTATGAAAGCACTTGATATTAGTCCTTTGACTTGGCCTCAAGTCCTTGAAGAGTGGTTAATGAGACTAACAGTTCACTGCGGTAAACATCGCTGGGGTTATAAAACACCTCAAGATTTCATGCACATGGATGAGTTGACCGATCTTTTCCCAGGCGTCAAGTTTATCTATATCCTTCGAGATCCCCGCAAGGTTATGAGATCCTTCAAGAACTTACCCCGAGTTAAAACTAGTGGAAATCAAGATGGTGAATCTCGACAGTATCACCCAGTGATCTATTCCTTATATTGGAAAAGAGCCTACGAGAATGTTAATGAATTTATTAAGCGAGACCGTGCACCCGTCGAAATCGTAAAGTTTGAGCATCTCGTTAAAGAACCAGAGATAGTCTCAGAGCGTCTTGCAAACTTCTTGGATACTAGGAGCTCTGCTAAGGTTGCTCTGGATAAGGGGAATTCCTCATTTAAGAATAGCGCTTGTCGAGAACTGACCAACACTGAGGTATGGATCTGTGAGAAAATCTCTGGTTCCTATATGCAGGCGGCAGGTTATAATCTCACCCACTTAACGCCTAGATTGTCAGATATTTTTGATCTTATGTTGACCTCAGCAACCTTTGGTACTTACCAGTTTCAGAGAGTAGTACAAGACAAAAGAGCGAGAGCCTCCGTCACTTCATTCCTTAAGAACCTCCTAAAGAATTAATTATTTTCACCTAAACCACTTAGGCAATAGCTACGATAGGATAAATATATCAGGTTTTGCATGGAGGGCATAGGAGGCATATTCCGCCTTGTCGCAAACGCAATTTGATGGCTTGAGGGATTCCGAATCACCATACGTGATAATGGTTGTCAAACATACACTTCTCTAGATGAAACGCTTTCGATAGCTACTGATGAATTGGTAGAAAAAAGGCTAGACTATCTGGTGTTTCTTCAACTTCTTAGTACCTGTATCACTTCGGCTCAGATAAGGTTTTGGGGTAGTCTCTAAGAGCACTGATAGTATGGTGATAAATGAGTAGGAAGCATGAACTTAGGAGAGCTTAATCTGTGAAACAGCACTCATACAAAAAGTGTCTATGAACTAGTTAAATGTGGCATATACGTTTAATGCTCGCTGACTGAGAAGAGAAGACAGTTGTGTATACTTTGATATGCATAGATTAGGTTTAGGATCGCATCAAGCTAAACAAGCAAATCCTAATTCTTCCTTTAAGCCTGTGATGTCTTGTCTCCAAATGCAAACAATCACCCGATTTGATTGGGCGGTTCCTCATCTATATATCTATGGTTAGTCTGACTAAATTTAAATCAAAGTTAAATCGCACGAACTACTATCTTTGCCTATTAGTAATAACTTTGATTTGCGTCTCATTGAGATTTTTTATGATCGCAAATCAAAGCTTTTGGATCGATGAAGGATACAGTTTATATTTTTCTGAGGGGCCAACTTTTCAAGATGCTTTTTTAAGACTTCTAGAAACACCTTTAAGCGACCGATATCGCATTCTCTACTATCTCATTATGTTTGGCTGGAGGGAAGTTTTTGGTGCAAGTGAGTTTGCTATCCGCTCCTTTTCAGCTATCTCCGGCATCGTAGGTGCCGTCTTTATTTTTTTTACAGCCCAATACTGGTTTGGGGAACGACATGCCTTATGGTCATTTCTACTGATATCGGTAAGTGCTTATTGTGTCTACTACAGTCAAGAAGCTAGAGATTACTCTTTAGCTATTTTACTCGTATCTTGTCAGCTATTTGTAATCAGTCGAGCTTTTTCAAATCACCAGATCAAATTTCCAATATTATTTAGAGCAGCTTTTGCTATTCTAAGCGCAGTGAGTATTTTTCTAAATATTTTGATGCTTTGCTTTTCAGGGGCTTTAAGTATTTCACATCTTTTAGCAACGCGACGCTTAAAGTTGTGGTTCGCTTGGTGGGCCCCATCGGCAATACTGTCTTTTTTCCCCCTGTTATTCTACTTAAACTCGCCAACTTCAACTTCTCCTACGGAGATAGGTGTCTCTAGAACTTACTTCCCGCTTATATACAATGCTGCATACGTGCTTTATGGCTTGTTCGCAGGTACAACATTTGGTCCACTTCAGTCACAGCTAAGAGGAGATGATAAGTTGAGCGTGATAGTGAATTATTGGCCCCAGCTTTTATGGTTGCTGATAACACTTATTACAATTGCAATTATCTTATTGACTGTTAAGTTGGCCAGATGGCAAAGCAATAAACGATACTACTCAGTAGAACTCTTTTTAATAAGTTCACTATTCCTTTCTTTACTCTTTGGACTCTTCTTAGCATTTATCACTAAGTACAACTGGGTTCCTCGGCATGCTTGTTATACTTGGCCAATACTCGCTATTTTGTTGCCTGTACTTTTGGACAATAGACCATCACAAGAATCATTTAAAGACTCGCAGCTAGTAAATAGGCTGTCGCACATCTCACTTACTTTCTTGATTGGGATTAATTTATTTTCCTTGCATAACTATTACTTCAATGAAGCTTTCCATAAAGATGATTTTCGGTCAGCTGCTCAGTATGTGATTCAGAACCGCGATTCTGAAACGAGGTCAGTTTTGATTGGTGGGGCAGGTGATACATATCTTCTAGGATATTATGGAGATCCTGAAACACTTGATGGCAAATATATTACAAACAGCCTGAGAACAGGCGATTTTGCAGACAAAATACGTGAGTTGACTGATAATTCGGAAAAAGTGCTGCTCGTGTCTAATCGAGAATACTCTATCGCGCAAGACGATGAAGTTATGCAAGCAATGGAAATTCTGTATGATTTCGAAGAAGATTTTTATTTCAACTATTTCAGGATTTATCACTTTGAAATGAAGTGAATATCCCTATGTTTAGAAAGTGAGATTTAGGCAGCTAAGCCTTGGTAAAAGCTTTGAGACTTCGTGATTTAGCGATAGATGAGTGCAGCATCAATAGGTGAATGGAAACACAACTAAGATTACTCCAAATTACGATTTTGTTCAGAGTGAATACCTTAGCTGGGTACAAAATCTATTTTAGTATTGAAATCTGTGTGGCCAATTTTCTGTTAGAGCCAGCGTAGACAGCATGGACTCCTGTTTATGTACTGATTGATCCGGAACACTACGATAACAGTAGTATGTTTAGAATGTGTTTAACCGAGTTACACTTCTCCCTGCGAGGCGTCGGGCAGTCACAGCAGCCTACTTTGATGTATGCGCTGCGTTTTAGCTATGATCTTACACGATGTGGAAGGGTGCATGTACCAAGCTTCCAAAAGGTCTTCGAGTAGTGCTACTGAGGAATTCATGAGTGATTTCTACTGTGAGATTGACTCAAGAGCGAACGAGAGAATTAACCGGAATTACGCCTGGGGATAAAGCCTAAGATGAACTATCAAATAGCTTTAGCAGCATTTGGAGGCTGGTTGTGCTTAGCCTTGCCATCATTAGTCTTGTGCATAGATTCAGGTATGGCGATCGCCCAGGTTACTGATCCTGAAAGCCTCTCTGCACAATCTGACGAACTGCCACAATTACCCTCAGCCTCACCCGAACAGGATCTTGAGTCCCCTGAGGTAACACCGTTGACCCGCCAAAATTCATCTCCCGAGACGATTCAGTCCAACACCAATACTTCAAGATATTTGCTAGGCCCTGGTGACCAGATTGGTCTTGCGGTTGTTGACTATCCTGAATTTTCTCAAACCCGAGTGATTCTCCCTGACGGCACTGTGCTCTTACCCCTGATCGGTTCGGTAGTTGCTTCTGGCAAAACCTTAGAGGCCCTACAAGCAGAAATTACGAGTCGGTTGAGTTTTTATCTTATAGACCCAGTCGTAGAGTTAAACTTGTCCGTCCTGCGCCCATTGGTGGTCACGATTGCTGGCGAAGTCTATCGCCCCGGCCCTGTGCAGTTGAATAGTTTAACCAATGTCAATACCCGAGTAGGCAATGACTCACAGCTTAGCTCAGGCTCCACCACACCTACCCTAAGTACGGCCCTGGTCAACGCGGGGGGGGTACGCCGCACGGCAGACCTACGAAACATTAGGGTGCAGCGGCAACTTCCCAATGGTCGTCAGACAACCCTCACTGTCAACCTCTGGGAGTCCATTTTCCAGGGCACCCAAGGCGAAGATATTTTGCTTCAAGATGGAGACATTGTTTTTGTTCAAGAAGCCCCTGATAGCTCTGAAGTCGATCCACAACTCGTGTCGCGTTCAAGCCTTGCTCCAGAACTGGTACGGGTTCGTGTGATTGGTGAAGTGAACCGCCCTGGTGAGGTAGAAGTTTCACCAGACGGCACTGTATTAACAGCCATGGCTTTGGCAGGAGGGCATAATGATGATGCTAATCTCCGGACGGTTTCTCTGCTGAGATTGGGAGACACTGGCCAGATGGAAAATCAAACCTTAAATCTGAGTGATTTTGAAGACGCGACACCCATTCGAGACGGCGACCTAATTGTTGTGCCAAAGCGAGGGTATCTCAATGTGCTAGACGGTATAGCCCGCACACTTCAACCCATTACTACGCCCTTTAATTTGTTCAATTTGCTAAACAACATATTTGACTAATCGATAGACATAAATTAGCCAGAGTGTAGACGGTGTTGATGTGCAGAAGTTTGTGATCCAAAATATTCTGACTGGACGGACAGAACGTTTGCACCGTTTTCATGACATCACCTCAGCTTACTAATTGGAGTTGTGTCATTTGCCCAACTTTATTCACTAGCCCATTTAGTTCGATTTCATTTAATTTCGGTATAATATCTTACAATTTATCACAGTGAAATTCCAACATTACGGATATACTGAGGCAAGTGATTTTACTGAACCTTTCTGAAACTTTTTGAGTTGTTTGCTAGTCTTTCCTTCTGGGTGTTGAAACTTTGAGTACTTTGAGTAGTGCTTCTCAAGATAAGACTATCCATCTATTACAGGTTGAGCTTGGTTTATGAAGCAGTGCAAAACTGTAAGCAAAAGCACAAAGGTTGTTCTTGCTGACCAAGGTGGGATTTAAACTCTTACTTGATTCATTTGAGCAAGTGCGACATAAGGGCTACTGAGATGCGAAACCCCCTTGACAGATGTCCGTGAAGATCCCATATTTTGGTATAAACTTAGGGATCGCATGAATCCTACTTTAAGTATATTTACTTCTGTACGGCAGGAGAGATAGGCTATATCCAGCTTATGGGGCAGATGGTAGTTGCCAGGTATTTTGCGTAACATGCTGAGTCCAGCCTGAACCGATGTACGGGGTGTATGAATTTTACGCGGGGCTTTTGTCCCAATCTTCGCCGAGGAATAGATTGTAGATTTTTGAGCATTAGCTTGTAAGTTGCATCTTAGACTCGCTCGTTTTAGTTCATCTTGATTCACATCTAGCATAGGCTTTTACAGTTATGGCTCCTACAGTCATCACGGCTCTACTTGAGAGTTTGGGTAGTTACCGCAAGAGTTTTGTTGAGGTTGATCCAACAGTTCCCGTCTCTAAATTTAGACAGCTTCCAGTGATGCAGGTAGAAGCTCTCCAGGAGTATATTGAAATTCTCAATATCCCCATTGATAATCTCTCGTGGGATGAGTTTTTGACTCGCTTAAATGAAGGCGCTGTTTTTACGCCAAACGTAGACCATTTGATGAGTTTACGTCATGATTCAGAGTTTCGGACTGCTTATGCACAAGCTGATTATCGGGTGTGTGATAGCCAAGTTTTGCTGTATGCATCAAGGTTTTTGGGTACGCCTATCAAAGAGAAAATCTCTGGCTCAGATCTGCTGCCTGTCTTTTGTGAGCATCACAGAGCTAATGATGAGATCAAGATTTTCCTGCTGGGTGGGGCTGAGGGAGTACCTCAGAAAGCTATGAAAAATATCAATGCTCGAATTGGGCGAGAGATTGTAGTGGCTGCGCATTCTCCTTCTTTTGGATTTGAGAAGAACGAAGTGGAGTGTGAGCAGATTTCGGAAATGATTCGCCAATCTTCGGCGACGGTCTTGGTAGTAGGCGTGGGGGCTCCCAAGCAGGAAAAGTGGATTGCTAAGCATCGCCATCAATTGCCCAATATCAAAATATTTATGGGGTTAGGGGCAGCTATCGATTTTGAAGCTGGTTATAAGTCGCGATCGCCCAAATGGATTAGTGACCTAGGCCTAGAATGGCTGTATCGTTTACGGTCAGAGCCTAAGCGTCTTTGGCGACGTTACTTGCTTAGAGACATCCCCTTCTTGTGGTTACTACTACAGCAAAAGTTCTCCCAACCTTATCCGTCAGAAAATAGATACTCTTCAGAGAGCAGGTTCTAACGTAGAGTTCGCAACCCGTAGATGTTGTTCTGAAAGCTCCAGGTTTTAATGTTCGAGTAGTGCCCTAAAAGTAATGAAACGGGAATAAGGCAGTATAGCTTTCAGACAGCAATATCATCATGTGTTGAGCACTATCAATCTTCGATAGTCTAAGGTTCGATCACCACAATGGTACCTACTTCAACCATCGCGTAGAGTTGACGCACATCTTCGTTGTAGAGACGAACGCAACCATGGGAAGCAGCTCTACCGACAGAATCGGGGTTGGGTGTGCCATGAAACCCAATCAGGTTGTTGCCATCTGACCAAAAAGCAATCCAGCGATCGCCCAGTGGATTATCGGGCCCTGGCGGCATCACTTCATTCGTAAACGGATTGGTCCAACCGGGTTCTTCCACCATGGAAAACACTTCAAATTCCCCGGTAGGCGTTTCCCACCCGGCTCGACCCACCGCAACTGGAAAGCTGGCTTCAAGCTCATTCCCTCGATAGACATAAACCCGGCGATCGCTAAGGCGCAAAACTAATCGCACTGCTTCTGTTGGTGCGTCAGGGAAAATCGGCTCTACAGACGGCAGATTAGCAGGGAAGGGGTTAGGCCCAGTGCTAATGACTCCATTGCCTATGGGTTGAGGATGATAGAGCGAATTAGACGAAGTAGCGTTGGTGTCAACTGCGATGACCATATCAGGGTCTGGACCTTGCGCCAAAACCTGAGGTGGGATTACCAGCATTACCAGTGTTGCACTCAGGCCACTCGCTGCAAAACCGACTCGTCGCATAAAGGTGAAGGGAAAATTTGGATTAATCACTGTTGCACTATTCAATGAAGATACGCACTTTAAGTCTCATCTACATCCAGACTCATGCTTCTTGAAAGCTAAAAACTCCAGCTTTCAAGTCGGATGCTGCTTATCTAGTGTAAACACTGTCCTACTTCTGTGTCGTCGATCAAGTTCTAGGGGTTCCCCATAACAGCAGTCATTTATTCTGATTTCTGACTTCTGCCTCCTGACTATGATGGTGTCTGGTAGACGTTGTTGGGATGGGGAATACCATGGAAATGTGTGCAGAAGTGATTTGTGTGGGTACGGAGCTGTTGCTGGGGGAAATTCTCAACAGCAATGCTCAGTTTTTGGCTCAGCAGTTGGCCCAACTCGGTATTCCCCACTACTACCAAACTGTGGTAGGTGACAACCCTCAACGGCTAAAAGACGCGATCGCGACGGCCAAAGCGCGATCGCGTCTTTTAATATTTACGGGCGGCCTTGGCCCCACCCCCGATGATTTGACAACTGAAACCCTAGCCAGCTTTTTTGATGTCCCGCTGATTGAACGGGCCGATGAACTCGAAAAGATTCGCCAAAAGTTTGAAAAGCGGGGTCGGGTAATGACCGACAACAATCGCAAACAGGCTTGTTTCCCGGAAGGCGCCGATGTGCTGCCGAACCCCTTGGGTAGCGCACCAGGCATTCTTTGGAGTCCAGAATCTGAACTAGTAATTATGACGTTTCCGGGGGTACCGCGAGAAATGCACGCTATGTGGCAGCAAACTGCCGTGCCCTATCTAGAACAGCACGGTTGGGCACAGTCGGTCATTCACAGTCGGGTGTTGCGGTTTTGGGGTGTGAGCGAATCGGGCCTAGCGGAAAAAGTTGCCCCCGTCTTCGACCTCAAAAACCCCACCGTTGCTCCCTATGCAGGTAATGGAGAAGTGCGGCTGCGGATTTCGGCCAAAGCAAAGACCGAAGCTGAGGCCAAAAACCTGATTGCTCCAGTAGAAGACAAAATTCGCGCGATCGCAGATATGGACTGCTACGGTGCTGATGATGACACCTTAGCGTCAGTCTTGGGAAATCTGCTGCGATCGCATCACCAAACTCTCTCCGTAGCTGAATCTTGTACCGGCGGCGGCTTAGGCCAAATTCTCACAGAAGTCCCCGGCAGTTCCGATTACTTTTGGGGCGGCATTATTTCCTATGACAATGGGGTTAAGGTCAAACTACTTGGGGTTGATGCCCAAGCCCTTGCAACCCACGGTGCCGTTAGTGAATCAGTCGCCAATCAAATGGCCCTTGGCGTCAAGCAACATCTTGGCACTGACTGGGCACTCAGCATCACAGGGATTGCTGGCCCAGGGGGCGGTACCGAGGAGAAGCCGGTGGGATTGGTCTACATTGGTCTGGCGGATCCCAAGGGTAGGGTTCATAGCGTAGCCTATCGGTTTGGCGGGTTTAGAGGCCGGGACTGGGTGCGACATTTAAGTCGCATGTCAGCCCTGGATAGGCTACGGCGCAGACTCCTGTCTTAACTACTGCACCCGCGCTCGGAATCTGACGAATCCGTAGGAGGTGTTGGGGTTTGGGTTGCCGTTAGCGTTGGGAATATCGCCAATGAACACAACTACGGCACCATTGCTATTCGGGCCGCCACAGTCGAGTCCAGTCGGATCACCCGGTTGTACATAAACCCCGCGATCGCCATCGGCCACATTGGTCATTGAGAGTTCATCACTACCAAGACCGAGCACAATGCCGCGATCGGCCCCTGGGATTCCCCCCGTATCTTGGGTGGCTGGGTTGGCATTGAAAGCAGTTGAACTGATCGTTGTGTATTCTGGCACTAGGTCGCAGAAAGCCACATTTTCAGCTGCGCGATCGCCGTTAGAAATAAAGTAGATCGTGTACTCAATTTCATCGCCCGGTCTCGTTTCACCGCCATCCACTGTCCCTTCTAAAAAGTTAGATGGAAATAGATCATCAACCTCATCTTCTTCTGGGGTTTGAGGCCCGTCGAAGGCAATAGGAACGTTATTAATAGCTGTGATTCGCTTGAGTAGCACCACGCTTGGAGGTTCAGGGGCATTAGGGTCACGGTAAATCCCCATGTCAATAGTGCGATTGTCGGAGGTGCTAGTCACGTTGAATGATGGCGTTCTTAGCTCAATCGCACTCGTACTCAGATCCGCATCAGTCTCTACCCCTGACACATTCGGATCTGCATCCGCACTATCCACATCGGAATCTTCCGAGTCATCACTGCCAGCATTTGCAGGTGAGGCTAAGTAGTCTTCTGGCAGTACGAATTCAACATAGTAGTCATCATCCGGTACGTTGCTAAACAGATAGTAGCCAGGTCGCCCCAGAGAATCTGCTGTGACTGTCTCAGCATAAAGGCTGTCATCGCTAGCCCTACGCAGTCTGACCGTGACATCGTTAAAGCCAGTTTCGGTTGGATCTTGAATGCCATCTTCATCGAGATCTAACCAGACAAAGTCGCCTACGAAGCCAGGCCCTGGTGCCGGTTGGTTGACCCCAGCATCTAGACTCAAATCAGTGGTTGTGTTGGTGACGCCAGTAATCTCAATGCGCCCCGTTGCGGTATTGACATCTGAGTCGAGGGTGTCATCGCTGCCAGAGTTTTGTGGCGAAAATTCATATCCGCTAGGCAGCACAAACTCAATCGAATAGTCACCGCTAAGTCCTCCAGTGGCAAAGGCATAATAACCAGGATTGCCTTGAATATCGTCGGCAGTCACGATCGTGTCTACGGGGGTGAGATTACCGTCTTCATAGAGATTGACTGTGACGCCATTGAGCCCAACCTCTGTTCCATCCTGGATGCCGTCACGGTTGAGGTCAATCCAGACATAGTCACCGATACGCGGTTGGGGCACGATCCCGAAATCGATATCAGTTTCGTTTTGACCTGCGCTGAGGGTAAATGGATTTGTTCGGGCTTGGGTTCCTGGCGTTGTCCCATCGACATCGGTGGGATCAGCATCGGAGTCTTGAGCTGTGTCGCTCCCCTGACTTTGCGGAGAAGCATTGTACCCTGCGGGTGGATTGAACTCGACGTAGTAATCACCGGGTGGCAGGTTTTGGAAGATGTAATACCCCGGATTACCATTGGTGTCATTACTGGTTTGGGTGGTGCCCACAAAGGTGCCGTCACTCTGATAGAGCATGACGCTGACCCCGTTAACACCCGTTTCATTGGCATCTTGAATGCCATCACCATTGGCATCTAACCAGACATAGTCACCCAGGGTGGCTTGGCCTGTTGGTGGGGTGGTGGTAAGACCCGCATCAATGTCGCGTTCGTCGTCGCCGCTGGCGATAGTAATCACATCGGTTAAGCCGGTTGTCTGATTAGCATCAGAACCTGTCCCATCGTCGCGATCGGTACCACTGCTACTGGTAAAGAAATAGCCTGAGCCCGTGGGCGGAATGAATTTCAGAAAGTAGTCACCTGGATCGAGATAGGCAAACTCATAAAAGCCAGGGAAACCAAAGTGGTTTGGCCCGGTCATGGTGAAGTCGACGAACTCGTCGTCTGGCGTCCCCGGAATGCCATCAGCACCGGGGCGGTAAAGCTCGACTACTACCCCATTGATACCATTCTCACCATCGTCTTGAACGCCGTTGTTATTAGCATCGTTCCAGACAAAATCACCCAAAACCGGTGGATCGTCGGTTTGTAAGTCGACCTCTACCCGAGGCGGTTCTTGGGGTAGTAGGGGAGAGGTGCGATCGATGCGTCGTCCGGTGAGGGCAAAGGAATTAAAGGCTGATTCATTGGTAGGGGCAACGACCGGCACCCGCATGGGCCAATCGTTTGTCAGCGAGGTCAATGGATTGAGCCTGAAGCTGCCGTAGTCAATCTTGACCGCTGTGACCGTAGTAGGGTCATTGGGGAAGGTGGTTGTCCAGTCATCAACGCAACCGGGTGGCCAAAGCTGATCAGTACCGTCTAATGGATTCAGACGGCATGGATTTGACGACACACTATAGTAAACCTGAGCCGTGGGGACTTGGACTTCGATGGGGCCAACCAAATAAGGTCGCCACTCAGAATTCCTCGGCACGTTGGTATTGAGCACACTGGTGTCGTCAATATTGGGGAAGATATCGACGACGACCAAGTCTTCAATGGGCGTAGTACCGGTGTTGGTAACGGTGATTTGATAATCGACTGCACCACCGGGATAGCTCTGACCACTGATCTCGTAGCTGTTGTTTAATCCACCCTGTACCCGTTTACGTGCTTCGAGGAAGGGCAGCGTGGTAACGGTTACATCTGCGGTGGCACGGCAGAGGGGATTATCGTTAGTTGTGGATGAGTTGCTGTTGTAAACATTGTCGTCCCCGGTCTTGCCGTCGCCATCAATGTCGTCGCTATCACCAATATCGTTGTCACCCCTGCTATGGCAAACAAAATCTGCCGGGTCGGTACTTGTGTCGTAGGTACTGAGGTAAACCGTATTGGTGATGCTGCCCTGGATATCACCTTCTTCAATCCCGGCTTTATAGGTAATCGTCCAGGTCTTGTCGTCATTAAAAGCGTTACCGTCGGACCCATCGTCATAATCCGCAGCTTGACCTTCCCAAGTCCAGCGTAAGAGGGTTTGGCCACTACCGTTGTAGTTTTCAATGACTTCGAAATTAGACGGTGCTGACAGGCCACTATCGCCAGCATCAAACACATAGGAATTTGCCACATAGGCTAGGCCATCGGGCAGAATATCGACCACGACCGGATTTTCCAGAGTTCTGCGGGCATTGCGACGGTTGCCCGCAGTCAACCGAAACTCAACTAGCTCAGACGGCGCGTAAGGGCCGCTATTGGTTAAATCCTCTTTGCTAATGATGCCTACGGCACGGGGGCGATCGACAAAGGTTTCCACATCATCGTCATCGGTGTAGTCATTACCATTAAAGACACCTGTTAAGGTGGCGGTGTTATCAATGTCTTCTCCGTCTTGAATCGTCGCCCCTGTATCTTCCATGGTTGTGCGCACTTCGACATAGAGTCTGGGGCGAGTATTGGCGTTAAAGCCCACAGGCGCATTTTCGTAAATAATGCGAATGCCACGTGTCCCTGTTGGCAAGGTAAAGTTTTGCTGCTCAGTGTCGGCAACAACCAAATCAACCACCCCAGGCACATTTTGGAAGTTGACGTTGTCGGTACTGTATTGCAGTGTAAACGTCGCTCCGGCGTCGTTACTGTATCTACCCGTGCGGAAGCGTAGAGCATCTACCTCTGGCGGCAAATTGTCATCAAAGACGGTGAGGGTATCGAAGGCAACGTTACCCGTGTTTTGAATTCTATAGTCGTAGTAGAATTCGGTGCCAATATCAGGACGGCTGCCGTAGACAAAGCCTTGGTTGCGTTTTTGAAAGTTGGCTAAGCCAGGATCTGGATCGACGAACCCGTGGCTAACTTCCCCATCGTCGCTAAAGGCATCGCTAGTCACTTCAAAGGTACCGGCTCCGGTGACCGAGTTTGTCACATCTGGTAGTGTATCGGGGGCTGCACCACTCGAGTTGAAGGTGGCCGCTGGATAACTTAATACGACCTGAGCTCGGTAGGTTTCTTGCCCTACAGTGCGATCGCCGACGTTCCAGGTAATGGTGTCTCCCGGATCCACGATGCCATCGCCGTCGCCATCATTAAAGACGCCGCCATTGCTCACAGAGACAACTTCTGCCCCAACCTCTGGGGTGTCCGTCATGACGACGTTTTCTAGATTCAGGTTACCCGTACGTTGGGTTGGCGCAAGGCTGACTTCATAGGTAACATCTCCATCCAAGATGGGATCACCGGAAGGTAACAACTTGTTTTTAGTGACATTCCACTTACCTGCTGGGTTGCTGACATCACTGGTGATATCGTCACTGCTGGACTTTTGTCCTGGCGGATTTGCAGTGGCGGATTCAATAACAGCCGTGTTGTTGGCGGTTACGTTGTCGGCAGTAACTCCTTCTGGGAAGCGAACTCTAATAGCAATTGAACCCGCTGCCGAGTCTCCCTGAATCGTGCCGAGATCGTAGGTGAATGTTCTTGTGCCGCTGTTGTAGTTGGCTCTGGCCCCTTCTCCCTCTTCTAAACCGACATATTCCAGCTCGGTGGGAATCACGTCTGAGATTTGGACGTCTTCACATATATCAACGTTGATATCGTCTAAACTACAAGACCACTTAATTTCAAACAGAAAATCCTGACCTGACTCAACATCGGTAATATCTGCCCCATTCAGATCCAGCGCTGTTTTGATGACGTTAAGCGTGGAGTCAGCCCTGGCGGGAGTCACAAAGCCCAGCGTCGTGGTTAATATCGTTGCAGCGGCTAGTAACGCACTGGGGCGATTTTTAGCAGCGCGCGCAAACAGTGACAGATATCTGGGTAGAAGACTCATAGTAAGACCCTTATTGGCAGGCAATGATTTGGAGAATGGATTAGCAGAGCAGGTAAGGCATAAAGGCTCAGCACCGGGAAGCTCCCTCTTTAGCAATCCCGTTATGTTGGGATCAAAGACTCAGTAAATTCTGGGAGCTTCAAGCTGGGTTAATTGCAACACTGGTAATACGTCAGTAATTTTTCGTAGGCATGATCAAGGTTCGATCTGTAAGTCGGTGTCTTGATCAACGAAGGTGATGTTAAGCCCTCGGACATCGCGAAACACAAATTCGACTCGGCGGTTGCGGGCATACTCGACGCGATCGCGCTCTGAAGTTAAAAGCTGAGTTTCACCCAACGAGCGAATTGTCGTCCGGGCCGGATCAATGCCTTGCTGAATCAGATACGCTCTAGCATTGCGCGCCCGACGCAAGGCTAATTCTTGGTTGTAGGCATCACTGGCCCGAGAGTCGGTGTGGCCGTGCAGATCCACCACCAAGGTGGGATGGATTTGCATTGCTGCTGCAATTTGATCTAAAACAGCCGCGCTTTCAGCACTGATGTTGTCGCGATCCAGGCCAAAGTGAACGTTTCGAGGCACTTGCAGTTGAATTGGTTCTGGCGGGGGTGGGGCCACGACGACAGGTTCGGGGGGCTCAGGCCGGGTTGTACACTGGGGGACTTCAAAATCCAGATTGCTAGATGCAGCTGAGTTGTCATCTGTAGCAGACAGCGATCGCACCACGGTATTTAACGCTGGCTCTGAAGTGCCATAGCGAGGATCAGATGCGATCGCGCTGACTATGGTTCCTGATGGCAGTTCAGCGGATTCGTATGTGAAGTGCCCCGCTTGATCCACCGCAACAGTCGCCAAAGGCTGACTCAAAGGCCCATGGGCTGAATCAGCCGCATGGCTGAGGTAAAGCTCAACCTCAGACCCTGGATCAGCCATGCCTTCGATCATCACTTTGCCATTCATGACAAAGAACTCAGGACTCAGGAACTGAGGTGCATTAATCGCTAAATTGCCAGTATCCAACCGCCGATTGTCAGAATTGCGCACTGGATTCGGGCCATCGCCCCGCTGGAAATCTTGCACCCCATTGTGACGGCGGGTATTGAGGTCAATACTCAAGCCTTCCAGGCTGGCAAACACATTGTTTTGAATCAAGTTGCGATGGCTGGGGTTGCGGCTGCCAATGCCAAACGCGGTGACAACCACCCCCGGCCCTTTTTGATTATTAATTTCGTTGTCGACAACTCGATGGCCATTGCCCATTAGGTAAATCGCAGCGCGACGCAGGCGCTGACCATTAAACTTGATGGTGTTGTCGCGAATTTCAATCGCCCCTTCGGGCTTAAACAGAAAGATCCCTGCACCGTCGTTACCGCAGACCAGATTGCCACTGATGACGCTGTTATCAACGCTGCCCTCAATGCGGATGCCATCGGGCATGCCCGCTAGGCCATTGGCGACTAAGATGTTTTCTTCAACCTTCAGATTTTCAGCCCGAGCCCCGGTAATGATCGCACTGCCGTCATGGTGAGCAATGCGATTCCGACGAACCGTTGTGCCTTGGCTGTTGAATACAGAAACCCCAAACGCTGAAGGTGTCTCAGGCATGGCTTCTGTCGGTGGCATCCCCAACCAATTGTGTTCAATCAGTACATCCTCAGGCGGAATGTTTTCGTCGTAATAGGAAAACCCTTGGGCGGGTGGATATTGTTGGCTGGTATCTGGGGGTGGCAAACGATGGGCAATAAAGATATCTGCGGGTGGTGTAATCGCCGTAGCTCGGTGTTCTGCGGTAAAACCATAAAGGCTCAAGCCTCGTACTGTTACGCCACTGGCAACAATACTCAACCCCCGAAACACTTCAGCCTCTGGAGCTGGCGTAATTTCGACAACTGGGATTGGCACTTCGATTTCAGCCGTTGCCGATAGGGCTGGGTCATAACCGGGTTGGGTAGTGCCATCTAGGGTTAGATCAGGGCTTGCGATTGCGGGTAGCGGCGTTACCAATTGAATCTTTGTTTGATTCGCCGGGAGATTAAACTCAATGCGCGATGCTGATTCAGCAGGTTCAACTACAGTGACTTGAGCGTGTTCAACATCACTTAGAGAAGCCAATGGCAAGGTGCCATTAGTCAGTTCAATGGCTTCTCGCAAGGTCAACATCTCGTCAGCCTGGATCGGGCCGTCTTGACTACTATTGACGACGATGTGGAGATCAGGTGGTGGTGTAGTCACGTGAGCCGGGGTGGCCTGCGCCCAGACTGCGACTTGAGAGACGAGTGTTGTTGCGGCTAGACCGCAAGCCATCAATAGCTGATAGCGTCGAGTGCTTAGGGGATGCATCATCAGTCTTGCTCCTTATCTCCAGCGAATTCGCTTAATTGTTTGTCGCAGTGGTTTCTAGCACAGACTCTTGCTGCTGAGGGGGGGCCACCTCTTGCAGACCAAAGCCACCAAATAAACTGTTGAGCTTGGCAGTAATGCCGAAATAAAATCCCCCAGCGGAGCGATTGCTCCCAGTGAAATCCCGGTCATAGGCGCTACCAAAGCTGTAACCCGCCGACAACCGCAGGTCAGGTGTCGGATAGTAGCCCAACTCGAGGGCCGCACCCATTTCGGTATATCCGGCAGAGCTGCCAATCCAGCGGGCTTCACCAACGACATCCCAGTCGTATCCCAATCGATAAGTGGTTCTAAACTGGGCTAGATGAACCGCACTGTTAGATACAAAGTCATCAAACCCACCCGTTTCACTGCTGCCAATGCCACCAATGCGGGTTGTGCTGGTGCGGAAGGCATACTTGCCATAAAACTCCCAGCGCCAATTCGGTGCATAAATTGCCTCAGCAGTAAAGAGGTGTTCTTCCGAGCCGATGTCAGACCCAAAGAGTAAGGTCTCGGGCGTAGCAGAAGGATTACCCCGGTATTCATAACGCAGCAGGGCATTGAACTGATCGCTATGGGGATCTCGGTAGGCAAGGCCCAGCTTCAGCGTGCTAGAGGTTCCCAGTCCATCTAGGGATTGATTGGCAGCACTGGCCAGTTCATAGTTGAATAAGACGCTGACTGCTGGCGACAATCGACCCAGGGCAGATGCTGTGAAAACTGTGTTAGACCCTTGGGAGGAAGAACGGTGCTCTAGGCGGGCACTCGCTTGCAAATCAGGATTATCAGTGTAAGAAAGTCCGACGCTGAAACTGTCACCATCGGTGAGCAGCAGCGAAGATGCCCCCGATCCCACCGCAAAGGGCTGCACAAATTGCGTTCCGGCAGCAGTGATACTGGAGATGTTGTTAAATACATGCTCGTAAGCCAAATCAAGCCGCAGGCCGGGGGCCAACGTAAAGCCCTGTTCTAGCCCAACCGTTCCCCCCACTTGAGTGCCATCGATAACTGAGAAGCGACCCCGAATGGTGGTGTCTTCACCTAGGGCATAGGCAGCATCCAAATCGATGGTGGTAACTGCGCCGCGATCATTGATGCCGTTGTTTTCGAGGAAAATCTGATTGACCCCGAGCGTAATACCGGGCATCAGTTGCCAATCTAGGCCAAAGATGGTGCGGTTGGGATAGATTGAGTCTCCATTAGAAGACAGATTCAGCTCATTTTGGGCAAAGAGGGTAATGTCTTCGCTCAAGTTAGTGGTTAAGCGCGATCGCAGCTGATCAGAACTCGACGATAAAGCATTGGGAGAAATCCGATCGGTGCGTTCTCGGTGAATCCAGTCGAACTCTAGATTGGTATCACCAAGTTGCTGAACAATACCCAGTGAAAAGGTGTCTAGCGAGTTATCAACTCGGCTACCAGGGGTGGCAGAAACGCCAGTCTCAAGCAGCTCACTTAGGGTCAAGAGCGGGCGCGGTGCGGTACCGACATTCTCTTCGTGGTCATACCGGGCGCGGATGTTGGTTGTCTCAGAGACAGCAGCAACTGCCTCAATGCCATAGCGGGTTTGCCCCGGTACAAAGCTAGTTGTGGCAGTGTTGGTAAAGCCTGCGTCAGTATGGCGAAAATAAGCTCGCCCAGCCAACCAGTTGGTTACCGTGCCCTCAAGTTCAAGCCGATAGGCTGAACCGCTGATTGGGCCAGACAAATCAAAATCACTATCTGAATGGGCAAATTCTGCAATCAGCTGAGCATCTTCACCCAAGGAAATTTGAGCGTCTGCGCCATACAGTTCAAAGCTCCGGTTGCCTTGGTTCTCTCTGAGATAGGTCGCGCCCAGCCAGCTCTCGTGGTTCAAAGTGCGATCTAGGTTGTACTGCAGGCGGCCTGCATAAATATTGGTGTTAGTGCCGTCTCCTTCAAACTGGTAGGTCGCCACAATCCGGCGCACTAGGACAGTCCCGGTCTCGTCTACAGCCGTGCGTAAAACCGCATCGCGGAACAGAATTGTACCCCGGTCATAGTCAATTTCGTAGTCGGTGCCGCGATAGAGCGCCTGACGTTCGACGACCGTACCAGGGCGATCCAATTCTTCTAGTTCTAGGAAGATATTTTCACTCCCGGGCACGAGCAAACGGCGAGAGAGGAAATAGAAGCCGCTAGTGCCATCCGGCGCAATCGTGTCTCGTTGAAACCCGTCTACGTTGTCGCCATAGAAGCCGGTTACGGCTAAATCACCAATGTTGTAGTTAAATTTAAAGCCATGGAGTTGACGGGTTGTGGCGCTAAATAGTTGGGATGAGGTGGCAAACTCTTCGGTGTTGAAATCCCCCCACGAAAAGTAGTCAATTCCAGCCCCTGCCACTGGCGAAGTGCGCTCAAATCTCAGGTAAAGGCTGTCAATGGAAGGTGCTAAAACGTCACGGCTAGAATCATCGCCGTAGACCGGATAGTTGTGTTCGCATCGCTGCGTGTCACGAAACAGTTCAATACTGCCGGTACAGTCTTCATTCAGTGAGCGATCGCTGTTGTAAGCCCCCGTGAACAGCCAGTCTCCTAAGTTCCCGATGGCAAAAACAGCGGCGTCTACATCGAACTCGTAGCCGTTGTTGCCATCGGGGGGTAAGAAGTCTCGGAAGCTGCTGTAATAGTCAGTGCCCCGTGTCCCAAAGTGGAGGTCGATGACGCCAGTCACCAAGCTAGGACGCTGTTGGGTTTCAAACTGAATTTGATTAAATGCTTCTAGCCCATTTGCGGTTGCCCTAAGCTGCACCCGTTGGGCTTCCAACGGCGATCGCAGTTCGGTGGTATAGCGACCATTACGAGCTTCAACTTGAAACCCAGCTTGATCAGGGTACAGGTCTGCCCCCACAAATTCTCCGTCGGTGGCCGTCAACGTAACGGTTGTATTCCAGTTGGAAAGGTTACCGTTCTCATCTAGCAGTTGACCTTGAATGGTGGCTGTTGAGCGACCATCGGCAGCGACTTGGGCTTCCCGAGTTTCAACCGTAAGCTGAGTCGGTACCCCACGCACCTGAATCTCTATCGTCGTTAGGGGAGTGTTAGTCCCTCGAATGGCCGCATCAATGTTGTTCGTGCCTGCCTGTAGCGGTACCCCATACCAAGTTTCGACGGTGACGCTACGGGTTTCGTCAACCTCTGTCCGACCGAGCAAAGATGCGTCAACCCGTGTGCCATTGACCTGCAATTCAACATCAGCGCCAGTCGGATATTCCAGAATCACAGTGGTGGCTGGCACATCTAGAACGGCGTTGCCGACAGGATTTAGAATCCGAACCTGATTGGCTAATGCCTGATGATCTAGGGGTTGAATCTCAGTCTCCGCTAATTCTTCTGCATCAGATACGGTGGTAGTGTCCTCTGCTGATTCTTCCGAGGTGAGTGCTTCTACCGCCTCCATTTCAGCCTCTTGAAGACCGTCTAGCTGGCTGGCACCATCGGCGATCGCGGTCGGCTCATTGTCTGCAATATCAGCAACCTCAGTCCCGATCTCAGTGGTGAGTTCTGCTCCTGGAGACGGTAATAAGTCTGCTGCGATTGGCGTATCTGCTGCTTGTGTAGCAAATGTCTCTGGAATAACCTCAAGACTACTGGTTGAGTCTGAGGAAGGTGCACTAGCGGCTGTGGTCTCTATTTGAGCAACTTCAATCTCGCGATCGCGTGAGGAAAGTTCAGATGAGGTTGCCTCGGCTTGCGACAATTCTGCAATGTTGGCTGCTTGGGCTTTAGGGCTGATAGATTGGGTTGCTGCTAATGCAGTTGCAGGATTTGCTGTGATGCCAACGGTGCCTGCGATCGCCCCCAATAGGCTGGCCCTGATGATAGTGTTTCTCTGTGACGATTTCATGACTGATTTTCCTCCTGGAAGGTGGGGGTGACCGCAAAGTTCATGCGGACCATGCCACCCGGTGCTAGATGCACAAGCCGTGACTGACTATTGCGTTCTCTGAAATAGAGGTTGGGGGCGAGGGTATAACCCGGTAGGCTGCTTAAATCGAGGGCACCGGTGCGGTATCCCGGCAGCATGTTGGAGACAGAATAGAGGCCTTCTGCATCGGTGACGATGCGGTTGCCGTCATCCAAAAACACAACGGCATTGGGCACACCGGGTTCACCGGGCTGCTGTTCGCCATCAAAGTTTTTGTCAACAAAGACTCGGCCAATCAATGTGCCGCAGTCGCTGAGAATACCGGGGTCAAGACGCATCAGATGACTTACCGGGCCGTCTTTGACCGATAAACCATTGTCTGCCCGTATCCCATTCACCACTGCCGAGTTACGCGCTGACCCGCGGACTGCATCCGGGGTAATATTGGCGGCATAAATAATGTTTAGGGTTTGACCTGAGGGAATACTGGCTTCGGCGTTGAAGGTCACCGTTAAGCCGTCTGGACTTACCTCTGGGGTAATGGCAACGGGGCTGCCGTTAATGTGAGCCCGTACCGAATCTGCTAAGAAGCGGAAACCAAAGGGCAGTATATCGGTCGCAACGATGGTGTTGAGATCGACATCCACCAGGTTGCGAATAGCGAGTCGATACACGGCGGTGTCACCCGGTTGAGCCGCAGCGCGATCGCCAGACTTTGTGATTTGAATCTGTCGGTTTTCGCAAATGACCGTCCCGAGTGCTAGGGAGAAGAGATTCAGCAGCCCAGTTTCTGCGTCCAGAACCTCAACCACGTTGTCACTGATTTGGTTGCCCCCAGCCACACTGATCGGCTGACCATCTAGGGCTGTCGCCCGATAGCGCACAATACTGCCGTTAGAACCGCCCGTACTCTGCAGAATCTCAATGCGAATGCGGCGCTCGATGAACTCTGAACCTGAGGGTGGGTCAACAGCCAAGATGTAAACTTGACCCGGATCCGTCTGACCTTGATTGGGGTCAAACAAGAAGTTGTAGCGTCCCTGATCCGCATTGGTTAAGAAGAAGGGATTACTATTTTCAATATTGGGTGCTTTACCACCAGGAATGTTGTTGCCTGGATTATCAGGAAATTCCGTACGGGTTAAGGGAAGCAAACCGGCAGGTTCTAAACCACTGGCATCTGCTTCGTAAATTGCGACTGAAAACCCTGCATAGTTAGCAAGCTGAGTGCCGTTACACGCCAGAATTTGTCCCAGCGGATCAACCAGCGGTGACGTTTGAGTGGTAATCGCACGAGACGTGCCTTGAAAGTTATTGCCACTAGCAGGGTCAGAATATTCATAAGTGGCCTGGTTCACCAGTGGTATCTGCACCTGAGCCAGGGTTGCGATCGGATTTTGAACGATTGCAAAGGCCAGCAGCGCAGTCGCCAGGTACTTAACCCATCGGTGTTTGAGCCAGTTTGGTTTATGTTGAGAGCGGTTGGTCATGATGTTTCCCTGAGATCCGCGAGCGAGGCAATCCTGATGGGGGTAAACCAGTTCCACTGGTTGGCAACGCGAAAAATTCGTGCAAAGTCCCCCTAAGGTTTCGGCTTGAGCTTTTTCAGCAGCTCGTAGCGAGACCCCATGTCAATAGCGATAGGTTGTGTAAAAAGTCTGATTAAGCAGGTTGCAAGCGTTAGGAAAGCGCACGACCGCCCTATCGGAGAGCTAGACAGAATCAGCAATAGCTGCGATCGCGCGCTTCAATCCGACTTATTTCACCTGCACGTCGTAGGCTACTTTGAGTGAGCTAGCAGAGGCCAAAGACTCGCCAAAGCTCCAACGAACATGGGTATAAGCTTCAGCAGGTGCAGGTTGGAGTTCAACCGTGCCATCGGGCAGGGTGACTTCAACCATGGGCTCAGCCACAAAGGTTTCGCCGCCATCGATGCTGTAGACCAGTTCTGCCCCTTCTACAGGGGTTGCAGAAGCCAAAACATAGGTCATTTCAGCCGGAATTGCCTGGCTGATAACCAAGTTCTCAGCTTCAACATCGCCAGAGTTGGCACCATCAATGGTGTAACGTAAGACATCACCGGGAAATACCTGGGCTTGACCTGCCAACGCTTCCCAAGTGGTGGCTTGTTCTCCAGCAGTGTTGACTTCAACAATCTGCTTTTCTGCAGTTAGGGTGAGTTTGACCTCGGGCCGACGGATCGTTTCGACAATCGACTCAGTGATTTTTTGAATTTGGGCAAAGACAGGAGTGCCAATAAAGGGGGCAGAGCCGACTAGAACCAGGGCACCCAGACCGATAAACCAACGTTTCATAGTAGTTGTTCTCCGTTTAATCTTGGGGTAATTGCAATGAATGAATGGGGGTAGGCAAGCCGTAGACACTTGCCTACCGTTGAGGGGTGGGGTGGTTAGTTCAGCACGCGGCGGAAAATCAGGGAGCCTGATTCACCAGGGCCGACTAAGCCAGGAACCTGATCGACATAGCGAGTGACATCGGTATTTGCATCTGAACCGGAGGTATCGCCAGTTGGGGTATTGGCCGGGGCACCGCTGTAGTAGGTGATGGTACCGCCGTTAGAGTCAGTTGCAGACCCTGGAACATTGCTGGTGTCAATCACACTGTTGTTGTCGTTATCCAGCGCCCAATTATTGCCGCCATCGGTGCCGTCCTCGTTGATGACCACATTTTCAGCATTGAGCACCACGTTGTTGCTACCGGAAGCTGTTTCACTGATGTTGGTGTAGGTCACCCGATATTCAATGATGTTGCCCGGTGCTGGATTCTTAGGATCGGCGCTGAAGTCACCTTGACCAGACTGCACCGCTGGGCCACTGCCTTGCAGGATGCGAGACTCTTTAGCGAGCTGCAGATAACCCGTGTAAACTTGGTCAATCGTGATGTTGCTGGCTGTATTACCCCCGGCATCTTCCAACGTAGCTGTAATCGGAACGGGGAAGCCGCCAATTGGATTACCGGTGCCATCGGTATCCGTGGAGAGGGGGGTGCCATCTGGCAAGTCTACCCGGACACCGTAGGTGACTTCATCATTGGGATCCACATCTGGGATGACAATATCTCCACCAGCCGTACCGCCCGTGCGGGTAAAGGTCGTGCCGTTGTACTCGTAAATCGCCGTCTCACCATCGGGATCGGTAATGGTGACGATAGTGCCATCGGGTAAATCATTGGTATCCGCAGGAGGGGTGGGTACCAAGGTAATGTCACCCGTGGTTTGGCCGTTGTTGAGCACCGTGTTGGCAAAATCGACCGGATCAGGATCGAGTTCATCGCGGCTATCGGTGGCATCGAAGGTGATATCGGCAGGATCAACCGGGACAGATTTGTTGGTGAAGTCATCATTCGTCCCTGTGGGGCCAATTGCCTCGGGCTCATTCTCAGGGCCATTGATTAGATCCAAGCTAGAAGGCAAGCCAATGGTCTTGATGTTGGCTTCACCGCCAGTCCCAGTACCGCTGTTGGTGTTGCTGGGGTCAGTGCCGTCACCTGCGGTCGGGTCGTTCAGATCGATGTCGTCAGGTACCCCGTCATCGTCGTCATCAGGGATGTAGCCATCGCTCGGTGGGTCAAAGCCGCCAGTACCGCCAGTACCGCCAGTGGGATTGTAGTTGCTGGGGGTGCTGTCACCCGATTCATCATTGACCAGTTCGTTGGGGTCGCCACCGGGATCCGCAGAACCAAAGACTTGCGCGATATTAGCAAAGGTTGCTTCGGTCAAACCAGTCGGTACATTAGTCGTTTCTACTGTAAACCGGAAGGTTTCAACCACGCTGGTGGGCGCTAGGGAGATAATTGAGGAATCGCTGATGAAACCAACCCGGGTAATGGTTCCCCCCAGCCCAGGAGCAGTGGAACTGGTAAACCAATCTGCATCATGGGCATTGGTGGTAGTGGCGGTGCCACTGTAAACTACGGTCCAACCTGCCGGGGCAGTAGGTGTCCCACTCAACACGGTGTGATCGGGTAGAGCGTCGGATACCAAAATATGGGACCCAGTGCCGCCATCAACTGAGATACCATCGACGGGATACAAAGGCCCAGGGGTAAAGGCAGGGGTGTTGCCTGTAGTGTCTGTCCCCTCAACCTCGAACCGCAATTCGTAAGTCAATTCATCGTCAGTCAGGCTAGCTGCGTTATTTGCCTCATAGTTGCTGAGAATCTTTTCGATGGTGACTAGGGGTTGGGTATCGAGGGTCGAATCAACCGGGATAGACTGACGAGCACTGGCTTCGCGGGTGCCATTAGCCGGATCACCATCCACTTCATCCACACCACCCACAGTGGTGGGGAAAGGTGCGTCTGAGGTGTAGACATCGAGTACACCATTGGGCACATAATCTTGGTTTTGGCCATCACCAGGCGTGTTACCCAAGCGGACTTCAACGGGATCGCCAGGATTAGCATTGCTAGCCACCTGAATCGGTACCCGTACGAGCACCTTACCGTTTGGAGGAATAGCATCCGTAATGCCATCACCGTCTGGGTTAAAACCTGTATCGCGAGGATCGCCCCAGGTTGTGCCATCGTAGCTGATTTCAATCTGGCCGTCCTGGCTACCATTATTGGTTGTCACCACAGCGGTATCTGGGATGAAGAACTCAGTGGGGTCGTTACCCACGTTGGTGACTTCATAGATGTAGTAAAGCTGATCATCGGGTTCAACCAAGCCGTCGTTGTCTGCGTCACCGCCAGTTGGATTAAACTCAATTCCGGCAGGTTGGACGGTAATACCGGCTACTTCAGCGACCTGAACCACCACTTCGTTTGATGTGGTCGTGATGGGTGTGTTGTTAGGGTCGTTGGGGTCTTCGTAAGTCGCGGTTGCTTCGTTGGTAATTTGGGTGCCTGCTGCCGTGCCATCGGCAAGGACGGCGGTGACCATGTGGAGTGTTCCGCCCAGGGCAAGTGCTGCCGCAATAATTGTACGGTAGACTTTCCCCTGAATTTTTTTGGGTTGATTAGCTCTTTTCATTGTCTTGTAAAAGAAGAAATAGATACAATTCGAGGCAGCATAAACATGTACTGAAAAACAGCACTTGCCATCGTTGCAGCGTTTAGGGTTACAGCTTCCGTAGCCAGCTTGTCCTGATGTCAATCGTCAAGGGCTAGACGGTTGAGGACTCAATGGGATGTATGGGGAACATCCGTTGGAAAGCGGCTGTAGGGGTAAAGCAGGACATTCATTAAACGTCTTGCAAGCTTTTGGATACAGGTCTCAAGTTTTCTCATTTCACTAGTCATTAATTTGAAAAAACTTCCGGTTATTGGCTCAAGATGATGAAGCCTAAACTAGGAATCGAGCACTAGCTAATTGAATGGTTAATGACCTATTCCTCATTTTGTAACAGTCTGACCTGCCTTCAATAGTTAGTATTGACAATTACAAAGGTAAAATAGCTCGGTCATTATGCGTATTTTAAAGAACACAAATAGTGACGCCGTCTAAGCGAACATGACTGGGTAAATACACTTAAATCTCCGAGTTTTTATCAGTTTGGTCTACCATCGAGTCATTAAGAATACGGGTAACAAAGCCTGCGTTGGACTCTGTTATAGGCCGTATCGTTTACCTTTAAAGCAAACTACTCAACCAAGATTTGAGATGAGTTTCTGAGGTTAGACTCTGTTATAGGCCGTATTGTTTGCCTTTAAATCAAGCCACTTAACCGAGATTTGAGATGGGTTTCTGAGGTTCTCAACGAGTCAAAATTTGAGTAACAGCTGTTTGTTTGAGTATTCGTTCGCGAGACCCTTCATCTCATCATTTGCAAGAGAACGGCTTGGCAGGGGTATGGAATGCCTCTAGATCAACTGCTTGGCGCCTAAAGGCGTATTATGATTCTGGCAAAGTGAGGCTCTACCCTGTTTGAGACTTGGGAGGAGGGCAAATTCTTTAAGCACTCCATGTCAAGGGGTTGAGCGGTAAAATCTCAATGATTAGTAGATTCCGGGTTGCCGCCCCCCCCTTGACCATTTCGCTAGATTCGTTATGATGGATACAATCTTAAAGATGCCTCAAAGGCTTGAGGTGTAATCTTTTCTTTGTTCAGCGCCAATATCACTATTGGGTCTGAATGAGGGGTTTTCGGCGTCAACTAAGGAGTTTTGCGTCTGATGGACTACATTGAAAAGGCCCTTGATAAGCTGAATGAGTGGGTAGAGCGCTTAATGGATGCGCTGTTTGGCCCACAGCCTCAGCAAGAGCAGGAGCCAATTCCGGTACCCGTTGACGATTACTAGTGCTGAAGCCGAGCTTGTTTTTTTAGACAAACGAAAGCTTTGCTTAGAATTCTAGTGGTTCACGGCCCTAACCTCAACATGTTAGGGAAGCGTGAGCCGGAAATTTATGGTCGGCAAACATTGAAAGATGTTGATGATATGTTAGCCGACGAGTCAAGGCGGCTGAGCGTTCAATGCGAGGCCTTTCAATCGAATTCCGAAGGTACCCTGGTAGATACCATTCAGCGAGGAATGGGCGTTTATCAGGGTTTGCTGATTAACCCTGGGGCTTACACCCATACCAGCGTAGCGATTCGAGATGCGATCGCGGCGGTGGCTTTACCTACGGTAGAAGTTCATCTCAGCAATATTCATCGTCGAGAAGCCTTTCGTCATCACTCTTACATTGCCCCGGTAGCAGTGGGTCAAATTACTGGATTTGGGGTCGAAAGTTACCGTTTGGGTTTGCAAGCATTGGTACATCATCTGCGATCGCAGGGGTAACCGATGGGTTATTCTGCGGGTTGGGTTGCCGACGTAAAATAGAAAGCTAAATCACATCCCATTTGAAAATTTGTTCGCGCAGCGTCTCCAAAGGAGAAATTTTTAGCTTAGGAAAGGTTGAAAAGCTATTAATCTGGATGTGGTCAGGGTTTATAGCCGTAGCCACAAAAGTTTGTGCGCTACGGCGAGCCAGATTGCTTGTGTGTTGGACATCCCAGCGATACTCGGTGCATTAGGCAATCTGGCCAGCGCTATATAACGGTTTCTTGGCTGACAAATGTGGTGACCAAAAGTGGTAATAACGGCTCCAGCGACGATTAAGTTTTTGAAAACACCCACCTCAATGAAGTGGGTTGAGCAAGCGATGAGCAATCTAGATGTCATCTTGCTCGATCATTCTCACTGCGAACGCAAGGCAGCAGCGGCAGCGTTGAATCTGATGTTTCGCTATCCGTCGAGTACGGAGTTGGTGTATGCCCTGACCGCGATCGCTCAAGAAGAACTCAGCCACTTTGAGCAAGTTAACCGCTGGCTAGCCCAACGTAGTATTGCAATGGCACCGCTATCGGCCCCACCCTATGCCGCTGGGTTAAAGGCGCTAATTCGTCGCCAAGAACCGCATCGAATGCTCGATTCACTGCTTTTTTCTGCACTGATTGAAGCCCGCAGCCATGAGCGCTTAGGCCTTTTAGGAGAGCACTGTCCAGAGCCAGAACTGGCTAAATTTTACCGGAGTTTAATGGCTTCAGAAGCCCGACATTACGGTACGTTTTGGGTGTTGGCGACAACCTATTTTGACCGTATAGTGGTTACCCAACGCCTGGAAGAAATGGCTGAGGTGGAAAGCGATTTGCTAGCTACGCTTCATCCAGAACCGCGAATTCACAGTTAATTGAGGGCATGGGTTATTGTTTCTAAAATGCCTGTACACTGTTCTGCCCGAGGAGCATTGGGCTCGTAGTGTTCGGCTTGGATCGTTAATGTATCGTCAGGGGTAATGGTTGCTGATTGGAAACACGGCGTAAATGACTCGCTAAGCTTGGTTAGCACCTGCACCGTTTCAGCCTGATGATTGAGGAAATCAAAGTCGATGGTTTCAGTCTCAATCTGATAGAGCGCAATGCTCCCCAAGTGATAGACCACAAATCGATCGTCTGTGGTGCGTCCCAAAACGCGATAACCAAAATAGGAACGCCCATCATCAGGATTCGCGTAGTAGAAAATGGTATCGTCTCCGCGAACCTCGTAATCGAGTCCAGCATAGGCCAGTTCACTCGTTTGACAGGTGTCTAACACCAGCGATCGCATAATGATTGTTGTGGTTTCAGCCAGGCTGGTTTGAAGCAAATCGAGGCAGCGGGGATTGATAATTTCATCATTGACGGTAAAGCCAAAGACGCGATCGCGAACATCATCCCCCTCTACCTGCGTTGTTTCTGCAACCGCATTTATGGGTATACATCCCAGCATCAATAGCGTCAGTCCTGTATTTAAGGCCAACGCATTTGGTCTAATCGTCACAAACAAAGCCCTCCCTTGGCCGCATTTTATTTCTCTAATAACTACGACAGCCGAGCCTTGATTTCAGAATAGGTGACTCATCTTTGAGCCTTCAAGCATTCACGTCAGGCCATTATCCTAACCTTCTGCGGCCTGAATCAAATCGACTAAATAGGTAACGGCTTCGTCTGGTGTCATCAGTAAGATCTTGCCCTGGCGAATTAATTCGTACTGCCCTTTGTGATAACCATGGCCCGCGATTAAGCCCAACTCAATTGCCCGGTTGCCCAAATTCGTCAATTGGTTAATGCCAATGGCTTCGAGATCTCGTTGAATTTCGGGAGGGATTTCATTATCCATGGTGGTACTTGGGGAGTAGTGGTGTGGATGTGCAGAAACGCGATTCATCGCATCTGTATGGGGGATGGGTCAGGTAAAGCAGCTTTAATCGTCGGTGCCAAAAGTGCGATCGCCTGCGTCCCCTAATCCTGGCACAATGAAACCCTGTTCGTTTAAGCCTTCATCAATGGTGGCTGCGTATATATTCAAGGCGGGGTAGGCTGCTGCCAGTTTTTGCAATGCTTGGGGTGAAGTCACGACTGAGATAATCCGCACTCGGGCCGGATCAATGCCACGCTGGGTCAATTCCGTCATCATAGCCATAATGGTGCCTCCGGTAGCGAGCATCGGTTCACTAATTAACACGTGGGTTTCGGGGGCAAGTTGCTCGGGGAGTTTATTGAGATAACAGGTCGCCTCTAGGGTTTCTTCATTGCGGGCAAAACCAATGTGGTAAACCGACGCCAGCGGCAACAAGGCCTGTGCCCCTTCCATCAAGGCTAGCCCTGCCCGCAAAATTGGCACAATCGCCACGGGCACTTCTGGGTTGACAAACGTGGCTGCACTTTCCCCTAGGGGTGTTTCTACCGTGGTGTCTAAGGTGGGTAACCAATCTCGAATAGCCTCGTAGGTCAACCATCGCCCTAGTTCGGTCATGGCGCTGCGAAACAGCACAGACGGGGTGGCCACATCCCGTGAAACACCGAGCCAATGTTTAATTAAAGGGTGTGGTGGAACATAAACCCGCAGTTGCAAAGCCATAAGTGCTACCCAGTCAGCCTATTGAGCAAATCTGGACTATCATACTCCGTCCCTTTGGCTTTTTAACACTGCCTCTATTTGATTTTGATACCGATGGAAAATTCTGGTCGGAACCTTTTTATCAAACCTGATATAGGCTAGACGGTTTTACTTCAGGCTTTGAAAATATCCGGCGGTTCGTAGGCTGATAAGTCGGGGAAAATGGCTTTTAAGCTTGGGGTCTGCAATCGTTTCGTCAGATACTCTCCCAATACATGACGAAAGTCCGTTGTAATCGCCAGATCAGCGCCGCGATCTAGCTGCTCTGTGGCTAGACCTGGCCATTGGCCAAAAATACGCCCCCCGTTTACATGCTCTCCTAGCGCTAACATCACACTACCAAATCCATGGTCGGTGCCACTGCTTTCATTAGCCCGTAATCGTCGGCCAAATTCTGTCATTACCAGGACTGTGACACGGTTGCGATCGCGGCTGATGTCTTGATAAAAAGCCGATAGCGACTGGGACAACCCGGCCACCAGTTCTGAAAATTCCCAAGCCTGATCGGCATGGGTATCCCAACCGTCATAGTCAATTGTGGCGACCTGCAAGCCTACATCTAACCTTGCTAGGGTAGCGATCGTGCGTAGCCCGCGTCCAAAGTCGTATGCATACTCGTCTGAGTAAGACTCTACGGCTTCTAAATCTGCCAGAATAGCCTCTCGTTGGGAATCTGAAACGTCCACTGCTTGCAATGCTGTTAACAGTCGGTTGCCCGCTGCGTGGGCTGGGCTGGTGCCTTGATAGAGCTGATTGAGCACAGTGGCGTAGTCCGCTTCCCCAGGCAGCACAAAGTCTTCAAGGCTCGTCATGGAGATCGCCGTCGTCGTTCCCCACAGTGACATCGGCAAGCTGGGAGAAAGGGCTACAGCAGGGATTATGCCTGAGGTATCGGTAGGGGCGATCGCCCGAGATAACCAACCTGTCGTCAATCCCTTGTCAGTGGCTGTGCCAAGCTCCATCAAGGCTTGGGCTTCAAAATGGCTGCGGGTGCCGTGGGTTAATCCACAGGCGTGCACGATTGCTAAAGAGTGGTTGTCATAGAGTTCTTTGAGTTCTGGGGCTGCTGAGTGCAGCCTGAAATCCAGATCGGCTGGAGGGTTTGAGAGGGGCAGCCCAGCCTCTGCCCCCCGATCGTGTACCCGCAGATTTGCAGGTCTAGCCGCGACATAATGCGGATCATCTACAGGGGCTACTAAATTGAGCCCATCACAACCGCCTCGCAGGAACACGATAACCAACAATTCTGGGTCAGGGTTAGCACCCGTAACCCAGCGGCTGGAACTTGAGGCAGGAGAAGGGGCCCCCAAGATAGCGCGATTGATGGGGCGAATCGCCGTGGTTCCTAGGACACCAGCGCCTGCCAATAAACACATGCGTCGAGTCAATTTCATCTTTCTTTTTCCTATCGCCATTGGAACTCGGGGGACATTGCAATGAGTGTCACCAACTGAGTCAAGCGCTCAGTCAGCTCCGCTCGATTGGCTTCAAAGGGCTGGTCGGTAGCCTGTTCCGGTGCAATGAATGCCATCAGGGCACGGGTGCTAGGCTCAGGCAACGGTTGGCCAATCAGGCGGTTAGCCCAGTAGTCCACAACTTGTCTGGGCGTATTTAGAGACTGGGGCATTTGCCCAATCCAATCGAAGGTGACTGTGGGCAATTCATCTTCGGTTAAGGCAGTTAGCGCATGCCAACTGCTCATCAGGGTATTGGTGCTAAGCCAGTGCTGGGCAGTGTCAGGATGACCATTGGGAGCGGGCCAGCCAAACAACATCTGCCCTGCCGATTCTGTGGCCCAGAATAAATCCAGAGATGGGGAAACCTCTGCCGCTGTAGCTCTCAGATAAGACACGAGCAGCTCAAAGGGGCGCTTGACCTTCTGCTGATAGGCGTTGCGAAATTCAGGGGACAGCAGAATGGTATGCACGGTGTGCTGAATTTGATTGGGGTGGCGCTGGTTTTCCGTCCAGGTGGCGATCGCCTTCTCCACTACAGTTTGGGGCGGATCATCCCCCACTAACCGACGACATAGCTTGGTGCAGAGATGACGGGCGGTACCAGGGTGATAGGCCAGCAGGTCAAGTACTTTGCGCCCATCTGCCAGGGGGGGCTGATTGGGGGGAAATTCATGACCCAGAACGATTTTCCGATAGGGGTCATGCCAGCTTTCCTGATAGTGAAAGGCTCCGGTGTTGGGTAGAAATTCTTCGTCGCCGACTTCTTCTCCATTGGCAACAGTCCATCCTGTAAACGCTCGCGCGGCTTCATAGATGTCTTCATCAATAAACCCAGCGGGTTCACCGGAGGCCAGCTTGGGTACGTCTCGTGGGCTCTGGTATTGATCGTTTAGGTAGCTGTCGGCGCCTAGGGTGTGTAGCTCAAACAGCTCCCGGGCATAGTTTTCATTCGCAGGGCTGGCAAGACTGATGACATTGTCTAGGTAGTACAGCATCGGTTGGCTTTGGGCCACGGCTTCAAGGAACTCCCGAAAGTTACCCAGACAGTTTTGACGCATGGTGCGATCGTAGAAGGGCCAAGTGACGGCAATGGGTAGGTTGTCGCTGTAGGCGTTGACGTTGAAGTGGTTATGCCAAAAGTCGACCAGGACTTCTTGCAGCTGCCAACGGCTGTAGATGGCTCGAATCCAGGTGGCGGCAGTCACTTCCACAATGGGACGAATCCAAATCTCGTCTTCAACGTCTGCTTCGATGAACAATTGCCAAAGCTCTGACAAGGGCTTGTCAAGGCTAGTGAGTCTTTGACCAGTACCCCCTGACACGTCATCATCCCAGAGTCGTCTGGGCAATTCGGCTGCGCTCAAGCGCTGTTGGCAATCGTCGTCACCGCGATCGCTGGGATTTAGCTGCTCCGCCACGTAGGCTTCAAACCCCATCGCCTTGACCCGCTCAATATCTCCCGGTCGTGGCCCAAACCCCATGCGATTGAGTGCAAGATGTTCAAAGGCATGGGTGGGTGTGGTCGTTTGAGCCTGGGCAGCCCGGTTTTTTGTGGTTTGAGACAGGCTAACGGCTGCGATCGCAGCCATTGTATTCAGTAGTTGGCGACGTCTCATACGGTAATCTCTGCTCCGACAGGTTCACGTCAAGTAGTGGTTTGGAGAAATCTCGGAAGGAATTCGGGCAGAAATTGGTGAGCCAACCCAACCCATGTCCCTTGTTTTTTAGATTTCGGATTCGTCGCAAGCTAGATTACGTTGCAACTGCTGGCGTTGATCAGCCGTCAGAATTTGCATAACACGCTGTTCAAACTCTTCCTCAACAGCTTCAATTCTTGTTTCTTGTTCCTCAGTGGGTTGAGGTAATTCTGCCTCTATTGCCTCATCCAGTTGCACTTCAAGGGCCTCAATTCGTTGCTGTTGCTCAGCAGTGAGGATAGTCCCAAAGCGCTGTTCATAGTCTTCTTCTAATGCCTCTAACTGTGACTCCTGCTGGGGCGTGAGCATGACGTCATCCTCGTCATCTTCAAGCAATGCCGGAGCAATGGCTGCGATTTGTTCTTCTGCCCAGCGATCGAGTGCCTCGATTTGTTGTTGCTGTTGAGCGGAGGGAATTGCTTCAATCTGGCGATCGAAGTTTTCCTCTAATGCTTCAATTTTTGCTTCACTCTCAGCGGATATGGGGATAATCTCGTCAATGCTATTGTCCAAACGTATTTCTAACTGTTGCAGTTGTGATTTTTGGCGATCGCTGAGTATAATTCCATCAAACTCATCTGGGCATTCCATCTCTGGTGTCGATTGCCCATGGGTAATGACCGGAACGGCCACGAGGGCGATCGCGCCTAGCAAAACTGCTGTCAGTTTAAGTTGCATAGTCTTCAAACGATTCCTATATTGGTTGACACTGCAACCCACTATAGGAATCGGATTGGAGAGAATTTGGGTAGAAATCGGGCAGAAATCGGTTACATCTGTTTAAGCCGATAACCCACCCCATGCACCGTTTCAATCAGATCTGAGGGAGCACCTGCCTTTCGCAACTTTTGGCGCAGGCTTTTGAGGTGAGATTTGACCGTCTCATCATCAGGTGGAGCCTCCATTGACCAACACTGATCGATCAACACAGACCGACTTAAGATGCGTCGACCACTGCGCAGAAACAGTTCTAGCAGGCTAAATTCCTTGGGGGTCAATCGCAAGGGTGCGCCATCATAAAACACCTCATGGGTTGCCGGATCAAGTTTGACACTCTCCCAGAGCAACAGCGTGTCACCTTCCCCAAGCGTGCTACGACGGAGCAAGGCTCGTAAACGGGCTAACAACTCCATCAAGTCAAAAGGCTTGACCATGTAATCATCAGCGCCGGCATCCAGCCCCACCACTTTATCCAGATTGGTATCACGGGCCGTCAACATCAGAATCGGCACCCGTTTGCCTGCATCCCGCAGTCGCTGACAGAGGTGAATGCCGTTGATTTTAGGCAACATGACATCCAGTACAATCAGGTCATAGCTGAGATCAATCGCCTGAATCCAGCCCATTTCGCCATCCTTGACCCAGTCCACCACGTAGCCTTCATCGGTCAATGCCTCTACCAGCCCTTCACCAAGCTGCGGGTCATCTTCGACTAAAAGAATGCGCATAGGTAATTTTTTGAAGATACTGCTGGCGAACTAGATTATGGTGGATGCCTAGGGCAAACTTCAGTAAACGTCTATCCAATGAATTTTTCCCGCACTCGACAGTGGCTCACCGTAGGTTTTGGGGTTGCGCTGATCACGTTGCTAGGCACCGCCATGATAGCCCGTCAGGCAATTGTGCATCGATTTTTTCCCATGGAGTGGAGTGAGGACGAGCGCGATGGTTACACTTACTTGAATGAGTTGCTCGTCACGATCGCAGAGGCTGAAGTCAACCAAAAAAACTATCTTGAGCGCGGTCAAGAAGAGGCTTTGGAGGGCTATTACGAACAGCTAGAAATTATTGATATTTACCTCACAGACTTTTCTGAGGAATATGAAGCGCTTGAAGGAGACGCCACATACCGGGAGGCTTTAGAAGGACTAGAGATGGCGGTTGAAGCGCACATCGATCTTTTGGAACTAGGGATCGAGCTGAAAGAAACGGGATTGTCTGATCCGTCTGCTCAGCTAGAAATTATTCGAGAGATGAGCGAATCAAAACTTATCATTCAACAAGCACTACAGTCACTTCTAGATGAAGGTAGCATCGAACAACAATGGGATATTGCTGATACCACAGTTAGTATCAATAACGCATTTTGGTTCACAGGTGTGGCAGTTGGAACCGGCATTATTACCCTTAGTGTGTTGTATGGCTGGTTACTGCAAACGCTGAGACGGCAGGAACAGGTGGTAATCGAGCTGCAGCGCAAAAATCAGGCTATCATCCAAAATCTCCAGACTAAAACAGTTGATCTACAGAGTGCAAAAGCAGCCTTGAATAAGGCATTAGGTCAGCGTCAAGCTATTGAAACCACGGTTAAAGAAATTGAGGAAGCTAAAGAGATTACCGACTTAAAACTAAATTTCTTTTCCCTAGCTTCCCATGAATTGAGAACCCCTTTGAGTGCAATTTTAGTGTCGGCCCAATTACTGGATAATCCGAAGGCTGAATGGTCAGAAGCAAAGCGATCGCGTAATCTCAGACGCATTCAATCATCGGCTAAGACTATGACCCAACTATTAGCTGACATCTTGCTGTTAACTCGGGCTGAGGCAGGTAAGTTGGAATTTAATCCTCAAAAGATCGACCTGCAAGACTTTTGCAACCGTCTGATTGAAGAAGTCAAGTTTAATACCCAAGCCCAACAGTCCATTCCTGTAAGCCATCAAGGGGAGTGTGAATACGCTCATTTAGACGAAAAAATTTTACGTGCACTGTTGATGGGTCTCTTGACGAACGCGATTAAATATTCACCCCAAGAAAGTGAAATCCAGTTGTCGATTTGGGGGGAGCATGGTCACACGCGCTTCCAGATCAGCGATCAAGGTATTGGTATCCCCCCAGCAGATCAGCAACATCTGTTTGACTCCTTTCACCGGGGGCAAAATGTGCAAACAGTCTCAGGGACAGGGCTAGGATTAGCGGTGGTCAAGAAGTGTCTGGATCTTCATGGCGGCACGATTGAGGTCGATAGCCAGGTCGGCATTGGCACAACTTTTAAGGTTGATATTCCTTGGGTGGATAGTCCGGCAGATAATAGTCGGGCAAAAATTGCGGAATCGTGAGGGAGGCCCAAAGCTTCTATGTTTTCCCCGCAGCCATTATTAGGTGAATCAGGCCATCGATCATGCGATCGCGCTCTAGAGGCAAAATATCCTTGCCGTGCATGATCTCCTGCACAATCAGGTAATGCACGATAGACCCTGAAAAAATTCGGGCTGCAACCATCGGATCAGGCAATTGCAGCTGAGTTTGAGCAGCCAGATAACCCGAGAGATCTTCAAGTAAAGGCTTTTGGATTTCGCGCACAAAAGTCCGGGCTAATTCAGGAAACCGCTCAGACTCGCCAATGATCAATCGCATCAATGTTGAAAGCGGTTGATTACGAGAAAACTCTTCCAGCACCGAAGTGGCCAATTGACGCAAAACGTTATCAGGCGCATGTTGTAAATCAGGTGCAGTCTGCAAATTGAAAAGCAACTGGCGGTTTTTTTGCATGCTCTGCTGAATCAAGGTGACAAATAACGTCTCTTTGTCTTGAAAATAACGATACAGCGTTGGTTTAGACACACCAGCTGCCGATGCAATCCGATCCATACTGGCAGCCGCGTACCCTTGGGTGGTAAACACCTGCAAAGCACCCGATAAGATCGCCTTCGCTTTGTCATTAAGCGGATCAACTGGCTTTGATTGAGTTGAAAGCGTCACGTGCGTCGATTCCATAAAGTCTGGTACTCAATCCGAGTGCCGAATGCAGGCTGCCCTGGTTGCGGGCAAGCTAAAGCTTATCACTCTCCAAGCCTCATTAGCATTGAGCGCATTCATACAGATAGCAAGTTGAAAACCGTATTTAGTCCCCTTACAGCCTGCTCATTTTATTAAACCATGCGGTTGACATTACTAAACCGTTTAGTAATCTTGGAAATATCACTTTGCCTTTTAGACGACTATGACTTCTGAGCACCTCAGCTCTGATCACCCCTTTGAGTCAGAGCCCTCAGCGGTTTCACCAACGGAAGCTGATGCTGCTGAAGACCAAACCGTTGAGCCAGTTGCCGCTAACCGTCCTGCCCTGCCGAGTTTTCACAAGCCCAAAAGACCCCTATGGCCAGCGACTGTCCTGGCCATGCTAATGGTCACGAGCTTTGTCGGTTGGAGAATTTACACTCGGCTGATCGCATCACCGGGTCTCGAAACGACTGAAACAACGCGCGCTCAGGCCCGACTCCCGGTAAGCGTGATTCAAGCCCCAACAGGTTCAGTGGCGGGATGGGTATTTGATGAGGGCACGGCTTGGCCAGTGCAGCGGCGGGTACTCAACTTCCAGGCGAGCGGCGATGTTACCTATGTCACAAAAGTGAGCGATGTAGATCTGAGGGAAGGCGATGTGGTTGCCCAAGGGCAGCTCCTGGCTACGATCGATTCCCGTCGGCAAAACTCTAGTCTTGAAACCGCCGCCGCCGATATCCAGATTTCAGAAAATCAGCGGAATCAATCCGCCGCCACGTTGCTCCAGGCTCAGGCAAATTTAGAAAAGGCAGAATCTGACTTGGCCCTGGCCCAAACTGAGCTGCGACGCTACCAAGCCTTGTTTGAACAGGGGGCGGTTGCAGAGAGCGATCGCGATGTTTATCAAAACCAAGTTGCTCAAGCTGAAGCTGCCGTCAAAACAGCTCGCCAGGATGTCCGCTCCGCTGAAGAAGGCATCCGCTCCGCTGAAGCCACGATTACATCATCCCAGGCCCGGTTGAACGAAGTGGCCGTTGATTTGGAAGATACGCAACTGGTCTCGCCCATTGACGGCATTGTGGCTTACATCAACATCCGCGAGGGCGAATATTGGGATCCCCAATATTTGGATAGAAGCAGCGCCCAGAGCGCGATTGAAACCGCTCCCATTGTGGTTATGAATCCCCAATCATTTGAGGTGGAGTTAGAAATTCAGGCTGATGCCGCTGGGGAAATTCGCGCCGGACAGCGGGCTTATGTTGTCTTGGAAGAAGAGGTTAGCGCGGCCCAAGCCACCGGCGCTAACCGTCAAGACTTACTCAGTATCGCGCAACAACGCGGGAGTGAAGGCGTTGTCTTTGCCGTTAGTCCATCCCAAACACCGGGGGGACGAGGCATTGAAGTCGCCATTCGAGACTTTCAGCAGGTGCGCAATCTGAAAGTAGGCGGACAAACCTATGTCTGGATTGAAACTGCGGTTCAAACGGATACGGTTGTGCTTCCTTTAGGTGCTTTAGTTGCCAGAGATCAGCAATTTTATGCCTTTGTTGTTAACCAGGCCGATGGCACAGTGCAACGTCGCCGCGTCACCCGAGGCATCGAAGGTTTGTCGGGAGTGGAAATTTTGTCAGGGGTTGAACCCGGTGAACTGGTGGTGGTCGAGGGGCAAAATCGCCTTGTTGATGGCACACCCGTTGAAATTGTCAATCAAGAGCAGGGCAATCGGGAGGCTGACCAGTGAAAACTGAAGATCGCGCGACCCCAGGAATATCGCCTGGGGTCGCGACTGACGTCGATGACCGTCAGACGCCTGCTTGGATGACGTTCTTTTTTACCCGCCAGATTTTTGCCATCCTGCTGTGCTTCCTGTTGTTGATGGGTGGCTTGATGGGCTATCTGTCCATGGTGAAAGAAGGCGATCCTGATATTAGAATTGCCCGTGCCATGATCACCACCACCTGGGGTGGCACAGATGCAGAAACGATTGAAAATCAGGTGACTGACAAAATAGAAGACCAAATTAAAAGTCTCCAAGGACTGGACGACTTCACCAGTGCCACCTTCAATTCGGTTTCGATTATTAATGTTGCCTTCCAAGCTGAAGCTCCGGTGGGCGATTCGATTCAGCAGTTGAGGGGCAAAGTGGACGATGCTGAACCCGAACTACCCTCAGAATCGGACGGACGGGAAGCCCCAGAATTTGAGCAGCTATCTGAACAAGATACCCCTGTGTTAACGATGGCCCTAACGGGAGAAGGGTTAGACACGGTCATGCTGAGTCAAGCCGCTGAAGATTTACAAGTGCGATTAGAGTCCGTTAGCAATGTCCGGGAAGTCAATTTGGCGGGGCAGCGAGAAGAGGTGATTCATGTGCAGATGATCCCGAGTCGGCTGACGACATTGGGAATTTCGACAATCCAGGTGAGGAATGCCATTCAAGGGAGCAACATTGATAATTCCTGGGATTTGATCCGCGACGATGAAATCGGTGCTCAAGTCCGGTTGTATGGCCGATTTCGCACCCTAGAAGACTTAGAAAATGTACCCATTGTGCGACTGACCGACAATCGCATGGTTCGCTTAGGAGAAGTAGCTGAGATCTATCGGGGACTAGAACGGGAAACCAACCGGGCGTTTTTGAGCTGGCAGGGGAGTGAGTTTAGGCCCACCATCAATCTAGAAATGGTCAAAGTTGCCGGTAGCGACACGATTAGGGTGATTGATGATGTCTTAGCCGCGATGGAAAATGCTCGCCAGGATCCTGAGATTTGGCCCTACGGTATGGATTACCGGATTCTCACCAATGATGCCGATTTGATTCAAGCTGACCTTGCCGGCCTCGGTCTAAATGTCTTGCAGGCGTCGCTATGTGTCTTTGCAATTTTGTTTGTAGCGTTGACCTGGCGAGAAGCGTTGATAGCGGGTTTGGCTATTCCGCTAACCTTTGCAGGGGCCATTTTTGTTCTGTGGATATTGGGCTACACCTTGAACACCATGGTGATGGTGGGCATGATCTTGTCGCTGGGATTGCTGGTGGATGTCTTCATTTTGATGTTGGAGGGCCTCCATGACGGTATTTTTGTGCAAGGTTTAGGATTTTCCCAGGCAGCGCTCAAAACGGTTAGAACTTATGCAGGGCCATCTTTTGCAGGGCAATTGACAACGATTTTGGCGATGGCTCCCCTGATGGCGATTTCGGGCACGATGGGCAAGTTTATTCGCCTGGTTCCCATCAGCGCAATTACCTGTCTCGTGATGAGCTATGCTATTGCGCTTTTAGCGGTTATTCCCTTGTCTAAGTTTCTTCTGGGGCGTCCCCAGGGAAGCCATTCCAAAACATTCATCGATCGTTTGACTGAAGCGGCTTCTGAAAAATTTGCTGAGTGGAGTTTATGCACCACGGTGGCCAATCGTCAGGTAGCTCGGCTGTGGACCCTGGGGCCAATTGCCTTGTTTGTCTGTGCGGTAATCCTGTTTACCCAACTGCCAGTCTCTTTGTTTTCTGCGATTGACAGCCGCAAGCTGAGTATCAACGTGGAGCTACCCCCAGCAGCCACGCTCGAACGGTCTCAAGAAGTTGCTGATCGCATGGGTGAGATTGTTAGCAACTACAGTGACTCCAATGGCGACAAGGTGTTTGAAAGCGTGGTCAAGCTGGTAGGACAGCGGAGTAATCTCGTCGGGTCTAGTGAACTCAAGCCTGGAAGTGCCGATTATTTTGTCGGGCTTTCCGCGATGTTTGTCGAACGCGATCAGCGGGCCTCAGATTCCTTTCAATATGTTGATGGGTTGAGGCAAACCCTAGACGAAACTATCGTGCGAGATTACCCCGGTGCGGTGCTAGCCGTTCAGTACGATGCAGATCCGGTTCAAATTGAACTCTATGGGGAAGACTTAGAAATCCTCCGGCAAATTTCCAGTCAGGTGCAGCAAGCGCTGCGGGAGATCCCTGGCACGATGGATGTTCGAGATGATTTGGGTAACCTACGCGAAGACTTCAAACTCGTCCCTAAACGAGAGGCGCTTGATTTCTATGACATTAGTCAAGAAGATTTAGGGGCTCAAGGACGCTTCTTGATGACAGATAACAGCATCGGTGACTTTGCCTTGGGCAGCGGTGAAGAAGATCTAGATATTCGCCTCAGTACCCAGTGGCCTTCCCAACAGGGTGCTGTGGGTGGGCCTTCTCGACTGGATGAATTTGCGACGCTGCGATTCGTGACGACCAGTGGCGAAGTTCTTCCTGGGGATGCTTTGCTAGAGCCGGTTCGAGGGGCTGTTCCCCTGTCGATCACCCATCGCAATACGGAACGGAGCGTTACGGTCTTGGCTAAGGTAATCCCCGGTCAAGATTATTATGACAGCGTGATCTTAGCCGAGCTTGGCCCTCAATTGGAGGCGATGCAGTATGACCCCAGCCTCAGTGATGAAGAAAATGCAGTCCGTTGGCCGAGGGGATACACCTACCGATTTGGGGGGGATTCTGACACGACGAGTGAAACGTTTGGGTCTGCGGGCCAAATGCTGGTGGTGGCTATTTTCTTGGTATTCGCGGTGCTGGTGCTCCAGTTTGGCTCCTATACCCAGCCTGTGATCATCATTATGACCATTCCCTTTGCCTTGATTGGCACCCTGATGGGCTTATTCTTGCTCAATTTATCTTTTTCTTTCCCGGTGATGATTGGTGTGATTGCCCTGACAGGTATTGTCGTCAACGATGCCATTGTTATGGTTGAAACAATGAATGAACGTCGCAAGCAGGGTTTGGATGTCCGCCATGCCGCTGCATTTGGGGCCAGCGATCGCCTACGGCCGATTTTAACCACATCAATTACCACTGTAGTGGGTTTGATTCCCCTAGGCCTGAGTAGTGCTAGGTGGTACCCACTCTGTATGGCCATTATTTTGGGGCTGATGTCGGCAACGCTAATTGCGCTGTTAGTCGTACCGGGGCTGTACTTACAGCTCACCCCCAACAATCCCAAGGCTGTTTCGTAAATCCCACTTGTCGTTTGGGCTAGCCTGTTTGCTTCAGCGTTATTAAGTTTCCGCCGCTACACAGGGCTCAATGGCTTAGCGTCAGCGCTCTCGGGACTACGCATGACGTCACCGATGCGCTTGATAAAGCTAGCGGTGGGCACTGCCAGTAATAATCCCAGAAATCTAGCAAAATCAACCAACTGCTGAAAGACACAACGGGAAACTCCAGCAAGAAAGCTAGCAAACTGGCGAAGATAACCATAATATCGCCAGTTGCTTGTTGTTTTAATCACAACTTTCCTGCGCTCTCCTTTCTTCAAAGCAGGCATTGGCAGTATTCTCTCGGCCTTGCTGTTGCTATACACAATTATTTTGATTATCAGAAGTTTTGCCTTACCCAAACTCCTAATGTCTGTGTATACCGGGATTGCAGTCATTGCCTTTGTTCTTCGGCTCAGTGCGAGTCTAGATTGGATTCCCGAATTTAACCAACCATTTGGCCTGTTCGCCAAGCTATTTTTGCCATCTATCTGGGCAGTGCTGTCTATTGGATTGGGCGAGACCTCTTTTCAGTTCCTGAAGTCACGCTGGACACGGTACGGGGTGACTTCAGTGTCTATCTGCTGATTGGGTTTGTCTGGTCGCTATTTTATGGCATGGTGGCCACCCTAGATGCCAATGCGTTCTCTACGCCTTTGGCTGTTCAAGACTCCTACCTCAAGGCATTACACTTTAGCTTCACAACCCTTACCACGTTGGGATATGGAGACATTGTCCCCCTTAGTGAAATGCCCTAGTGCTCACTAATCTAGAGGCCATTATCGGTCAGATGTACCCCGCAATCTTTATTGCAATTTTGGTGGGAAACTATCTTTTCGGACATTCCAAGGAGTAAACCAATCCCTGTTAAACAAGTAATTAAAGGATAGTTAGGCTTCCTAAAATTTCTTGAAAATTCATAGTGTACGCACTCCTTATTCGATTAAATCTGGTTATATTTATTTAGATTACTTAGATCAAGTTTATCCAAATCTAGATCCATAATTTTTCGTAACCTGGAATCCAGTTTTCAAATCAGAAGTCATTTATTTTTTGCTGCTAAGGTGACTCCAGAGATTATTCTTCAGCGGTTTTGTTTTATAGTCGTTACCTCAAAAATGTAATGTCTCACGAAAACCTCAGTTCTGATCTCCCTCGCGAATCTGATCTTCCTCGCGAACAATCAACAGCAGCGGCTTCGCCCCCAGAAGCACAAATTACTGGTGTGCAGACGGCTCAGCCGACCTCCCCCAGCAGCCGTGCACACCCTAGCTTTCGCAAACCCAAGAAACCGCTCTGGCCAGCCATTGTTCTGGTTATGCTCGTGGTCATGGGTTTTGTGGGTTGGAGAATTTATCAGCGACTAACGTCCTCCTCCCAACGTGGCGCAAGTGAAACCACAGGCGACCAAGTCCGCCTGCCGGTAAGGGTTGTGAAAGTCCAAACAGGCGTAGCCGAGGGATGGGTGTTCGATGAAGGGACTGTTTGGCCAGTGCGACGGCGGGTGCTGAACTTTCAGGCTAGCGGTGATATCACCTATGTGGCAAAAATCGATGGGGTTGAACTCAGGGAAGGGGATTTTGTCTCTCAAGGGCAACTGCTGGCGACCATTGATGCCCGCAGACAGGTCTCCAGTATTGAGACGGCAGAAGCGGATATCCAGGTGTCAGTGAATCAGCGCAATCAATCAGAAGCTGCTCTGTTGCAATCCCGGGCAAGTTTAGACGGGGCAGAATCAGATCTAGCTTTGGCTCAAACTGAGTTGCAACGCTATCAAGAATTGTTTGATCAAGGTGCCGTTTCAGAAAGCGATCGCGATACGTATCAAAACCGCGTTGCCCAAGCCGAAGCAGCCCTCAGAACAGCCCAGCAAGATGTGCGGTCTGCCCAAGAGGGTGTGCAGTCTTCTGATGCCATGGTTGCGTCATCCCGCGCCCGGTTAAATCAGACTGCCGTTGATTTGGAAGACACCCAGCTTGTGTCTCCTCTCAACGGCATTGTGGCCTACATCAACATTCGAGAAGGTGAATATTGGAGCACGCAATACCTAAACACTAGTAGCGCTCAGGATTTGATTGAGACGGCCCCCATTGTAGTCATGGATCCACAATCGTTTGAGGTAGAACTAGAGATCCAGGCAGATGGTGCAGGAGACATTCGTTCTGGACAGCGAGTCTATGTTGTCTTGGAAGAAGAGGTGAGTGCAGCCCAAGCTGCAGGGGCAACGCGTCAAACCCTACTTGATATTGCTCAGCAGCGCGGCAGTGAAGGGACCGTCTTTGCCGTTAGCCCATCACAAACCCCCGGTAGCCGAGGGACGGAAGTGAGCATTCGAGACTTGCAAACGGTGCGCAACCTGAAAGTGGGGGGGCGAGTTTATGTCTGGATTGAAGTCGCGGCTGAAAGTGATGCTGTTGTGCTTCCCTTAGGGGCTTTGCTCCCTAGAAATCAACAGGTTTATGCCTTTGTCGTTAATGAAGCCGATGGTACCGTCCAACGTCGCCGGGTTACCCCAGGTATTGAGGGCCTATCCGGGGTTGAAATTCTATCGGGGGTTGAACCCGGTGAGCTGGTTGTAATCGAAGGCCAAAATCGCTTAGTCGATGGCGCACCCGTTGAGGTGGTTAATCAGGAGACTGTGCCGTGAAAATTGACGACCGACCCACCCCGACCGAGGTGCCTGAAGTCATCGCCGGAACCCAGGAGCAGCAGGCTCCGGCCTGGATGGAATTCTTTTTTACCCGTCAGATTTTTGCTATTCTCCTGTGCTTTATGCTGTTGATGGGTGGCCTGATGGGCTATTTTTCGATGGTGAAAGAAGGCGATCCAGAGATCAAAATTGCCCGCGCCATGATCACCACCACCTGGGGTGGCACCGATGCAGAAACCATCGAAAATCAGGTCACAGACAAGCTTGAAGAAGAAATCAAAAGTCTTCAAGGACTGGATGACTTTACCAGTGCTACCTTTAATTCTTTTTCGATCATCAACGTGGCTTTTAAGGCTGAGGCCCCTGTAGCTGAATCGATTCAAGAGTTGCGGGGCAAAGTGGATGATGGCGAATCCGAACTTCCTGAAGAATCAACCGGGCGAGAAAAACCTGCCTTTGAGCAATTGTCTCAGCAAGATGCACCGGTTCTAACCCTGGCCCTGAGCGGAGAAGGGCTAGACATTGTTTTACTGAGTCAAGCGGCTGAAGACCTTCAAGAACGACTGGAGTCAGTCAAAAACGTCCGGGAGGTCAATCTGGGTGGTCAGCGCGACGAAGTCATTCACGTACAGATGATTCCCAGCCGGTTAACCACGTTGGGGATTTCAGCAACTCAGGTTCGTAATGCAATCCAAGGGGGCAATATTGATACGTCCTGGGATCTGGTGCGCGACGATGAAATTGGGGCACAAGTGCGTCTGTATGGCCGTTTTCGCACTCTGGAGGATTTAAGGAATCTTCCTGTTACTCGTTTGGACGATAGTCGAGTTGTACTGCTGTCGGAGGTGGCAGAAGTTTCCCAGGGGCTAGAGCGCGAAACGCAGCGAGCTTTTTTGAGCTGGCAAGGCAGTGAATTTAGCCCCACTATCAACCTAGAGGTGGTGAAAGTCGCTGGCAGCGATACCATCCAAGTGATTGATGATGTCCTAGCAGATATGGAGCTGGCCCGTGAGGATCCCAGTATCTGGCCCTATGGCATGGAGTATCAGGTACTCAACAATGACGCCAATACAATTCGTTCCGATTTGGCGAACCTGGGGAGCAACGTGCTGCAGGCCTCGTTATTGGTCTTTGCAATTTTGTTTGTTGCGCTGACCTGGCGAGAGGCCCTGATTGCAGGCTTAGCGATTCCGATGACGTTTGCAGGGGTGCTGTTTATCCTGTGGATGTTGGGCTATACCCTCAATACCATGGTCACCGTAGGGATGATCCTGGCATTGGGGCTGTTAGTGGATGTGTTTATCCTCATGTTAGAGGGTCTGCATGATGGCATCTTTGTGCAGGGGCTAAGTTTTCCCAAGGCAGCCATTAAAACTGTTCAAACCTATGCTTCGCCGGCTTTCACGGGACAGCTCACCACCATCTTGGCGATGGCCCCGCTGATGGCGATCTCGGGTACTCTGGGCAAGTATATTCGCCTGATTCCGATTAGTGCGATTACCTGTCTGGTGATGAGCTATACGCTAGCACTGTTGGCGGTGGTGCCCCTGTCTAAATTTCTCCTGAATAACCAGGGCGGCGGTACCGAGTCCAAAACCTACGTTGATCGCCTCACTGAAGCAGCCTCCGAGCGATTTTCCCAGTGGAGTTTACGTATTACCATACTTAATCGTCATGTGGCCCGCCTATGGACAGCCGGTGCTATTGGTTTGTTTGTCTGCGCTGTCATTTTGTTTAGTCAACTGCCAAGCTCTCTATTTGCCGTCAGTGATGACAATAAACTCAGCCTGAATGTGGAACTGCCCCCAGCCGCCACCCTGGAAACTTCTCAGGAAGTGGCAGATCGGATGGGTGAAGTGGTGCGTAACTATAGTGATCCTGATGGTGACAAGGTCTTTGAAAGCGTAGTCAAGCTGGTGGGGCAGCGCAGTAATCTGGTGGCCTCTAGTGAAATTAAACCGGGCAACGCTGATTACTTTGTGGGCCTATCGGCAGTGTTTGTCGATCGCGACCAGCGAGCACGCGAATCCTATGAATATGTGAGCGATCTGCAACCCACCTTGGAAAAAGACATCATTCGCAATTACCCAGGAGCAGTTTTGAGTGCGGCTTACCCCTTGTCTGGTGGCGGGGCCGATCCCATCCAGATAGAGATTTTTGGTGAAGACTTACAAACTCTGAGAGAGATTTCTAGCCAGGTGCAGCAGTCCCTGCGAGAGATTCCGGGAACTACGGATGTGCGGGATGATCTGGGCAATTTGCGAGAAGATTACAAGCTGGTACCCAAACGAGAAGCCCTCGATTTCTATGGCATCAGCCAGGACGATTTGGGCTTGCAGGGGCGCTACTTGATGATCGATAACGAGGTGGGTGACTTTTCGGTCGGTAGCGGTGAAGAGGATCTAGAAATTCGCCTGAGCACTCGCTGGCCATCCCAACAGGGCAACATTGGTGGCCCTTCCCGCCTGGATGAATTTGCCACGATGCGCTTCATCACCGCCGACGGCGAGGCGCTACCCGCCGAGGCGCTGTTGGAGCCAGTGCAGGGGGCAGTTCCGCTCTCGATTACTCACCGTAATACCCAGCGCAGTGTGACGGTGCTGGCCAAGGTGATTCCTGGACAGGACTATTACGACACCGAAATCTTGGCTGAGCTAACACCCCAACTGGCCGCTATGCAGTATGACCCGAGCCTGAGTGATGAGGCCAATGCCAACCGCTGGCCCAGGGGATATACCTACCGCTTTGGTGGCGATGCTGATACCAGCAGTGAAACCTTTGGTTCTGCTGGGCAGATGCTAGTAGTCGCAATTTTCTTGGTATTTGCTGTTCTGGTGCTCCAGTTTGGCTCCTATACCCAACCTGTGATTATTATTCTCACTATTCCCTTTGCCTTGATTGGTACACTGCTGGGATTTTTCTTGCTGGGGTTATCTTTCTCTTTCCCGGCAATGATTGGTGTGATTGCCCTGGTGGGAATCGTGGTGAATGATGCAATTGTAATGGTCGAAACCATGAACGAACGCCGGAGGCAAGGACTGGATGTGCGTCACGCCGCGGCAACGGGGGCCAGCGATCGCCTGCGACCCATTTTGACGACCTCTATCACCACTATCATTGGTCTAATACCCTTGGCACTGAGTGATGCCCAATGGTTTCCACTCTGTATGGCCATTATTTTTGGGTTGTTGTCGGCAACGCTAATTGCGCTGTTAGTCGTACCGGGGCTGTACTTACAGCTCACCCCCAACAATCCCAAGGCTGTTTCGTAAATCCCACTTGTCGTTTGGGCTAGCCTAGTTGCTTCGGCGTTATTAAGTTTTCGCCGCTACACTAGGGCTCAACGGCTTAGCTTCAGCGCTCTCGGGACTACGCATGACATCACCGATGCGCTTGATAAAGCTAGCGGTGGGCACTGCCAGTAATAATCCCAGAAATCCAGCCACTTTTGCGCCCATCAACACCGCAATCAGCACGACAGCTGGATTGACACCGGTCATCCCACCAATCAAACGGGGGGCAACCACATTCTCATTGATCTGGCCAAGAAGAATGGCGGTCACCAATACCTTTAAGCCCAGCCATGGACTTTGAAATGCAAGCAGTCCACTGACCAACAGAATGCTAATCGTCCCCCCAAAGGGAATCACACTAAAAATGCCGATCACGACTCCAAACAGCAAACCAAAAGGAATCTGTAACACTGTAAACGCCATCGATAGCACTGCACCCAGCAGCAAAGCAATAATCGCTTGACCGGCAAAATAATTTTGCAAGCTGGATTGAAGCACAACTTGAATGCGATCGCGCCACAAAGTGGGCAGCCAGGTCAGGAGACCCCGCCAAAGATCGGGGCCAAAGATGACCAGCAAGAGGGATAGGATCAGCGTAATCAGCAGATTAACAGTGCTGCTGATGGTTTCAACGGTAAGGCTGATGAGTTGACTCGTCAAAGACTTCAATGTTGTTGAGATCTGTTGGATGAGTTGAGTGGAGAGATCACCCAAATCTAGAGGCAGATTTTGCACGACGCTCTGGTCATTGAAAAGTTGGAGCTGTTGATCGACCTTTTCTAGCCAGACAGGCAGGCGATTGGCAAAATCAACCAACTGCTGAAAGATCAACGGACCTAAGATCAAGCTGATAATGCTGACCAAGACCAGTGCCAATATCAGCACTAGGGAAATGGCCCAGCCTCTGCCTAACCCTCGTTTTTCTAAAAACACAACGGGAAATTCCAGCAAGAAAGCTAGCAAACTGGCGAAGATAACCATGCTGGTAATTGGCTGGAAATATTGGCAGAGCAGAACTATCAACCAGCCATCGATAAAAACAAGGGGTAGGATGAGCCCAAACTTGAGCCATCCTGGCAATTTTAGATCTGACAACATGACGGAGAACAACCCCTCAAGACCACAGTTAGCGATCATAGCGAATGGCGATTGAACCCTGACGAGGTTTGGACGCTGCTGATAATCAGTTGCGCAGTTGACATTACTAAACCGTTTAGTAAAATAAAATATAGCCTTTTCTAGTCAGGAGACGTCTATGAATTCGGAAGCACTGAGTCGCCAGATCACATGGGCAAAATCGCCGCCTCGTTGGCTGGTGTTGTTGGGTGTGGTGATTCTGGGTGTGGCTGGCTTTACGATCTGGCGGGGTTGGCAATCTGCCCAAGTTAGGGATGCGCAAACGGAGGTCTCAACTGCACCTGTCATCCCTACCGTGACGGCCTTAGGACGGCTGGAGCCAGAGGGGGAGACCATCAACCTGACGGCACCGACTTCCACCCAAGAAAGTCGAATTGATCAACTCTTGGTCAAAGAGGGCGATCGCGTTGAGGCCGGACAAACCATTGCCATTTTGGATAACCGCGATCGCCTGCAGGCCTCTCTACAGCAAGCTAAAGAACAAGTACAGATCGCTCGAACCCAGCTAGCACAGGTAGAGGCCGGGGCACAGTCCGGTGAAATTCAGGCGCAACGGGCTGAGATCGCTCGACTAGAGGCTGATCAGGTAGGCAACTTGAGTACTCAGCAGGCCACCGTCGCTCGCCTAGAAGCAGAGGTGCAAAATGCTCGGATTGAATATCAACGCAACGAATCGCTGTATCAGCGAGGCGCAATTTCTGCCTCCGAGCGGGATGCCAAGCAACTCACTTACACCACCGCTCAACGGCAACTCCAGGAAGCCGAGGCCGCGTTGAATCGGATTCAGACCACCAGTCGAGAGCAAATCGCCCAGGCCCGTGCCACACTCGATCAAATTGAGGAAGTGCGTCCGGTAGATGTAGCGGCGGCTGAAGCGGAGGTGCAATCTGCGATCGCAGCCGTTGCTGAAGCCCAAGCTGATTTAGATCAGGCCTATGTGCGATCGCCCAGCGCGGGTCAAATTATCGAAATTCATACCCAGCCCGGCGAAACCATCGCTGACGAGGGAGTTGCGACTCTCGGGCAGACCCAGCAGATGATCGCAATTGCTGAAGTGTATCAAAACGATATTAGTGAAGTGCAGCCTGGCCAAGCTGCTGAAATTACAACCCCTGTGATTTCGGGCGTGCTCCAGGGAACTGTCGAGCGAATTGGTCTACAGGTTGGACAACAGCAGGTCGTCGATGAAGATCCGGCCGCCAACATTGATGCCAAAGTCATTGAGGTTCACATCCGGTTGGATGAAGCATCTAGTCAGAAAGCGGCAGGGCTTACTAATTTGCAGATTACCGCCACGATTGAAATCGATTAATACCGATTAATTAGGAGTTTAGGAATCACTGCCATGTTGGGTTTGTTTAAAACGCTCAAAACACTGCAAGATCGAACACCGCTTGGGCTGCTTCAGCTTAAACATGATCCAGTTCGGTTGTTGACCGCGATCGCAGGCATCACGTTTGCTGACATTCTAATTTTTATGCAGCTCGGGTTTTCCGATGCGCTTTATAAAAGCAATACTCAATATCCCCGAGCCTTGCAAGCAGACCTCGTGCTGATCAGCACCCAAGCAAAGAATTTTGGGCAATTGCGTACGTTTACCCGGCGGCGACTGTTTCAAGCTCAAGATGTACCGGGTGTTGTCTCGGCTGATGCGCTGTACGTTGGTTCAGCCGAATGGAGAAACCCCCAAACCCGCAAAGAAACCTCAATGATGATGATTGGTCAAAACCCTGATCAACCCGCTTTTACACTACCGGAGGTCAACCAGCGGCTAGACGCCATCCATTTGCCAGATACGGTTTTGTTTGACAAGGCATCGCGAGGCGATTATCAAGACATGATTGCCAAAGTTGAGCAAGGAGAATTCGCGACGACAGAAATTGGCACACGGACAGTGACCGTAGCCGGACTGTTTGAGGTGGGTGCATCCTTTGCCGATGATGGCGCCTTAGTGACAAGTGATCAGAACTTTTTACGGTTTTTTAGCAGACGCGATGCTGGAGCCGTCAGCCTGGGGCTGATTAATCTAGATCCAGAGGCTGATCTAGAAGACGTGAGAACCGCCCTAGCAGCTCGACTGCCCAATGATGTGCAAGTGCTGACCCATGAGGGCTACATTGCCTTCGAGCTGAATGAGATCCAGTCTGAATCACCCATCGGTTTTGTCTTTGGTCTGGGTACAGCAATGGGCTTTATTGTAGGCGTGGTGATCGTCTACCAGGTGCTTTCAACCGATGTTAATAGCCATCTGGCAGAGTATGCCACCTTTAAGGCCATGGGCTATCGCAATTCTTATTTATTAGGTGTAATTTTCGAAGAAGCGCTAATTTTATCTTTGCTGGGCTTTTTGCCCGGTCTGGTAATTGCTTTGGGTGCCTACCAGCTCACGGCAGCAGCTACCGCATTGCCCTTAGCTATGCCGATTAGTCGGGCATTTGTTGTCCTTTTCCTGACCTTTATTATGTGTGGGGGTTCCGGCGCGATCGCGACCCGTAGACTGCAAGCTGCAGATCCGGCTGATATCTTTTCTTAATGCGTTATTGGTCATTAATGATGGGTTATTAGTGGATTGTTTGTGGCTGCTGAATCCATCATTTACTATTGACAATCCCTCGCTCTCCATACTCCCATCACCTATGCTTCAAGAACCCGTAATTGCCGTTCACCAAGTTGATCATTTCTTTGGATCAGGACAACTCAAAAAACAAGTGTTGTTTGATATAAACTTAGAGATTTTTGCTGGCGAAATTGTGATCATGACTGGGCCTTCTGGTTCTGGAAAGACGACCCTGTTGACCCTGATGGGTGGCTTGCGTTCGACTCAGTCGGGTAGCTTGAAAGTCTTGGGACAAGAGCTTTGTCAAGCGAGCCAGGATGGCTTAGTGCAGGCACGGCGACATAATGGCTACATATTTCAGGCCCACAATCTGCACGGCAGCTTAACAGCCCTTGAAAATGTGCAAATGGGGTTAGAAGTGCAAGGCAACTTCTCAAAGCCAGAGCGCCATCGTCGGGCTGCCGAAATGCTGACGAAGGTCGGTTTGGAAGAACGAATTAATTACTACCCGGCAAATCTATCCGGCGGGCAAAAGCAGCGGGTCGCGATCGCCCGTGCACTGGCTAGCCGCCCTAAAATTGTGCTGGCTGATGAACCTACCGCTGCTCTTGATAAAAAATCGGGACGAGATGTCGTCGATATTATGCACGACTTAGCAAAGCAGCAGCAGTGCACCATTTTGTTGGTGACCCACGATAACCGCATTTTAGACATCGCTGATCGGATTATCTACATGGAAGATGGACGTTTATCTAAACAACCCGAGTTGAGTACGACTGCACATTAACTGAACTCACGCTTTTTTTAGAGAGAAATCTCCCATGACTAACATGCCTCCATTGCTGTTGCCCCCAAACTTGCGCTAGAGGCTGGCGCTGCGCACAATGATGAAAGGCATGAGGTGTTGACAACAGTTATGACGGCATCCCCGATCGATATCCTTAATCACCTGCCTGCTGATGAACAGCGGCTGGTACTAGAAGGCGTTACCTGGCAACAGTACGACGCCTTAGTGGTGCTATTCACCAACCAGTTTCCAGCATTGCGGATGACCTATCTGGAGGGCACCCTTGAACTCATGACCACCTCTCCAGAACATGAACGCCTGAAAAAAATCATTGCCCGCCTGATTGAAGCCTTTGCTGAGGAAGCAGACCTTGATCTCAATGGATACGGCTCTGCCACCTTCCGCAAAGAAGCGGCTGCCCGTGGCTTAGAACCTGATGAGTGTTACTGCTTAGGCCAGCTTCACGAAGTTCCTGATATTGCTTTAGAAATTGTCTTGACTAGTGGTGGTGTTGATAAGCTCAAGGTTTACCAAGGTTTAGGGGTTAAGGAAGTCTGGTTTTGGGAAGACCAACGGCTACGCCTCTATGGCTTGGTTGATATTGCAACGGGTTACGAGGCATTGCCAAGGAGCCAAATCTTGCCTCAGCTAGATTTAGCCCTACTATCTAGTTTTGTAGATAGCCCCAATCAAACCCGGGCGATCAAGGCCTATCGGGGGACATTGAAGATTCAATAGGGTTGTCTATCGAGTTTGATATGATTCTGTACTTAGTTGTCCCAGTCCCAGCTTGATACTGAGGGTTTTTCTGGGACGACTAATTAATTGTCAACCTGCGGAATGTAGGTTGAATTGCAGCTGGTGCACTCTCGTCATAAAGGATTTCAGCTACTTCTTGTAAACAGGCTTTGAGGCGAGCTTCCTTTTGAGATCCATCGGGTTGACTCCTTAGCAGACGAGATTCACCCTATTATCTGCCTATTTACACATTCGGGATGCTCCCGAACTGTATGAGGATAATCTGGAAACGAAACTTATGAACGAGTTGATTTTTTAGAAAAAAATTTGCTAAAGCTCACAAGTCTGAGTGCGTGAGAAGAAATCCTTACTATATATCTCTTCCCAGTATCTCCTTCCTTCTCCCAATCCTTTCCCAAAATCAATGTAGTGCTCCACATAATCATACGGGAGGTGCCCCTTGGGCGCATTCATACTAAAGATTACATGCTTTTGCCTATCTAGCCTGTCTAAATAATTGCCCTGTGCGAGCCAATTCCAACCGTTGTAATCGCAAAAATTCTTGAATGTTCCAAAACGATATTCCACATCTAGAGAATTTCCGGTTTCTATATAAATTTGTTTCTGCACACTAAAGCCAAACCTACCGCCACTAAATTTCACCCAGAGCTGGTCAATTATCTGCAAATCCTTGCAAGGAAATTCTCGCAACGCTTTACGTGTTAGGCTACCGCCAGCCAGTTTTACCATAACTTGGGAAGTGTTAGAATCAGCTCCTTTCCATAGACCATTTGCCAGATAGTTTACTAGCGCTTTATAACGCTGGGGCAATTCCTCTCGAACGACTAGCAATGCATTCCCTGAAACATTAGGATTAGTTGTCCACGGCTTCTTACTACGAAGTGCTGCGGGTAACTGCTCCAATTCTTGCCTGGTTGGCAACCGATAATTAAAAACTTTGTTGTCTTTTTGTAAATTTGCCTGTGTACTCAACCAAGCACAAAACCATCTTGCATCTTTCCAGCTAAGACCTCTCAAAATGTTATCTGCATCTTTGTAAATCAGGTTGGAATTGGCTGAAGCAGTTGAATGAAAGAGATTGTCTCGTTGAGCCTTTAAAAATAGCTGATACTCATTCCATGTAACTAAGCTTGCATTAATTGACACGTTATCATCAGTCTTCTTAAGCTGATGAAACCACAGTTCTAGAGATATCTCAGACGCTAAACTCTCAGATTTAAAGGGGGCTCTTTCTAGAATTTTTTGAAGTTTTGAAAGAGTCTCGAACTTAACACCTCGCCCTTCATCCATACATTTTTTTGCGAGGGATAAAGTATACTCGCTAGGTTGTTCTAAAAGAGCATCTATGATTATTGTGGCATCTCCCAATGCTGCATAGAAGCGGATGACTTCTTGCCAGCGATCATTAGTTAGATTAGCTCTGAGTTTTGCTTCGCCTTCCAAAGCTATTTCTCGTAAGTGTCGAGCTGCCAAATATTCTTGGAAGGTCTGATGGGCAAATTCCAAGTAACCCAGTCTCTTTTCCACTATTAGTCCGGCAATGTCGGCCATTTCACCCCAAAATTGATTTGTGGTGAAGGGCTGATCTTTTACACACCGCTGAAAACTTTCGGCAATCCAATTCTTTCCTTGCTGGGGACTAAACCGAGTAATTTCGGCATTTACTAAGTGCCATGCCAAAACCTGCAAAATTGCTTTGTTTTCTGTTGATGTTAGTGTTAAGGCAGTCTTCTTGACATAGGGACGAGTCCCCAACAGTAAATCAAAGATTTTATCGTAAAGCTCTACTCGCCGTTTAGGCAACACAGCCTGTGATCGATGGGTTGAGGCGATCATTGTTACCAACAGTGGGTTTCGCGCTAAATCATTCAGTGCTGGACTACTGACGATTTGCCGAACCAAATCCCCTACGGCTTCCTTAGCCTCTTGCTCACTTCTGAACTTTGCTTGTTCTTCTATTAGAGGTGTTCCCTCCATAGTTTGCTGACTACGCTCTAACAGAGGTTTCCATTTCATGCGCCAGAATACAGTACGATACCACTTCTCTACAAAATCCTTCTTTTGATAAGGGTTAAAGTCCAGTACCTTTAGCTTTAAATTGACCTTGATTGGATAGCTAGGATCATCTGGCTGTAACTCAAAGCCATGAGGACGTGAGGTGAGTATGAATTGGGTCCTTTCATAGAATCTCATCTGCCAGTCAACCCACTGTCGGACGGATCGACGTTGACTTTTCGGTACTTCATCAAGTCCGTCTAGCATTACCAGACAGTTCCCTTGCTTGAGCTGTTCGGTGAACCAGTTTTTAGAGGGCTGCAGATTCTTAAATTCAGGTTGAAGGCTTAGATGACGAGTGACCAGCTCTGGCAAATCTAAGGAATCCGAGGACTCTATTGCGTCCGCAATGCTCATCAAGGTATAAATCTCCCGAAACTGCAGCAGAATTGGTATGAATTGAGGCTTATTTGCTGGCGGATGACTGACAAACATCAGCGTCAAATGTCGCATCAGCGTTGTTTTCCCATATCCCGGAGCTGCTAGGATCACCATCCGTCGATGGGGAAACTGTTCGGGTGTTTGATCTCTTTGAGGTAGAAAGTCCCAAATTTCCTGCGGGCCTGTGGTACGCCCAAATCGATTCTGATCGGACTCGATCCGCAACGGGACAAAAACTTCTTCTAAAGCCAATGCAGGCAAATCTTGAAAGCCTTCAATCTCAACTGCATAGCACTGAGCTTTCAAGGCTTCCAGATACTGCTTGTGAAATCCAGACAGTTTTGCCCAGGCAATATCAGCCGTTGTATTCAACGCTTCATCGACGAGCTTTCCAGTTTGCTCACCCCGCGACTTCATACTGTCGGTCAGTTGCCCCATCAGACCTTGCCCAAAGCTTGTCATTAGGGCTGCCCCAGCAGATACTAAGGCTGAAATAGCAGCCTTTGGCATATCATCTGTGTACAAGGAATAAAGTGCATACCCACCACTACCTGCAAACAAAAGCTTGATTAGAACGTCGGTGAATTTGTTGCTAAATGATGGAGGTTGGCTCATCAGATTACTCTGGGATAGGCATCATTGCTTACATTAATAGTATTCAGAACTATCTTTAAATTCTTAAACGTCGCTTCAAAACTACATATAACACCCGCGACAATTCCCGTCGTTTAAGTAGTTGCCGATTTGCTGGTGTATTTGCAAAGGCATCGTCAACCGCTTCTGGAACCGCTTTTTTCAATAAAAATGAGAGATGCTGTCGAGTCATTGAGGCATTGGGGGCAAAGTTACCGTTGGTCATCCCCGCCACCATGCCATAGCTATGCAGGGTTTCGATGGTCGCATAGGCCCAGTGAGCGCCTGGACGGACGTCTCGAAAGGTCGGTACAGCAGGCACTTTGGGGTCTAAGTTCAACAAGTGAACCAGTGCCGTACACACCACCGCTCGATTAACAGGTGCTTGGGGACGGAAGTGTAGATTCGCGTTATTTTCGCTGCGAATGATGCCAGCTGCCGCCATTACCTGAATCGGTTCGAAGTCAGGATCATCGTGGGCAACATCGTCAAACCAAAAGATGGGGATACCGTTGCGGGTGAGATAGCCCTGGAGTTTGCGGATGTGGGCTACTTCGGTGGCTAACTCGCGCGGGGGTAAATCATGCCAGATGGTGAGCGCAGCCAACATGCCGCTGGCTTCACCAATGGCCCACTCTGCTGGATGCATTCGATAGGCCGCATTGGTAATGTGGGTTGTCCCTAAACTTTTGGCCGAGAGAATTAATCCGTCTGTTTTCAGCGGTACCAGTGCGCCTAGGGGAATCGTAAAGGGCAGGGCAATCACGTCTTTGCCTTTCGGGGTGATATGTCCCGCTTCGGCGTTGCCGTGGAGATCGAGATAGTGATATTGGCCGATGCCTACCGTGTCGTGGAATGTGCGCGCCCTGGCTTGGTTAGGAAAAAAGCTCTCGGCCACGTCTTCGTGGCGAATTGTGCTTAGGGCGATGCCCCGTCGGGCTTCACGAATATAAGGTTCGAGGGCAATGCCGTCTTGGGTCCAGGTCAGATCCCCCCGGGGTTTGAGTTGGTTACTATCCTGAGTTTGCAAAAAGTGGAGATAGGCTTGGGTGCGATCGCGGGCGCGATCAATATGCTGTTGTCGTTCTTCTCGACTGACGCCCACCAACCGACCCGGACGATAGTCATTGCCACAGCAAAAGGGTCGATCGGGCGTTTGAGATGTTCCCCAGTTGATCACGGCCACATCCCCTGGCGTCACCGTCTTTTCCGCCAGTTTTTGTCGCTGCAAACGACGATAGCGAAAAATCCCAAAGGCGCTAAAGAAGTTCCACTTGCGCCAGGGACTGTTAATGCTGCGAGTCCAAAAGTCTGCCGTAAATTCTTGGGTTTGTAACCAGGGAGTCTGGTTATACCCTGGCGGTGCGCCAATATCAACGCCCTTGCCCAGGGGCGTGTATTCCACCACGGCATCAAAGGTAATCGACTGCTGACACTGGGGGCGTGCGTCTTCAGGCAGCAGCGCCTCGCCCGTATCCGATCGCGCTTCTTGACCGACCCGTGATGGAATTTCACCCACTTCTAGCAGATCGCCCAAATCCGTCGCTTCAATCGTCACCTGGGCGGTTACCGTAAAGTTCACCTGTCGTGAGTTGTCTTGAAATACCACCCCACTCACTTGTCGACGCGGTTCTGGCGCATCCTCAAACAGCACTTCAATTGGTGCTGTATCGGCAATCAACGTCAGCTTACCGTTTGCCAAATAGGGCTCTAGGGCCTCGTTGAGAGCCTTTGCGGCCACCACAGGGGTGACGGCAAAGGTGCTGACCCAACCGCCCCCCGGATTAGCAATTGTCCGTCCAGCTATGGGTTGAAGCTGTCGTTGGCGATCGCGAAAGGTCTTTTGTGCCCGAGAAATGGCAAACTTTTCTCCATCTTCGGGGGCCAAAGGGCGGCGGCGCTTGAGCAAAGCGCTGTCGTCGGAGGCAGGTAAAGCTTGGGCAGTGTACTGGCCCCCGACCACCTTTTGGGGTTGAACCAAGCACACGTCTAAATTGAGTTTGAGCGCGGTTAAGGCGGCACTATAGGCTGCCGTTGATCCGCCCACGACCAAGATAGAACAGCGCAGAGACTCATCTGCACCTGGACGAGTAAATACAGCTTCGTCGAAAACGCCGTTGCGTTGGCTCACAGAACCGGACATGGAACACCGCCTTGGATCACGACAATGCTCCAGATTCTAGAGTTTTCAGGGCTATGAAGTTGCAGGAATCGGAATAATTTAAACCTTGGTCACAGTCAGCTACTTAGTATTCGACCCAGAGAATTCCATGCAAGCATCCTGATCAAGAAGCCCAAACTAGGCGATCGCGTAGGGGGTATTCAACCGTTCTAGCTGTTTGACCAGCAGGCTTAAAAATAAGCCCACATCGGTCACCACCCCGGTGGATTCAACCGATCCGCGATCGCTCAGCTTTGTGACCACCGCCGGGTTAATATCGACGCACACCATCTTGACGCCTGCGGGGGTCATATTGCCCACCCCGATGGAATGCAGCATGGTAGAGAGCATCAAAATCATGTCTGCCCCTTTCACCAGTCGAGCATAGTCAGCCTGAGCCTCGACCAAATCCATCAGGGTATCGGGTAAGGGGCCATCGTCCCGGATGGAGCCCGCTAGGGAAAACGGCACACCGTGCTTGACGCATTCATAGAAAATGCCTTGGGTCAGCACCCCTTGCTCGACCGCCGCTTGAATACTGCCGCAACCGCGAATGGTGTTGATCGCCTTTAGGTGATGGCGGTGGCCCCCGCGTACGGAGACGCCTTGTTTCATGTCTACGCCGAGGGAGGTTCCTAGCAGCGCCTGTTCGATATCATGCACCGCGATCGCGTTGCCGCCCAACAAGCCTTGAATGTAGCCTTCCCGAATCAAATGGGTCAGGTGCTCGCTGCCCCCGGTATGAATCACCACGGGGCCAGCCACGACGACCACTTTGCCCCCCTGATCGCGCAGCTTACGTAGTTCCCAGCCAATTTGCTCGACCACTAGTTCGACTCGACGTTCGCTAGAAACCCCAGCTCCCATAAAGCTAAATTCTTGGCTGCGGCCTTCACGACTTTCGGGTTTACGCACGGTGCGGATGCCTTCCACATCCACCACGACCTGATCGTTGACCTGCAAATCGCGCAGCAGCTTGCACTGGGCAGTCGCGGTGCCATTAGTACCCGGATCAACCACAATCACGCCATCCATCCGCTGGTTTTGCACCCGGATCCACTGGCAATTTACCCGCACTTCTGTGGGATAAATCGTCGTGCAGTAAAAATCTCCTGGGGCAACGCCCGCTTTTTCTACCCGCTGCAGCTGGGCGTCGCACACTTCTTGGGGAATTGCCAGTGCCCCTACCTCAATCAGTTGAGACATGATTTTTTCCATCACGTCGTGGCTGGGGGCACTCACCTTAATGTTGGCAGTTGAGGTGCTCTGGCGTTGTTTGCCCAGGTCAAATGACAGTACTTGGAAGCTGCCACCCCCTTCGACGATTAAATCCAAAGCACTGTTAATCAAACCCGAATCGAGCAAATGCCCTTCCAAATTGACCGTGCGGCTTTCCACCGACGCTTCAGCGTGGACTGCCACCTGGACAGGTTCAGTCACGCGCAATGTCAAACATTTAGAAGCGCCCCCAGCCTTGAGAAATTCGGTCAATGGCGTTTCAATCACCTGGAAGTTGAGCTGCTCTAGCCGTTTTCGCAACGCGGCGCTAGCCTGGTTCAAAATCACCACGCGATCGATATTGACCGCGTTACAGGCAAAGGTCACCGCATCGGCTTCATCAATAGCAATGAGCTTTTCAGGGGCGACCCGCATTTCAATCAACCGATTGGAATAAGCGTCAAAGGCGGGGGGATAGTAAAGCAAGTATCCGTCGGTCAGGGGACAAAAGCAGGTATCGAGGTGATAAAACCGCTCGTCCATCAAACGTAGGGACAGGACTTCGATATCGAGCCATTTCGACACCTCGGGATGGGCGTCTAGCTCCGTGCGAAACCCGTACCCAGCCCACAGCCAGCGTCCTTCGCGATCTAATAGGGCATCGCCTGCCCCTTCAAAGGGTAAATCTTGGGGCAGCTCGTGGACTGTAAACCCTTGTTCTTCGAACCAAGCTTTGAAGTGGGGTTCTTCACCCTGGCGCTCCTTATGAAAGAAGCGGCTCAGCACCACGGTTTTACCCAAAACCAACCCGGCGTTGGCGGTAAATACCATATCGGGCCATCCGGGTTGGGGTTTGACCAAGTCTACGGCAGCGTGTTCGGCAACGATTTGGTAGAGCTGTTGCCATTGTTCTGCCGCATTATCCTTAGAGGATTTATGGATGTTGCCTTCCATCCAGGGGTTAATGACGTAGTCTACGTCGTAGTGATGGGGGGCACACATTAAGAAACGGAGTTGAGCAGTCATAGGGTTAGGCCACCAGAAGATGCGCGAGAGCGAAGGTTGATTGTTTTGTAGTGTTGGCCAGATTGCTTAATGCCCCTAGTATCGCTGGGATGCTTAGCACACAAGCAATCTGGCTCGCCGTAGTCACAAAGCTTTGTGACTACGGCCATAGCAGACCAGTTTTGTACAGCTATTCAGTTTAAGCCAAATGGCTTAACTGGAGGTTAGAGCAAAAGTCCAATAGAAAACTATACAGCCTTATGTCTAGCTTAAAGTTAACGACTCCTGACCATTGACATGAGTTAATCCCTGCCCTACGCAGTGACTCTCGTCAAGCTTGGGTACTCAGTTCTCACACTGAGACCCAAGCTATCATTGCAAAGCAGCTCAGAGCTTAAGGTCACCTTTTGTTGATGAAGGCCTAGCGGGCAGATTTAATAAACAGAAAACTGCGGTGATCTTTGAGACTCTCTTCAGATCTTTGTATCAAGGATCATCAGCTTCTTGAGCCTCTAAACTAAATTGGCTAAATTTCAGCCCTACTACTTTTGAGCCTACAGAAGCACTAGATCAATTCCAAGTTCAAATCTTCTAATACCTGTGTGCACAATTGCTCCAATTAGGGAATAATCAATCTGGGCAATTATTTGGTAAAGCTAGTGTTTGTCAAGTAACCAATATATTGAGTTGTTAAATATGACTAATTAAAAACCGTGAATATACAGAATTATAGAGCGAAGTTCTATGATTCTGTATCAGCCAACTCTTGGGAATATCACAAGATGGAGTTAGTTCGTCATAGGCTTGGTATTAGAAACAAAAGTTTTGGGATGTCAAAACTGCAAGGAAACTGTAACAAGAAATGAAGCTAAAATCAATGAGAATTCCTCTTCAATTCGTTTTAATTATTGCGTTTTCATTTCAGGTTTCTGTTGCGGTTGGATTGACAGGTTGGTTTTCTTTAAGGAATGGTCAAAAAGCGGTAAAGCAGTTGGCTGATGACTTGTCTCAAGAAATTAGCTCTCGCATCCAGTTGCATCTTGAAACTTATTTTGAAAAACCTCATATCGCTAATCAGATCAATCAGAATGCTCTCCAGTCAGGCAAAGTCACTCTAGAGGACAAGATCAATTTACAACGTTATTTATGGTATCAACTACAAGCTTTTCCATCACTTTCTTCAACTGGAGTTGCAACTGAAGTAGAAGATATGGTCTCTATTGGGCGTGTTGGAGAAGAGAAATTTGTTTTAGCTCTGATTGAAGGTATTTCAGATAACTTCTATTTTTATGGCCTTGATGAGAAGGGCGATAGAGCTCAATTACTGTGGCAAAGATCTGAGATTGTCCCTCAAAATTATCCCTGGTATATCGCTGCTAAAGAGTCTGAACAAATTACCTGGAGTCCAATTTTTTTGTGGACAGCAGAAGAATTTGAAATTGGCATCATGGGAGTCACCCCCTTTTATGCAGACAATGGAGACCTGCAAGGTGTTCTTGCTTCAGGGTTGGTGTTAGATCACATTGGTGACTTTTTGGAAAGTCTAGATATTTCTGAGACAGGAATAACTTTAATTGTAGAACGCTCGGGATTGTTGGTTGCGAATTCTACTGGAGAGGAACTTTTATATTCTGTTAATAGTGAGGAAGAAAAGCAGCGTCTCCATATCTCGGATAGCGCTAGTCCTTTGATTCAGGCTAGCTATCAAGCTATCCAAGGAAGAGTGGGCGATCTTGTAGGAGTTAATCAAGCAGAAAAGTTAGAATTTAATTTTGAACAAGAGAACTACTTGCTACAAGTTTCTCCTTTCCAAGATGGTCAAGGTATTGATTGGCTAATTGTGACCATTGTGCCTGAATCTACCTTTATGGCACAAATTAATGCCAACACACGTTTGACAATCGGGCTATGTTTTGGCGCACTATTAGTTGCTCTAGTTCTGGGTGCTTTAATTGCCCAAAGAGTTGCAAAACCAATTCGTAAACTTGGGTATGCATCTGAAGCGATTGCTCAAAATCAGTTTGGTCAAGTAATTGAGAATAGCGCAATTTCAGAACTTCATGCTCTAGGACAATCCTTTCAAAGCATGGCTAAACAGTTGCAAAATTCTTTTACTGCCTTGGAACAAAGTAATGGAGCATTAGAAGAACGGACAGTGGAGTTATCTCAAACTCTAGATGATCTAACAAAGACCCAGGCACAGATGGTTCAGGCCGAGAAAATGTCTAGCTTAGGACAATTGGTGGCTGGTGTTGCTCACGAAATTAACAATCCCGTTAATTTTATTTATGGGAATCTTAGTCACGCCAAAGGATATACCGACGACTTACTTGAGGTCATTAAGCTCTACCAGAAGACATTCCCAGAACCAGGGGAGGAATTGGAGGAGGTTATTGAAGATTTAGAAATCGATTTTCTAACTGAAGATTTGCCTAAACTATTGAGTTCCATGAAAGTAGGGGCTGAACGCATCCATGCCATTGTGTCTTCTCTGCGCAATTTCTCTCGCTTGGATGAAGTGGATCTAAAGGAAGCGGATCTTCATGAAGGCATCGATAGTACCTTAATGATTTTACAAAATCGGCTCAAGAAACACAGTGATCGCGTCAAAATTGCTGTCAACCGGAAGTATGGCAACTTGCCTAAAGTGGAATGCCTCCCTGGGCAGCTCAATCAGGTATTTATGAATATCATCAGTAATGCCATTGATGCCCTAGAGGAAGCGCTACAATGTCAAACCGTTGAACACCCTGAAATTACAATCACTACCCACTTAGAGAGCGACCAAAGTGTCGTGATTTCTATCGCAGACAATGGCTCTGGTATGCCAGAGGTTGTCCGCAACCGGATTTTCGATCCCTTCTTCACCACCAAGGCTGTGGGCAAAGGGACAGGGATGGGGCTCTCTATCAGCTATCAAGTGGTAGTGGAAAAACACGGCGGTGCTCTGACTTGTCATTCTACGCCTGGGCAAGGAACGAAGTTTGTCATGACACTTCCCTGTCGTCAAGATAGGCTGTTGCAAACATGATTAGGAGATAAACTGAGGGGCTGCTTCTAACGGTTGTGTTGCAAAAACACGGAGTAGATCGTTTGATGTGAAGGCCAAGAATTCGTCGGATTGCACCTGCTCCCAAATGTCTTCCTCAAACTTGTTTAAGTGGCGTCACTTTCAATCCGAGATTATCCTGCTGACTGTGCGGTTGTATCTATGATATGGCTTGAGTTACCCAGATTGAGAAGAGATGATGGTCGAGCGTGATGTTGAGGTTGACCACACGACGGTCTATGGTTGGGTGCAGACTTATAGTCCAGTGCTGGACAAGCGTTGCCGTCGGGATCTGAGGCATACCAATGATTCGTGGCAGGTATGTGAGACCTACATCAAAGTCAAAAAGCGGGACAGGTACCTTGATCGAGCTGTCGATTCGGCGGGCAATGCCCTGAACCTCATGCTCAGTAAGACGCGTGACGCTGAAGCCGCTCAACGCTTCTTTCGGCAAGTTCTCAACGCGACTCACACCATCAACCCAAGAGTAATCACCGTCGATAAGAATGCGGCTTATCTGCCGACTATCAAGGCGTTAAAAACTCATGAAAGCTTATCTAACCCTCCAAAGCTATGAGGTGGTGAATATGATCTATAAAGGTCAGATCAATGGGGTTGAGAAAGGAGATGTCATGGTATGGGTCTCTTTCATCAACGAAATCTTCGGAGCGGTTGCATAACATAAGGTTAAAAGTGTAGCGTAATCGCTTATTTCATAGCTTCTTGTAACCCACAGTGAGGCCATGACCCAATTACCACTTAGTCAGGATAATAACCAAACCCATCTGTAGACTCATACCAGTAGCTGATGCTGTCATCATCCATAAAATAACTGAGATAATAACCCTCCTCTTCAACCGTATAGGCAATATGTTTTGCCACCCATGGTTGTTGAAAGTCATAACCCGCTAGGCTATCGGGATACTCTCCAGAAGTGTCCTGCTTTGTCTCTACAAACCGAATAATCTCGATAACCTCTTCATGAATTTGCGCCCACTTACGGTTTTCAGCCGTTTGCCAGGGCAGCAATAGCGCTGCCAAAATCATGCCTCCCCACAACCCCCACTTAGGCTTCCACATCGCAATCAGGATTAGCGGGACATTGAGGGACACCATAATCCAGTAGAGCCCCTGCACAATCTCACCCTCCGTGTAGAGCACGTTGTGGGCGAGTAGGGCTTCACTGGCCCCCAGCACAACCAACAAGGCAAAGGCAAAGATACGAAGTTCTGTCGGTTTCATAAACACTACTAGGCAAACGAAAATGGATCGCGTGGGGCAACTGCTGACAAGGCCACTAACCTTTCAGATCAATACTGGCAAATTCCGGGTGGGTTAGGCCACGGATAGGGACGTTTGGATACCGTATTAAAGTAATACAACAGGACAATTGCTCGGTGTGGCGGGGTGTTAAAGGGCTGCGATCGCGCCACCTTAGAAAACGTTACGCTTAATTAGGTAGGTAAACGCTTGGATATTTGTAAAGAAGGCAGTATGAGTCCACATTTACGACAGGTGCTACAAGATATTGATCGCCTCACCCCAGCCGAGCAGTGGGCCGTGATGGGACATATTGTGAATCAATTGCAACAGCAAATGATGGGATCAACCGAAACATCTCAAGATAAGCAAATCTTGATGGAGGATGAGTGGGACAGACAGATTGCTCAGGATGTTACTAATGGCAGGCTGGATCATCTAATTGCAAAAGCAGAAGCAGATATTAAAGCTGGGAAAGTCAGGGATTTAGATGAAGTCTGGATTGGTTCTCACAACGAGTATGAGGAGCTGCTGAAGTAGTAGCTCAGTTAGGTGAGTCAAAGTCAATCCCTTCATAAAGGTCAGCCACGTTAACCTGACAGTCAAACGTCTCAAACGAAAGCGCTGCATCCAACGAATCATATTCAGACATCAACCACTGATTCGGGGCAGTCTTCACATAATGCTCCACATGCACTGCATACTGGTCTAGCAATAAATACTCCCGAAATGTAGGAATCGTTCGATAGTTCAAAAACTTGTCGCCCCGATCATAATCTTTTGTAGATTTCGACAAGACCTCAGCTATAAAACAAGGATTTGTGACCGTGTCCGTCCGCCCCGTTTGCAACACCAGTGGCTTTTCTACCACCATAATGTCTGGATACGTATACAACTCGCATGCCGGGATCCATAACCGCTGACCGGTTACAAAAACATCGTAAGCCTTACCCCGCAAACCAAACCAAAGCAGCGCATTTAGCGCTCCCACAATTTTATTGTGTGTAGGTGTACCGCCCGTCATCAGTCTGATTTCTCCATCCACATACTCATGACGTTCTGGCAAGTTGACCTCCAGCTCCAAGTACTCTTCTAGCGTGTATGTTTTTGGTTTAGCAGCCTGAACCATAGCCTTTCTCCATCAAGCCAAGAAAGATTGCCCCAAATCCGGCGGCACATCCTGCCAACGGCCACTACCCACCGCCCTCACTGCTTCTTTCAGAGATAAATCTCCGGTGTAGAGGGCTTTGCCCACAATCATGCCCGTCACGCCTACGGGTTCTAAGCTCAGCAAACTCAGCACATCCGTCAAAGAACTAACACCGCCAGACGCAATTACCGGAATCGACACCGCCTCTGCCAACTCTCGTAGGGCAGGTTTATTGGGGCCTTTCAATGTGCCGTCGCGTTTGATATCGGTGTAAATGATGGCCGCTGCGCCCAAGTCAGCCATCCGTTGGGCCAGCTCCACCGCTTCGACTTCTGAGGTTTCTAACCAGCCACGAGTCGCCACTTTGCCATCGCGGGCGTCAATCCCCACAATGATTTGTCCCGGAAATTCACCGCTGAGTTGGCCCACCAAATCAGGATTCTCCACCGCTGCGGTGCCCAGGATGGCGTACTGCACCCCGAGGCCAAACAGTTCTGCAACCCGTTGGTAATCGCGCAGACCGCCGCCGACTTCAATGGGGATAGACACTGCTTGAGCGATCGCGCCGATCACCCGCCAATTTTCTGGCTTACCCGCCTTAGCACCATCGAGATCCACCAAGTGCAGTCGAGTCGCCCCTTGCTCAACCCACTGCTGGGCTACCGCCACCGGGTCGTCGTTATATACCTGGGACTGGTCATAATCGCCTTGATAAAGGCGCACACAACGACCTTCAAGCAAATCGATAGCGGGGATAACTTCCATGGGGTGATTCTCAATTGCGGCCTTCATTCTATCGCCCCAAAAACCTGTTGAAATCGATTTTCCGGTTGTGACTATCATGGAGTACAGTCAGCACGTGTAGCGCGAGGAGATTCGGACGTGTCGTCCCCATACAATCCCACCCCGATTGAAGAAAAATGGCAGCAGCAATGGGTCGAACAGGGACTAGACCGCACCCCCAATGCGGCGGATGCCCCGGATAAACCCAAGTTTTATGCCCTGTCCATGTTCCCGTACCCCTCGGGGAACCTGCACATGGGCCACGTTCGCAACTACACCATTACCGATGTAATTGCCCGAGTCCGTCGCATGCAGGGTTACCGGGTGCTGCATCCAATGGGGTGGGATGCCTTTGGGCTACCTGCCGAAAACGCTGCCATCGATCGTGGCGTTCACCCGGCCAAATGGACTGAGCAAAACATCAGCCAAATGAAGGCGCAACTCCAGCGGTTGGGCTTGTCCTACGACTGGGATCGAGAAGTCGCCACCTGCGCCCCAGACTATTACAAGTGGACTCAGTGGAGCTTTATTCAGTTCATGGCGGCTGGGCTGGCTTATCAAAAAGAGGCAGCGGTCAACTGGGATCCCGTCGATCAAACCGTGCTGGCTAATGAGCAGGTTGACAATGAAGGGCGATCGTGGCGATCGGGGGCAAAGGTTGAACGCAAGCTGCTACGCCAGTGGTTTCTCAAAATCACCGACTACGCTGAAGAACTGCTGCAAGATCTGGATAAACTTCCGGGCTGGCCAGTACGGGTAAAACTGATGCAGGCCAACTGGATTGGCAAATCCACAGGCGCTCGGGTGGTGTTCAAAACTGAAATTGGCGCTGACTTGCCCGTTTTCACCACCCGTCCCGACACCCTCTGGGGGGCGACATTCATGGTGCTGTCCCCAGAGCATCCCTTGGTCGAAAAACTCACGGCCCCTGATCGGGTTGCTGCTATCGAAGATTATCAAAAGGAAGCCGCCACTAAAAGCGATATCGATCGCACCGACGAAAGCAAAGAAAAAAGTGGCGTCTGGACGGGTAGCTACGCGGTGAATCCAGTTAATGGTGAGAAGATTCCCATTTGGATTGCTGACTACGTGTTGATGGGTTATGGGACTGGGGCAATCATGGCGGTGCCCGCCCATGACCAGCGTGACTTTGAGTTTGCCCGGAAGTTTGATATCCCGGTCAAAGTCGTGGTGCAGCCTGAGGGCCAATCTCTTGAAGGAGACACAATGGCTGAGGCTTGGCCGGGCGATGGGGTGATGGTTCACTCTGGGCCATTGGATGGCATCCCGGCGGGTAAAGCCCCAGAGCAAAGCGTTGCCGCCGCGATCGCGTGGTTGGAAGACAACAACGTTGGCAAAGGCGAGGCTAACTATCGCCTGCGAGACTGGTTGATTTCGCGCCAGCGTTATTGGGGCGTGCCGATCCCAGTCGTACACTGTCCCAGTTGTGGCATTGTGCCCGTGCCCGACGACCAGCTGCCCGTTACACTCCCCGAAGATGTGGAATTTAGTGGACGTGGGGCATCGCCGCTATCACAGTTGGCAGATTGGGTGAATGTGCCCTGCCCCACCTGTGGCGAACCGGCCAAGCGAGAAACCGACACGATGGATACGTTTATTGATTCCTCCTGGTATTTCTTGCGCTATGCCGATGCCCGCAACGACGACAAAATTTTTGATACGGAGCAGGTGAATGACTGGTTGCCCGTTGATCAGTACGTCGGCGGCATCGAGCATGCCATCTTGCACCTGCTCTATTCTCGATTTTTTACTAAGGTATTGCGCGATCGCGGCCTGCTCAATTTTGACGAACCCTTTAATCGTTTGCTAACCCAAGGGATGGTGCAAGGGTTGACCTATATGAACCCGAATAAAGGCGGCAAGGACAAGTGGGTGCCATCTAATTTGATTGAAAATCCTGACGATCCCCGCGATCCGCAAACTGGGGAACCGTTAGAAAAGCTCTATGCCACCATGTCCAAATCTAAAGGCAATGGTGTGGCTCCCAGCGATGTGCTGGCCAAATATGGCGCAGATACCGCCCGCATGTTCATCTTGTTCAAAGCGCCCCCAGAGAAAGATCTGGAGTGGGACGATGCCGATGTGGAAGGTCAGTTTCGCTTCCTCAATCGCGTTTGGCGACAGGTCACCGATTTTGCGGCTAAAGGCAACACTGCAAAAGCCGCTGTTCCCCCTGCGGATGGCCTGTCAAAACCCGAAAAGGACTTGCGCCGAGCCATCCACACAGCTATCAAAGAAACCAGCGAAGATATCGAAGGTGACTACCAGTTCAACACCGCCGTGTCAGAACTCATGAAGCTGAGTAACGCCATTAACGATGCCAAATGCGCAGACTCTCCAGTTTATGTTGAGGGCATTCAAACTTTGGTATTGCTGCTGGCCCCATTTGCCCCCCACATCACCGAAGAACTTTGGCATCAATTGGGCAACGACGACTCTGTTCATTATCAAAGCTGGCCCCAAGTGGATGAATCAGCCCTAGTTGCCGATGAAATCACCCTGGTAATTCAGGTGATGGGCAAAACTCGGGGCACGATTCAGGTGCCCGCAACCGCTGATAAGACCGCGCTAGAAACCTACGCCCGTCAGTCTGACATTGCCAAGCGCTATCTCGGTGAGGCAGAGATCAAAAAGGTAATTATCGTTCCCGGCAAATTAGTTAATTTCGTTGTTGCCAAATCCGGATAAATTTCCCTGGCCATCAGAGTTCTAAAAGATACTTTTTAGGATATCTGCAAGGCTTGATGCGGTTTTTACTGATATTTAAAGATTTCCCAGTCTGGTTAGGCTACAGCCTGGTGGTCTTGACTGGTAATATAAAGCTGTAATCACCTAAAAGTGTGTTGTATGGCATCCCTGGAGCTAACTCAAGTTCAGCCCAATTTGAGGGTCGGGTTAGGGCGGGTCTTAATCGTGGAGGACGAAGAGCTCATCCGCGAAACCCTGGCCCTGACGCTAGCCGAAGAAGGTTTTGAAATCTTAGTGGCTGAAGATGGACTCACGGCCTTAGACCTGTTGGGGGGGACAACCCATAAACTGCAAAGCCCGCCACCCGACGTTAACTTGGTGATTTTAGATTTGATGTTACCGGGCATGAACGGCTTAGACTTATGCCGTTTGGTGCGCCATCAAGGCATTGACGTCCCCATTTTGATTTTGAGTGCTAAAGGCACTGAGACCGATCGAATTGTTGGGCTTGAAGTTGGGGCAGACGACTATTTAGCTAAACCCTTTGGCATGCGTGAGTTGGTAGCCCGCTGCCGCGCCTTGCTACGCCGCTGCCAAAGAACTGCGAATCTATTAGAAGATCCCGTCTTACGCTTCAAAGAAATCGCCCTGCACCCCAGAGAATGCCGAGTTTTCTTGAAAGGTGAAGAGGTTAGCTTATCGCCTAAAGAGTTTCGCATCTTGGAATTATTTATGAGTCAGCCCCGTCGGGTTTGGTCGCGTGATCAAATCATTGATCAGGTTTGGGGGCATGATTTCATGGGTGATAACAAAACCGTGGATGTGCACATTCGCTGGATTCGAGAAAAGGTAGAGTCTGACCCCAGTAATCCGGAGTACCTCAAAACTGTCCGGGGCTTTGGCTATCGCTTGGGTTAACCCCGCTGAAAATTCTTCACCTAGGAACCGGGTTTCTTCAAGAAACCCGGTTCCTGCACGTTAATCCGCTGCCCCAGTCAGCGTAAATGCTGCCCAGGCTCTGGGGTCTGAGTGGCTTTCCATCGTGGTTAACATCGCTTGTCGCAGGGCTTGGGCCTTGGTTTGGCCCTGGTTGAGCTGTTGATAAAATTCCGTCATCAGTTCAGCCGTGGGAGCATCGGGCACCGCCCAAAGGGACACGACGACACTGGGCACGCCAGCCGTAATCAATGAACGCGATAGCCCCACGACGCCATCTCCCGTGATCTGTCCCCGTCCCGTGTCGCAAGCGCTGAGGATGGCAAGCTGGGCTTGCAAATCCATATCGAGGATTTCACCCGCCGTCAGCAATCCATCTTCCCCATTGCCTGGGGTAAGGGCCACCGCCCCCGGAACCTCAAAGGGGGAGTCGCGGTAGCTGAGTAAACCATGGGTTGCTAAGTGAATCAGTGGAGCAGTGGGCATTTGCTGTTTGATTTGGGCTTCGGTCGCTTGGTTGCCCAGCAAGGGGGATAGGTTGAGCAGCTCG